>DASYHD010000038.1:0-171035 GCA_035998945.1 Flavisolibacter sp. | reverse complement strand
AAACACCAGCCGGCAATCCATTGGCGCCAGCAACGCCATTGTTGGCTATGCCGGTAGCGCCGGTAGTGGTGTGCGTAATTGCTGTCAGTGCTGTGTTGATGCACAGCGTCGGCGTGGTCGATGCCGTACTCACCGTATTGGTAGGGTTGACAGTGATGGTAAAGGTTTGGGGTGTACCGTTACAAGAGACGCCATTCACCGAATTCACCGGTGTGACGGTGATGGTCGAACTGATAGGAGCAGTACCTGTATTGGTTGCTGTAAAAGAAGATATATTACCCGTGCCGCTGGCCGCGAGACCAATAGCCGTGTTAGAGTTGGTCCAGGTAAACGAACTTGAATGATTACCGGTAAAATTGATGTCTCCAGTCGGCGAACCATTACATATCACCTTCGCTGCAGGCGCCGTTACTGTGGGAATTGCATTGATAGTAAATGCAGATGAAGATCCCGCAGTACTATTAGTATTAGGGCTGCTTGAACTTAGGTAGAATTTATAACCCGATCCATTTGCAGCCGTACTAGGAATAGTTATTGTCCTCTTGATGTTTGAGGTAGTTCCTCCATTACTTGAACTGTATGTGATACCTGAAGAGGTAAAGTTTCCACCAACCGGTACAAAATTAGTTCCTGATGCATCACTTAAATAAAGGGTATATACCGTAGTATTTGAGAACCTTAAATTACCCGCATCTCCATTCGTGACGTCAAATGTGACAGTAACTGTCGAACCTGCACAAATTGTTGAGGGAGAAACATTAGTGATTGTTATACTTTGTCCAATCGCATGCATCATGCTGAAAGAACATAAAAATGCCAATACGCTAACAGTAAATAAGGGTTTGCGTAAAAATGATTTCATGCAGTACGTTTTGCAGGTTTAGGAGGAAAAATGCGACCGGACAGCAAATGCAGGGTGAATGCGCAATTTGGGTAAAGCACTGATTCTTCCAATGATTGCAATGGAATACTATCAGTTTTGGTGGCAGATGAATTGACCTTATCCATAAAGCATATTTGGCACCTGCGGTGCTGTTTCCATCAGCGGTATTTCCAGGAATCGGAAAACCTTAACCTCCCAGGCTACCCAAAGCATGCGGATCGGCGACAGTTTTCAAGAGGGCTTTCGAAGAAATTGGAATGTATGGAAAATCAATAGGAAGTGGACTGGAGTCCTTCGATAGGTAGGGATAACGGCTGCAAGATAATCAATATAGTAAGATTTTCATAGATACCAGCCAAAAGAATTTTCTGCTGCACAGAATAACTGAACACAAAGGCCCACCACTACCCCTTTCTCCCGGGGTAGCTCTCAAAAAAAGGCCGTTGCGGATGGTCTATTAGTTGGTTACCAGGAAAGAAAGGACTTCCGGCCTGCCACCCGGAGGCCTCACCACCAGGTAATACCCGCCTGCCGCCAGGCTGCTTCCCCCATTAAAGACCCACACGGCGCTACCGCCACCATAAACCCTGTTTTGCTCCCGGATCTTTTTCCCTTCTGCACTCCATAAGCCGATGGTATAGGAACCCCGGGGTGCCTTGTTAATGTGCAATTGGATCTGCCCATCCTGCACAGGATTGGGAAAAATGAAAAATTGGGTAGAGATAACCGTTGCCTCCTGTTTGATCGTTGCAGAATACTGAACGGCACTGTTATGATACAGGGCCGCCACCCGGTAAAAAATGACCGTTGCCGGGTCTTCGTCCCGGTAGGCATAATTTGATGGTCCCGGCCCGCCACCCGCCGGCAACGTTGTTAATAGCCGGAAGTCCTGCCCGTCTACAGACCGCTCCAATGCAAATGCCCTGACACCCTCCTCTTCTGCTGTTTGCCATTCAATGAGAACACCTGTATTTTGCTGTAACGCCTTAAAGTGAATAAACCGTAGTGGCAGGGGTGTGTTCACGGCCAGCCGGTACAGGATCCTGAACCGGAAAGGATCGGCGGAAGCCGGATCATTGGTTACGGCAAAATCATAGGTGGTCAGCGCATGGCCCAAACTAATGGCTGTTTTTTTGTCCAGCCACCGGTCCCAAAGCCAAACCGTCATACCCGGCTGGTTAAAACCACGGCTCCGCACCCGGAGCTGGTAGCTTCGCCTGGCCGTGTTCCAGATCCGCAGGTCCGTTTCACCATCCGCCGTTGGCAGGGCCTGGTACCACACCTGCAGGTCGGTGCCGGCCTTGTGTGCCGCCAGGTTCTCCCCGCTGTTAACAGCCTTGCCAATGGATCGTTCTCTTGCTTCTGATCCGTTATCAAATTGCAGGAGGGAGCCGTCGAGCAAAGTATCCGTTCCGGCTTCCCCTGTAAACAAATTGATATAAAGCTTAGCCGGTCCCCCGTCCTGTTCGCGCAGCACCGGTACGGCCGGCGATTCCGCCGCTTTGTGTCCCTGCCGGATCACCAGGCTGCCGGTTAGCGGCGCTGCTGCAGGCACCACGAAAAAGCCCTCCCCCGAATGGATCACCGGCTCCACCGGCGTTCCGTCAGATGGAATCACCTCGTAACGGCTGCTGCCCTCCGCTACGGGTTTCACAAGGGCATAACCGCCCACAGAAGAAAGTGAGGTTTGCCAGGTCCAGTAATAGGATCGGATCTCTTGCCGGTTGTCATCATAGATCTTTTTGAAATGCAGGGGGGAGGCATAGGGATTTCCCAGGAGGGCATGACTTTGGCCGGATGGAAGAGGAATGGTATACGCCATCTCTTCCTTTAGGATTCCCTTGGCCCGCAGCACGGTAGCCCCGCCGCCGGTGCCGGACACCGAACGGTCGCCCCGCACAAAAAGCAGGTAAGCTTCCCCGTTATTAAAGGAAGCCGTATGGGTACTTGCCAGCGGCTGCCAGGAGGCCCCGGACGACGAGGCGGCACCCTGGTACCGGCGAACGGAAGCCTGTGAGCCGGTAATGGCGGGCCAAAAGTCAAAGCCATTGGCAGTGGCGTTGGCTGCGGTGCCCTGTGCGGGGCCGGTGATAAGGGTACCATAACCCGGGGAGAGGTTATCAATAGCTCCCCCACTCCAGGTACGCCCTTCCTGCCAGGCCGCGTTGACCGAAGTTCCCCCAACAGGTGCGGTGAGCAGCCGCCAGCGGCGGTGATAATGGCCGCTGACAAACCGCTCCACGGTGACATTTGTAGCTCTCAGCAAAACACCTTTCCGTTCGGCCACCCTTGCCGCTCCGGTAGGTCCCGACCGCAGAACAAGTGATTGACCTGCAAGGTCGAGGGTGCCACCCGCAATGTCCAAAACATCAGTGATCTGGAGCCGGTTTCCCAGGCTGGCCGTTCCGGCCCTGATCTGCAAACTGCGAAGTGTATTGGAGAGGCCATCAGCGGACTGTGTGAAAAAAAGTAATGACACCCCGCCCTCCAGGCTGAGCGAGGAAGCGGGATGACCGGTGATGGTACCGGTGCCGGAGATATTGCCGTTGACCGTTAGGTCCTTTCCATTCAGGTCGATGGCACCGGCGCCAAGGGTGAGAGCCCCATCCACCCGCCTGTTTTCCTGCAGCACCACCGCCGGTGACCCGGTGCCACTGAGTTGGAGGGTGATGTTTTGCGGGGCACCCTCTTCCGGCCACTCGAGCCCCTGCAGGTAGGTCCTGCCGGCAGCAGCATCTGCATAAGCCAGTGTTGCCCCCGCACCATAAAGAGGCGCCGCACCTTTCAGGCTTGCGGCCCCGCTGATGGTAAGGCTTTGCTCCACAGCAAAAGGAGCAGCAGCGGTTTTCTCTCCCGACCCTGCCAGGGTCAGCCGGCTGTAAGGGTACCCGGTTGTTACCACCTGTGCAGCCCCGTTGTATTCAATGGTGGAACCTGGCTGCAGGTTGATTGCTGGGGCATGGGTACTGAGTAGGGCCGCACCGCTTGGCCCGTATAACCCGTTAACAGAGCTTAGCTTTAAGGTTCCTCCCCCTTTTACCGTTAGCCTGGCGCCGGCCTGCAGGGTAATGCCGCTCAGGGGTGCCGTCACATTGCTTCCGGAAATCTCCACATCGGCATACTGGATAACCGGTCCACCTTGCCGGATGGTGGAGGTTGTAGGGTTGCTGTTGCTAAAAATAATGGTTGTTCCCGGTGCCAGGCTGTAAAGGCCTCCGATAGCCGGCTGTGTGCCTGTGCCGCCCACGACCAGCCGGCTGCTGCCAGTCATCACCAGGTGATTGGCCAGCCCGCCGATGGTATGATCGGAACCGTTTAGGGTAGCCGTGCCGGTGATGGCAAGGGTTCCGGCAAGCGACAGGGCACTGCTTGGCGTTTTGGTGCCGCTGCCGCTGAAGCGAAGCTCCTGGTAATGGGGTGTTGCCTGAACAATTTGGTCGCCGTTACGGCCGAAATTAACGATGGCACCGGGCAGGATCACGGGAATAAGAGATGGAAGGGAACTCCCTGATCCAACAAACCCCTGTGCATCCCTTGTAAGAAAGGTGCCGGCAAGGCTCAGGGAGGGCGAACCACCGGAAGAGGTAATGCTGCTTTCGCCGCCATTGTCGAATACGGCACCCGCTGTCACATCCAGGGTTGCGTTGTTGTTCAGGTAGAGGTTTTCCGAAGCCTCTCCTGTCAGGGCCAGGGTAGCGCCATTCCCGACCGTGCAGCTTCCCTGTACAACCAGGTTACCGCCGCTTTCTGCCTTTTTTGTGCCCGAACCAGCCAGTTGCAGGTGTTGATAGGGCGTGCCGCTGAGCAGGGAAACCACCTGGTCTGCCGCTGCATTGTATTCGATCGTTGATCCCGCGGCAAAACTGAAGGTAAAGCTACCTGTTTTGAATGACCCTGTACCGGCCACCAGGCCGGCAGCATTGGCCGTTTGGATGGTCCCGGTAGCGGTGTTGATCAGCGAGGCGGTACCGCTCTGTGTTCGCATCTGCCAGCCCTTCAAATCCAGGGTACCATTCACCGTTATTCCCCTGTTACCGGCCACCATTTTATCGGAAACCAGTGTGGTGACACACCCGGCTTGAACCGAAATGTTCGCATGTAGGGTTCCGCTGCCACCCAGTACAGCGGCAGGTCCGGTTATGAAAATGGTTGACCCGGCACCAAGGCTTCCTTCTCCCAATATGCCATTCCGGATGGTGAGGGTGCCGGTGACATTTCCCAGGTTCAGGGTTCTGCCGGCAGCCACCTCTACCCTGCCATTGATAGTTGAACCGGCCACTGAACTCATCACGGTGGCAGCCGGGGAATTGTAAGAAAATACGGGTACTGCACCCGCCTCCTGCGCACGGAAAAGGGTCCCACCCAGGTTGGCGGCTGTGGCATGGCTGTATTCAAAAACGCTTTCCGCCGCATAGGTGAACGCTGCCGTATGGTAAAGCAACAGGTTGTTATGTCCGCTCAGGCGGATCCGGGCCCGGCTGCGGATCCTTACGGTGGCCCCTCCTTCCAAAACCGGTGGTTGGCTGTTTCCACATTCCCACTCGCTGTCCGCACCTTCGAGGAGGAGGTCATCACCGGGTTTATCCGAAAGCGTAAAAAGACCCGCCGTCCAGTGCAGCTTTCCACCGGCCTGTACCCGGATCAGGGATGCCTGCAGGTCGGCCGAAACGGTGACGGTATGCCCCGACTGGATGGTGATCCCCGCAGCCCTGTCGTTGGGTACAACCGTGGTGGCGGGGGTCCAGGACAGGTTGTCGGCGCTGGTCTCCCAAACGGCTAGATCATTCCAGTCCCCACTGGACCGGGTCCGGAAATAATCGGTGGAGGCAGGCCAAACCACCAGGGAAAAATCATCGATCGCCATGGCAGCCGAACTGCTAGCCGTTTCATCCACCCACCGCAGCGTAACAGTTGTACCGGGAAGAATGGACATCCCGGTGATCGTAACCGGCGCGATCACCACCCGGTTGGCAGCGATGTTTCCATCCACCTGCAGGGAACCCGTTGCCGGTGTGGTAAATTTTAACCCGGGCACGGTCGTCCAGCCTGTCGGTGCGTTCAACACAACATCTCCCGCCTGGTAGGAAAATACCAGGTGATCGGGGCTACCGCTCAACCGCCAGATTTCCCCTGTATAACCAATGGTTAGGGAAGAAAGAGTTTGGCCCGTGTTGTTCGTAAATTTAAATCCCAGGATGGAGGACAAACTGCCCGACTGCAGGACCCCAAACGCCCTTTCTGTGGCTGCATTTTCGCCGAAACTATAGCTGTCTCCCGTATTGCTGCTCCCGTTCCCGGCCTGGAAAAAACCATTCGCGTTGGTTCCGCCTTCCAGGAAGGCCCAGCCTTCCGCAAAGATGCCTCCGGTGGCCGGTAGACTTGTCCCGGTATGGGGCAAGGCATTGAAGTTTTGGGTGACCGGAACACCGGCCGTAGCGATACTGAACTGGCCCCTGGCCTGGTTGAGGGGGAAGAGGAGGATTCCTGCGCATAGCAGGACAAACGGTACTGATTTCATACCTGGCAGTTGGTTTGGTTTTAAAGTTGCTTTACAGGTCAGCACCCGTTTTCACAGGAAGGAAGAAAAGGATTTCATCACGGGCAGCTACGGGAGCAGTGCCCGGTTGTTTGCGGTCAGCAGGAATGTTCTGTAAGGATGATTGGGACAGGAATCAGCAGGCGTCAGTGCAGGTACACAGGAATAAATATAATATTATATTCAATATGTATATAAAAAATTTATTGAAACAATTCAATAAAACAACGTAGTTAAAAAATCGATACCAAATGAAACAAAAAGTAACCGCCAACTGCTGGAAGTGCTCTTTCTTCTATGGTTTTAGATTTTTCTACATGGCTTAGGCAAAGCATAGCAGACTGCTTTTATGGGTTCACGAATGGCCGCAAATGCAAGCCATAACTTCCGGCTTTATTCGATTAAAGTATAAGTGGGGGTGCTAGGTACCGGTTGAACCTGTATGGATCTATTGCTTACATCATCTTTTTCTGAGAAGAGCGGTTGATGAACACACCATACCCGGCACCAATAACCAGCAGGAAAGCCAAACCGCCGTCTATAGGGCAATACACTGGGGGCTCATCAGGATTTTGTGGTTCATTACAGGGGTCTGTTGGCGGTATATAGGGCTCTTCCGTTGTTTCTGTAGTGCCTGTAGTGCCGGAACCTCCAAAAGGTTCAGAAGCGCCAAATTGTGCATAAGTTTTACCGGTGATTGCATGCAACACAAAAAAGAAGGCGAAAAACAGCAGTATTCTTTTGATTTTTTTCATTCCCCACCGATTAAAGGTCAAATATAACAGAAAAAGCAGCGGATTGTCAAGACAATCACCCAAAACAAAAAGGAGTAACTGTCATCTGCAGTTACTCCCAAAAAACCATATCTGTCAAAAAAGGATCTGCCGTCTTTTTTTACCGCATCTTATTGCAGCACGCTGATATTCATAAATTCTTTTCCGCCTGCCTCATTTTTGATCTCCAGTTTATAATTCCCCGGCAAAACATGCTCTGTTAAACCAATCGTTTCCACCGCGGTACCCCCCCGGTGCAGTACCGTTTTTGTCAGCACCACCTGCCCGGTGATGGTATAAAGCGTGAGCGTGTACACACCTTTTGGTTTGTTGACCCATTGCAGGTTGAACGAGCTTCCCCTGATCGGGTTGGGATAAAGCGTGAAGGATTCCACGGCTTTTTGGAGTTGTGCTTTGACGATGGCAGAATAGTTTACCTCCCCGGTTGTGCCGGTCATTTTCACACGGTAATAGTTCAGGAGCGAGGCCTGCGAATCCAGGTAAGAATAAGACTGGTCGCCTGTTCCGGCCCTTGCAGCCACGGTTGAAATGGGCGAAAAGTTGATACCGTCAAAGGATCTTTCCACACCGTAGGTCCGGATCCCGGTTTCATCTGCTGCCCGCCATTGGACAATTACGTTGGACCCGGTTTTCGCTTCGGCGCTGATATGGGATACAACCAGGGGCAGTGTTATGCTCGACCGGTAGGTAATATAGAATCGCTGCTGGTTCCTGGAGGCCGCATCGGCGGTAACGGTAAATGGATAAAAGATCGTCTCGCTATTGGAGCTGACCGGTGTTTCCGTTTTAAGGTAGCGGTCTACCAGCACCGGCTCCAGGCCTGCGTTGGCAAAATTCTCACTCCGGATAGCCAGTTGGTATTCCTTATTAACGGTATTCCATAAACGTAATTTTAAGGTATCGGCAGGTGCCGGTACAGGACCACCCGACACAATCAGGTCGCTGCTGTTCCGCAGGATCGACAGGTTTTCGGTGGCATTGTATGATTTACCAACGCCGGTCTGGCTCCCGTTCACACTGTATTCTGCCATGATGCCGTCCAGCAGCGCCTTGTTGCCAGCAATCGTTGTCAGCATATTGACATAAATCCTTGCCCCCTCATCCAGGCCCTGTTCCCGGAAGACCGAAATGGCCGGTGTACCGGTTGATTTATGCGTCTCCTGGATGGTGATGGTGTTATTATCCTTTACCCCCGGAGCCGGCATAACAAAAATGCCTTCACCGGAGTGGATCAGCCGGTTGGCGGCTGATCTGGAACCGTCACCCGGGATGGCTTCGTAAAGGCTGCTGCCTGCTGAAACAGGGCGCACCAGCACATAACCACCCGTACCCGTGCCAAGACCTGCCTGCCAGACCCAGAACCAGGGCTGGATCTTGGTGCTGTTGGCATCATACAGCTGCTTGAAATCAAGGGGAGCTGCATACGGATTGCCGATAAGGGTATGGCTCTGTTTTGCCGGTACAGGAAGGGTAAAGCTCCCGGTTTTTAAATTGCCTTTCCCCCGCAAGGTGGCAGCACCGGCGGTGGTGCCGGCAGATACCGAACGGTCGCCGCGGATAAACACAAGATAAGATTCGTGGTTATTGAATGCATTTGGGATAAGCGTAGACGTTATACCCTGCCAGGTGGCGCCGGAAGAGGAGGAAGAAGGAACATAGACTCTTACGGAAGCCTGCCCTCCGGCAATGGCAGTCCAGAAGTCGAAGCCATTCTGGTTGGCAGTGGCCGCCGTTCCCTGTGCCTGGCCGGTGATCAGTGTTCCGTATCCAGTACCGGGTAACGTACCTGTCCCGTTCCATTTGGTCCCTTCCTGCCAGGCTTCATTGATGGTTGTATTCAAAACCGGGGAGGTGAGCAGGCGGTACCGGCGGGTGCTCCAGGCAGGGCTGTACCGCTCAACGGTTACTGCACCTTCGATGGCATTCCCGTTATTCGCACCACCGTTTGTCAGGTCACCGACACGGGCCGTGCCATTGGCATCTGATTTCAACACCAGGTGACCGTTTGATTTCAGCTTGCTGTTGTTGACGGCACCAAAATCCAGGACATCGGTAACGGTTACAGTACCATCCAGCGACACGCCACCCGAATGGCTGTTGCTGATGCGCAGGCTTTTGACCCTGTTGTTGACAAACGCACCGGCAGGAAGGGACTGGGCGATACTGCCGTTCAATTCAACGCTTCCTTCCGCAGCATCCAGTGTACCGGATTCGGTGATACCGTTGCGTGAAAGGGCACCGCTGAGGGTAAGTTTTTTGTTACCGATCTCCAGCGTACCGGCTGTGAGCACCAGGGCTTCACTGACCGTGAGATCCGATTCGAACCGCACACCAACGCTGTTGCTGCTGTTCAGCCGCTTGATCGATCCCTGGAAGATGCTGGCTTCCACTATTTGTTTCGTGCTTCCGCTGAAAATGATTTCTGCCTTGGAAACATCCAGTTTTCCGCTGCTCCGTGCAATATCACCTTTTAGCGTTAAGGTGTTGGCATTGGCATCGAGTGAACCCTGTTGCAGGGTGAGGTCACCGTTGATCACCACGTCGCCTAACATATCCACGCCTTTATTGTTGTTGATAATAACATTCCCCATAACGGCCGATGCATCAAGGTACTGCGGGGCCGTTCCCGTGTACTCGACCGTTGCATCGGGGTTCAAAATAAAAACATTGCTTCCCAGGTTTCCCTTCAGCGCTCCCTGTACATTGCTGGAAGCGATCTGTAAAACGCAGTCATCAGCGATGTTGATAACAGCCCCGTTTCCGATCAGCATGGCATTGGCACCGCAACTAAAAACAGCACCCTCCGTCACCTGCAGCAAAGAAGCCAGTTTCAATTTTCCGTTCAGCGTCACCACGGTGCCCGAACCGCTTATATGCAGGTTGGTGATGGTGGGTGTAAAGGCTTTTCCTGAAGCCATACACAACCCAACCTGGTCGAGATCCGGCAGGGTCTTCACCCCCGTGAAGGTGGTGGCCCTTAGTTGGACGTTATCAATGAGCAGGTCACCAAGGGAGGAAACCGCAAAAAACCCGTACAGCCGTATCGTGACCTGGCTCCTGTTTTCAGCATTGGCAGGCAGGTCAACGGTAAAAGGGGTAAAGGACGAGAACAGCGCCGATGTGGTCAGTGGTGTAAAATTCACGCCGTCGGTACTGTACGTTACCCCGATGAATTGTGGCCCGGTCAGGCTGCGGGCCAGGTCACAGGCAACACTAAGGCCTTTCAACCCTTCGGTATTGGCCGTAAACTGGTAATAATTAGTCGCTCCCGCACCGGGGTCCAGCTGCAAAACCGGCCACTGAGTACTGGTCGCAGCACGGCCGTTGTTGCCGCTGTATAAACTGCCCGCACCCGCGGTATAGCCCAGTGTACCCGAACCCCTGCGGGTAAACGCACTGTTGCCGGGATTGACAGCCATTTCCACTGTCGATTCTCCCGAACTGTTGCGGGATGCATTGGACTCAAAATCATAATACAAAATTGGAACCTGGGCAATAGATAAGCCGCCAAGGAAAAAGGCAAAGGAGGATAGTAGAATTTTTTTCATAGAATAGGAGTTGATCTGAATAATACCGGGAAAGCATTAAACAAAGACTACGGATTTGTGGCAAACATAATAAGTGTTTTCCAATAGTCATAGTCCAGGAGAAAAATTTTTAAGGAGATACCCTTAACCAATAATAAGACCTATCCTGAAATTCCTTTCGCCTTCTTGCCTGAGGTTTTCACCGCCAGGATCAGCCTTTCCATCTCTCCATGTTGATTCTTAAGATCCGGTTCTATTGGCAAGGCATAACCACCGGCATATACTATTCAATTCCTTCTTTCGACAAAAAACATTGTCCTTTCAACATGTTGATGTATTCATTTGCCCAGGCAGCCACGCGGCACCATAAAACGTGCATATCAGTCCAACCATTCTATTACTACCCACTATTCACCGGGTCAATTTCCCCCATACAACTCCGCCCTGTCCGCTCCTGATAGGTTATTGCTATTCTTCACCCCTCCCGTGAGGGATAGTTTGCCTTTTAGCACGACAAGTGCTTCCGCTTCAGGTAAAATCCTTCTGAATAGGAATCATTTCTCTATTCACCACTCACCATTGACCACTCACCACTCACCACTCACCACTCACCCCATACGCAACACGCGGCACCTCCGGATCCCTTTCCACATTCATTAAATCTGTTCTATCAACACGCTGCACCTTCAGAGCATTCTTCCAACGCACCCACTAACCCTATAACTTAATAACCCAATAACCTAATAACCCTCCTCTCAACCTCAACCTCAACCTAAACCTTAACCTCAACTCATCGCTACCGAAATCCCACCCCTCCAGCGCCTTATGGCGCCACCCGCCCCTAAGGAAAAGACCGTAGCTGTCACAGGCGCCATACAGCGCCTAACGCTTGCTGCCCCTTCAGCCGACTGCCTCCACGGCAACTGGCAAGCAGGAGTGAAGACTACTCAAAAAGAAAAACCGATCACGAAAGGAATGACTGTATTCAGGAGAAATGGCCTGTTGTGCGCCGGCGGGGCAAAAACAGCGGAGCATTTGTTTTTGCCTAGCCTTTTTGCTCCACTTTTGCGGCAATGGCAAAAGTGGAAAACATAACTTATTCCTACCCACAAAACAGATCCATGGCACAATCCCACCTGTATAGCTATTTTAGAACAAGACAGCCAGCCCACCAGCCCCATAGCAAAAGCATAGCAGAAGCATAGTGAAAGCATAGAGAGTGTATGAAATTCGCGTAGATCTACGATCGCTGGATGGCAAAAAATCCCAGTCAGGTCGCCACCCAATAAGCATCCACACCATTCTTGCTTTCTTACATCAAAAGACACTAAAAACATATCACGGAAACAGGCACGCCCCCTAGCCTATTCCCCCCACCCCGGCAACCCCTCCAGCAAAACAAGCCCGTTTCCTTCCTTCCGCCACCCGGTAGTAACCTCCCCATTCGTAATAAGCAACCATTTCACCGGCAGGGCCATATGGTAACGGAGCAACTGCTGCAAAACAGCCTCGCTCAGCGCCACCGCCGGTGCTTTGCATTCGATCATCATCCAGGGCTGGTGCTCCGCATCATACACCAAAAGATCAAAACGTTTTTTTAAACCGTTTACCCGTATCTCTTTTTCAATGGCAATGGTTTCCTTTGGATAGTGCAGTACCTCCACCAGGTAGGCAACAAAATTTTGCCGCACCCATTCTTCTTCCGTCAGGAGAACCCACAGCTTACGGTTCGCATCAAAAATATATTGCCGGTCTCCCCTTTTTTGAATCTTGAAAGAGGGCGCCGGAAACGGGATGGTGATCATGCGCCAAACCTAGGGAATTCATGCTTTTGATTGGATGGAATTTTCACACGAATGCCCATAGGAATAGATCTCATGAATATGGCGCAGCCAGGTAAATCCGTACCCACGCCCAGATGATTAATTCTGAATTATTAATTATTAATTATTAATTCTTCACTGCCCCCTTACTCCTACCCGCAATCCACTTTCATATGAATTCGAGTAAATTCGTGGCCATGAAGACGAAAGATGAAATTGTAAAGAATTGGTTACCGCGATACACCGGGCAGTCGCTGGATAGTTTTGGCAAGTACATCCTGCTCACCAACTTCAGTAATTATGTTGGCATGTTTGCTAAGGCCAACAATGTGGAAGTGGTTGGGCTGGACAAGCCCATGCAATGTGCCACGGCCGATGGCATCAGCATTATCAATTTTGGCATGGGAAGTCCTACCGCCGCTACGGTGATGGACCTTCTTTCGGCCATAGAACCCGAAGCCGTGCTTTTCCTGGGAAAATGCGGTGGACTGAAAAAACGCAACAAGATCGGTGACCTGATCCTGCCCATTGCAGCTATCCGCGGGGAGGGTACCTCCGATGATTATTTCCCCAAGGAAGTACCGGCCATGCCGGCCTTCGCCCTCCAGAAAGCCATCTCCACCACCATCCGTGATTACGAAGTGGACTACTGGACCGGAACCGTGTATACCACCAACCGCAGGGTGTGGGAACACGATGAAGAATTCAAGGCTTACCTGCAAAAGGTCAGGGCTTATGCCATTGATATGGAAACGGCCACCATCTTTATGGTGGGATTCGCCAATAAGATTCCCACCGGCGCCCTGCTCCTGGTGAGCGACCAGCCCATGACCCCCGAAGGTGTAAAAACCGAAGAAAGCGACCGGAAGGTGACCGAAAAATATGTCGAGCGTCACCTCAAGATCGGTATCGACTCGCTAAAACAACTGATCAACAACGGGCTAACGGTAAGGCACTTACGTTTTTGAGAGGTGAGTGGTGAATAAGGAAGCTAATTTTTTTATGGAATAAATGGAACATCGTTTCGTATGAAGACTGTTGGTTTTATTTTGCTTGCGGTGGCCGCCCTGTTTCAGCAGTGCAACCGCCCGCCTGCTGCCTCCTCTTGCTACAAAGGCCGGCTGGAGATCAAGGGCCTCTGCGCCAATTACACGATCACTGTCCTGGAAGGAAAGCTGGACACATCCCGCATTGAATCCTCCTGGACGGATGAGAGCACCGGGAAAAACTACCAAAACGTATTTGCCCTCGGAAGCCCCTGCAGTTTCCCTGATTCCATCCGGGAAGGACAGGAATTTTATTTTACCCTGGCCGAAAAAGACGACCAATGCGCCGTTTGTTTGGCCTATTACCCCAAACCAGCAAAAGAACTCGCCATCCGGGTGCTGGATAAACCCTGCCCCTGACCCATGGAGCCCCTGCTGCAGATCGAAAACCTAAGCATCGAATTCCAGACGGAAGCCGGCGCCACCCGTGCGGTGAATGGCCTGAACCTGTCCGTCAACCGGGGGGAGATTGTTGCCCTGGTGGGCGAAAGCGGCTCGGGAAAATCGGTCACGTCTTTATCCCTCTTGCAGCTCCTGCCGCAACCGCCGGCACACTATCCCTCGGGACGCATGCTTTTTACCGGGGCAGAAGGAAAAACGGTAGATCTCCTGCAGCTTTCACTGCCCCAGATGCAACGGATTCGGGGCGCCAGCATTGCCATGATCTTCCAGGAGCCCATGACCTCCCTGAACCCGGTGATCACCTGCGGCCAGCAGGTGGTGGAGGCGCTGCTCGTACACAAAAAGCTTTCGAAGGAGGAAGCCCGCAGGCAGGCCATCACCTGGTTTGAAAAAGTAAAGCTGCCCACACCGGAAAAAATGATGCACCGCTACCCCCACCAGTTGAGCGGAGGCCAGAAACAACGGGTCATGATCGCCATGGCGCTCTGTTGTGAGCCCTCGCTGCTGATCTGCGACGAGCCCACCACCGCCCTGGATGTGACGGTGCAAAACTCGATCCTGGAACTGATCAGGGAGCTGCAAAGGGAACAGGACATGGGAGTCATCTTTATCACCCACGACCTGGGTGTAGTGGCCGCGATCGCCGACCGGGTGGCGATTCTTTACAAGGGAGCCCTGGTGGAAACGGGCACGGTGGAGGCCATCTTTCGCGAGGCGCAGCACCCTTACACAAAAGCACTGATTGCCTGCCGGCCGGCGCTGCACCCGAAGGGGGAACGGCTGCCGGTCGTAGCCGATTATTTGGAGGAGACAGGAGGCAGAACACAGGAGGCAGGAGTGGCAAGCCGCCAACTGGAATCAGGAACAGCAGCGGGTAAGGAAAGAAAAGGGGAAAGGGAGCAAGAGCTTGTCATTGACGTGAGGGAACTATCCGTAAAGTTTCCGAACCAGGCAACGCTGTTTGGCAAGCCAAAAAGTTTTGTGACGGCGGTAGACAGGGTGAGCTTTTCCATATACAGGAATGAAACCCTTGGGTTGGTGGGCGAAAGCGGTTGCGGCAAAACAACCCTGGGACGAACCCTGCTGCGACTCATCGAACCAACATCGGGACAGATCCTTTACAACGGAACGGATATTACCCGCTTACCGAAAGCAGCCATAAAACGCCTGCGCAAAGAAGTGCAGCTTATTTTCCAGGATCCCTATTCCTCCTTAAATCCGAGGCTCACCATCGGTGATGCCATTGCCGAACCGATGCTGGTGGCAGGACTGGAAAATTCGGCGGCCGCACGGCGGAAAAAAGTGGCGCAACTGCTCGATAAAGTTAGCCTCTCCCCTTCAATGATGAACCGCTACCCCCACGAGTTTTCGGGTGGACAGCGGCAGCGGATCGTGATTGCCCGGGCCCTCTCCCTCGATCCTTCTTTTATTGTTTGCGACGAATCGGTATCGGCACTGGATGTCAGTGTGCAGGCGCAGGTGCTCAACCTGCTGAACGACCTGAAACGGGACCTGGGACTGACCCTGCTTTTTATTTCCCACGACCTTTCGGTGGTGCACTATATGTGCGACAGGATCATGGTAATGAAGGCCGGTTCGATAGTAGAAAGCGGCCCGGCCGATGAAATTTACAACCATCCAAAGAACGGGTATACGAAAACGTTACTGGCGGCTATACCGAAAGTTTTTGGGCAGTAGGCAATAGACAATTGGCAAGTGCTGACATGCATTCGGGACAACGATCCAAATGATAAAATGCAAGCTGCAGGGAGATACAAAGTATGAGTGGAAGGTGATGCTTTAGCGGGCGCCCATCCTTTTTTGGTACGATCAGGATCAGTACCGGCCCCTCACCACGTCCACATCACTGTACCGGTCCTCTTCTTCATAGAACTGTACGGCACTGTTGCGGCGGCTGTAGAGTAGCTTTTTCACCATCTTCTCCACCTGTTCCCTTACCGTTGTTTCCGCAGAAAGTTTGGTGCCGGTAAGCCGGGTAAAATCCAGCTCACCTTCGTCATCATCCTCCGCTCCGGGCAGCACCAGAACGGTACTGTCTTTGGCATACAAACCGGCCGTGGCCAGTTTCCAGGTATTGTCGTCTTTTTTCTCTTTGTATTTGAAGAAATAAACAACACCATCGATGTCTTTGTGCCGGACGGGAACTTTCTCGAGGTATACAAGGGTATCTGGTTTCCCGTAGGTTTTATAGGCTACCAGGCGGCTTTGCGCATGCAGCTGCTGGCTTTTATAGGCCTTTGGAAACTTGTCCACTTTTCCCAGCTTCGCCAGGTCGCCATACAACCGGTACCGGAATTCATCCAGCGAAGCGAAATAGGTCAGCAGGGTATCAGGAATGGCCAGGTTGTTCCGCAGCAGGAGCATCGCTGTATTATACTTCAGCTTTTTATCGCGGCTTTGCAGGAGCTGCTGCAGGATGGGCATTACCTGCGGCGACTGGTCGCGGAACGGCAGGATCAGCGTGGCATAAAGACTCAGCTTGTAATTGCCAAAATCTTCCTCTTCCCTGTCATAGCGGTTATACGTTTCCGTTTCCTCGTCTTTTTTCAGCTTTTCAATGGCCCTGTTCTTTTCGCGGATAATCTGTTTTTTCAGGGCCTGTTTGGTTTCCAGCAGGAATTTGGGCAGGTAGGCTGCATAGGTTTTGGGAGCAACCAGGCTGCTGTCCACCAGCTTACCCATCAGCGCCACAACAGGCCTTTCGTAATCGTCGATATCCATCAGCGGAAGCAGGGCCGGGAAAATGCCGGCAGTAAGCTGCAGGCTGTCGGTCAGGTTGTCGATAAAGGCGCCATTGGCAATATCCTCGTCACTGGCTTCCATGCTGCGCCAGTCGTAACCACGGTTATTGCCCGCACTGTACCCCGTATTGCTGCCGGAAAACTCGAGCACCGGCGGATCGTTTTGCATGATCTGCCCGAACAGCGAATAGGCATAAGCGGTACGCTGCCGCAACAGGGTTTCCAGCGCCGTGAACTGCAGTTCCACCGTATCACCGGCCGAGAAATAAAGGGTTTTAAGGTAATCAGCCGCTTCGTTTGATGGTATGGAGGCCAGCCGGCTGATAAGGCTTTTTTTGGTTTCCAGGTAAGCCTTTTCATGCCAGTTCAGCGATTCGATGCTCTTTTTTAATTGGGGGAAATCGGATGCATCCATCCTGACAGAAAAAATATTCTTCACCGCTCTCCGGTGCTGGACCGTATCGGTGCTGAAGAACTGCTGGAAAAAAAGGTCTGTTTTTTTCTTGCTGACATCCACATCCCGGAAGGTTTCCAGGGGCGAAAAGCTGCTGAAAAAACGGGTAATAAAGGCACTGGGCGCCGACACGGTATCGGCCTGTGTCAGCAGCTTATAACCCATCCCATCCCTGCCGATCTCTTTTCCCCGCAACACGCGGCTGCTGGTTGATTGCCCCAGCTCGTATTCGCGTACTTCCAAACCATTGGCAAGGGTATCCTTTTTCTGCCAGCGAAGGATCCACTCCTTGCCAAAATCGTCCTCATTGTCGTCATCCTCTTTTTTATGGTAATAGGGCGAATGTTGATAGAATGAAACGTAGATCTTTTCGCCGGTGGAATCACTTTCCACAATCCGGCTCAGGAAGGTGCCATTGTTGATCAGACTGTCATCGGCCGATTCGGTATAATATGCTTCTTCGGGGTACATCACCAGCTTTTTTTCCCTTTCAAGGGCTACGGGTGAAGACACGCTATATTTCAGTAATGTGTCCGTATACGGTTGGGCCTCGCCGTAAACAAAGGGCTTACGGGCAAACGTACGCAGGAAGTTGGCCATCCAGCGGTTCTCTGTTTTGGCGTGGGCAATGAGGGTATAATAGTGCGGGCCCTGCACCAGGAAGCGCACCAGCGCAACAGAGCTGTCCTTATAACGGTAATGGGCATCCAGTGCTTTGTACCCCCCCTGTTTTGTCCACTGTTTGGAAAGGGCCCTTGCAATGCTTTCCGAAGCGGCAAAACTTTCTTCCATCAGGGAAAGGTCAAACGAATCTTCCTCTGCAAAATCGTAGTTGTGGATATCGGTACGCACCACTTCCACGGTTGTCTCATTGACCTTATCATAGGCAGCATAGATTCGGTTGCCGTTGTTCAAGACGATCGGCGGATGCGGAAAGGACGCTTCAAAGCCTCCGTAGGAAGGGCTCCACAGCTTCCAGTCGGGCTTTTGTTCAGCAAGCTGGATCGAACTGAAAAACTGTTCGGCTTCGGTTCCCAACCGCACATATTCCCCGTTTCCACTCATTTTAAACACCAGCACTTCAAAGGGCGTGATGAAAATATGATAGCGCTGATGATCGCCGCGGCGGGTACGGTTGGCTATGTCGTAACCGCGGTAACCGTTGCGAATGATGCTTTTTTTGGAAAGGATCTTCCCGGGAACATTCTCGTACAGGATGCTGTCCAGTTTGCGCTGCACCTGGGCTTCCGAAAGGCCAAGGATGGCTGCATTGGTGGCAATGCGGGTGACCATGTAATAACTGCCGTTGGTCATGTCGGCAAACTGCTTCATGTCCAGCGCACCGCCGGTACGGCCAAAGCTGTATAATTTACCCGGCACCTTTACGGTATAAAAACCATCTTCGGCGGTTTGCTTCGAAAACTGCACCGGCACCCGGATGCGCTCAATGCTTTCTTTGTGCTGGCTGTCGCGTTCCTTCATACGGATAGGCCGTAGTTTGTAGCCCCCCCTGCGCAGGATCTCGATCACACCCCGCTCACCGGGAAGGTGGGCGGCTCCCACACCGGCAAAAAGGGTGGCACCGGTTTTCAGGATCGAATCGATTGAAGCTGCCTGGATATCGTTTCGTTTGTACAAAAACTTTTCGTCAAATGCTTCCGACTGGCTGTTGACTTTGTTGATGGTATCCAGCAGGTCGAGGTTGCCGGTACGATACGCTTCTTCCATGCGGGCATACGAAAACTCATCGTCGTGATCGAAGCTGCGGGACCTTTTCTTTTCCTTCGCCGCATCAGCATAGGCTTCCCGGACCAGTTTCATGCTGCCATGAAAATCTTCCACACCGCATACTTTTTTTCCCAGTTTGCGACCGGCCTGGTAGATATGAAGATCGAGGTAGGTGTCTTCTTCAAAATCGCTCCCGCTTTCCGAATTGTTGCGGTATAAAAAACTGTTGATGATGGCCGGGCTGCTGTACAGCGCCACCTCCATCCATTTTTCAAAGGGGTGCAACTGCAGGGTGTTGATGGTAAGATAATCCTGTGGTGTACTGCCATACCCCCTGCCAAAATACCGACCGAGGTTGTACCGCATGGTCTCGCCTTCCAGGTCGTACTTTGAAAAATCTTCCTGCCAGTTACCGGGGTTTGTTTCCAGGGCCACCACCTGCGCATTTTTGATCCCGAGGTAAAACGAATCGGAAAGATGAAAAACCATTTTGTTGCTGACATGCATGGTGCCAAAGAGGTAAGAAGGTTTTTGCATTCCCTTCCCGCTGATCTCCCACAGGAGACTCGGGTATTTGTCCGCTTTTAATTTGGTGGATTGAGAAGCCGCAGCAAGGGTAAGAAGCGCAAACGCACAGGCACAAAGCAGGTTTTTCATAAACAGGTAACTTGAAAATTCACCCGATGAAGATAAGACAAAGCAGCTCGTTACAAAGCAGGGCAGGAAAAAAATCTCCGCTGCAAATCAAAATCCCCTTACTTTTGCGGCTTTTATATGCGAATTGACCAACCTCGGTGCCGTAAGACCGGGATTGGAACAGAACCCATCCCTCCGCTCTCCGGATTGTGTCAGTTGGCCTAAAATTTATGAAATTAAGCCCATGAAGCTTTCACAGTTTAAGTTCGACCTGCCACTCAACCTGATCGCCCAACATCCTGCTAAAAAACGTGAAGATGCCCGTATGATGGTGGTAAACCGCAAAACGGGAGAAATGGAAAACAGACATTTTCGCGATATTCTCGACTATTTCGACGACAAGGATGTATTTGTTGTCAACAATACCCGTGTATTTGCTGCCCGCATGTATGGCCGCAAAGAAAAGACCGGTGCCAAAATTGAGGTATTCCTGTTGCGTGAACTGAACAAAGAGCACCGCCTGTGGGATGTGATTGTTGATCCCGCAAGAAAGATTCGCGTGGGCAACAAATTATACTTTGGCGACACGGAAGAACTGGTTGCCGAGGTGATCGACAACACCACCAGTCGTGGCCGTACCATCAAGTTTCTTTTCGAAGGAAGTGATGAAGAGTTCCGCCAGGTGCTGGATAAATACGGCGAAACGCCCCTGCCCAAATACATCAAGCGCAAGCCCGATGAGGAAGACCGCGAACGTTATCAGACCGTTTATGCCAAGCACGAAGGTGCGGTAGCTGCGCCAACGGCCGGTCTGCACTTCAGCCGTGAACTGATCAAGCGTTGCGAGATCAAAGGCATCCGCTTTTCCGAGGTGACGCTGCACACGGGCCTGGGTACGTTTCGCCCGATCGAGGTGGAAGACCTGAGCAAACACAAAATGGATGCGGAATACTACCGGATTGATGACGGCTCTTCTAAAGTGGTGAACAAAGCCAAAGAAGGCGGACGCCGCATTTGTTCCATTGGCACCACCACCATGCGTGCCCTGGAAAGTTCGGTAACGGCCCAAGGTTTATTGAAGCCTTCCGAAGGCTGGACAAATATTTTCATCCACCCGCCGTATGATTTCAGCATTGCCGATTCGCTGGTGACGAATTTTCACCTGCCGAAAACCAGCCTGCTGATCATGACCTGTGCTTTTGCCGGATATGAGCTCACAATGGAAGCCTACAAAAAAGCCATCAAGGATAAGTACCGGTTCTTCAGTTATGGCGATGCGTTGCTGGTGATTTAAGGGCAGCCTCCGGCTCCTATCCCGACCTTCCCTGGTATAGGAAGGCCACCAACCGCACAGACCCATTTTGCACGATACGTTTAAAGCCTCTGTCCCATTTTTGGCAGAGGCTTTTCTTTTGTTTCAGCTAATGACTACTGCTTTCTTCTCTCACCCAAGCCCGAAGGGCTTCCATGTGAATAGCGCCGGGTGCCACCCGGTGAAAGATGATGAAAGATGAAAGGGAACCCCGCTGGGGTTCAATAACGATCTTCTTGTCACCAGCCAGTAGGATCATTGCGCATTCTTCTGTTGCATCGCACACTTGTGCGTCCGGAATGTTATTTAGTGCGGTAAACCACCTTTAGCCTTTCCTTTTCATGATTATGATAGACTGCCTTTGATGACTATTTTATCAACAAAAGTCTACATGCAGAAGCACCTTTTCTTCATTTACATTTCACAAATCACTAACTATAACTTTTTCCCTAGTCACTATCACAACCACGACTCTCCTTTCTCTTTCCCTCACCCGCTGGTCCGGCGCCTTATTGCGCATGGGCTAATGCTTCTCTTTGCTGTAAAGACAGCCTGGCGCAATAAAGCGCCTGCAGGCTCTAACCTTATCAGCCGCTAAGAAAGTAGCGCCTCTAATTACCTGTAGTGAAGAAGATAAATAGAAAGAATGACTGCAGAAAAGAAGAAAAGAGCAACCTATGATACTTGCCTCTTGTGCGCCGGCCCGGCTGCGCCTGCGGAGCAATGGCGGCAGCCTTGACCTTTTTGCTCTGCTTTTTGCGTCAAGGCAAAAAGCAGAAAACATACCAAAGAAAACAGGCCACTAATCGAAAGCTGTCTAAAGTACATCTCACAGATTCCTCATTCCCCGGGATTATAAGCCAGAGTCAACACTGTAGCAGACAGGCTAATGAGTGACGTTAAGAATGGACCCTCTTCCGTAGAATTCACCAATGTTGAAGCTTGCGATGCATCAACTCGCTCAGCATAAACAGGAACAGAAGCTGGATCACTGTTCGAAAGCCCGTAACATAACAATTGAACTCCCTCAGAGATACCCATATATGATTGTGCATTTTTTATAGGGTTTCACCCGGTGCTATTCATATTGCAGCCCTTCGGACTTTGAGAGAAAAGTTATATAGGACAATACCTAAGATCTCACTAGCTAAAAAGCCTCCATCAAAGGATTGATGGAGGCTAAAAAATATACAGAAAACAAGTAGGTGTTTGTACCTGGTCAACTCACCCTTAGGCATAGTTGTTTTTTACAATCCAAACAACCCTGCATTCAACCCCTGCAACACCTCTTTTTTATCACCGGCTGCCACCAGCAGGGAAATATTATGTGCACTGCCACCATACGATACCATCCGCACATCAATGTGCTGCAAGCTCTCGAATACATTTTTCAAGGTATGCGGCTGATCGGCGATCCTGTTCCCGACGATCGAGATAATGGTCTGGCCCCTGTCAACACTCACACTGCTGAAGCTTTCCAGTTCCCGGATGATCTCGTTCAGCGCCGCATCATTGTCGATGGTCACGGACACCGCCACCTCGGAAGTGGTGATCATATCGATAGGTGTGCGGTATTTTTCAAACACCTCGAAAACCTTGCGCAGGAAACCATATGCCAGCAACATACGGCTACTCTTGATATTGATGGCAGTTATCCCGTCTTTTGCGGCAACAGCTTTAACACCAACGGAGGCTGCTGCCTCCACAATGCTTGTTCCCTTTGCTTCAGGCTCCATGGTGTTGAGCAGCTTTACAGGGATCTTGTATTGCTGTGCAGGCCAGATGGAAGCCGGGTGCAGGATCTTGGCACCGAAATAGGCCAACTCCGCCGCTTCATCAAAACTCAGCTGATCGATGGGAATGGTTTTATCCACGATACGTGGATCGTTGTTGTGCATGCCGCTGATATCTGTCCAGATCTCGCAAACGGATGCATTTGCGGCAGCGGCGATCAACGAAGCGCTGTAGTCACTGCCGCCGCGTTTGAGGTTGTCCACTTCTCCCCTTGCATTGCGACAGATATACCCCTGGGTAATAAAAAGCGTTTTGCCCTTTTGCTGCGAAAGGATGGCAGAAAGTTTTTCGCGGATGGTATCCACCTGGGGCTCGTCGTTCTGGTCAATACTCATAAAATCCAGCGCCGGAAGCAGGGCATGATCAATGCCTTTTTCAGCCAGGTAGATGCTGAACAGTTTTGTGGAGAGCAGCTCTCCCTGCGCAAGGATGTCTTTGTTGAGCGCTTCGTTGTACGAGATACGCAGAATGATATTGAGAAACTCAAAATGTTCCCGCAATACGTCCCCGGCTTTTTGCAAGGCTTCGGGTGTGCTTACCAGTTCTTTGATGAAAGCCTGGTATTGCGCTTCCAGGGCATCGATCTTTTCCTTGGCGCCCACCTTGTTGCCTGCGGCCAGGAAATTGCCGATCTCCACCAGGCTGTTGGTGGTGCCCGAAACGGCACTGAGCACAACAATTTTTTCTTCCTTGTCTTTTGTGATCAGGGCCGCTACTTCATGCATCCGATGGGGTTTGCCTACCGAGGTGCCACCAAACTTCATCACTTTGATCGACCTGTTGACTGTAGTATTCCGGTTTTGGTTTCCTGTTGCGTTTTGCATATGTTTTTCCGATGCGTTTTATTTTTGCCGGGCGAATTTACGGCCTGGCTCGCCGAAATTGCGTTCCCATTTTTGAAGCCTTGTACGACGGCCAACAACTTACGTGGCGTCCTGCAGGGCTGCCAATGCGGGTAAATGAAATTTCTGCGAAACGGCTGCCAGGTCTTGCACGACAGGCTCCAGCAGCGGAATGCCGGATGCTTTCCGTTGTTTTTCCATCTCTCGTTCCGGGTCGCCGGGTATCAATACTTTTTCATGGTCGCCAGCGGTTTTAGCGGAGCGGAAACGCTGGATCCAGTTGTCCATGTGTTGCTTGAAATCTGCCGCCGGCCGAAAGGCATCTACCCGCAGGGCGCCAAAGAAATGCCCGATGCCCTTTCCCGGCATCCCTTGGGGCATGGGAACATAAGCGGGAAACGGCGGCACCCAGGGGCCGTAATTGGCACCGCTCAAGACGGCGGAAAAGATATCAACCACCGCTCCCAGGGCATAGCCTTTGTGACTGCCGTGTTCACGGTCGCCACCCAGGGGCAGCAGGGCACCGCCACTTTTCAGTTCATGCGGGTTGGTAGAAGCAAAACCATCCTTATCCTGGATCCATCCTGTTGGTGCTTCTGTATTCTTGCGCTGTAAAATTTCCAGCTTGCCATTGGCGGCGGTGGTGGTGGCCAGGTCCGCAACAAAAGGCGGTTCGGTACCGGCGGGAATGGCCACGCAAATGGGGTTGGTTCCCAGTAACCGTTCAACCGAAAACGTAGGTGCCACCAGCGGACTGGCATTGGTCATGCAGATGCCGATCATGTCTTCTTCAAGGGCCATCATAGCATGGTAACCGGCAATACCGAAATGATTGCTGCCCTGCACACTCACCCAACCGGTGCCCACCGCTTTTGCCTTGTCGATGGCAATCTGCATGGCCTTAGGAGCCACCACCAGCCCTAGGCCGCTGTCACCGTCTACGGTTGCCGTGGAAGGTGTTTCGTGCAGGATCTTGAGTTGTGGCGTTGCATTGATCCTGCCGGCTTCCCACAGGCGCACATAGCCACTCAGGCGGGCAATGCCGTGTGAATCGATGCCGCGGATATCTGCCGATAACAATACCCTGGTGGCCAGTTCTGCATCCTCCTGGCCGGATCCCATGGCTAAAAAAACAGCCTTCGTAAATTGAAAAAGTTGTTCATAGGAATAAATCGTCTCGCTCATGCCGCGAAGATAAGCGCTTGGCAAGGAGTGCGGCGACGGGACCAACGCTTAGTAAGCATAGCATGCCGAATGTTATCCCTATTGCTTGCAGATAGTTGATTGGATTCTTCCCTAATTTACGCCGTGTAAAAAAAAACAAACGAATGGCCACCGCTCTTGCCCAAAAGCTGAAGATTAAGGAAGGAGCTACACTGCTTACCCTCCATGCACCCAACGAGTTTGCAACGACCATCGGCGACCTGCCAAAAGGTGTCAACATCTCCAACAAAGCCAAAAACTATAACCAGGTACACTGGTTTGTAAAAACGGCGGCACAGATGGAGGAAGAAGTAGACGGTGTGCTCAACCTGCTGCAAGAAGATGTACTTCTCTGGACGTATTTTCCCAAGGGAACCTCCGGGATACAAACAGACCTCACCCGCGATACGAGCTGGGAAAAGCTGCACATGCATAGCAATATCCAGTTCCTCGTCCTCATCTCCTTTAACGAAACCTGGTCGGCTTTTGCCCTGCGATTGAAAACAGAAAAAGATAAAAAGAAAGTGGCCAGCCCGAAAGAGCGGCCGGTGTTTCAATATATCGATCCTGTAAAGAAACTTGTCTTTCTTCCCGACGATCTTGCGGCTGCCCTCAACGGAGCAAAAAGAGAAAAAGCATTCTTTGAATCCCTTTCGTTTACCAATAAAAAAGAATACCTGGAATGGGTCGTGTCTGCCAAACGGGAAGAAACCAGGGCCGGCAGGGTGAAGGAAACCGTGGAGCGGTTAGGTAAAGGATGGAAGAACCCGGCGAATCGATAAGCAGTGAGTAAGCAGTAAGCAGTAGACGGTAATTGATAAGGCCTGCGATGAATATATAACTACTTCGAGAAGGATGGTAAGCGTATGTACTACGTAGGAATGTATAGTGATGTGGCCTCAATTATTTGTCAACGCTACGCTACTTATATATTGAGATTCGTGAAGAATGAAACGCGTAGAAAATTTCAGGCTGACCGGTTGGATGGTTTGCTACTGCATGAAAAATTCCAACCCATTACTTGCCTGTCCTATTCAGTGGAGAGAAAACGGGTGCTGTTTGTTGCTTCCTCTTCTACAAAATAGGCTTGCAGAAAGTAATCATGAATGGATCTTGCATAAACCTGCACCAGCTTTTCCACCCGCTTGCGGTCGGCTTCCGTACTGTATTCCGCCGGGCGGAGGTAACCCGGGAATTCCATCGTAAATGTGCGGATGGCCTTACGGCTTAGGGCTTCATCCGCATCACACACGGCCGTGCTGCTCCAGCTTCCCAAAGAAACGCCGATGCCCCTGCCGGTACCTTTCGAACCATCAAAACTCCGCTCCTGCTTTTGCCCCTCGGCGGCTACAGGCGGATCGAGATAATACAAGGCTGTGGGATCTGTTTGAAGATTATTGCCGGGACACACACCACCCAATTCCTGGATGCGCTGCGCCATCAGTATTGCCAATGCTTTATCGGAATCATAACCTAATGCATTGCCCATGCAATCGGTGCGGGGATCGGCAAATACACCGGCCCTGCTTTTATCTTTAATGGCATGGATGCTGATCAAACGGTCAGGCTTATACGTTTGCAGCAGTTGCAGCAGCGCGGCGTTCTCGCCTTCAATGGCGCGGTTCATGGCATCAAGGGGTGTCTCTTCCCGAAATGGTTTTCCCAGCGGTGGCATTTGCCGGTTGGGATCAGCAGCGTGTTCGTCGGTGTAGCGGCCCGTATTGGCCACAACGCGGTTCTTCTTTTCCCGGGTCGCCTCCTCCGCATTGTCAGGAAAAAGGGTGGGCACAATCACCACGTTGTAGTAAGGTTTTTCCCCCAATGAAAGTTTTTTAATCAGTGACCGGGCCACCTCAATAGACGAAAGCTCGGAGCCGTGCATGCCGCCAATCACCAGTGCTTTTTTATTGCTGGTACCTGGGAAAAAATAAACGTCTAAAGCCTTCCCTTTTTTAGTAGTATGCAACACGATCTTGCCGGAAACGTTACGCCTGGCAAAGCCCTGTACGGAAGCTACGGGTCTGAACAGAGCAGGATTGAAACTCAGCATCTGCAGGGCTGAGTCGTTTACCAGTTGTGTGCCGTAAAGGGTGAAAAGTCCCCCTTCTTGCGAACGTGCGGAAAGAAAAAAACAGAACAGGGAAATGACGGTCAGGTTAAAGGCTTTCATCGCGTTGTCTTGGTGCTGTAAACTTATAACAAATCAGGTTGTTTACCTAGCAAGCCTGTATGAACCGGCAGAACGGCGACATGAAGTGTTTAACGTTTCTTCCATCCTGTCCGGGCTTGTTTTGGCGTTATCTTGACCGCAAATGCATCACATGCTGCCCGCCAAACTTCTGTTGTGCACCACCCTGCTCTTCTCGCATACAGTATATGCGCAAAAAACAGCCACTGATTCCATGCCGCTTTCCCGCATCGACATCCCGATCCAGGTCAACCTGAAACCTATCTATCGGTTGGCAGAACAAAATGTGGATACGGTATTTACTTCTCCCAACTACCCGGAAGGCTGGGTGCAGGCAAATTGTGCGACGCGGTATAAATATCATTTCCGACGCAGCCCGCTGCGTATGCGCATGCAGGGCACAACGATGGATCTTTCCTTTACCGGTTTTTACAGGATTGCCGGTTCAACCCGCTTGTGCAGCGGCAGCACCGTGCTTTCGCCCTGGACACCTTCCTGCACCTGCGGCGTTGATGAACCGGAGCGAAAAATTACCATCAGTTTTAGCAGTGTTTTCCACCTTCGGCCCGATTACGTTTTGCAAACAAAGATCACCCGGAAAGAGCCCGTTGCGCATGACAAATGCGAAGTTTGCTTTTGGGGACAGGACGTAACAAAGGATATCCTGGACGGTCTCAAAAAAGAACTGGATCTTTCCCGCAAGGCAATGGAAGATTCATTTGGCCACCTTAGCTTGCAGCCCTACCTGCAGCAGGCCTGGAACTTGCTCAGAGAACCGTATCCAATTCCCGGGATCGGTACCTTTTCACTCAATCCAAAAAGTTTACACATGCAGAACCTTAGCGCCCACAATGACCTCCTGAACATAACCATTGGCATCACGGCATTACCCGTGGTTGGCTTTGAAAAGGCTCACACGGTTGCAACCGCTGTTCCCGATCTGACACCTGCCACCCCTGCCGGCGGCTTTACGGTTTACCTGGATGCGGCGCTGCCCTATGATTCGCTGAGCCGGGTGGTAAATGGCTATATGGCTGGAAAACGGTTTGATGTTTCGGAAGGATTGTTTGCCAAACATATCCTGGTAAAAGAAGTAACCCTTGCCGGCAATACAGAAGGCAACCTGCTGATCAAAGTGGATTTTACCGGGTCATTCAACGGCACGGCATTCTTTATTGGGAAGCCCGCTTACCATACGGAAACGCAAACCCTGGAAGTACAGGACCTGGACTATGATCTGCAGACAAAGAACCTGCTGCTGAAAGGTGCCAAATGGCTTTTTGCCAATAAAATCGAAGGAGAATTGAAAAAGGCATCCAGTATTCCGCTAAGAAATTATTTTGACACGGCGCGGCAGGCGCTCAACCAGTCACTCAACCGCGAATGGACCAAAGGCATCCGTGGCTCCGGTGCCGTAGACGACCTGCGGCTGGTTAGTGCAGAGGCCCGGCCACAGCATTTGTTTCTGCGCACCGCCTGTTCGGGAAAATTGCGTATAAACGTTTCAGAGCTTGATCTAGGCCTTTAGCGTTGAGCGTTTCAGCTTTGCAGTAGCAGTGGCCAGCACCTTTTCTTCGGCGGCAATCGGCTTTCCGGTTGCCGAACGGAATGAGAAAAAGCGCTGCGAAAAATAGCTGAACAGCACCACGATCACCGCCGTTGCGATCAGTGAAAGGGTGGGATGCTCGTACCAGCCCAGTGTTTCGATAAAGAATTTCAGCAGAACATAGTTCAGACCAACGCATGCCATGGCCACCAGGAAATAGCGTATCAGCTGGATGCGCCGGCGCAGGTAAGAGCCTTGAAATACCACGTACATACTCAGGTAAAATCCAATGGGAAACGTAATAAAAAAAGCCATGATAAAAGCCGCTACGTGAGGCTTAAAGGCCAGGATGCCCACATGTACCACCTGCTTGTGCAGCACGAAATTGTAAAACATGTGGTAAAGGAAAATATTGAACAGCGTATTGCTGCCACCGCAGGCAGCATAATGGTAGGTTTGCAGGGGCATAAAGCGTTTGAACAGCGGATAAAAGATATCCAGTACGGAAAAAATGATTTCCCTCACCCTGTTGTGAACCTTACGCATAAGAAAGCGAATTTACGGAGCTTTGGCTTTTCAGTTGCTTTTGAACGCGTTAAGAGTGGTTAAAAAAAAGGCCAAAAACACAGTTTGCCTAAATTGCAGCCCAAAAGAAAAAAGAATGAGCCTGGTTGCTACGATAAAAGAAGCTGCAGTACAAGCGATACAAGAAAAGTTTGGTGTGACCGTCACAACGGCTGAAATCACAATCAACCAAACAAAACCCGAGTTTGAAGGTGATTATACCATTGTGCTATTTACCCTGGTCAAACAATTGCGCAAAGCACCCGAGCAACTGGGCGAAGAACTGGGAAGTCACCTGGTGGCAGCGCAACCGGAGGTTTTCACTGCTTTCAATGTCATCAAAGGGTTTTTAAACCTGACCCTTGCCGATGCCCGCTTCATACAGTTTTTAGGAGAAAATTATAACCAGCAAAGCATTGGAAGGCTCACCGGCGGTAAAAAAATAATGGTAGAATACTCCTCTCCCAACACCAACAAGCCCCTGCACCTTGGGCACCTGCGGAATAACTTCCTGGGATGGAGTGTGGCCGAGATCCTAAAAGCCACCGGCAATGAAGTGATGAAGAGCTGCATCGTCAACGACCGCGGCATTCACATCTGCAAAAGCATGATCGCCTGGAAACTGTTCGGCAACGGCGAAACACCGGCGTCCACCGGAATCAAAGGTGATCATTTTGTGGGCGACTATTATGTGAAGTGTGAGAACAGCATCAAAGCGGAAGCCGCTGCCATTGAAGAAAAGCTGCAGGCGGGTAATTACGGGGATTTTTCGGAGCAGGATGCAAAAAAACTGGCCATGCTGGCCAAACAGGCGGAGACCATCAGCGGCACAACCGATAAAGACAAAGAGAAGCTGAAAAAGATCGCCGAAGACCGGAAAGAGATTATCCGTGCCAACACACCTATCATGAAAAAGGCACAAGCCATGCTGCGCGACTGGGAAGCGGGAAAGCCGGAAGTGATCGATTTGTGGAAGCGCATGAACGGTTGGGTATATGAGGGATTTAGCGCCACCTATCAACGCATCGGCAGCGACTTTGATAAAACGTATTACGAAAGCGAAACTTACCTGCTGGGTAAAAAATTTGTTGACGAAGGACTGGCCAAAGGTGTTCTTTACCGCAAGGACGACGGCAGTGTGTGGATTGACCTGACCGCTGAAGGGCTTGACGAAAAGCTGCTCCTGCGCAAGGACGGCACATCCGTTTACATTACGCAGGACCTGGGTCTGGCCCAGCAGAAGTACGAGGACTTTCCGTATGAGCAAAGCTTTTACGTGATAGCCGATGAGCAGAATTACCACATGAAGGTCCTGCAACTGATCCTGAAAAAATTGGGCATGCCTTATGCCGATGGTATCTACCACTTGAGTTATGGCATGGTTGAACTGCCTACAGGGAGAATGAAGAGCCGCGAAGGAACGGTAGTGGATGCCGATGACCTGGTAAACGAGATGGTGCAGCAGGCCGAAAAGGTAACGGCTGAAAAAAGCAATACGGAGGAATTCAGTGCCGATGAATTAAAAGAATTGTATGAAACCATTGCCCTGGGTGCGCTGAAATTTTTCCTGTTGAAAGTAGACCCCAAAAAACGGATGGTGTTCAATCCTGAAGAGTCCATCGATTTCCAGGGTTTTACCGGCCCTTTTATTCAATACACCCATGCGCGGCTGAAGTCGATCCTACGCAAGGTAGAATCCACCGGTAATGCGCAAGTGACAACAGGTAAAGCGTCGTTGTTGCCGCTGGAGAAGGAGTTGTTGCTTTTGCTGGAACAGTTTGGGGATGTGGTGCAGCAGGCGGCCACTGAACACAATCCATCGGCCATTTCCAATTACGTGTATGCGGTAGCGAAAACCTTTAATTCGTTCTACACGGCGCACAGCGTGCTGCGGGCTGAAAGCGAAGAGAAAAAAGGACTGCGCCTCCATATCTGCCGGTTAACGGCTACTGTTATCAAAAACGGAATGCAGTTGCTGGGGATACGGGTACCGGAGAGGATGTAGTTGGATAGTGGGTATTAGATATTGGATATTAGTTATTGGGGGAAGATTTCATTGCATAAAAAATTTTTATGGCGACGGTGAAACCGGTACTACGGATTTTTGATTACCAGAAGGCAATAGCTTTTTATGTTCACTGGCTGGGTTTTACCATCGACTGGGAGCACCGGTTTGAAGAAGGGGCGCCGGTGTACCTGCAGGTATCACGAGGCGATATGGTGCTGCACCTTTCCGAACACAGCGGCGACGGCACTCCCGGCACCCATGTTTTCATTGATGATTTCCCCGACCTGGCTGCTTATCATCAACAGCTTTTGCAGAAGCAATACGCCTACAACCGTCCCGGTATCGAAGTGCCGTTTTATGATGAAAATGCATTGGAGGTTAAAGTTATTGACCCTTTTCACAACCTCCTGATCCTGGTGCAGCGGAACGTTAAAAATGCGCAAACTGCCTCCTGAAAATGGAAAGCTGCTTTTACAATCTTTAAATTGAACCATGAAACAACTAACCGTCCTTTTTTTCCTGGCCATTCTGATTTCCTGTTCCAACAACGCCGGTGACACGGCTGCAACCAAAGATAGTTCGGAAGCAAGCAGCGACACCTGGCGAGAAAATGAACTGGGCGAAGCACCGGCCGATAAAGAACAGTTTTTCATCTGGCAGGTGGATACCGACAACAAAACACTGACAAAAAACCCGCAGCTGCATCCCAGTTATTACAGTGTAGACACACTGATCATGGGGCTCAATGAACGTTACCCGCAGATCCAGCTGGAGAGAAAACACCTGGGCCACGATACGCTTTACACCGAAGTGAAAAATGCAACTTACCTCACCAACCAAATGGGAAGCGCCGGATCGGAACAATACATTGCACAGGTGGTGCTCAACCTAACCGCTGTAAAAGGCATCAACCATGTTCGCATTGACTTTGAAGAAGGCAGCCATGCTTCACCGGACGTATGGAGCCGGAAGTCGTTCGCCGGTTACAAAGAAGTGCAGTAGATTGTGAGTAATGAATGGTGAATGGTGAGTAGTGAATATTGCCGATTCCAATATTGCTTTATTCTGTTTACTGTTGTAACGTGTTCCGATGGAACAACGTGTTTATTGTTAACCAGAAATAAAATGGCAATAGGCTCCGAAGTTGCACCGTGGTTGACACCAACAAACATAACTTCTCCCGAACGGATAGAATTTTACACTTGCTGTAAACAAGAGACGCTCCACGAGCCTACCGAATCAGGCAACAATTTTTACTGTACACGAATATGCATTGGGCATCGATAGCAATGGCAATCATTCGACACAGAACAGTATACGTAAACGAATTCAGCGAAAGGCAAAATAAACGGCACCGATCAGCAGGGCGGCGGCAATGGCATGGTTATACGTAACCTGTTCGCCGCTGAAAAAGATCCTGACAAAAAGCACAAAAACAACCAGCGTAATGACTTCCTGGATCAGTTTCAACTGTAAAAGTGTGAACGGTCCGCCATTGCCCCTGAAACCGATCTTATTGGCCGGTACCTGGAAGCAGTATTCGAAAAACGCCAGTCCCCAGCTCAACAGAATAATGGCAAACAACCCGCTCTTTTCCAGCCAACCCCAATCCTTGAACTTCAGGTGGCCATACCAGGCTAAGGTCATAAACAGGTTGGAGACGATCAGCAGTCCCACTGTATAAAAGCTTTTCATCACAATATGTTTTTAGAACGGACCGAAAACAGGCCCTTTGTCTTTAGTTTTTAAACCGCTGGCAAAATTAGGCACCGTCGCATTTGCTTGTCACAATACACTACAGCGTCATCTGCTATTTGCAAGTAAAAACCAGAAAGGGTAAATAGATGGAGACCTACTCACCACTCACCACTCTCCAAAGAATTTGCGCCAGGAAACTACACTCTGAAAAAGAGCAGGTATGAAAGATAGATCAGGTAGCACAACACAAAGAAAATCCCTTCTGCACGGGACACCTTCCGGCCGCTACGGAACACAGGGTAACAAACAATGGCAACGAGTGCCGCAAGCGGAATGTCGATACCAATCATTTCATTGCTGATAGCAATCCCGTTCGAAAAAACGCAGGTGAGACCCAGGATCACCAGCACATTGACAATGCTGCTGCCGATCAGGTTTCCCACTGCCACATCCCGGTCATCTTTGATGGTAGCTACAATGGTTGTTACCAGCTCCGGTGCCGATGTTCCGATCGCTACGATGGTAAGCCCGATGATAGCATCGGAAACGCCGAAGGATCGGGCAATGGCCGAAGCTCCCGTTACCAGCCAGTCGGCGCCTCCAATGGTCATTGCCATGCCCAGAATAAGCAGCAGGGCGTTACTAACCCAAATAAGACCTTTATTGGTGCCCTTTTCCACCAGCACTTCCTCGCTGAATTCCTCTGCAAACTCTTTTTTGACAGCCGCTGACTCACGCATGCTGGTTCGTACCAGAACCAGCAGGTAAACAATAGATGCCAGCACCAGCACGATACCTTCCCATCGGCTCAACACTCCATTAAGGACCATCACCACCAGCAAAAGGGAAGAACCAATCATCACAGGGACATCCAGTTTAATGCTTTGCAGATGCAACTGTAACGGACGGATGGCTGCACTCAGTCCCAGAATAAACAATATGTTCATGATATTGGTACCCGCAATGTTCCCAACAGCAAGTGCTCCTTTCCCTTCTGAAACAGCCGTCATGCCTACAGCCAGTTCGGGCAAACTGGTACCAATCGATACCACTGTCAGCCCGATCAGGATCGGCCTGACACCCAGCAGGGCCGCAATTCGGGAGGCGCTCCGCAAAACAAATTCTGCTCCTACCGTAATCACAATTAAACCGAGTAAAAAAAGCAATGCCGGATGCAAAGACATAAAGCCAGAATGATTTATTGGTTCGCCTGTTTATGGTAATACAAAAGAGAAAGTCCTGCTTCGGATCAAAGGCAATATTCCCTGCAGCATTGGTCGCACCTTCTTAAAAATATTGTCTCATGGCAAAGAAAGAAAGGTTGAAACCTCGTAAGCGCTTCCTGCTTTATCCATCCGGTAAGATGTAAACATAACTGACAGTAGTGTTTTAAGAAGCCATCCTTTCTTTACCGTGTTCTTACTTCAATAGAATGGCTGCCAGCGGTGGCAGGTTTACCACCAGCCTGTATTTTGATTCGTCTCCATCCAGCATTTCGCAACGAACCGTACCATTCATGTAGTGGCCTGTACCCCAGAATGCAGGACTGTCGCTGTTGAAGATTTCTTTTGTGTACGGCCTTGTCACCTCTATCTCCCAGCCTTCTTTGGGAATTGGGTTCAGGTTCAGCACAACTAAAATATCGTCCCCTTCTCTTTTCGCCATGCGTTTGTACACCACCACGCAATCGTTGCGGTGGTTCAGATCTACCCACTGAAAGCCGCTGGGCGAGAACTGGCATTCGTACAAAGCCGGTTCTGCCTGCAGAATCCTGTTTAATTCTTTTACGCATTCCTGCAGCTTTTTATGAGGATCGTGTTGCAGCAGGTACCATTGCAGTTCCGATTTGTAGTTCCACTCGGAGGTCTGGCCAAATTCATTGCCCATAAACAGCAGCCTTGCACCGGGATGCGTCCACATATAAGTATACAGGGCACGCAGGTTGGCGAATTTCTGCCATTCATCGCCGGGCATTTTATAGATCATGGGACTCTTGCCGTGCACCACTTCATCGTGGCTCAAGGGCATCATAAAGTTCTCATCGTAGAAGTACATCATGCTGAACGAAAACTTGTTCTGGTGATGTGCACGGTAATACGGATCGATCTTGAAATAATCAAGGGTATCATGCATCCAGCCCATCATCCATTTCATGCCAAAACCCAGGCCGCCCATAAATGTTGGCTTGGAGATGCCCGGCCAGTCAGTGGCTTCTTCGGCAATGGTTTGCACATCGGGAAAATCGCGGAAGATGGTTTCGTTCAGGTCTTTGATAAAGGCGATGGCTTCCAGGTTGCCGTTGCCGCCAAATTCGTTCGGCTCCCATTGCCCTTCGGTACGGGAATAATCAAGCCGCAGGATAGAAGAAACCGCATCGACCCGTATGCCGTCAATGTGAAAAAGATCAAACCAGAAACGGGCACTGCTGATAAGAAAAGATTTGACCTCTCCCCGCTTGTAATTGAAAATATAAGAGTTCCAGTCGGGGTGAAACCCTTTGCGCATATCGGCATATTCATAGGTATGTGTCCCATCAAACATAAAAAGCCCATGTGCATCATACGGAAAATGCGAAGGCACCCAGTCGAGGATCACGCCGATACCCGCCTGGTGCAACTGGTCGATCATGTGCATCAGTCCTTCGGGTGGTCCAAACCGTGCGGTTGGCGCAAAATAGCCGGTGCACTGGTAACCCCAGCTCCCGTCAAACGGGTGCTCCATCACCGGCATCAGTTCCACATGGGTAAAACCCATTTCCTTAACATAGCTCACCAGGCGTTCGGTGATGTATTCATAGGTGTTGTATTCTTCTTCGTTGGCAGGATCAGGCCGCATCCAGCTGGCAAGGTGCACTTCGTACACACTCCAGGGTGCATCCAGCGCATTCTTTTTTTTACGGGTCCTCATCCATTCTTCATCGCCCCACCGGTAATCAAATTCCCAGGTGATGGTAGATGTTTTGGGTCGCTTTTCCCAGAAGTTAGCCATCGGATCGCCTTTTACGGTTATCCTACCCTGGTAGCCGGTGATATGGTATTTGTAGAGCTCCCCTTTTTTCATGTCCGGTATAAATCCTTCCCAAACGCCGCTCTTGTCCCAACGCGGGGTAAGCTGGTGGGTTTCGGCATTCCAGTCGTTGAAGTTGCCGATCACCGAAACCTGGGTGGCGTTGGGTGCCCACACACAGAAATAATATCCTTCCCTGTCCAGAACGGTAAGGGGTTTGGAGCCAAACTTCTCGTATAGGCGATAATTGGTACCTGTTTGAAACGTGGCAATGTCATCGTCGTAAAGAATGGAATAGTTCCAAACCGGCCTGGAGGTATCAACAAAATTCCTGTCCTCGTATCTTTCTGCTGACCCTTTTGTGGAAATTCTTTCGTCACGCATCATAGTAAGGTTTTTTTACCGTTCAAGTAAAGTTAACAAGTCAATTAGTTTTTGCAGACTAATTTGTCTTTACCAATCACACCAACGCATGAGAAAACTTCTTTTGTGTACGTTTGTGCTTCTTTGCACCTACACACTATCTGCTCAGATGTCTACCGTCAGGGGCGCTGTTATGGACACCGCAGAAAAAAAGCCCCTTCACAACGCTGTTGTTTCCCTTATCTACAAAAAAGATTCCACGCTGTACAAGTTTACCCGTACAGATAAAACCGGTGCCTTTCAAATCAACGGGGTAACGCATGGATCTTATCTGATGCTGGTTACCTTTCCCAGGTTTGCTGATTATGTCGATGATGTAACCGTGCAAACGGAAACAACCGATGTGGGCAGGATACCCCTAACGCAACAGGCCCAACTGCTGCAGGCTGTGATCATCAGAAGTGCGGGAGCCATCCGCATTAAAGGTGATACAACCGAATTTGTGGCTGACAGCTTCCGGGTTCGGGAAGGTGCTACCGTAGAAGAACTGCTGAAGAAACTACCGGGCTTCCAGGTAAACAGCAAGGGAGAGATCACCGCACAGGGCCAACGGGTACAAAAAGTTCTGGTAGACGGCGAAGAGTTTTTCGGTGATGATCCTACCATGGCAACCAAGAATATTTCGGCCAAGGCTGTTGATAAGGTACAGGTATTCGACAGCAAGACCGACCAGCAACAACTTACGGGTATCAGTACCGGCACCGAAGGAAAAACGGTGAACATCAAACTCAAAGAAGACCAGAAACGGGGCGGCTTTGGCAAGTATTCGGTAGCGACCAACTTTCGCGACTATACCGATGCCAATCTGCTCTACAATCGTTTTGTCGGCAAAAAGAAGCTGTCCGTTTATGCTACCAAAAGCAATACCAGCACCGGCAGCCTGAACTGGGAAGATGAACGTCGCCTGGGGATCAATGATTTTGAATTTGATGAGATCTCTGGCTATTTTATGTTTACCGGCAGCAATGATGAGACCTTCAATAGCTGGAGCCTTCGTGGCCTGCCGGATGCCTACACGGCTGGTGGTTTGTTTTCCAACAAATACAATGAAGACAGGCATAGCATCAACGGCTCCTACCGGTACAATCGTTTGGGAACAAGAAACCAAAGCGTAACACTGACGCAAAATATCCTGCCCGATACGGTCTTCTATTCGAATCAATATGCTCAGACCAAAAGCCTGAACGAACAAAATGCGTTTAATGGCAAATGGGAATGGAAGTTTGATTCGCTCAGTACCCTGCGCTTTACCACCGCCTTTACCCGTAAAACCACCAACTACTTTAACCACACCCGGTCAGAAGCCTTGTCGGAAGAAAGGGAGTTTGTCAATACTGGTAACAAAGAGAACGAAGGCGTCAATACCAAACTACAGGCCGATAATGCCTTGCAGTACAAACGCCTGTTTAAAAAGAAAGGCCGGCAGCTGATTGCCAACCTGCGGTTTAACCTGATAGATGACGACGGCACCGGCTACCTTGATTTTACCAACCAGTTTTACCGGAATGGCGTAGTAGATTCTGTTGCCAGCGCCAGCCAGCAAAAAATCAACAACAATCATTCAGAAACCTGGGGCGGCAAAATCACCTTTGCCGAGCCGCTCAGTGATAAGGTTTCGCTGATTATGGAGTACAGCTACAACGAGAACAATGCCGTTTCCAAACGCAATACGTTTGAACTGACGTCCAATGGCAAGTATGAAAAATATGTTCCGCAGTTCAGCAACAATTTTGATTTTACTGCACAATCGCACACGGGTACGCTGATCAGTCGCTATGCTACAAAAAAACTACAGGTTTCGCTGGGTTCGGGTGTATCCTCCGTTGCACTCAACCTGCTGAACCTTGACGATGCCTCCAAACGGGTATACAATTTTTTAAACCTGACACCGCAGTCGTCCGTAGCCTACAACATCAAACCCAATAATTCGGTCCGGCTGAACTACCGCGGCGGTACCCTGCAGCCCAATATTGAACAGTTGCAGCCCCTTCGCAACAACATCGATCCCCTCAACATAGTATTGGGTAATCCTGACCTAGAGGTGGGCTTCCGTCACAACGTTTATTTATCATATAACAATTACAAAATCCTGAAGCAAACGGGCATCTGGGCATCGATGAACTACAATGTCACCACCAATGCCATTGCTAACCGTACTACCATCGATGCCCGTGGTGTAAGAACCACGATGCCGGTGAATGTTGGCGCCAACAAGGGCTGGAACTTCTGGGGAGAATGGAACAAAGGCGAGGGCTCTAAAAAACTGATTCATACAGCTGGTCTCCAATCGAGTGGAGGCATCAGCAACAACTTCATCAACGGGTTTGCCAACCGTACCACGTATTTCAACCACAGTATTGGTTATGGCCTGCGGTACGAAGTGGAAGAAAAGTGGAGCCTGCACATTCGTCCGAAGATCGGCTACAGCCAATCCATTTCATCGCTGAACAAAGCCGCGAAAACATCGTTCCTGACCTATGGTGGCGAAAGCCAGGGACGGGTGAAACTGCCCGGTAATTTCGAGTTGCAGTCGGACATAGAACTAAACCTGCAGCAAAGGCTCACAGTGTTTAATGCCAACCCCAACATCACCATCTGGAATGCGGAACTACGCAAGAGCGTTTTTAAAAATAAATCCGGTATTATTTCCCTGCTGGCCCGTGATATCCTGAACCAGAACCGCGGGTTTAACCGCATGATCAATTCCAACTTCATCTCAGAAGACCGCTTTCAACGTGTTGGGCAATATTTTATGCTGAAGCTGGAATGGAGTTTCAATAAAATGGGAGGACAGGAATAGTTTACCGTTTTCAGTTTACCGTTCAAAGAAGAATAAAATATGAAAAAAATACTTTTTAGTCTGCTCCTGGTTGGTTCAATCCCAACCTTTGCGCAGACGACCTTTCACCCCTCGGTGAAGATTGAGTTCGAGAAGGTGATCTATTCAAAACAGCTTTATATGGAGCTTTACCAGGAATGGTACGATCAATTCAAGGCAATGATTCCCGACCAGGTGGTTAGTTATTACGAGTTTGTGGGCACAACCGAAAAGTCGTTGTACAAAGAAAGCAAGGAGCCGCAATTGAACCCGCGTAGCTGGTACCAGCCCATTGCCGATAAAAATGTTGTGTACAATGATTACACCACCGGCAGAACCATAACGCAAAAGCCGGTCTTTGAAGAAACCTTCCTGGTAGAAGACAGTCTCCTGAGCATCCGCTGGAAGCTGACGGCCGACACCCGCACCATCGCCGGGTACGACTGCCGCAAAGCCATCGGATTTATCAATGATACCCTTGCGGTGTTTGCGTTTTATACGGATGAAATCCTGGTCACCGGCGGTCCCGAAGGTATACACGGTTTGCCGGGGATGATCCTGGGCCTTGGCGTTCCCCGCCTGCATGTTACCTGGTTTGCCACCAAGGTAGAAACCAATGGCGTGCCCACGAACAAAATTTTACCGGCTACCAAGGGCACAAAGGTTGACCGCAAAAAGATGATTACTGCCCTCGACGATGTACTAAAGAACTGGGGAAAACATGGCCGGAACATGATCCTGAGTTTTGTGATCTGAGGGTGAGTGGTCAGTAGTGAGAAGCGAGTAGCTAGTAGGATTCTAAACTCACCACTCACCACTCACCACTCACCATTCACAGCTCACCTCCTTAACATTTTCCTAATAAACTACACGGGTTTTCTCCTGCTCCACCGCATTTAGCTACCTTTGCCCGTCATGGAAAAACAGCGTAGCGTAGCTTTTCATACCCTTGGCTGCAAGCTCAATTTCTCGGAAACATCTACCCTTTCACGAATGCTGGAAGGCGAAGGATTCCAGAAAAAAGCCTTTGAGGAAGTAGCCGATGTGTATGTGATCAATACCTGTTCGGTAACCGAGAATGCCGATAAGGAATGCCGCCAGCTGGTGCGCCGCATTCAGCGAAAGGCCCCGGAAAGCCTGGTGGTGGTAACAGGATGCTATGCACAGCTAAAGCCCAAAGAAATTTCTGCCATCCCGGGTGTAAACCTGGTGCTGGGTGCTGCCGAGAAATTCAACATCGCCACGCACCTGAAAGAGCTTACGAAAAATGATTCGGGCAAAATCAGCAGTTGCGATATTGAGGACGTTTCCGGCTTCCACGCTTCCTTTTCGGTAAACGACCGTACCCGTACCTTTTTAAAAGTGCAGGATGGATGCGATTATACCTGCTCGTTTTGCACCATCCCTATGGCCCGCGGTAAAAGCCGCAGCGACAGCATCACCAATGTTGTTCGCAATGCAGAAAGGCTTGCGCAAGATGGCGTGAAAGAGATTGTGCTTACCGGTGTGAACCTGGGTGATTTTGGCAAGGGTCCGGATGGCAACAAAAAAAACAACGAGAGCTTCTATGACCTGATCCAACAACTCGAAGGTGTGCAGGGCATTGAACGGTATCGCATCTCCTCCATCGAGCCCAACCTGTTAACGGAAGATATTATCCGGTTTGTGGCCGGAAGCAATAAGTTCATGCCGCATTTTCATATTCCGCTGCAAAGCGGCAGCAATACGATTTTAGGAGCGATGCGCCGGCGTTACAAGCGGGAACTTTATGCCGAACGGGTGGAAGCGATCAAATCGCTGATGCCGCATTGCGCCATTGGTGTGGATGTAATTGTGGGTTTTCCGTCGGAAAGCGATGTGCACTTCAAAGAAACATTTGATTTTCTTCATTCTCTTCCGGTCTCCTATCTCCATGTGTTTACCTATTCGGAACGGGATGGTACCAAAGCGCTGGAGATCACCCCGGTTGTACCCATACACGAACGGCACGAAAGAAATAAGGTGCTTCGTAACCTTAGCTATATGAAAATGCAGTATTTTACCAGCCAGCACCAGGGACAACAGCGCAAAGTGTTGTTTGAAGGCTTCAACAAAAACGGGATGATGGAAGGATATACCGACAATTATATCCGTGTTACCACGCCTTACCGTGCTGAATGGGCAAATAAATTAATGGATTGGACGCTATAATAACCAAAATGAAAAAATACCTGATAACTGCTACTTTTCAATGGAATGAAGAGATGATGGACCTTGTGCAGGAACACCGCCAGCACATCAACCATTTGATCGATGAACAGGTGATTGAACATTACGTGGTGAGCATGGAAATACAAACGGTTTGGATCACCATCAATGCCAAAACAAAAAAAGAAGCGAAGGCCCTGTTGACCCCTTCACCCTTTTATAAGCACTTACGAATTGCCGTGAACGAGTTAATGGTTTGGGATGGACAGTTGTACCGGCTGCCTGCCGTACAATTGAACTAAAAATATTTTGAACGAAAACGGAAAAATATTTTTTTGAATAAAACAGTTCCCCTTATTTTTGCACTCCCAACAACAACGGGAACGTTCTTTAAAAGATTAAAAATCAATCGGGAGCATAGCTCAGCTGGTTCAGAGCATCTGCCTTACAAGCAGAGGGTCCTTGGTTCGAATCCGAGTGCTCCCACACAAAACGAAGGGTTTCAATACACATTGAAACCCTTTTTTATTTTCTGGCGTTTCGCAAAAGATTTACCCGCGAAGGATTTTCCTTTACCCGCTCTTATTCCCTTGTGCTAACTGGTTTTGTATTGAAAAAGTGGACATCCTTCACTCCTGCGTTCTGCCGGGAAATTCAGCAGGATTGTTCAGGCTCCTGTCATAAATAAGTTTGGTGAGGGTGATTAACCGCTCCCGTTTGTCCTGAACATCCTTCCAGGAAGCACCACTAAGCAGCGCATCCGAAAGGGCTTGGAATTCGGTTTCATAAAGTGTTTTCAGTGCAGGTGTATCCAACTGCTTCCATTCCCGTTCCATCTTCACATTGTGTTTCGTAGGTTCATTACACCTAACGCAAACGACAACAGGTTTCGTATATGGAGCAATACCACGAACTACGTTCCTGTACAGTTATAGCGGCACCCGGGTGTATGAGAAAAACTTGTAGACAAATGCGCCCCGGCCGAAAGGAAGAAGCTTCATTGATACGCATTGCACAAGAGAGGATGTCCATAGGGACAGGTTTAGCAAATGCGTTTTTCAATCACACTTCAATTTTTTTGATAGTAAGATCCAACAATAGCCAGCACAGCAGTTATCCCTCTTTCTCTATTTACCCCATCCGCTTAAACCTTTCCTATCCCTTACCTTCTTACCACTTGTTTGAAGGAGCCCTATCATTCCTAAGCATAATTTATAACCGATGACTATATGTGAGTTTCGTGTTCTTTCCCCTGCGATGCAACGAAGAGTGGTCCATGCTAAAGGTGTATTTCTTCTCAACAGAAGGGGTGTCGACATGGTGGCCATCCTCTACCAGGTAAGCGGCTTTTATGTAGAACTGCACCTCGATAAACAAAGCGCCGTTGCACTTCAACTCGTTTGCTTTGATGACACCAACAGGTTGGAACCTTACCTGCACCAGATCCCTCTTACAGAGCTGCAACCGCTGCTCCGGGTATAATGGCAAGGTTTTTAATAACGCTTTGTCTCTCATAAAGCAGTTGGACAGGCTGCACACCTTTAATCAATAAAGTTTGTGTAGTCCCGTAGCGGCTTGTCCTTTTTCAGCATAGAAGAAAATTACGCAACAGATAAAGCAGTCAATGATTTCCGAATCGTTATAAATCCTTTTTCCATAAGGGATGTCATGCATAAGCTCGTCAATACTTGTATACACAAAAATCGTAAAAACGTATGCCTAATATCGTAGTAGGACCTGCCAACGAAGGAAGCAGACAACCACTTACGTTTAAGAATAGTGTCATATGATGGCATAGATATTGGACATCATCAGTTTTAAAGCTCGTAGTATTACGAATATTCTGGTTTAAGTGGCAATCAATGAAGTGGATGGTAGACTCCGTCCGCTTCTCGTAACCGACAAATTGTGAACATGGAATTGAAGATGAAACTGGATGGCAAGTTGATTGCAGCAGTAACAGTAGATAAAGCAAATTGTAAAAATGAAAAATACCTTCATAGCCTGAAGGATAACCTGCGGCAAAAATACCAGGGGCTTATAACTAAGCTGCAAAAGCAACCGGTATTTTACCTTTATATTGCTTCGGACGAGCGTGCTTAATCAATTGCTTTACCCAAAACTGTCTTACCCACTAATTTTCACACATGAACGATACCTCGGAAGTATTTGAACAGATCTTTCGCAATGCCAGGCAAAATGCGATCATGATCATGAGTCGTGACGGGCTTGTTCAACGTGTCAACGAGGCCTTTACCACCGCTTATGGTTATACCAGAGAAGATTTGCAGGGGAAGCATTTTCGCCTTCCCTATATTGAGAAGGACCAGATCACCCTAAGGCCGGAAATTGAACTCAACATCACTCACCGGGAAGGTGCTGCCACTGATGAAAATACCTGGTGCACAAAGACGGCACTCCCATTTGGGTAGCGGGTGAATCCATTCTAATTCAAAAGAAAGAAGATTCCTTCATTGTTAAGATCATCCATAACATTCATGCACAAAAGCAATTGGAGCGCTACCTCTTATCTTCACACGAGGTTCTGGATAACCTGTTTGAATCCGTTCAGCATACAGGATTACTCCTGCTTGATGCGCAACTGCGTGCCGTAAAAAGAAATGGCGCTTTTTCCAAGCTGTTTAACCTGAATCAGCAGGTGCCAAACGGCAGCCGACTTCAGGAGATTTCTGACCCCTTCTGGCAGGAAGATGGAATCAAAGCTGATGTCCGAAGTGCGCTGGTACAGAACGTCGCCATCAATAAAGAATATATTGCAGCGGATGGTGGCGGGGAGCCCTCCATACGCCTGCACATTGTTTCGAAACCCATACTGAGTGACGAAAATGCAGAAAAACAGTTGCTGCTGGTGATCAAAAAAGCCTGAGATAATAAAATCCTGAAGTGCGGATAAATGCCAAACAGGAACATGGTCCTTGGATGGTTTCCAATGATCATGTTCAAGCTGGTTCTGTTTTCTGTTTATTCTATTCAGCGTTGATGGTAAAATGCCCAAGAAGTACTTAAAACGAAAGCCGCAAAGCGCTTGCTGATTTTTCCCATTTTAAAGGCGGTATGTTTTTCCTTCTCGTGCCGGCAGTTTGATTAGCTATCAAAAATACGCCTGTAGACACAGGCGTAAAATAGTTCATCGAAAAGTAAGTTTACCAATAAGTCAGGTTGGGTATAAAATTACTAAGCGCTGTTTGCTTGCAGATGCACCCATTCCCGAATACACCTGTTCAGTTCTGTTGAAAGCTCTTGTGGAATATTCCGAGGTTGTTTTAAACCATTTTGTTTGCAATAGACCAGCTTGTCTCCCGGCTCTATAAATCCAATTTTCCGCTCAACAAAATGCACGGTGCACACCAGGTCTTGTTCATTGTCTGAGATACTAATCAGGGCTGGAAAAGAGCGGTTCTTGTACGCAATTTGAAAACTACAAATTCTTGCCATCTCGTTATTATTTAAGGGATGGAATCCTATGCAAAATTCATGCTGTTGGGCAACGATGAAAAATGCAAGTTTTCCAACATAGAGCCTTGGTCATTTCTGAATTGAAATAGCGAAAGGTTGTGGATAACTGCATCCGGGAAACAACGAACGAAGCCCTGCCACCTGTGGTTAATCAACAAGGGAGAAAGTTTCTAAAGAATATCATCTCTGCCGTCGTTCTCCCCCCGATTCAGGTGTATATGGCGATGCTGTGTCGCCTTTAATGTTACTTCAGGCCGTAAAGGAGTGTATCTGCTGCTTTCAACATGTTTGTCTTCGGGTCGTGTAGGGCACCAATTTTTGCCTGCGATTTCAATGCTGGATTTTACCTGTTGGGTAAAAGCTTGGTTTTTCATGTTAACTATTTATCGTGAAGCAATTTTTTTCCATTTCTTACCTGCTTTTCTCACTAGCGGAACAAAACATTCAGGTACGCTACACTGTAGCAGGACTTATACAGCAATAAAGCAAATAAACTTTGCTCCGGATGTGGTTTTGATGTGTTACGCGGATTACGGATTTGTTGCGGGGGGCTGACTGTTTACTTCATTGTCTGTATACATTACTTCAGCCTTGTACCGCTGTTGCGCCAAACGCACTGCTGATTCTTCCATTTCGCCAATCAGCACCTGTTCGCTGGTTCGTATCTCAACAGATTTAACCTGTACAGTTTCCTTAAACTGCCACAGTTCAAAGGGTGAATGAAACCTCAGCTGCACGGTCATCATATAAAAATAATTTACAGGTAAGACTTCAAAGATACCCGAACAATTGCATGGGTATGTATTACAACAGGTGTTTATTTGTTCACGGTCTAACAATAGAACTGCCTGTAAATGGTAGAAAAGTAAGTGTGGAAAAATCATTGGAAGCTGCGTCCCCTCGCTGTTTGCAAAAAACAGCTGAGCCGTAACCGAGTCGATTTCTTATGTTATACGCTTATGCTCGGTTAATTCCTCATCTCTATACCTCTCGTAACAATTTGACACTTGTTGATTCAATACAAAGCACCATCACCCGCAAAACAGGTAGAAGTGCTGGAGAAAGCCAGCTATACGTTTAAAAGTTATTTAAGAGAACGGGGCTTCACCTCTTATTATTTTTTCTTTTAACATTATTATCCTGTATGAAAGTGGCACATCCTGTTTGGGATAAAGAGATAAAACAGCTCCTGAATCGTCCGATCCAAGAAACGACTGTGCCAGATGCAGTGCCTTTTTGAATAGGCCAATCAATCGAGGGGAAGCAAGATTTTAAAGGTTGCACCCTCACCGGGACTACTTTCCGCCCAAATGTAACCATGATGGTTTTCGACAACCTTTTGAGCAATGGACAGTCCTATCCCCGTACCTGCATATTCTGTTCTGCCATGTAAACGTTGAAACAGCTGAAAGATTCGCTCGGTATATTCCGGCTCAAAGCCGATGCCATTGTCCCTCACTTCTATCAGGTGATACTGCTTGTTGTGTACAACAGGCGGCAGATCCACTCCCGTTTTTTCGCCATGCACAACAGTGGAGACCACGGAAATAAGGGGTGACACGTCCGGTTTACTATACTTTAGCGCATTGGAAAGCAGGTTCTGAAAAAGCTGCTGCAGTTGCCGCGAATTTCCTTTTACGGTGGGAAGCAGCCCGATCTCGATTGTTGCCTTTTTTTCCTGAATGGTGACATCCAGGTCTTCCACTACCTGCCGTAACCTCTCATTCAGGTCTACCTGTTCCTGCATTTCGCTACCCTGGCTGGCATGGGAGTAGGCCAGCAGGTCATCAATAAGAATATCCATGCGCTGGGCTGCATTTTCAATCCGGCCAATAAAGAACATGTCTTCCTTGTCACCCCGCTGCACCAATTTCTGTTGCAACTTGTCGGAGAAAACACGAATCTTCCGCATGGGTTCTTTCAGGTCGTGCGATGCTGCGTAGGCAAATGCTTCGAGGTTTTGATTGGTTCGCTTAAGTTCCTCCACCTTCTGTTCCAGTTGAAGTTGCAGTTGTTTTACGGGTGTGTAATCGGTAAAGGTAATCAGCACCTCATCGTCAAAGCGGGTGCACATCATGTCAATCCAGGCATCAATCCCATCGGCAGTGTAATGGTAATCGAAACGGTTAACCTGGTTGTTCATATAGGTGTCGCAAAACAGGTCAAACAGGCCATTGGTCATGTAGCCCGTAAACCACCTGCTGCCCAGTTCTCCGGATAATTTTTCCGGTTCCTGGTGAACGTATGCTGCCAGGGCTTTGTTAGCAAGCACGAAACGAAAATCAGCGATCTGCCCCTGTTCGTTCCGTACCGGTTTGGCGGTTAGTATTCCTGATTGTGTACGGTTGATGATGGTTTTCAGTTTTTGAGAGGAATGCTCAAGGGCAAGTTGCGCTTCCTTCACGGGGGTAACATCCGTAAAAATGTAGATTTGCCGCTCCGGATCCATTTTTGACACCGATACTTCCAGCCAGCGGCCTATGGATTCGAGGTAGTACTGCGTGATAAAAGGTTCACCCGTTTCCATGCACCGTACACACTGCTGAAAATAAGGGGAGTGGGTAAAGGCAGGGTCTACTTCTGTGGCCGTCTTTGCGAGGTATTCTTCTTTTGGAATGCCGGTAAACCGCACGGCTGCATCATTGGCAAGAATGGTTTTGATGTCTGTGATCTTTCCGCTGCCATCCCTGATCATCTCCCCAACCGTTATACCATTGGAGGAGTGCAACAGGATGTTGTCTAAAAGACTTTTTTGCTCTTCCAGCAGGTGAATGGTGCGGTTTTCTTCTGTCCTGTCCTGCACAATGCTCAGAACACCACCACGGAGTTTTGTTCGCAGTACCCGGACGTATTTATGAAGGACGGCATTGTAAAAACTTCTCTCCAGTTTTTCACCCGATTGGTACACTTGGATCATGTCCTGCAGGATCTGCGCTTTCATTTCCGCAGTTAAAGCGGGCGAACTGGATAGGCGCAGGCCTGCTTTATACTGCTCCGGAGATAACCTGAGGTATTTCAGCGCCTCTTCATTACAATAGGTGTAAGCGAAATCAATGATGGTTTTGCTGTCCTGCCCAAAAATGGGAGGCGACCAGATGATGGCCTGTGGGTGAGCGTCGTAAAGTTCAGAAAATAAATGACTATCGTAATGCACCGGATCCATATGTATAAGGCGCACAAAATACTTGTTTTCCACCTGAATACATGCATTGATACATTCGGGGTATTACAAGAACCCGTTCCGGATGCTGTTCCCGCTGTGTCATAACGCAATGCATCTATCACAGGGCGCCTCTCCAGGCTGAGATGGTTAACTGTTTAGGGGGTTCATTCATAGGCGATCATCTTGGCGCATTTACAACCCGTTCTAAAAATGAATATCACAATTATTCAATTTCGATGTCCGGCTGCTTCTCAACCAAAAAACAAAGGGTTTCAAATTGAAACCCTTTTTTATTTTCCGTACTACCCAATTTTTGTATGGACAAAGCCTCCTGCCACTTTTGAAAGACTGTCATTTACCTTTCAGCGTAACATTATTTTCGTCTGAAAATTTTCATTGCTATCTGACCGGGTGCAGTAACTGAAAATGAGAACATTTTCAGTTACACAATCCCATCGCATTGCGGCTATTTACAACAGAACCACTGCTACCATCCCCATTGATCGAGGTAACCAAGGAACTTCAGCATCAGGTACGAAAAAACAGCAAACAAAATAACCAGGAACTTCAGAAGTGAATAGTTCTTATAATTCTGTCTCTCGGTGTTCATGAAAACAGCTATGGTATTTTAGGCTTAAAAAATCAGATTGTAATAGTTATGGCTTGTATTCAGATCTACTAATGAACTTTTCCGAAATCAAGATGCAGCATTGCAGCCCAATCGCGGGTACGAACCTGTCTTCTTTTTGGCCAGCTAAAATGCAGCCGGTTTAAATATCCAATTAGTTCGCAAAGACCTACCAACGCGTATACAAACGCATAGAACAAATAAAAATAACATTTGATGAATAGCATAGGTTAAGTGTTTTAGGGAGGTCATTCAGAGGAAAGGAAGGGAGGCTATTCACAGGAGAGTAAAACAAATGTAATAGAACCAGGGCAAAACTGCAAGCCCTTGTGGAAAGATGGTGGAAAGCCATTTTAAATGGTCTGTCCATGGTGTAACCAACAGGGACAGCAAGATAAAACGTCCACCAGGAGCCTTCAAGCCTTGGTTTTCGGCTTATTGGAAACCCGTCGTCTACTTAACCATTATTTTATTTTACCTCGAACGGCACTGAGGTACTGATGGCGCGGCCATCGGCATCGATGCCCTGCAGCACGGCCAGGTACCGGCCCCTGTTGTCGCCGGTAAAAAAACTTACGGGGCCCGAGGTTACATCTGCCAGCCAGTAGAGCGTTGTGCGTAAGTCAGGCAGGCGACTGTTGCGCTGCTGCTCTGAAGTATAATCGGGTGCGTAAAATTCTCGTTGCAGCTGCAATCCATCATAATCGATTGTAATGGCCTGGGGGTCCAGTTCCAGGGCTTCGTAATGACCCGAATAACTTGAAAAGTTGGCAAGCCCATGGTAATTGGCATGTCCCAGCACAAAATTTTTCGGGATGACATCGAGCTTTTTGATCTTCAGCGGGTTCAGGTCGAAAACTTTGTTCGGGTTTAGTTGCGGAATGCCATCCACCAGCACCAGGATATCCTCCTGGTAAAAACGGCGTTCCGGATCATTGTACAACTTAAAGCGCAGCGATTCGCCACTGCCCTTCACTCCCACGTTTATTTCCCTTACATATTCACGCAGTACTTCTTCCGTGGTATTGAACCGTACATAATCATCCAGTTCGTAGGAGTAAGTTGCCTTGCCGTAAAAAGGAAGTGTATCAGCCAGCGGGGGGTGATAGAACCGCCGTATATTCTCCGTATGGTAAATGTGTTGCGCCTGCATACCAATGCTGCGGTTTACCAGCGCATTTTGCCAGGCAGCATTCAACGCAAGCGGATAGCTCTTTTTTTCCTGGTACGTTTCCGCAAACGGGCTCAGAATTTCGACCTTGTTATTGATATTTCGCGAAATGCTTGTTTGAATGATCATTTCGCTTTCGCCGTAATAATCGCTTACCTCAAACTGCACAATGCCATTGTCATCGCTGATTGCCGTAAATAATTTATAAGGTGATGCAGGTATGGAGAGAAATACCTGTACATCTTTGGCCGGTGCCCCTGTTCTGGTGTCCGTTACACGGCCGGTTACCATGTGACCAGACCGCTCCCGTGGAAATTTGATAATAGGTGCCTGCTGCGCCAGGTCCCAGCGAAACCGCCGCCAACCCTGGGTCATCATCAGGTAATCTGCGGCCTTTTTTCGCTCTTCAATGGGTGGACCAAAATAATAAGCCGGATTTTCAACCGGACCGCTTAATTCGGAGGTAAGCCAAAGGTAATGATCGATTGCAGGTCCTTCCCCGCTTTGCCATTCATCCAGTTGGAAAACAGCAAGTGAAAGACTGGTGCGTTTATCTACTATAGAATCCAGCAACAGGTCTACTTTTTCACGGATACCATAAACTGTTTTTGCCGTTTGCAGACCAAATTCCTTTTTCGTTGGAGGGACAAAAAAAAGTCGTTCACACACCGGCTTTTTGTCTGCATTAAAAATTGTGAACTGCGAAACACCCTCACCCAAAGCCTTTTTCTCCACTGCAAATGTGGCCACTCCATTATTAGTGATTGCTTTTTGTACTGCTTTTGAAAGCTGCCGGGTTTGTGCAACCATGTACACTTCGGAATTGCCGCCACTGGTATGTACCACCAGTTTTATCTTGTCATTACCGGCTTCTTCCAACCGCAAGGTATAACCGTTTTCCAAAGCATCGGGTAATTCGCGGGATACTGTTTTACCACCCGCCATCTGAAAAGCAACCTTGTAGCGACTGCCCTTTTGTGGTGTAAGATCAAAATGTCCCATCCCCAATTGAAAGGGGGTAAAAGATGCCAGTGTATCTCCTTTTTCGTTCAGCAAAAACCCTGTGCCCTCTGCTCCTTTTCCATCTTTGTCACCAAGGCGAAACGCAATCCGTGAGGGTAATCCGTGAACCAGGTTACCTCCTTCCGGAAAGAGTTGCAAACTGGCGTCCGGTACTATGGTCTCATCCGGCGCCTCGGGGCTTTTCAGCGTATTAACAATCGTAATTTGCTTTTCAAAAAAATGGGCGGCACCCAGATTCTTCATCCAGGAGGTGTAAGCCCGCAAGGTATAATGGCCGCTCTTCAGGCTAAAGGGCAACTGTATGGAACCATTGCCACCTTTATCGTCCAGTGCAATTTTAATCCTTGCTGCAGGTGTATTCCCTTCATCCAGCACCTCTATATAGGCAACTTTACTGGCAGAAAAAGGACGGTGAAATACACCGTCTACTGCGTATACCTTCAGCCAGAGAATCTCTCCCGCCGTATAAAAGTTTTTATCGGTATGCAGATAGAGCTTTTCCGGCGTATAAGCCTTAACGTAAGAGGTAAGGCTACCCTGCACATCTGCCAGTTCATTTTGGGCGAAGGATGCTTTCGCCAAGAGGAAAAATGAAAAACTATAAAGAATTTGCTTACTTATTTGCTTCATGTTTCGCCAGGTGATTTTACCAGTAACTGGGTCTTGAAAGGTTTCCACCACGTGCCGTACAGTCGACACAACGGGTATAGGCCATGTTATACGATTTGATCCCTAGCCCTTCTGTATTGGCGCTGTAAGGAAGATAAGTGGGAACCCACAATTTGATTGAATCCGGGTGATTGGCTACTTCAATGCTTTGGCAATCCTGAAAATATCGCCACTGGGTTTCACTGGCTGTGATGAAAAGTCGTTTCTCCGTGAAACTGGATGCCGTTAAATATCCAATCACATCCTCCTGCGGGTCTGAAACGCAATGGATATTTCCCCGCAATTCGGAAGGTTGCGGATCGAAGATGGTACCAAGCGATTCTGTGTTCTTTTTCATCAGCGAAAAGTATTCGTATGCAGCTTTTGTCAACGACTGTTGTCTCACCAGAATACTGTACCGTACACTTAGTTTTTCTGAGCCAGGATTGATAAACGTCAACGGTGCCTCACTTAAAACATCTGCCTGTAATTGTGCCGTTGTACCAACCAGGATATTGGAAGACTGTTCGTATTTCCAGCATTGATAGTTATACAGACCAAAGTAGATGATGTTGGCGTCCCCTAACCATTTGTATTCAGCCGGATAATAGCTGCGAATCTCCCAGGTCTCATCATAATTCCATTTATAATAGCGGGTATTGTTACTGGGGTCATGCGAATTGGCATAAACTCTTACACCTTCATTTTCTTTCCGCCAGGAAATGGAATCGATATCCGGTGTGTGTACGGCCGTAACATAATTTGACAGATATTCTTTGTTGTTGGCAGTACGGATGCGCAGGCGGTATTCTTCTCCAACAACCATTGGTACCTGTGTATGGTTATACTGACCAGGCCCCATGGTGGTAAGCGGGAAACTGTTGCCGCTCTTATCTTCTACGGTTAATTGCGCATTCAGCTCTGGCTTAAAACTGATATCATCGTTTATTTTCAAAGTACGTGATAAGGTAATGTTGGTAGGACCACCTACATTCAAAACCCCTTCCACCACCAGCAGCGAAACATCATTGTCGCGTAGCGGCAGTTCGTAGCGGTCGCGGCAACCGGCAATAACTACTAGCAGTAGGAACAAGAGATTTATTCGTTTCATTAAAACCTGATATTAAAGTTGACAAATGGAATTGCGTTGCCAAAGATGGACAGTTTGTATCCACTGACCTGCCCGGCTTCTGACACATAATAAACAGAAAAAGGATTGCGCCGTCCGGTAAGATTATACACACCAATGGTCCAGGAGTTATGGGTGCGTTGCTTTACTTTATGATTGCCATCAATGTTCATGGAAAAGTCGGTGCGGAAGTAGTCCGGAATGCGGTAGGAATTCCTGTCTGCATACAAAACGCGTTGCGAGCCTGCGTAATAAAAACGGCCTATCGGCAAGGTAATGGGTCGCCCGGTGCTGTAGGTCATGTTCAGCGACAGGCTGAAGCGGTGATTCACTTTAAAATTTCCGATGGCCGTCACATCGTGCGGCTTATCGTAATTGGCAGGATACCATTTGCCGTTATTTACCGGCAGCGAAACGGTTGGATCATCCACCTGTAGTAAAATGCGGGAATAGGTATAGCTTACCCAGCCATTCAGCTTACCGCTTGTTTTTTTGATCATCAACTCGGCGCCATAGGCTTTGCCCCTTGTATTGATCACATCCGTTTCAATATGATGATTTAACACCAGTGTTGCACCCGGTTTGTAATCGAGATAATTCCTGATCTTTTTATAATATACTTCGGCTGAGGTTTCAATGGTGTTGGATTTGAAATTCTTGTAGAGTCCAAATGAAACCTGGTCGCCCTGCTGGGGTTTGATATTGGGATCGCTTAGCTTCCAAACATCGGTTGGTGCTATTGCCGTTGTGTTTGACAGCATATGGATATACTGGCGCTGGGAGTTGTATCCGGCTTTTATGGAAAAGCTTGGCGAGAAGGCAAATCGTGCCGATAACCTGTACTCCGGGCCCTGGTAGGTATTGATCACCTTACCAGAACCATATGCTTTTGTTTCAATAACAGTGCTTTCATCTTTGGGTACACCGGGTGCGTAGTAACTGACCTCTCTTCCACCCAGGTACTGGAACAAGGAATAACGAATACCCCCGCTGATGCTAAATTGAGAAGAAATAGTGTAACGATCAGAAAGATAAATAGCGGACTCCATGGCCTGTTCCGGCGAAACGATGTTTGGTGTTACGAGCGACTCATTGCTGTTGGGCAGATAAGAGCCGGGATGCAGTTTATACCGGATGGAGCTGGCACCAAATTCCAGGGTATGGCTTGGGCTGGCAACATAAGAAAAATCTCCCCGAAGGTTGAACTGGTTGATGTCAAAACCAAGTGCGTAGGCATTTACCTTATTGCGGGTGCTCTTGACCGCATATTCATACCGGTCGCTGCCAACCGAAAAGTTTGCCATCATTTTGTTGCTGAACTGGTGCCGCCACCGCAGGTTAAAATTGCGGTTACTGTAGCCATAGGTTGTATCACTGGCAAGGTTAAAACGGTCGTTGCTTAGATAACCTGTAAAATAAAGGTCGTTCTTTGGGTTGATGCGGTGACTGATACCCAGGTTCACATCATAAAACGATGCTTTGGCATCTTTGTATTCATCGGGCAGGAGCTTCATCAGCCAGTTGGCATAGGTGGTACGGCCGCCAAGAATAAAGGATGTTCTTTCTTTTGCCAGGGGACCTTCAATGTTAAACCGGCTGGTAACGATGCCAATTCCGGCGGAACCTGTGATTTCTTTTTTGTTGCCTTCCCGCAGACCAATATCGAGCACCGAAGAAAGCCTTCCGCCGTATTTAGCGGGGATACTGCTTTTGTACAATTCTACATCTTTTACAATCTCGGGATTGAAAGCCGCAAACATGCCAAAAAAGTGAGAAGGATTGTAAACCGTTGCACCGTTCATCAATACAAGATTCTGGTCGGCCGAACCGCCTCTCACATTCAAACCCGTGCTGGCCTCTCCCACTGTTTTTACGCCGGGAAGCGCAAGCACGGCACGTAAAATGTCGGCTTCGCCAAATACTGCCGGTACTTTCTTGATCGCTTCGATGTTCAAGCGATCCACCCCAAGCTGTACGCGGTTTACATTAGCCAGTTTTTGCGCAGACACTACAACTTCTTTCAATAATGCCACATGTTCCTTTAGTTCCAGGTTCAGTGTACCATCGCTGTATACAATCACTTTAAATTTCGCATCCTGCATGCCGAGGCTTTGCACATATAAATTGTGACTGCCAGCCGGAAGTGTGAGGGTATAATATCCTTCCTGGTTCGTTACCACGTTCCGGTTCAGGCTATCCACGAACAAGGAAGCAGAAGTAATCGGTTCACCGGATCTTTCATTCCGAACATAGCCACTCACCACCACGTTACCCTGTTTGATGGTGTTGGTCTTTATGCCTACTTCATGGATTTTATTTTCAGATACTGCTTGCCTGCGGCTTTCCATAGTGCTGGTGATGGCCAGGGATTGGGTATGATCGGTTCTTTGCTGCGCTTTTGCCGGTTGAAAAAAATTGGGAGGCAACTGGGCCTGAAGGGGGATCTTTTTCGATATGAATACCCTGTTTTGATCGTCAATGGCAAACAGCAGGTCCGTACCGCGAAAAACCTTTTGCAACAGTTCTGGCACTTTCTGGTCCTGTACCAGCATATTAACGGTAAGGCTGTCAACCTGTGTGCTGTCGTAATAAAAAAAATAAGGTGTTTGTGCTTCTACCTGCTGAAAAAATTTCTTTGCCGGCAGGTTAACAAAATGGCCGGAGACCAGCGAAGGCGTTTGCCCTTTTGCTGCAGCAGCCAGGAATAAAAAGAACACAAAAAGCAATTTGTTTCGCATATCAACGGCTGGACTGGTTATAAAAATTTACAATTCGGAGTAGTGCTTCTTCCGGGTTCTTTCTGAATTTTACACCCGCTGCTTTCAGTACCGCTTTGCTTTCCTTTCTTTTCTCTCCCACCAGTTGCATAATGGCTTTTTCTTTTTTGATAGGCAGAAATTTTCCGTCCTTTTGCACATAAAAAGAATGGTCGGCCACAAATTCCCGTTCCAGTGTATTGGAAACAATGATTTCATTCAGCAGCATGGAACGTTTTGCGTAAAGAGAGATTGGTCCTGTACTTAGTACTTCGTAGATACCTGCTTTATAGGGGGTGACGTCAGTTTCCTCCAGGTAGACAAACCGCTTCTCCCCAAGGTTGAAGGATTGAATCCGAGGAGAGAACAATGCCACCGGCGTAAAACCATTGGGGTGCAGCACAATTACTTCACCTCTCACTTGTTCGTATTTCAGCATGACGTTTTCGTACGTAATATCCCGGTAAATAATGCTGCCTTGCTGCCAGTCTTCGGTACCATAAAAAGGATTGCCTTTTACCACGTAAGGATAACCCAGGTAGTGCTGGCCATAAAATAGCGGGTCACCTGCATTGGCAGATACTTTGGGTTGGAATGCAGACGCAAACAAGGCCGAATCGGACTGTGAAAAGACTGGCTGCGTAAACGCAAGGGTTACTAAAAAAAAGAATTGTTTTCTCATAAGCATGTCGGAAACTTATTCGAAAGTTTTCCAAAATGAGAAACGTAATATACCAATTCAGTGAAATTTGAACAACTCAATTACATGAGTGGCAAGATATTTACTGTAACGACAACAACTTAAAAGTTCACCAGCATGCGCAACTTACGGGTGATCAGTGCCATGTTCAGGTATTTGATATTGATAAAATCATAATGCCCAACCAGCAGATAGGTAATGGCAACATCTTTGAGAGCAATTGCATTGTTAAAGCAATCTAACGCTTTGTCGCGGGCCCCGGCCCTTGCATAATCTATGCCCATCCACAGCTGCGAAATGTATTCGCTATTCTTTTTCATGCGCTCATACTTCTGGTCCACTTCCAGCACAAGATCGGAGTTGTCGCCTTCCCTGAAAAGTTTTACCAGCCCCTGGTCACCACTTTTTTCTGCTGCCCCGATGGCTTCTTCGGGCAAACCAACATGCCAGTAAAGCCTCGCCAGCCCGTTATTGAACTCCTTCCAGTCTTCAGGATTATCGCTGTTTCTTTCGATCAGTTTTTGCTGCAGGTGTATGGCTTCCTCTTTCTTACCTGCATTGGCAAGGCATCGAACCTGGTTTACCGTCAGGTAGTCCCACCCGGGGTTGATATTGCAACCGGTTTCGTATATCTTTAGCGCTGCATCGGTTTCTCCTTTGCCTTCCATCAGGAGCCCAAGCCATAAATACACGTTCGACTGGTTGGGATTCAGGTCAATGGAACGCTTGTAGGTGATCTCCGCCGCATGCCAGTCAAACTTCTGGTGGTACCAGTATCCCAGCGCTGCCTGGCTTTCCTCCGACTGCGGGTCCAATGCCAATGCCAGATCAATGTATTTTTTCGCCATCCACAACATACGTACAGGATCTTCGTATCCGCGGAAGGATGCCAGCAGATAGGTTACCGCCAGTCCCGAATAGGCATTTGCAAAATTGGTGTCCTTTGAAACAGATTGTTCAAACAGGTCTCTTGCACCCAGCAACTCTTCTTTCGTCCTTTTTTCTACCAGGAATTTTCCCCGCAGGTAGAGGTCGTAGGCTTCAAGGTTGTGGGTGGGATTTTGGTCCAGCTGTTTTGTTTCCTGCTGCGACAGTTTTGCGTTCAACACATCGGCAATCGCAAGCGCCACTTCACGCTGAATGGAAAAAATATCTTTTACGTTCCGGTCATACGAATCGGCCCATAAGTGTTCATCGGTAGCGGCATCGATTAACTGAGCGGTAATGCGAACCTGGTCCTGGGAACGTTGCACGCTGCCTTCCAGGATAACGGAAACCCCCAGTTCGCGTCCGATTTCCTTTACATGCTTGGGTGCTTTTTTATACTGCATCACCGAGGTACGTGACACCACTTTGAGGGCCTTAATCTTGGAAAGTTGGGTAATGATATCTTCCGTCAGGCCATCACTGAAATATTCCTGGTCCTGGTCGTTGCTCATGTTAAAGAACGGCAGGACAGCTATACTTGTTTTTGATTTTTGTTTTTGCGGCCGTTCGGGAAGAGCCATCGGTGCAGGCTCGCTGTAGGGTGTCAGCAGTTCATAAATACGAATGGTTTCCTTGATGTTCTTCAGCTTTTCTTCCTTGATGAAAACACAATCCAGCCCCTGCTTGTTTACTATGTTGCGGTACACCATTTCCGAAACATAGATGCCTCCGGTGGGTGCCTGTGCCTGCAGGCGGGCAGCAATGTTAACCACATCGCCAAATACGTTTCCACCATGCAAAAGCACATCACCCATGTGAATACCAATCCGCACCGGTACCACGGGCTCTTCGTGCAAGTCAGCTTGCAGCAGCTTGGCAAATTCAGCCGAATCGGTGGCGCTGTTAAAAAGGATAAGACAACCGTCTCCGTAGTATTGAATGATCTTTCCATCCAGTTCACCGGCAATGATCTCCAGCACTTCGCGAAAGTGATTGATCTTTTTCACAGCCTCTTTTTCGTCTTCCTGCATCATGGCCGAATAGCCGACGATATCGACAAAAAGTATAGCAGCCAACTGGTGAAACGGTTCGGACATATGGTTGAAAAAGCGATAATTTTTGCAAATGTAATGGTGTGAGCCGTTTTCGTTCCTGTTTTATCGGCAGGTCCGTTGAACCTCTCTTCCGCCTTTACCCATTCTAAAAAAAGGGATAAAAGACATTTTTCCCATGTGCGGGCCAAAGTACGGAATAATGTGTTTTCCACGAGAAGGAATGTTCCGAACGGTAAAGAATGGTTATGGCAACTTACACATTATCCTGCGTCTTCGTCAGGCAAAATCGGTGGGTCTCTCCCTCTTTTCCGTATACTACCTGGAGGTGATGATTTTCAGCGATCCGTTTTACAATGGCTAGGCCTAGTCCTGTTGAAGGCTCACCGGTATCGCCGGCAGTATGAAAACGCTTGAACAACTGTTCCGGTTCTATGGCTGGAAGGCGGCTGGTATTTGCTATACAGTATTCTTTTTCTGTAATACTAACCTGGATTTCGCCACCGGCATAATTGTACTTGATGGCATTGCCCAGCAGGTTGCTCACCAGCGAATCAGCCAGGAATGGGTGGACCCAGATAAAAAAGTTATCCCAGAATTCCGTGTGAACATGGAGACCTTTATCCTGTATGATCTCCTCGAAGAGGCGCAGGTATTTGCGGGTGATTTCCGCCATGCTCACGGGTTCCCTGGCCACATACTGGTTATTTTCGATCCTGGCAAGCAGGAGCAGTGACTGGTTTAACTTGCTCAACCGGTTGAGAGCCATACTGGCTTGCGCTATTGTCTGGATCTGCGGTTCCCCCAGGGATTCGTCCTGGAGCAGCAATTCCAGTTTGGACTGGGCAACAGCCAAAGGTGTTTGCATTTCATGTGCCGCATTTTCGGTAAACTCTTTCATGGACCGGTAATCGCTGTAAATCTTTTGCGTCATGCTGTTGAGCGACGCATTCAGCTCCGTGAATTCTTCCGTTGCGGTTCTATCAAAATGTACAGCCGGCATTTTACCCAGCTCCATTGTCCGGATCTTTTGCAGGGTTTCGCGGAAGGGTTGCCAGACCTTTCTGCTGATCAGCCAGTTGAACAGCATCATCACGGCAAACAAACCCATAAATACAATCAGCATGATCCAGGTGACATTGGCCACCAGCGCGGATTTTTGTTCCTGCGACTTGCGAATGATGATCTGGTAAGGAACACCTCGTACCGATACAACATGCCTGAGCTGCCGGAACGAGACCTGCTGGTTATCATTTTCACGTTTATCGAACGTAGTGGTGATCTGTGGGTATAAGGTTGGATTATCCACAACAGGGTAGATCAGGATGTCGGGCGAACGCAGGATAAAGCGACTGCCACCGGCTGTTGCCGTTTGCAGGTAACGTATCCATTGCACTTCTTCAGACACCAGCTCTCGGTCGACGCGTTTATTGATCTCGTTGCTGAACTGGTAAAAAAGCAGGTACCCTCCCACAGCCAGCAAAGGAACCATTGCGGCTAAAAAATAAAGGGTGGTGCGGGTAAGCAATTTCATGCAACAAGCAATTTTTAGCGTTCAGGAAGGCATCAGCTATCTGTAAACCGGTAGCCTGTTCCGTACACGGTTTTTATATAATCGCCGCTGCCGGCATCAATCAGTTTTTTCCGCAGGTTTTTAATGTGCGTATAAATAAAATCATAGTTGCTCACCTGTTCGTATTCATCGCCCCAGATATGCGTGGCAATGGCCGCCTTGGTGAGCACCCGGCGCTGGTTGGCAATAAAATATTCCAGCAACTGGTATTCTTTTTCCGTTAGCTCCACGCCTTTGCCATCGACAGAAACAGCCTGCGATTCCGGTTCCAGCCTGATTTCGTGAAAGTTGATCGCCTTACTGCCGCCAAAATTGCGCCGGCGAATAATGGCATGGATCCTGGCATTGAGCTCCGACAGATGAAATGGTTTGGTGAGGTAATCATCTGAACCCAGTTCAAGGCCAGTGAGCTTGTCTTCTAGTGAAGCTTTAGCAGATATAATGATGATGCCTGATCGGGCTTCCATAAATTTCAGCTCACGTACAATATTCAGCCCGCTGCCAAATGGCAAACCGATATCCACCACCACGCAATCGTATTGGTATTGCCGAACCTTCTCCATACCCGAACGGAAATCCGCCACGGCTTCGCATACAAAGCCCTGTTGTTCCAGGTAGGTTTGAATGGAATCCCGCAAGGCAGGTTCGTCTTCTATGACCAGCACTTTCATTCCTATAAAAATACGATGACGCCAAACGTGAATCGTCAAACGTGAAACTTTCGTGTTCTTAAATCTCCGGGTTGTCTTACAATAGCTTGCCAGCTCAACTCAACAAGTGAAGCCGTAAACGTGTAAACTTTTCCTGTTTCACGTCTGGCGTTAGCTGTTTCACCCAAAAGAAATGCCCCGCTTTATGGGCGGGACACTCTCAATAACCAAAACCAACAATCAAAATTGTACGATCATTTACCTGAGGTCATTCAAGGCATATTGGTATTCGCGTTGCGGCTGGCCTGGATACACACCACTGATGATGGCGCTGCTGCCGGCTGACTGCAAAGCTGTTTTCAGTTCATCTGTAGAGGCTACTTTTTTTCCATTCACTTTCGTTACAATAAAACCTTCGCGGATGCGGGTTTGCTCAGAAAGGATGCCCGGCTTCAGGCTTTTGATTTCCACACCACCAGTCAGTCCCAGTTGTGCGGCTTTTTCTTTGGACAGGTTTTCAAACGATGCACCCAGTTGTTCTACAGCTCCTTGTGTCAGGCTGGCGTAGGTACCGGCTTCACCTTTCAGGGTAAGGGATACTGTTTTTTCTGCGCCATTACGGTTATAGCTGACGGCAACTTTTTCGCCCGGACGCATGGCTGCGATCTTTTCTATGATCTGTGTACCGGTGGTAACTTTAGCGCCATTCAGTTTGGTAATGACATCACCTTTTTGCATCCCGGCTTCATCAGCTGCACTGCCTTTCGACACTTCAACGATGTATACGCCGTCCACATTCCTGCTCTTCGCCTGCTCTTCTTCGCTCTGGCCATTGCCAAACATTACACCCAGGTAAGCCCGTTTTGTGCTACCATACTTGATGATGTCTGCTGCAATTTTATTCACCATGTTCGACGGAATGGCATAACCATAGCCTGCATACGATCCTGTAGGAGAAGCAATGGCACTGTTGATACCGATCAGATCGCCATTTGTATTGACGAGGGCACCACCACTGTTACCCGGGTTGATGGCCGCATCGGTCTGGATAAAGGCTTCCAGCGGTGTTTTGCTCTGGCGGCTGTTGATACCAATGCTCCTGGCTTTGGCACTAACGATACCTGACGTAACGGTGGCATCAAGGTTCAGGGGATAGCCGATTGCCAGCACCCATTGCCCAAGGCGTACATCGTCGGAGTTGGCAAACGTCAGGTAAGAGAGGTTGGTGGCCTCAATTTTCACAACGGCCAGGTCACTGCTGGGATCTGTACCAACTACTTTTCCTTTATAGGATTTGTTGTTGCTCAGGGTTACCATCAGTTCATCGGCGCCATCCACAACGTGGTTGTTGGTAACGATGTATCCGTCACCAGTGATAATCACGCCGGAGCCGGAGCCTCTTTTCACCTGCGGTGCCGATTGTCTTCCCCCGAACATGTCTTCAAACCCATCGCCAAAAAAGTCGCGGAAGGGGTTATTTTCCATCCGGGGTGCAGCTACCTGTTTTGCTTTAGAAGCCGTTTTGATGTGTACCACGGCAGGTACAGCTTTGGTAGCGGCTTTTTCAAAATCCACACCCGGGTCAATTAGCGGGCTCTCCACATAACTGGCTGTTTTAAACAGGCCATTATCCGTAAATAAATTTGCTTCATTTCGCTGTTGCATTTGGTCGTAGCCCCAGATGCTGCCAAGAGCAGTGGCGGCTACCAGTAATCCGGTTGTTAATGATTGTTTTATTGTCATGGTTGATTCCTTTTTGTGTGTTATGCAATCTTACCATGCACTTCTGAAGCGATTCTGAAGAAAACTGTAAAGGGGCTGTTAAACGAATCGGCTCATGGCGATTGTTTTTTGTATAAAGTACGCGGCTGTATCACTTTAAAGATTTTTAAATCTGTTTGGATTATTTTGTTAAACCAATCCTAACAGCTAAACTTGACCTCTGATTCCAATAAAAAAGACCGCTGTTCTGTAGCGGTGTACACGTAAACTAACTGCATATGCTGCTGAAAACTTTATCCAAAGCTGCCAGTGCTTTGGTGTTCCTTTTCCCTTCTCTTACTGCACAATCGCAGAATGCTCCGATCGATTTTGGCCAGGTGACAAGGGACGAGCTGGAAATGAAAGAATGTGTATTTGATAAAAGTGCCGACGCGGTTGTATTACTGGATTATGCCGTTGCCCAGTTCAATGATCAATACAACCTGATCACAGAAAGAAGGATACGGTTGAAAATATTAAAGGAACGCGGAATTGAACGGGCCAATATCCGGATCCCTTATTACAGTGGTGACGGATTCGAATTCATCCGCAATATCGAAGGCGTGGTGGTTACACCAACCGGTAACGGCAGTTTCACCACTACCCCGCTGGAGCGCAAAAACATTTTCACTCAGCAGATCAACCGGCTCTATTCCATGCAAACCTTTGCCATGCCCAATGTGCAGGTCGGCAGTATTATCGATTACAAATACCAAAGCACCATGAAAAGTTATGGTGGTTTGAAGCGGTGGGAATTTCAGAAAGAAATACCGGTGATAACCAGCTTTTATGAATTGGCGCCAATCCCGAATTCAGAATTTGCCTATTCCGTTTACAAAGCACCTACTCTGCCCATCGAAATTATACCGAACAAAAACGAAGGGAAGGTAAAATTCATCATGAACAATGTTCCGGGGCTGCGGGATGAAGTGTATTCCGCCACCACCCGGAACTTTTTACAACGGGTTAACTTTCAATTTGCCAGCTATACCAATTATATGGGTAAAACCGATTACACCAATACATGGCAAAAGCTTGCTATTGAATTGCTGAGTGAAAGGAGCTTTGGTTCACAGGCTAACAAGGACCTTTCCGGCACGCCATTTATCAAAGGTCTATCCCCCTCCCTGACTGCAGTTGAGAAGTTGCAGGCTGTTCATGAATTTGTGCGGTCGAACATTACCTGGAACGAGATCAATTCAAAGTACAGTGAAGAAGGTTCCAAATCAACCCTGGAGAAGAAAAAAGGGAATACCGGCGAGATCAACCTGTTGCTGGTAAGTTTACTGAAAAGTGCCGGTGTGGAAGCTTACCCCCTGCTGGTTAGTGAACGCGATTTTGGGCTTGTAGATACGGCTTATTCTTTTCTGGACCAGTTTAATAAAGTAGTAGCCATTGCTTATGCCGGAGGAAAACAATATGTGTTGGACGGTACCGATAAATCAACCCCTTTCTTTTTGGTTCCCTCTGACCTTGTCAATACTACCGGCTTCCTGGTTGACAAAAAGAAACGTGGTTTTGTGTACTTTACTAATTTACCCGAAAAGCAGCGTGAACTGATCTCTCTCGTCGGTGCTATCCGCGAAGACGGAACCATGCAAACAGATGGCAGGATCAGTCTTTCCGAATACGCCAAACTAGGTAAAGTGCAACGCTATCATTCGGAAAAGGCCCGTTATCTCAATGCGATCGTAAAAGAACATCCCAACCTGAAAATAGATTCCTTTGCAGTTTCGGGATTTACCAATGATTCGGCAGCCCTGCAACAGGACCTGAAGTTTAATGTCAACCTGAAAAAATCAGGCGGTTACTACCTGTTGGAGTATAATTTATTCACCGGTCTGCAGGAAAATCCCTTTATCACGCAATACCGCTTTACTGATATCGATTTTGGCACAAAGTATAGCCTCGTGCTTACCGGCAGTTTTTCACTCCCTCCCTCCCTGGCAGTTGAATCGATTCCTTCGAATAAAAAAATTGTATCCGTTGACAGGTCTATGTCGGCAAGCCGCATAATGGAAAAATCCGGGGACAGGATTCAGGTAAGGGTTCAAGTAGAAATCAATAGCGAAAAATACTTTGCCGATGAATATGAAGATGTAAAAGGCTTTTTTAAAGAGATGGTGGACCTGTTGAATGAACCTGTTCTTTTAAAAGCGAAATAATATGAACCTGAAATTAGTTGTCTTTGTAGGGTTGTTTTTGAACTGTTACACTGGTTTCAGCCAGACGCTGCCCATTTCCCTTACTGCAGACGGAATACCTGAAGAATTGAAAAAAGACGCCAACGCTGTTTTTCGTCTGGACGAAGGAATTCTTGATATAGCATCACCTTCAGAATACACGCTGAGCGTACGACAGGTTGTTACGTTGTTAAACGCCGAAGGTGCACACCACCTGCGCCACCGGATTGGTATTGATAAATTCAACAAAGTAGATTTTGTTGAAATCAGCGTGTACAATGCCCAGGGAAGCCTTGTAAAAAAATACGGCAAAAAAGATTTTGACGTAGAAGCTGCGTTTGATGGCATTTCATTGGTCAACGATGACAAGGTAATGGAACTGTACACACCCGCACCGGGGTATCCCTGTACAATTGATTTGCAATACAAACGCCGCACAACCGGATATATTGAATTACCCAACTGGTACACAAATTTTCACGAAGCGTCTACTGAAGTCTTCCGGTACGAAGTTAAAGTGCCGGCTGCACTGGATGTTCGTCACCGTACCCTAAATTTTTCCATTTCCCCTGCCATAGAAACGGCAGGTAACCTGAAGAAATATGTCTGGGAAGCAAAGAACATCAAAGCACGTAGACTTGAAAGTGAGGGTTTCGAGCCTGCCCGTTATCTGCCACAAGTAGAAGTGGCTCCCAACGAGTTTTCATACGATGGCTACAAGGGTAGCTTTCGATCCTGGAAAGATTTCGGCACCTGGAACTATGCCCTTTACGAAGAAAAAGAAGCCTTTTCACCACAACGCCTGGCGGAGATCAAAGCATTGGTAGCTCACACGCAAAGCCGGGAGGAAAAAGTGCGGATCCTTTACCAATACCTGCAGAAAAACATGCGGTATGTAAGCATTCAACTGGGCATTGGCGGCTTTAAACCATTTGCCGTAAATTTTGTTGACAACAAAAAATATGGCGATTGCAAGGCATTGACCAATTACATGCGGTACCTGCTGAAAGCTGTTGACATTCCCTCCTATCCTGCCCTTATCAATGCCGGGTATAACAAGATACCGGCCGATGCTGCATTTCCTTCTGATCCTTTCAACCATGTTATACTTTGTATACCTGGCCCCAAAGATTCTACCTGGCTGGAATGTACCAGTACCAACAACAAAGTGGGTGAACTGGGTTCTTCTACCGAGAATAAAAAAGCCCTTTTACTGACAGAAGCCGGCGGCATCCTGGTGAACACGCCCAGGAGTGCTTACCAGCGGAATGCTGTAACGACACAGAATACCGTTACCATAACTCCTGATGGCAATGCGTCCATTGGCAATATGACAAGGAGCAGCGGAGATGCCGCTTCATTTTTTCAATATGTAAGCCAGCTTTCGGATGAAGAGCAAAAAGAAATGCTGGTGCAAAACCTGCTCTTTAAAAATCCAGAGGAACTAACGGTAACAACCCCCGCAGAGAATGACGATGTGGTTTTTCGCATTCATCGTTCCTATACAAAATTGTTCCAGTTCAAGGCTGGGAGCAAATTTTTCTACCCGCTCTGCGTTAACAAACTGGCCACTGATAAGGTAAAACCATTTTAGCGCACAATGGATTTTCTGTTTCACTTTCCCTATACCAAATCCGATACAACCGTTTTTCAGTTGCCAGCCCATCATACATTGGAAACTATACCGGGCAATAAAGAAATCACCACCAGGTACAGTTCTTACCAACGCACCTGCAGCTATGACAAAAGCACACACCAGTTAACAACGATCAGCAATCTTACCTTGAAAGATCATATCATTCCTCCTGCAGCCTATGCAACAATGGTTTCCTTTTTCAGAGAGGTCAACGAGTTGGAAGATGAAACCTTTGTGCTTGTGAAAGAGGCCAGGTCAGTGGAAGCGGCTGCGTTCTGAGTCATTGGTTTTTGTACAGCACACGTAGTCCCTGGTTGAATGCGGTCAGGAATGCGGAAGCATGCGTTTCATTGGGTAAAACCCGTTCTTCAATGGTTAGGCCAGCGTACTTGCGATCTTTTATGGTAGCGGTGAATCGCTGCATCAGCGGGATCATTTCCATGAAACCTTCCTGTGCACCAACAGTGATGAAAATCTGTGCAGGCAAGGAGCGGTTTCCTTTCTGAAAAAATGATTCCTCCTGCTTCAGCAAAACATTATTATCCCAGAAAAAAGAAACACTACTAAGCAGGTAGGTATTAAAGAGTGCCGGCTCGGTAACGGCAGCATAGGCACCAAACAAACCACCAAACGAATGTCCGGCTAACCCCCTGCCGGCGGTTCTGTACCGGCTTTCCACAAAAGGAAAGATCTCCCTTTTCAGGACCTTTATAAAGTTTTCCGCACCGCCTGTTTTTACAACCATCTTGATATCGCTTGCCAGCATGTTTTCAAATGCAGTGTCTTTGGTTGGCGTATAATCCGGTGTTCTGAAAACCGTACTGCCCAAGATTGACTTTGTGTGGTAGCCGATGCCAACAATAATGAGATCTTTCACTTCCCTGGTTTCCTGCAGCAACCGGTGCATTTGCTGCATAACAGGAAACATAAAATTTCCATCCAGCACATACAGAACGGGGTAACGGGTCGTATCATCTTGTGAATACGATTGCGGCAAGGAAATAAAGATTTCGTATTCCTGGCCATTGATGCGGGAGGAAAGGTCAAATTTGTTCAACTTGCTGTTGGCAGTTTGCGCCGATACAGAGGAAAAAGCAGCTACAATCAAAAGAAGGAAAAAGAGATTTGCCTTTTTCATATCAGGTATTTTGCTGCAAGTTGGGAGCATTTACCCTACAGAAGAATGACAATATGCTTCAGTTGTTGTTTGGCCCTACTGACCAACCGGTTTGGGCTACTGGATTAGTAATCCAATCCCTTTTGCGGAGAGTTCCTGTTGTTTTCATTTCTTCTAGGTCAAACACCGGAATGCTGCCTGCGTTGCATTCAGATAGCAACGGTCTCTGGCGGATCAAGCGGCATGAACTCTAAGGTCAAAATATACACAGCACCTAAATCCACTGCAGCAATGGTATATGTACTGCAATTCTTACAAAGAATTGTTCACTTGAAATCTGGTTAATAACAATCTGCAGGAATACATTATAAACTGGCTTTCTGCCCTTTAGAACTGACCATTACTGGCCGGTGGCGTAACCACATCGGTGTTGGTGTTTCTGGTGGTATCTGTAGTAACCGAATTGGTCGTATCCCTTGTTTCTTCGGTAGTGGTGGTGCTGTTGGTACATGCCGCCAGGAAAATTACGGAAGCAAACAAACAGAATATGTATTTCATAAGCTTTCTTTTGGCTGCAAGTTACTCCCTGTTGCCGGCCTAAAAAAATTACCTCTTGGAAAGACAAATAATCATGCAGCAGGACTTCACTTTGATGAAAGTGAATAATTATTCATCTGAAGATGTGCATTGCATCTTTTCGGTATGAATTACATTTGGGATTATCTTTTATATTTAAACAAAATAAAGACTCATCATGAACAGAAAACTGCGTATGGGCATGATCGGTGGTGGCAAGGATGCCTTTATCGGCGCCATTCACCGCATAGCCGCCAATATGGATGGATTAGTAGAACTGGTTTGCGGGTCGCTTAGCATCAACAAGGAAATAGCGATCGACAGTGGTCGCACTTTGTTTTTACCAGAAGACAGGATATACACATCGTGGGAAGAAATGTTAGAAAGTGAAAGCCGGCTTCCGGATGGCGTACGCATGGATTTTGTCACCATTGTTACTCCCAACTTTGCGCACTTTGCACCGGCAATGATGGCATTGGAAAAAGGCTTTGACGTGGTGGTGGAAAAGCCAATCACCCTTTCGCTGGAGGAAGCCCTGCAACTAAAAGAAAAGCTGGATGCCACCGGCCGCATTCTCTGCCTCACACACACCTATACCGGTTATCCCATGGTCAAGCAGGCAAGGGAATTGGTAAAGCATGGAACACTTGGCCGCATTAAAAAAGTATTTGTGGAGTATCGCCAGGGATGGCTGAGCAAATTGCTGGAGCGGGAAGGAAACCAGGGCGCCGCCTGGAGAACTGACCCAAAAAAAGGCGGAAAAAGTGCAGTTATGGGAGATATTGGCACCCACGCCTTTAACCTGGCTGAATATATCAGTGGTCTGCAGGTTACAGATGTTTGTGCCGATCTGAATACGATGGTGGAAGGTCGCCAACTGGATGATGACGGCAGTGTGCTGTTGAAATTTTCGAATGGTGCCAGAGGCGTACTGGCAGCTACCCAGGTTGCAGCCGGTGAAGAAAACAACCTGTCCATTAAAGTATATGGCGAGAATGGGGGCATTGAATGGCACCAGCAGGAACCCAATACATTGCTGCTGAAATGGTCTGATAAGCCAACAGAAATCCTACGGGCCGGCCAACCCTATCTCAGTGATATTGCCCGGCACAATTGCCGCACACCAGGTGGACACCCCGAAGGTTACCTGGAAGCATTTGGTAATATCTACCGCAATTTTGTATTCACAGCCGTCGCTAAAAAACTCGGCGCCTCCGTTGACAATACAATTGTAGAATTTCCATCGGTAACAGAAGGGATCAGGGGAATGGCCTTTGTGGAAAGTGTGGTTAGGAGCAGTCAAAGCAATGAAAAATGGACACCTTTCAGCATGGAAGTTCAATAGATTTGTTTCGAAGTAACTCACAAGAAAAAGGTTTCATTTCTGAAACCTTTTTTTCTATACGTACGTTCAAACCTTTGCTGCTATTCTTGATTAACACTGCTCCTGTATGTTTTCGGTTACAGATAACTGTTGCATATTACATTTTTCACTTCCCTAATTTTATTGATGCGGGTTTTTACGCGATGTGGAAAAAATTTTGGCTTTCTACCCCTCCCCCTCTTGCATTTTTAAAAAAACATAGTTTTCTTTGACGCATCCTTTTACCATTACTCATTTTTCAGACCTATAACGGTTCTTCTTTGAGTAACGTACCCATTATCCTTCACCATTTATTGTAAAATCTTCTGTCCTTTTGGAAAGCCGCAAGCGGCAAAGTATTGTTTACAGGTGTAAACCTGTTCGTTTATAATAACTCCTATCCCTTCGAAGAATCATAATCGTTTCAGTATCCCGGAAAAAGCGAAGACAAGTAAACTATCAAATTCGAAGAACACTTTTAAAAACAAACAACGATTATGGTAAAACTCTACTCCGCCCTGAAAAGCAGCATGCTTTTCACCAGCTTAATCCTGGGAGGCAACGCTTTATTTGCACAAGCTCCTATCTGTGGCCCCGTTATTGAAAACTTTGACAACACCAGCGGCAGCACGGCCGGCTTTACGGGCAATTTGACACTTGCCAATAGTGGTGCAGACGGTTACCTGCAGAAAGACCGTGTCATTGCTTCAGTTGTGTACATTGTTAACACGCCTACGTACCAGCTTCCGGCCAACGCCAGCTTTATTGGCTATGGTTTTGCTCTTAATGGTACGCAGCGAGTAGCCCGTGTAGAGGCAAAGATTTCGTACAGGTCTACACTGAATGGCGAAATTGTAACTGTGTTCATAGCCCAATTTGTGCCCTCTTACAACCCGGGTTCATCAACAGCAGAAATATGCCGGGCCGTTTCAACTTCCGACCTTCCTGGTTTCCCTGCCGGCGGTCAGTACCGCCTTCACTTCGAGCTGACGCCAAATACTGGCGGAGGCGTTGTTGGTGAAACCATCACCTTTGATGATTTCCGCACCAACGGACCTTTATCACAAGCGCCGCTGCCAGTGTCCTTTATTGGTTTTGATGCCAAGAAAGTAAACACCTCCGTGCTGCTGACCTGGAAAATCGCCGATGAATTGAATGTGAATCGTTATGAGGTTGAGCGCAGCGAAGACGGCCGCAGCTTTACCAGGATTGGCCAGATCGGGAGCCATGGCAAGGATACTTACACCTTCTCTGATGATGCGCCGCTTACCAGTGCTTACTACCGCATCAAGAACGTGGACAACGACGGCTCCTTTAAGTACAGCACCATTGCCCGCATAGCAGGCGGCAAGAGCTCCATTGTGCTCAGAGCTTTCCCCCAGCCGGTAGCCAACCTGCTGACCCTGCAGCACCCCGCCATTGAAGGTAAAACAATGGTGTCCATCGCCAACGCAGAAGGACGCACCGTGAAAAGCGTACAACCCGCCACCGGCAGCATGCAAACCTATGTGGACATGAGCAGCCTGGGCAAAGGCATGTACTTTATCCGCATCAGCCAAGAAAACGGATCCACCGAAACCCTGAAAATCCTGAAGCAATAATTAGTGAGTACGATTAAAATAGAAAGGCCGGAAGTTTCACTTCCGGCTTTCTTTATTTCGTGCCTAAACGCAATCTGCTATCCTTGCTTACAACAAATTATTTACCTGTGCATACAAAAGGAGTAGGATGGTTTTGGCGTCCTTTATCTCACCCTTTGCAAGCATCTGAACAGCCTGTGTAAACGGCAGTTCTACCAGTTTTACATCTTCTCCTTCTTCGGCAAGGCCACCGCCAGCACTTGTCTTTTGTTCATCGCTGACAGCAGCAATAAAATAATGCACCAACTCTTTGTAAGCCCCGGGAGAACTGTAAGCTTCAAACAGCTTTTCCACCTTCTTCACCTCAAAACCCGTTTCTTCCTTAATTTCCCGGATCATCGTTTCTTCCGGTGTTTCGCCTTCTTCCAGCAGCCCTGCGCAGGTTTCAAGTAACAGACCACTGGCGTTTCCATTCAGGTAGGTGACAACCCGGAATTGTTTGGTGAGCAAAACAGTTCCTTTTTCTTTGTTGTACAACAGCGCCGTAACAGCATTGCCATGATCAAATACTTCCCGCTCCTGGGTTTGCCATTCACCATTTTTTTGCTGTATCGAAAACTCAACTTTTTTTAAAACTGTTTTTTGCTGCGATAGGATCTCTTCGCCATTAATCTTTACCTGTGTCATTTTACCCGTTTGTTTCTATTCTAAAAATCTGCTGTTTACGAACTGCAGCTCAGCATCGAGCAACCTGCCTTTTGGCTGGCCCACTGTGGTCGTTTACCCCACAGTTCCGGGAATACCTCGGTATAAGGCTCCTGAATTGCCTTCTCCAGTTTTCTGAACAAGGCATCATTGCCGTTTTGCAAATCTTCTATTGCCTGGTGCAAAAGGTAATTGCGAAGAATAAACCTTGGATTGGCCTGCTGCATTTTGGCTATTGATTCTTCCCGACTGATTGTACCCGTTGCCAGCCGTTGCTGATAAGATTGTATCCAGCGGAAAAGCGCCTCTGCTTCTTCTTCGCTTAATTCTTTGTAATAGCTTTCGCTGAAATGCGCAACCACCTCGGCTTTTTCTATCTGGTCCGGGGAAAGCGTCATGATAGCCTGATAAAAAATAGTCATATCAGGCTGTACAAGCCGCAGCATTTTTTCCAGTTCATTGAACAGCCCTGCATCTTCCGCCCGCAGGTTATCCAACCCAATTTTATTTCCGATCATGGTATAGTACCGGTTCCAGAACACATCGTCATAGGTGTCGATGATCTTAACCAGGCTTTCCGTATCAGGGAACAGCGGTGCCAGAGCGCCACCCAGGCAGCCCAGGTTCCACTTGGCTACCGATGCCTGCCGACCGAATGCATAACGCCGCCCCGGCAGATCTGTGGTATTGGGTGTAAACAAGGGGTCGTATTGGTCTACGAACGAGTAAGGTCCGTAATCAATGGTCAGTCCAAGTATGGACATGTTGTCTGTATTCATTACCCCGTGTACAAACCCTACCCGCAGCCATTCAACCATCAAAGCAGCCGTATGATCTACTACTTCTTTGTACCAGGTTAAAACTTTATCCTCACCACTGATGTGTGGAAAATATTTTTCGATCGTCCAATCTACCAGTTTGCGAAGGTTTTCTGTTTCGTTTCGGGCAGCAGGCATTTCAAAATTGCCAAAGCGCAAAAACGTCGGCGCCACCCGCATGACGATGGCACCGGGTTCGTACGCCGGATGACCATCGTAAAACATATCACGCAACACCGGTTGGCCTGTGCTGACTAGACCCAGGGCTCGTGTTGTGGGTACACCCAGGTAGTGCATGGCTTCACTCATCAGGTATTCGCGAACAGATGACCGCAAAACAGCTCGTCCATCTGCACGCCTGCTGTAGGCGGTAGGCCCGGCACCTTTCAGTTGCAATTCCCATTTCTCTCCTTTAGAAGTCACCCGTTCGCCAAGTGTGATCGCTCTTCCATCACCCAGTTGGCCCGCCCAGTTACCAAACTGGTGACCGGCATAACAAGCTGCATAGGGATGCATCGTATCGGTAACAAGATTGCCACCTAGTATTTCAATATCCTCTTTTGTTGGCGGTTGCAGTTCCAGTATTTCAGCCATGCTTTCGCTCCAGCCAAGCAGTTTAATGTCGGGCACTGGTGTTGGCATCGCTTTGCTCCAAAACACACCCGGTGTTTGCCGCGGTTCTTGCTTGCCACTGTCGTCACCGGCAAAGCTGTTTACAAATTCATTCCGGAACGATACCTGGTGAAGGGGCTGTTTCATGCTTTTGCTTTTGATCTATGGTCCACGTTGACACTGCCAAAATTGAGGCAGGATAACTGTACTGCAAATCCTTTGCCTTTATTGGAATGTTCATGTCGAAGAACCCTGATCAATCCGGCATCTCAGGAACAAGAAAGAAAGATCAAAGCAGCTTTACAAGAGCAAAACGCTTTATTTAAGCGAGGGCATTTCATCCAGTGTGAGCACATAGTCACTGGCAAACATTTTTTTCCAGAGGTCAAGCGAGTTGTGCGTACTGTTGCGGGTAAAGTCGCCGTACCAGGGCATAAACCAGGACCATGCAGCCTTGTCTTTGCGGAGATTATCCACATCAGGTATAGAACCGACTTCAGAAAGGGTTACCATCTTTTTGCCACCGTACAATGTGTTCATAGCCTTCCATTCGGTTATTTGCGAAGAGTGGTCGCCCTGTTTATACAGGTCCCTTCCTACAATATCAACGTACGAATCGCCGGGGTACCAGGCATTGTCGTTAGGCTCCCTCGTCCAAACCCAGATCAGGTTTTTCAAGCCGTGGTGGTTGACCATGCGGTCGTACATTACTTGGTAGAGCTTCTTACAGGCTTCGGGTCCTTTGGCACCCCACCAGAACCAGCCACCCGCGGCTTCGTGCAGCGGCCGCCAGATCACCGGCACGTTCTGCGCCTGCAATTTTCGTAAAAGGCCGGAAACAAAATCAATATCGCTGATCATAGCCTTGTATTCAGCAGAAGCCGGGTCGTTAATCTTAGACACATCAAAGGTGGTTCCCTGCGGCTTACTGGCTGTTTTGGTGTAAAACTCCTCCGTCGTGCGGGAAGGGTCCCGCCAGTGCCAGCAAAACACAGGAATGCCGTTGCGGTCCCAGTAAGCTTTTGCATCTTTGATCGGCTCTTCATTATCGTACCAGCTGTACCCCCGGTTGCAATGCATAAAATCAAGTCCAACAATCGCCGGTTCTTTTCCTGTATTTGTCTTTAGCCACGCAGTTTCGTCAAAGCTTTTCAGTGTCATTACCCCGGAAAGAATCTTTTTTCCGTAATGTTCACGTAAGAACTGATACAGGTTGTTTGCTTCCTTGGTGGGATTGGCCGTTACCAGCCTTGGGTTGATCGTGTACGCCGGCGGCTCAGGGGGTGCCGGGTTTTCTGGCACCGGCGCCGGTGTGCTGGCGGGTGCAGTATTTTTTGCACAGGAAAGAAAAACAAACAGCATCCACATGGTGCTTATGCGGCAGAACAAATTTTGCATACAGCTATTTTACATACCACTTGCAACCTGCTTGCACCTTTTCAAAAGCAATTGGCATATTACCCGTGCAAGAGGCATCCTGCCAAAAATAGCTGTGTGCCGAAAACGACACCGATACATTTTTAGCTATTCGTCGTATTATTTTCTGTAACCGGCACCAGCGCAATTAGAATAAGATTGGGTAAAATTTGGAAGGCCAACATTCGGCCTTATAATACTTTCTTAACCTTATTCGTATCACCGTACCGGATACGGTTCTGTTTACCGGCTAATTTTTCTCATTTATCTCGGGCCCTATGTAAGACCAAAAAGATAAATTATTTTCGCTGGCCGTCTTGTTGACAACCGATCATTGCAACCAACCAAGACAACTGCGTACATGATAAAAATAGCTTCCGTTCTTTTTCTCTTTATGGCTTTATGCTGTTGTGCGCAGGCGCAGGTAATCGCCAACTTCACCGTTGATAAAACGGGTGGCTGTTCTCCCCTGCTCGTACAGTTCACCAATACCACCACCGGGGCTTCGGCTACTGCCAGCTACCACTGGGACTTTGATAACGGCAATACGTCAACGCTCAAAAGTCCGGGTGCCATATTTACGGAAGAAAAAAGCTATTCGGTAAAGCTGACGGTAAAAGATGGCAACCAGAGCACCACGAAAACAACAGTGATCACCGTTTACAAAAAGCCCACCATTGATTTCGCTGCTTCGCTACAAAAAGGCTGTGCACCGCTACCGGTAAACTTTACCGCCAACGCAACGGCGGGTGATGGCAGCATTGCCGGTTATGAATGGGATTTTGGTGATGGGTCCACTGACAAAAGCACATCCGCCCTGATTCAACATACCTATAATTCAGCGCAAAATGCAACCATTTCGGTAACGGTTTCCAACAGCTTTGGTTGCTATGAAACTCTTACCAAAACAAATGTGGTAGACATCAAAGAATCGCTGATTGCTGATTTCTCTGCACAAAAACAGGTGCTGTGCCGCGAAACCGACCCGGTTCAGTTGAATAATGAAAGCAAGGGGCCGGGAACACTTACTTATTTATGGGAGTTTGGCGATGGCAAAACGTCAACAGAAAAGAACCCACAACATGTATTCAACAAAAGGGGCATTTATACCGTAACCCTAACGGTCAACAGTAACGAGGGCTGCACCAGTAGCCTTACCGCCACTAATTACCTGAACGTAGCCAACTTTACAAGTGATTTTACCGTACCGACACCCGTCTGCCAGGGTGCATGGGTTGAGTTGAAAAATAACAGTACCCCAAATCCGGCAAGTACTACCTGGGAAGTAGATGGCCAGCCGGCTTATGCCTATACCAACTCGCTTTTTACAACTTTTTATACAACTGGTACCCATACGGTAAAACTGCAAAACACCTTTGGCGACTGTATTGATGACATTACAAAAACCATCGTTGTAAAAGCACCGCCGGTACTGAAAGGGTTTATTGCTGAACCCGAGAGCGAATGTGGTGCGCCTGTTCTGGTAAACTTTAAAGACACGACGGCCGGTGCTGTAAAATGGAAGTGGAATTTTGATAATTACAACACCATGTCAACGTTGCAAGCGCCTTCGCAGCTTTACGGCTATGACAATGGTTTTTGGGTACACCTTGAGGTAGAAAACGCCGATGGCTGCAAGGCCGCCATCGGACAGCCGCTTTATATTTCCAAACCTTCTGTGGTAATCACCTCCCCGCAGCAGGCAGGCTCCGGCGAAGTGCTATCCTGCGGACCCGGAACCTTTACCTTCCAGGCCAACAGTTCGCAGCCAATCACTTCGTATCGCTGGAATTTTGGCGACGGCGCTACTTCCACTGAGGCAGCACCCGCGCATACCTATTCCACTGCTGGCGACTACAGGGTAAGTCTTCAATACACCACCACCAGCGGCTGTACGGGAACAGCTATTATGAATTACAGCGTGGTGATCCGCAACAAGGTCAAAGCTGATTTCGAGTTTTCGCAAACGCAGATCTGCGGGAACACACCTGTGACGATCACCAACAAATCGGGCGGTACGGTTTATTACCAATGGGACTTGGGCAATGGTTATTTTTCAGCCCATACAGGACAATACCATTCGTTTACACACCAGTTCCAGCAAGAGGGTGTGTATGACATCGGGTTGATTGCAACGGATATGGTATGTGCCGACACGATCGTAAAAAAAGCCTATGTAAAAGTATCTCCACCCTTTCCCAAGATTGCCGGTTTTACCAATACCTGCGAAGGCACTCGGGGCCTGGTTAGCCTGCAGCAAACCTCCCGGCAGGCAGAAACCTGGCACTGGGATTTTGGCGATGGTACAACACAATCCTTCACAACGGATCAGCGGGAGGTGCAACACACCTATACCAAAACAGGGATGTACAAAGTTGTGCTAACCACCACCAACGGGCAATGCACGGTGAAAGACTCACTTAATGTACCGGTATTGCTAAAACAATCACCGGTATTAACTGCAGATAAAGCTGAAGTATGCAGCCGCGATGATTTTTTAAAACTGACGGTTTCCAACCTGGAAAAAAACCCAAATCCTTATAGCTGGTACTACGGTTATGGGTATGGTGACTGGCATCATACCGATGGCAGTTGGGCACCGGGCAATGCATCCGCCGGGGATCTTTCGCAGATACCGTACACAATGACACTCTGGAATTTCAACCCGGGAAAAGAAGGGTTGCGAACGGTCGTTACTTCCTACTATTTCGGATGCCGGGATACTACCAACTGGATACCTTTAAAAATCAAAGGACCAATTGCTTCCTTTAGAACGGTCAGCAAACCTTGCCAATTAGGTAACGTTGTTTTCCTGAAAGATAATTCTGTTGGTCAAAACGGAGTGCCTATCCGGCAGTGGGAATGGAATTTTGGAGACGGGCAGGTTGCCACCTATACCAACAATGCCGAGATCAGCCACACCTATGTTTGGCCTGGATCCTACTGGGTAACACTAAAAACTACCGACGCGGATGGCTGCAGTGCGTTTTACCAAAGCTATGTGGATGCACAGGACAATGCATTGAAAGCATCTTTCACTTCATCTGCTACTACTATTTCGCCGGGCACCACCATCACTTTCCAAAACACTTCTGCGACGTCAGAGCCTTCCCATACGCAGTACAAATGGATCTTTAGCGACGGCACAGAAGCAACAACCCATGACGCTGCAAAAAGCTATTCCCAGCCGGGAGTGTATACAGTGAAACTGGTCGCTACCAACACAACGAGAGGCTGTGCCGATACGGCTACGGTGACGATTACCGTGAAATATGTCAATGCTGCCTTTACCTTTAATTCGGCTGTTATCACGGCATCGCAATGTCCGCCGGTAAGGGTACAATTCACCAATATCTCTTCCAACATCAGCCGAATTGAATGGGATTTTGGCGATGGTACTACCTCGCGGAACTTCAATCCAAGTCACCTCTATACAAATCCCGGCAAGTACATTATTACCGTAAAAACTTACAGTGATAACGGTACTGTGTATACGACAGTGGATTCCGTTTTTATCAAAGCACCAACGGCCACACTTGCTGCCGACCGGTACAGCGGTTGCACAGCACAAACCATTTCTTTCAGTGCTGACGGAAACGATGCAGAAAAATATTGGTGGGATTTCGGCGATGGGACGGTGACACAGGCAACAGCCAATACCATCTCACATTTTTACCAGGCTGCAGGCAGCTACCAGCCAAAGCTGATGGTCAGTAATGCCAGCGGGTGTACAGCCGCTGTTCTTTTGGACGATAAGATAGTAATCGATGCGCTGCAAGCCGGTATAAAGGATCTCCCATCCTACCTGTGCACACCAAAAACAATCCTGTTCGAGCCCACCACCAGCGGGGTTTCAACCCACACAAATCTCAACTATCACTGGAATTTTGGTACCGGTGTTCCCGGTGATACATCGAACCTGGAAAAAGCAAGTTTTTCATTTACACAGCCGGGCAAGTATACCGTTCGCTTAACAGTAGAAAGTAATACAGGTTGCCGAAAAGAAGTTACAAAAACCATTGAGGCATTTGAAGGGCTTGGTGCTATGGTCACCGGACCCGATGAAATTTGCCAGGAAAGCACGGTGCAATTTACAGGCGCCACCTTGCTGGCCGGTCAGCCGCAATGGACCTGGATTTTTCATGATGGCACAACCGTAAGTGCCCAAAACCCTCCGGCAAAAACATACAATCAGGCCGGCAATTACCCTGTTAAACTGGTGGTGAATAACAATGGCTGCCAGGATACTGTCACGAAAATGCTAACCGTGAATGCCAAACCTGTCAACATCCTTACCACGCAGGAAGCGATCGTATGCAGGGGTTCGGCCTATACATTGTCGGCAACGGGTGGTACGACTTACCAGTGGTCACCGGCAACAGGTCTGAGTGCCACAACCGGAAACACTGTGTTGGCAGCACCTTCGCAGGATATTACTTATTCGGTAACAGCAACCACGGAGAAAGGATGCAGCCATACAGAATCGATCCGGCTGAAAGTGGCGCAACCTTTCACAGTGCAACTGGCGCCGGAAACGCAGGTTTGTACTGGCAGTACGGTTAGCCTTTCGGCTTCAGGGGCAGCATCGTACCAATGGATTGGGAACACCGCAGGCCTCAGCAGTACAACTATCAGTAACCCGATTGCCCGCCCGGTTGCCAATACTTCCTATACCGTGGTTGGAAAAGATGCCTTCCAGTGTTTCACAGATACGGCAACGATCAAGGTAAGCATACAACCCTTGCCCACAGTGGATGCCGGTCCCGCACTTGAAGTGTTAGCCGGTACAGGGGGCAGACTGCAACCTACCACCAGCAACGATGTCGTCTCCTGGAACTGGACACCCGGTGATTATCTCAGTTGCACCACCTGTCCGGCACCGGAAACTAAGCCATTCCGTTCCCTGACGTATACCGTTACGGTTCAGAACAGTGCCGGTTGCTCCGCTTCGGACACCGTGTCGGTAGGCCTGCTTTGCAGCGGCTCCCGCATTTTTATACCCACATCCTTCACGCCGAATGCGGATGGGAAGAATGACCGCTTCCGCATCAGGGCCGAAGGAATAAAAGAAGTGAAATCATTCCGCATTTATAACCGTTGGGGTGAGTTGATTTTTGAACGAACCCGTTTTGCAGCCGATGATGTCAATGGTGCATGGGATGGTAAGCTGAAGGGACAAAGGGTGCCGGAAGGAACCTATGTTTACGTTGCTGAACTATCCTGTAACGACCAGGTATTCCAGCACAAGGGAACCGTTACGGTGGTTTATTAGAACATAAACGATAAACAAAGGATTGAAAGGATATTTTATGTTAGCATCGGAGTAATTCTTCTAATACACGATACAACACGTTTTCTTTCGATAAAATACCTCGCAGAGCAATGGCAAAAGAATCTGCCCCAATACTACCATTCATTGCCGGAAAAGAGTATTTTGGTGGCTGCAACCTTAAAACCCTATACCATGCCTTCTATCAGTGGTAAAACAGCTGTACAAATCGATGAAGAGATCCTTACGTATCTGCAAACGGAAGAAGAACGAACAACGATTGTGCATTGCCAGTTGCATTCTCCTTATCCCACACTGGCCCGCATCTGGAACTCAACTTTTCTTGTGGAAGAAGACGGACGAAGGGTGCCCTTGGTAAAAGCCTTCAATATTTCCATGGCACCGGATTGGACCTGGTTTGTTTCGGGTGATGGTTTTGTGCAATTTACCCTGCTTTTCGAGGGTTTAAGCAAGGGCTGCAAAATCTTCCATCTTATGGAGATCATCGATGAACCGGGAGGATTTTATTCCGGTAAAATCTGGCGCAACCAAACCGATGTTTACAAAGTAGAACTGTCGTTCTGATCATTCTAAATTTCCAAATTCATCCTGCTTGAAAAGGCAAAGGGCTGCCGAAGCAACCCTTTACACATTTTTGCATTCAAACTTAAATAACAGGTATGATCAGGCAACTTTTGCTTCAAGCTCCAATTCAGCTTCCACTTCAGCTGATTTCACGGTTTTGATAATGCGGGCAGCAACTTTGTACGGATCGGCAGCACTGTTCGGACGACGATCTTCCAGCCATCCTTTCCAGCCTCTATCTACCGTTCCGATGGGGATACGAATAGATGCGCCACGATCAGAAACGCCATATTTAAAATCGTGAATAGCGGCTGTTTCGTGTTTGCCGGTCAGGCGAAGGTGGTTATCGGGTCCGTAAACCTCGATATGTTCTTTAACCACCGGACGGAAGGCCTCGCAAACCTGTTCGTACACTTCGCGGCTGCCGCAGGTACGCAGGAGGGTATTGGAGAAGTTGGCATGCATGCCGCTTCCGTTCCAATCCAGGTTTCCGAGCGGTTTGCAATGCCAGTTGATGGCGATATTGTACTTTTCACCGATTCTTTCCAGCAGGTAGCGGGCAATCCAAACCTGGTCGCCGGCTTCCTTTGCCCCTTTGGCAAAGATCTGGAACTCCCACTGGCCGGTAGCCACTTCGGCATTGATTCCTTCTACATTCAGGCCGGCATCCAGACAGGCATCCAGGTGCTCTTCTACCATTTGACGGCCGAATGCATTGCGGGCACCTACCGAACAGTAATACGGCCCTTGGGGTGCAGGATAACCGCCTTCGGGGAAACCAATCGGTTTTTCAGTTTCAGGATTCCAGAGGAAATATTCCTGTTCAAAACCAAACCAAAAATCGTTATCGTCATCTTCTATCAGGGCACGGCCATTGCTGATGTGAGCTGTTCCGTCGGGGTTCAAAACTTCGCACATCACCAGGTAGCCGTTGCGGCGCTGCGGGTCCTTAACAATATATACCGGTTTCAACAGACAATCGGAGGAACCTCCGGGGGCCTGTTCCGTTGACGAACCATCAAAACACCAAAGAGGGCAATCTTCCAGCTTACCGGAGAAATTTCTCTCAATTTTGGTTTTGCTGCGCAGGCTTTGAATCGGCTTGTAACCATCGAGCCAGATGTACTCAAGTTTTGCTACTGACATAATTTTTTCGATTTTGTTTATTTGTTTTGTTCCCTTGCTGCTGACAGGCATTTTGCAATGCGTTTTAGTGGCAGTGATAATTTGGTATCCATAAAAAAAGACACTGCCTGAACCCCAGGTAACTACCCGGTTGTTAGCAAGCAATGTCTTTTCGTTGGCCTAAATTAGAAAAACCAAGTTATAAAATACAAATATTATTTTTCATAATGTGAATTCCTACATGAAATATCTCTTTTTTGCAAGGCAGAAATGATGGTTTTTGAATAAAAACCAATCCGCATTACAGATTTCTTAATTTGAAATTACCCCTGGGGTTCAAATTAATTTTATTTTTATTTCAATCTACCTGCTAAATTATTCAAACAAAAAACGTGCTGCCTTCTGCGGCCAGCACGGTTATAGAAAAGGTGATGTTTATTATTTCAGCGTAAAAGCAGCTTCTTTCACATCAGATGAATTGGTACCAATATAGAGGGTAAAAGCACCGGGTTCGGCGACCCATTTTAGATCGGAATTAAAGAATTTAAGATCTTCCTGCGTAATACGAAAAGTTACATCCCGGCTCTCCCCCTTCTTCAGGGCGATCTTTTGAAAGCCTTTCAGCTTTTTCACCGGCTGTGTAACAGAAGCCACCCTGTCCCAGATATAAAGCTGCACTACTTCTTCGCCATCGAAATTACCAGTATTAGAGACTCGAACCGTAGCTGTGATGGGCTGCGTCGCAGTCATCGTGTTGCTGCTCAATTTGATATCGCCATAGCTGAATGTGGTGTAGCTCAGTCCATAGCCAAAAGGAAACAGCGGGCTGTTGGGAGCGTCCAGGTAATTGGAGCGGAACTTTTGCGTCGGGGCACCTTCAGGCTGGGGGCGACCTGTGCGTTTATGGTTGTAATATATCGGGATCTGGCCTACATTTCGCGGGAAGGTCATGGTAAGTTTACCCGAAGGGTTGTACGCACCGAACAAAACGTCTGCAACGGCGTTACCGGTTTCGTGACCACCAAACCAGGCTTGCAAGACGGCTGTGGATTGGGCCACCTCTTCAGAAATCGTCAGCGGACGACCACTCATCAGCACCAGCACCACCGGCTTGCCGGTTTTGGTGAGCGCATCCAGCAGGCGCTTCTGACTGGCCGGCAAACTAATATCCGTGCGACTGGCCGCTTCCCCGCTCATTTCAGAAGCTTCGCCCAAAACAGCCACCACCACATCAGCGGAGTTGGCAAGGGCTACTGCTTCATCAATCATCTGTTGTGGTGTACGACTGTCGACAGAAACTTTTTCGCCAAATACATTGGCCATTTTTGCCAGGGCTGTGTCATCCGTAATGTTGGCGCCCTTTGCATACAGAACATTTACGCCGCTGCCCCCAACGGATTTCATTCCATCCAGAATAGGAATAGAGGTTTGTGCATTACCACTCACCGCCCAGGTACCCAGCATGTTGTTGCGATCACTGGCCAGGGGACCCACCAGGGCAATGGTGCCGCTTTTTTTGAGGGGAAGAACGGCATTGTTGTTTTTCAGGAGCACCATTGATTTGGTGGCAAACTCCCGGGCCGCTGTCCGTTTGTCGGCTGTCAGCACTTCCCGTGTTGCACGGTCGGTGTTGATATAACGGTAAGGATCATCAAACAATCCCAGTTTATACTTTGCTTCCAGTACACGGCGGCAGGCGTCATCAATTTCTTTTTGCGTGATCTTTTTTTCCTGCAACGATTTTTTCAGCGTCGTAAGAAAGCCTTCTCCCACCATGTCCATATCCACACCGGCTTTTAAGGCCAGTGCCGACACATGCTGCAGGTCACCAAAACCATGATCGATCATTTCATTGATGCCGGTATAATCCGTTACCACAAATCCTTTGAAACCCCATTGCCTGCGCAGCAGGTCTGTTACCAGCCACTTGTTGGCCGTGGCCGGAATACCGTCGATCTCGTTGAATGATGTCATGACACTGCCCACACCGGCATCCACAGCAGCCTTATAAGGGGGCAGATAGTATTCATACATCTGGAGCCTGCTCATGTCAGTGGTATTGTAATCCCGTCCGCCCTCAGCAGCGCCATACAGTGCAAAATGTTTTACGCAGGACATGATGGTATTGTTGGCGGTCAGGTCTGTGCCCTGGTAACCCTTTACCATGGCACGGGCAATCTGGCTGCCCAGGTAGGGATCTTCACCGGCACCTTCGGCCACCCGGCCCCACCGCGGGTCACGGGAAATATCCACCATTGGTGAAAAGGTCCAGCTAAGGCCATCAGCCGATGCTTCCACCGCCGCGGTTCTTGCGGTTCTTTCGATCATGGGCATATCCCAGCTGCAGGAAAGCGCCAGCGGAATGGGAAAGGTTGTTTTGTAACCATGAATGATGTCGGACCCGAAAATTAGCGGGATCTTCAGCCGGCTGCCATTTACAGCCAGGTCCTGTGCCTGCTTGATTTTTTCCACACCTATCACACCAAACAATCCACCCACATTCCCCGCTTTGATCTTGGCTTCCACATCTGTGCTAACCACTGCACCTGTGGGGATACCACCGCCCGGTGTAACCAGGTTCAACTGACCAATCTTCTCATCCAGCGTCATTTGCCGCATCAGGTTCGTGACGAACGTATTCATCTTTTGCGTAGCGGACGGCTGCGCAAAAACCTGCTGAGTAAAGAGCAATAACGCTCCATAAACGATCTTTTTCATCATGCTTTCAATTTTTGTCTGAATATTTAATTTCACTTCACTTTTTGTTAGCTATCCTACTCCACTTTCATCACTTTCGTCCGTTCCGATACGCCATTTTCGTTAATAGCTTCTATCTGGAAGTAGTACGGCACCTGGCTATCCATGCTCTTCATCCAGTATTCATTGTTGGAGTGCACCATGATACAGGTGTATAGTTTATCAGGCGCTGTTCCGTAATAGATATTGTAAGCAAAAGCATTGTCAACCGGTTTCCATTTCAGGAACGCACTGCGCTTGTCTTTTTCAGTGCGCAGCACCACAAACCCTTCAACTGTTTCCGGCTTCGAACCATTGCCGTGCCCAAACACCCGTAATCCACTGATGGCAAATTTACCGGTTGGCATCTGTACATTTTCCAGCCGGATGTACCGGGCCTGCACCGGTTTTTCCAGTTCCACGTAATCATGCGGAACATCCTTTTTGTTTTTGCTTTTATCCACCAGCATATTCCACTTTTTTCCATCCACCGAATACAACAACCTGTATTGGTGATACTGGTTATTGAACTTGCCCAGGCGGTTGCTGTCCACATCCTGGTCGGCATAATTGATCTGCACAGCATTTACTCGTGATACAGTTCCCAAATCTGATTGAATCCACTCGCCGGCATTTCCTGTTTTTGCACTCCAGTAGGTTTTGGTGAGTTCATCCACTGCCCCATTGGGCAGGTAACCTCCCAATGTAGAGGAAACCTGTACAGGCTTATTATAGTTCAACAACATCCAGCCGGTGAAGTAACGGGAAGGTGCATATTCATTTGCCTGATTTTTGTCAACTGCCGAAGGAATATAGTGCGGATAATCGCCAAAAGCGGTGTTGCACCACATGCGGCCATCCTTATCAAAACCGGTTGGCCACATACCCAACCTGCGCTCAAACGTATTTTTAACTGATACTACAGTGGTAGCAATGTGCCACCAATCGCCGTTGTTATCAGGAAAGGTTGCACCATGCCCTGCGCCTCTCACATAGCCACCTAATTTCATGCTCAGCGGATCAGAGGCCGGCGTCCAGGGACCAAGTGGCCCATCTCCTACCAAAAGGCCATCGGCGTACCCGCTGAATTCTGTTCCCGGTGCCCCGTACTGCAGGTAGTATTTGCCGTTATATTTTGTCATGTGCGAACCTTCAATAAAGGGATCGAGAAAGGTATTGTCCATGTGCTCGCCGAAACGCTGCCAGCCATAACGCCAGTGTTCCAGCACATACATTTCCTTGCGGGTGCCAATGGGCTGAAAGGTTTTCCGATTCAGCTCAATGCCATACATGGGCCATTTGTTGCTGCTGCCATTGTACATGTACAAACGGCCATCATCATCCGTAAAAAAAGAAGGATCCCAGCCGCCGATTTCAAATGAATCCACCAACGGCTTCCATTCATTGGCCTTCGGGTTCGTACTCATCCAAATGGAGAAATTACTGGTGTAGGTAGAGCCAAACACGATCATCGTGTCGCCAATAATTCCTACACCCGGGGCACAGAGTTCATCGTAAGTACCGGTATTCCACGGACGCAAAAAGCGACGGGAAACATAATTCCAGTTGAGCAGGTCGGGACTCCACCAATAGCCCCACTGGTTGGTGCTGAAAAGGTAGTAATCGCCTTTGTAATTGACCACAACCGGATCGGCCGTTGCACGGTGCCGCCCCCAGTTGGCAAAATTGGGAATAGGCGTATAGCCGTAATCAATATTAATAGGATTGCAATAGGTTTTTTGCTGCGCATCTGCATGCGAAAAAGCAAAAACAAAAAAGAAAAAAAGAAACAGTGTTTTCAATCGGTTCATCATCTGTGCTACTGTTTTTTGCGGGTAAAGAAAATATGGTCAAGGCTCCACTGGCCCGGACCGGTAAAAATGAAAAGAACTGCCAGCAATACAAAAAGAAACGGGTGCTGATCATCGGTAAAAATTTTCCCGCTTCCCATCAAAAAGCAAACAGTAAGCATGGTAACGGCAATGAGCAGTGCTGCCGGGCGGGTGAAAAGCCCCAGTACCAGCAAGATACCGCCTGCCAACTCAGCTCCTTTGCCCAGATATGCCATCAGGACAGGCGCCGGAAAGGTAAGATCGGATAGCCATTGCCCGTAGCCCCTAATTTTTTCAGCGTCGAAAAGCTCCATTCCATGATAGATCATGAGCACTCCTGTAATCATCCGCACCAGGGCTAATCCTGCATGTTGCAGGTAAGGTTCGGCGGAATAAAAAGGGTTTGGCATAGCGGCAATCGTTTAGATGGATTATACAACATTCGGCTGCAATGCAGCAATGTTTTTCCAGTGATCAGTCTTTTATATACGGTGACGTAAAACCCAGTTTCTTCAGCCCCTGCTGCACTTCGGGGCAGCTCATAAAAAGGTTCCAGAGCAAGCCACTGCGGTGATTTTCCATCATCACTACAATAGGTCCCTGGTCGATAGCCAGGTATTTTTTCGGGTACCAGTTGTGATGGATGGAAAATGCATCGTAAAAGCCGAACGGTCCGTAGATGCTGTCGCGAAAATTGGTGTACCAGTTGCGCAAGGCCCGCATGGATTGTTCCGGTGTATACGGCATTGACGATAATGCTGCAGTTGGCGAGATCACCCCCTGGTCCTCTTCGCCAGGAGCATGGGCTGCATAAAAGTTTACCGAATAACTTGCCGTCAGCCCCCAGTTGTCTGGACCATACCCCTTGAATCCTTTTGGATTGGCTACACACCAATCATAGTTAATGAGGGTATGTGCCTTGTTGTGCTCCCAGTAATCAGCGTACCGGTCTTTCAACCCGCGGGGATCAAGACCAAGAAAAGAATAATGTGCCCAAAACAGCGGCCCGCCGTATTTTGATCCTCCCTGGTGAGCCAAGGGTAGTTTTTGTCCAAAAGCTTCTGTACTGTCTTTTATTTTACCCTTCATAGCCCAACCTTCATGATAGACTTCAGCCGGCACACCATGCGTTGGTGAAGAAGCCGCCAGTATGTACATGATGAGGCACTCGTTATAACCTTTTACCGCAAAGTTCATGTCCCAGCCAAACTTCGGGCTCCAATGCCAGTACAATACATTCTCCCCACCCTTTCGGTACCAATCCCACTCCACTTCTTTCCAAAGTTTATCTATGCGTTGTGCCAGGACTTTTTCGTTTTCATTGCCGTCCTTGAAATATTGCCGCACGGTTAAAAGGCCCTGTATCATGAAAGCCGTTTCTACCAGGTCGCCACCATCGTCTTTACTGCTGAACGGTTTTGTATTTCCTGTTTCGCCGTTCCACCAGTGCGGCCAGGCGCCGTGAAAACGGTCAGCAGTTTCCAGGAACTTTACAATTCGTTCCATCCGTTCCAGACCTTGTTCCCTGGTAATAAACCCCCGTTCTATGCCCACCAGGATCGCCATCACACCAAAACCACCGCCACCGCTGGTGATGATCATTTTGTCGTTTTCGGGATAAACATTATCCATATGGTAACGTTCCCTGGCCAGGCCCGAGTTGGGCTCGGCACCTTCCCAGAAATAGTTAAACGTGGTGCGCTGCACATCGGTGTACAGCCTTTCATCCGCAGCAGAAAATTGCACAACATCTTTCGAGAGGCTTTTGCCTGAAAGGCAACCGGTCAACAGCAGCAAACAAGATCCGGCAACGACAAATATGTTTTTTTTCATGTGGTTCTCTGATTAAAAGTGCGGACTGGAGAATCCTAACGCCTTCATGCCCGCTTTTACTTCCGGTGCACTCATAAATAAATTCCACAGCAATCCGCTCCGATGGTTTTCTATCATAACAATGATTGGTCCCTGGTCAATGGCAAGAAACGAATTGGCAAACCAGGCATTGTGCAGCGAAAAAGCATCAACAAATCCATACTCTCTCCAGATCTTATCTCCCAGTACATAATAAAAAAACTTTAAAGCTTTCATCGATTCGGTGGGTGTATAGGGAAACGAAGACAGGGCCGCTGTGGGTGCAATCACACCTATATCATTGGTAGGTGAAGAGGCCGTGTAGCCGTTTTGAATATCACTGGCTGTTAGTCCCCACGTAGAATCGCTGTAACCAAAAAACTTATTGGGATTGGTGATGCTGTGTTGGTGGTTGATGCGGGCATGGTTCTGGTTCTGGGTGAGGTAGGATGCCGCATAGGCATCGCTTAGCCCTCTCGGGTCGATACCCAAAAACGAATAATGCGACAAAAACAAAGGTCCGCCATAATCGGGCCCCAAAGGCAGCTGTATGCCATAAAAGGTTTTACCATTACGCATACCGCCATTGGAGGCCCAGCCATTATCGTAAACAATTTTTGGAATGGCATGCGTTGGTGACGATGCCGCCAGAACATAGGTGATCAGCCCCTCGTGCCAGCCTTTGATCTGCATATGGATAGCCCACTCATGGTTCGGGCTCCAGTGCCAGTACAGGGTGTTTTCTCCTCCCTTCCGGAACCAGTTCCAGTCCACCCTTTCCCAAATGGCATTGATATCATTGCGTACTGCTGTTTCTGCAGCATTGGTACCGGTAAAATATTGGCGTGCCGTTAGAAGCCCCTGCATCAAAAAGGATGTTTCCACCAGGTCGGCACCATTATCCTGCGCACTGAACGGCTGCACCACACCCGTTGTTCCGTGAAGCCAGTGCGGAAAAGCACCTTTAAAGGTTTGTGCTGTATTCTTTAAAAATGAAACAATGGTTTGCATACGTTGCAGTCCCTCAGCTTTGGTGATAAAGCCCCGGTGGATGGCGGTTACAATGGCCATAATGCCAAAGCCGGATCCTCCGGAGGTAACCACATCGCCGGAAGTATTCCGCTCCCGTGCAAGTCCACTAACAGGATGAGCAAAATCCCAGAAGTACTTAAACGTTTGTTTTTGCACAAGCGTCAGCAGGCTGTCGTCGGTGATTACAGGGAATTTGCGGGAAGAATCAATTGATGTCAGAAACCGAATGGTTGGTGAAGCTGTGAGGCCTCCGCCATTGGATGATTTTAATGAAGTGGCAACCACTACTTCGTACTTGGTAATGTGTTCCAGCGGTTCGTCAGGTGAAATAATGACTGTATTGTCGCCAGATGCATAGGCAGCGGTTGTTTTAACCGAACTACCATTGCTTTTTTTGAGGATGATAGACCCGGCAACGCTGGTACGACTGATCGGTGCAGTAAAATTTAGTTCGATAACAGGCTTTACGGAGATATCAAAGTTGATTTCCTTCGATACCTGGTTATTGATCTTCCATGACTGAATGAGGAAGTTGGTCGGAGTTGGCGCAGGTGGCTGAGGACTATCTCTTTTGCTGCAATACGAAAAAAGCAATAGTAAATGAACTAGGGCAAAAAGAAGTAATCCTGGATTGGCATGGACTAACGTTTGCCTCATGGTTACTCATTCATTTTGTAAAAAATCAGGTTGCTGTTGTTGGAAGCTACGCACAGGGTTGCTGTTTGCCCCTGTGTACGCAGCCACTTCAGGTCTCTCACTTGACCTTTCACAGAGTATAGACTGGGCTGATGAACAGGCAGAATACTTCCATCCCTTTTTACTGTAAACATAGCCAAGGGTTGCGCATCGTACCTTCCTTCGTAAGGAATAACATCATAAAAATTACCACCGCTGATAAAAAGCGATTCACCATTTTTTTTGAACAGTTTCTGAAACGAAAATACCGGGGCTAACTGCAATTCAGTAGGCAGGTCTCTGATGGCGAATCCACCCTTGCCATCTCCATAGCAAACCACAGAACCAAGCCGCTCTGCCATGTAAGGTTTTACTTGATCAGTAAAGCCATAATAGGCATCCTTCATCTCAAGCCCGGCAAATTCATTATAATACAGATAATGCTTTTTCAGAACAGGCAGCGAACGTTCCGCTTCGTCTTTGGCCAGGAAGGGATATTCTTTCCCATCAATGGTGTAAGAAAGCAGATGGTCTACCCTGCCATTCTTGTCGAAATCGGAAACATACATTCTGACCGGTCCGTTTTTACCACTCCAGAACTTGTTGTTCCAACCCCAGTTGCCCAACAGTAGGTCGGTATTGCCATCACCATTCACATCATCACAATAAATTGTCTGCCACCAACCCGTGGAAGCCGGTAGATCGGTTCGCTGAAAGCTTCCTTTTTTATTTAAAAAGACGACAATGGGCATCCACTCACCGGAAACCACCAGGTCATCCCAGCCATCATTGTTTACATCTGCAAAAGCGGATGATGTTACAAGGCCTACTTTTTCCAGCGCAATCTTGTTTTGTGGTGCCTCGGTAAACTTCCCCTTTCCGTCGTTTAACAAAAGATAAGAAGTTTGGGGAAAGCCGTAGGCGTGGGCATCTGCCAGCGTTCCTACAAAAAGGTCCGTATCACCGTCCTTGTCAACATCTGCGGCTGATACTGTTGATTTATTGGCAAAGATTGTTGGCAAATGCGCTGATGTTTTCACCAGCTTTCCCTTGCCATCGTTTAAATATAAACGGTCAAGCAAAGCCATGTCCTTACCAGCGGCTTCATTACCGCCACTGACGACGTATAGATCTAATTTTTGATCACCATTGGCATCAAAAAAAATGGCATCTACATCCTCGCACCCGGCATCTGCCAGGAACATTTCACTGTCCGATGGCCGAAACGATCCGTTGGCAACCTGTAGAAATAACGTACCTGCCTGTCCTTTTGCGCCGCAGGCATACAAATCTTCCAGACCATCACCATTTACATCACCCACCGCAATTTTTGGCCCACGGGTCGATTGCGCATGCGGGATCAGGTATTGCATATTAAAATCAACAAAGTCATTTTCCTGATGTTTCCAGTCTGCCGCCTGCTGGTTAACGAGACTTAATATTTCTCTTTGGGGTGGAAAGAAAGTTGGAAAATCAAATTTGCCGGAGGAACCTTTTTGCTGTAGAACAAGTTTTTGATTGCCGGTTATATTTTTTAATACCTGAAAACGCTGGTCAGGCCATACCACCAGCAGGCTGTCCACAACAGCGGATGAGTCCAACCCAAAGTGAAGCTTTGCATCTGAAGATGAAGCAAAACCACGGGTGAGCATGAGTTGCTGGTACTGCATTTTTTCTTTTTGAAACACATAAGCTTTTGCACCAATCCCAGTAGAGTTCAATCCTTCCCCTTTGAACTGAATGGAAAGAAAAGCTTTTTTTGGCGCCTTGTTTTTAAGAACGAGAGCCGGTGCATTGATCTGGTTGATCACAACGTCAAGGTTGCCGTCATTATCAAGGTCAACATAGGAGGCACCGTTAAAGTATCCCTTCATGTCGCCAGTACCCCACTCCTTACTGACATCTTTGAAATATTGTTTTCCGTCACCTTTATAAAAGAACGGATGTGAGCTTCCATCTGGCATTTTGTCAATGGCCATTTGGTCGTAGGCGTCTGTTTGGTTCATCCCTTTGCGCATGTTCAAATCCGATACAAAGCGGATGTAATCAAGATCCACTGGCCTTTTTACAATACCGCTGGTGATTAAAAGATCTTTTGCGCCATCATTATCAAAATCTGCAAATAAAGGGCACCAGCTCCAGTCTGTTGCGGAGATGCCAGCGATTAATGCGGTTTCACGAAAACTGCTTCCGTTTCCGGTATTCGTCTGGAGACAGTTTCGGGAACACTGATCCTGGTAACCGTTCATCGCCAGTTTCACCTTGTAGATATCCGGATTTTCATCGCTGCCATAAGTCTTCAGCACTTTTTCATCAGGTGGCAGCATGTCTACCGTTACAATATCCAGTTGCCCATCGTTGTTGAAGTCGGCTGCATCGTTACCCATACTAAAACGGCTGTAATGTCCAAAATGCTTGGCACCACTCTCAGTAAACGTACCGTTGCCATTATTGAGGTAGTAATAATCATTCTCATGAAAATCATTTCCCACGTATACATCGTCCCAGCCATCGTTGTTGAAATCCGCCACAGCTATTCCAAGGCCGTATCCAAGGTTGCTTTGGTAGATACCTGCCTGCGCCGTAACATCTGTGAATTTGTTCTGGCCCTTATTTAATTCGTTACGAAAAAGGCGGTCGCCGGAATGCGGGTCGGTTTTTCTTCGATTGATGGTATCAACTACGTTTGCATGAGGGTGGTGCGATTGATTGATGAGAAAACAATCCAGATCCCCGTCGCGATCATAATCAAAAAATGCAGCCTGTGTGGAAAAGCCTGAAAAATTCAACCCATACTGTTCGGCACTTTCAATAAAACTGCCATCTCCTTTGTTGATGAAGAGCTGGTTATGCCCTTTCAAGCCATGCGCCTGGTTCACGGTGCTAACGTAAATATCCAGCAAGCCATCGCCATTCACATCAGCCATAGTTGAACCGGTGCACCAGTCAGCCGTTCCTGCAACACCTGCTTTTGCGGTTATATCCTCAAATTTGAAATTGCCCCTGTTGATGTAAAGCTTATTTCCACCCCTGCTATTGGCCGTAAAATAAAGATCAGACAAGCCATCCCCGTTGATATCACCGGCTGACACACCACCGCCATTGTAGTAATAGAGGTAATAAAGAATATTAAAAAGGTGTTTATCCTCCAGTTTATTGACAAATGAAATGTTGGTTTGAGAAGAAGAAAGCGATTCGAACAGGGTATCACTCTTACACGAGGAAAAGACCAACGTAAGGTAAAAAAGGATGATAGAATATTGGCGGAAGCTTGTACGTTTTTTCATTTAAAATAGACCGGTGTTCTGATTTTGAAGATGGGTAATACCTGTAATAGACGAAAACAGGCGTCGAAATGTTGTCATGTAGTTGTTAGGATGGTTTCTGTTTTTTTAACCAATCCGCCACTTTCTTCACTTCCTCTGGGTAAACCTTGATATAATGTGTACGCATCAATGCCGGTGTGGGTGTGGTTGCACCTTCCAAAAATACAGCTACCGCATGTGATGGCTGCTTAGGCATATGGCAATCTATACAATTTTTTGTAATGGCAGGCCCAAGAGAAGCGGTCATTTTACAGATCTTGTCTCCGTCCTGCCGGTGGCAGTTCTGGCAACGTTGTGAGAAAACGGCAGTCTGGTTGAATTCTTTTTCGTGTACGTTGTGACAAGAGGTACAAGTCATGGCACTACTGGTAAAACATTTGCTTAAAGAAAGCAGTCCATACTGGTTTCCGTGCACATCAATATTTCCGGCAGTAAAGATCGTGTTGCGAAACGAAAAGAAATTTGTCAGTGTGTCGCCTGCAGCATACTGAAAGGAAGGTTTTGTTTTAGCCAATTGGCCACCGTGGCAAAGGGCACAAAGATCAAGTTGTCGCTCACGGGACAACTTACCGGGATCAACAATGTACCGGGCTTCTGTTGTCGATGGATTTTTGGTTTGGAAAGAGACATGCTGGGCACCGGGACCATGGCACCGCTCACATTCCACACCAAGAAGAATCCGGTTTTTATCAAAGGCTTCCCTGGGGGTTGCCTGCCCGGGAATTGTGGCAGCAAAAGTTGTATGACATTCAAGGCAACGGGAAGTGATCGGCCGGTTATAAACAATTTTTGTAGGCGGATAACCCGGACTGTTTGACCATTGTGCTGCCGGCGTAAAATACGTAATGGGCATTTGCACCAGGTAGTGCTCCTGTAGCCAACTAAGGTAACTTTGCCCCTTGCGCCCCGACCCAATCACCAGATCAAATCGGCCTCTGTTTGCTTCACTGCCATTTTGGTAGTGCACCTGGTAAAAACCACTGTCCCTTTTTTCCATCACCACCTTGTTTAGAGCATCAAATTGAAAGCTGTTTCCCCCCCTTTCAAAAGGCCCTAGAATTGCTTGGCCAGTTGCCGGTTGCGAGGTAAGGTGGTGTTCGGTAAACTGGTGTTTTTCGAAAATATTTTTATGACAACCGGCACAGGATGCGGAACCCGCAAATTGCTCAAATATTACTTTACTTGTCTTCAAATCGCCTTCTTCCATCGGTACATTGTCGTTACCACACCTGTTGAGCAGAATTACAGAGGCGGTAATCAGAAGAACCAGTAAAGTTGATTTCAGAGGTATCATTGTTAGCTTGCAATAGTGCGTGAAGACTGATAAAAATGAAAAAATGGGCTGACCAGACAGCCAGCCCATTTGAATAAAAACGTAATTACATTTATAGTTTACTGTTGAAAAGAGCCTGAACTTCCGAGGCAGTCAGGGCCTTATTATACAGACGGAACTGGTCCAGGTTACCGTTGTAAGTCCGGATCCAATCATCAGTCGGACCAGCAATACCCGCATGTTTGTTCCATCCGCCAAGAACCACATTCGTAATCTCGCTGAATTCTACATTGGCAGGACCGTTTGTTTGCGTGCCTGTTAACCCGGTTACTTCCTGTCCATCAAAGTAGTAACTCATTTTGGCAGTAGCCTCGTTGTAAGAATACACCATATGATGCCAGTTGCCATCAAACAACGGCTTATTGAAGCTGCCTTCCAGCCATTGATCTTTGAGTCCAAGTTTTAAAGTAGCGCTTGTTGCTGTCTGGTTTTCCATCAACAGGAACAGAGCACTGTTGTGCCAACTAAAACCCGGCTGAACAAGCGAAAACAAAAACTCCGTACGGCCAGGTTGGGCTGTATTTTTCAACCAAAATGAAATGCTGAAACTTTTGGCGTTTTTAAAATCATTGGCATTGATGTACGTCACCGTCCTGCCGTCGACTCCCTTCAGGGAATTACCTCTTATGCCCTGCTGCAACTCGGGATTACTGGAAGAAAAAAAAGCAGGATTACCGGATATGCTGTCCGCGACCTTCGATCGAAATTCATCTCCGGGCATATCAAATGGTGTATAAAACCGAAGATCTCCAGCTGGGAGAACCTGGTCGTCTTTCGGATAGTCGCCCAGTTTTGGACGCTCCATTTTTTGGCACCCTGTTACCGCTGCAATGCAAAGAGCAGCTGCCATTGATGTGTTGACTATTCTATGACGGATCATAATGTTTTAATTTCAAATTTGAAGATTGAATTACTGCCATTCCGGGTTTTGGGTTAAAACATTTCCCGACAAATCGATGGCCTTTTGCGGAATCGGGTAAAACCTGTGCCGGTTGGTGTAACCCAGTGGCCCGAGAACCTGCACGGCATCACCCCAGCGCACAAGGTCATAAAAGCGATATCCTTCCAGGGCAAACTCCCATCGACGTTCGTTTTTGATAGCTTGCCGCATTGCTTCCTGGGTGGTAAATGGTATATACGGCAAAACCGTTCTGCTCTGTCCCAGGTTTCCACTTGCCCGGTTCCGGATCAGTTCCAGGTTTCTTGCCGCTGTTTGCCCATCGCCCATCTCATTGGCCGCTTCCGCAAGCATAAGAAGCACATCCGCATAACGAAGGATACGGTGGTTGATCCAACGTGCCGCCCCGTTATTATTTATGTACCCGGTAGACAGTCGTATGGCCGGATCATTTCCGGTATACGCCTTTTTATTCCAATAACGTTGGGCGAACCCCCCGTTCCCGTCCGGATCTGTATATGCCGGTAATACAACCCCAAATCCACCTTGTGCCGGGCCGCCATCCGACTCTCCGGAATATAAGATGGTTTTGCGTTTGCGAGGGTCTTCGTTGGGCCAGTCTGCAACCAGCTTATCTGTCGGCGTATTCCATCCCCAACCAAGGTTCCATTCAAGGGATGCCCCGTTGCGCCGCGGCTGCTGACTTGTTCCCCAATCCGAACCAAAATCAACTGCATTGTTGGTAACGGCATTGGGCCCTACGTGAGCCTGCATTTCCCAGATGGACTCTGGTCCATTCTCACCAGAGGTGCGCCAGATGTCAGAAAAATCAGGCATCAAAGCGTATTGCCCTGAATTTATAATCTGGTTACAGAGGCCAACCACCACTGCCCAGTTTTTACGGAAAAGATGTGTTTGGGCCGAAAGCGTCAGCGCAGCACCACTGGTCAGTCTACCTTTGAAACCTTGGCCATAAGCAGTGTGATTCAGCGGCAGGTAAGCCGCAGCAACCTGCAAATTGGAATCAATAAATGCATAAACTTCCGAAGCAGGAGACTTATCCCGTATTCCATCCTGGGGATTTCTAATCGGGCGTTTGAAAAGAGGTACATCACCATAGGTCCTTACCAGTTCAAAATAGGAGTAAGCACGGAAAAAACAAGCCTCCCCTACATTACGCAAAGATGCAGGATCCGATACTTTTAAGGAGTCTGCAGTATAAACGGCTTCGTTTGCCTGGTTAATAATGCTGTAGTGATCGTTCCAGTAGGTATTTGGTGCCCATTCATCTTTACTGTACTTGAATTCATCATACATGGCCACGATCTCACGACCATCATTCCTGTCACTTCCTTTTTGGGCATCATCATCCCGGATGCTGTGGAAGTCTATCCACGGCAATAAAGAAAATCCGGCATATTCGCGAAGATTGGAATACAGGGCCAGCACCTGCCCTTCCAACGCACCCTGGTCCAGGTCAGACAACGTGGCGGTTAATGGCTTCCGGTCTAAAAACTTTTTACAACCGGCTACGGTAATTAGTGCTGGTAGAAGAATTATGATACCCCAGAAGTAAAACTTATTTCGTTTCATTCATCAAGAATTTAATAATTAGAAAGTAACATTTAAACCAAGAGTTGTTACTCTAGGAATGGCACCACCTGCATCATCAAAACCAAAGGCAGTGGCACCACCGCCAAATTCTGGTGTATATCCCTGGTTATTTTTCCAGGTCTTTAGGTTTTGCACGTTTATATACACCCGAAGATTACTCATACGGAGCCGGTTCAGAAAATTACGGTCGAAATTATAACCCAGCTGCAGGTTACGGATCCGAAAATAACTGCCATCCTCGATGTTATATGTTGAACCATTGTAGTTCACCCGATCGGCCTGGCTCACCAGCGGCACCCAGTTAGACGTACCTGGCCCGTTCCATGCCTCTGCCTGGAATGCAGCATAATTGACTCTTTGGAAAGGAGACTCCAGTGAGCCCCAGGTTCGGAATATCTCGTTTCCATAAACACCATTCACATCCAGGCCAAGGCTAAACCCTTTGTAGTTTAAGTTTACCGAAGCTCCATAGGTAAAGTCGGGTGTGGGATTCCCGATTACGGTTCTGTCATTTGCATCAATGATACCATTACCGTCAACATCTTTAAATTTAAAATCGCCAGGCCGGTAAGAGCCCAGGGCAGACGCCGGCGGCGACTTTAAAATGTCAACCTGGCTTTGGTAAATACCTTCCACTACATAACCAAAGAAAGAACCAATGGGGTATCCAGGTAAGGTACGGGCTTCAGCCGAACCATTGTTCTGAAATCCCCGGATCAGAACACCGGCAGGTAGTTCTTCGCTCAATTCCAGCACTTCGTTCTTTAAGAAGGTGATGTTACCACTCACATTAAAATTAAAATCTCTCGAGAGACTCTGATTCCAGCTCGCACTCACCTCCTGACCCCAGTTACGGATCTTTCCGCCATTAATAAGTTTATCCTTCAGACCCAAGCTACCGCGACTGACATACGTCATTAGGTCTCTGGTAGTTTTGTTGAAGTAGTTAAACTCAAACCGCAGGCGGTTGCTGAAAGCCGTCAGCTCAACGCCTATCTCCTGCGCAGCAACTGATTCCCAGCGCAGATCGGGGTTGGGAATGTATTCGATATCGGCCGGTCTGTGTACAACACTGTCAAACACGGCTGCTGTTCCTGTTCGTAAATTTGGATAAAAAGGATAATTTAACTGGCTTCCATCTAACCGCGAAGCGGTTTGGTTACCCAATACACCAACTGATCCCTTCAACCGCAAGGAGCTAAAGAATGTGACATTTTGCATAAAACTTTCTTTCAAGGGATCCCAGGCGGCACCAACAGCCCAAAATTTCTGGTGACGGTTCAGTTCCGGAATACGGGAAGACGCATCATCACGGAAAGAAAGATTCAGGAAATATCGATTACGATAATTATAAAGTGCTCTGGCTAGATACGAAACCGTGGTGTACTCACTTTGTCCCGAACTGGCAGACGTTTTTGTCGGGTCCTGGTAACCACTGTTAACGTACCAGAACCGGGGATCATTCGGGATGGGTCGTCCTGTAATACCGGTAAACGGTGATGCATTGCCGTACCGGCCAAAGAATCCAAAATAATAGGTAGTAAAACCACCCGTTGCCGTTAATCCATGATCACCAAAATTCTTTTTGTAGGTCAGCACATGGTCTTGCTGAAACTTACGCCAGGTTTCATCACTCTCTCCTACCCGTGTATTCTGGCTGTAAAGTTCCGGTTGACTTGTCCGGGGATTGTAGGCATAATACAGCGGTGTGTACACACGGGTGTTTACATTGCTTATATCAGCATATACTGTGGAGCGAAATGTGAAGTCCCGGAGAAAGGTAATCTCGCCAAAAACGCTACCGACAGTGCGGTACTCATAACCCCTGGTTTTATCCCATTCATTCTCCAGCACAACCAGGGGATTGATGACACCCGATGATTGTAAACCCACATCAAGAGCAGAATACATGTCGATGGTGGTTGTATCAAATCGGTTGTACGGATTCACCACCCGGAAAGGCCTTGTCTCTGCCGAGTGCAGGGGAATCACCTTTCGTGCAGCGTCAAGTACCCATCCGGCACCGTATGGATTGCGTTGCCGGGATGCATTTAGGTTTACACCTATACGAAAAGCATTGCTTACTCGCAATTCGTCGTTCAGACTCAGCGTAATGCGGCTTAATTGTTCGTGTTTGATAATGCCTTCATCATATAAATAACCCAGGCCAAAATTAAAGCGGTTCCGCTCCGAGCTTCCGGAGATACTGAGGTTGTTATTACTGAACTTTCCCGTTCTTGTTACCGCATCAATCCAGTCAGTGTCGGCTGTCAGGCCGGTAAAATCGTAAGGTGTGGTTATGCCATTGTTCGCCCTTTCCTGCGCAAACAATTGTTTAAACTGATCGGCATTGGCCATTTGGATTTTATCAACAAGATTTTTAAACCCGTAGCTGGTGTTGAAGTTCACAACCACCTGCCCCGCTCTTGCCTTTTTGGTGGTGATGGCAATAACACCCGTAGCCCCGCGTACACCAAAAATGGCAAGGGAAGAAGGATCTTTTAAGACCTCTATGGATTCAATATCATTTGGGTTTAGATAATTGATGTTGTCCTGGAAAATGCCGTCCACCACATACAATGGATTCACCTGCCCGATGCTGACAGTTCCACGGATACGGATATCCGGCTGCTGACCGGGCGTACCACTGTTCACAACAGATAGCCCGGCAACTTTACCCTGTAACGAAGCAACAGGATTGGCATTGGGCTTATCAGCAACTTCTCTTCCGGCTATTTTGGTAATAGAGCCGGTAAGGTCTCTTTTGGCGGCGGTACCATAACCGATAACAACCACCTCATTTAAAGCGCTTTGCCCACTGGGCGATAGACTCAGGTTAAGCGTGGTGTTCGTACCGATTCGTTGTTCAATGGTACCATAGCCCACATGGCTGATTACAAGTACGCTGCCGGTACCGGGCACAGACAATACAAAACCGCCGTTTTCGTCGGTTGTTGTACCATTATTCGTTCCTTTCACAAGAACAGAAACGCCCCGCAAGGGCTTTTGCGTTTCATCTGTGATCACTCCGGTTACACGAACCTGTGCGAAAAGAGGAAAACCTGCCAGCAGGCTTATAACAACGGCTAGCAATAAACGCAAAATCCTTGTTCCTGCATAAGTACCAAAAAACAGGGAGTAATTTTTTTTCATAAAGAATTAGAAATTGAAGCAATAAAATGGTTTGATTTATGAAGCTGAAATGGGGAGAAAAGGATTCAGGAAGTATTGATATCCATAGGCTGAATAGGTTTTTGAAAAAATGCTTTTGAAAAAAACGCTTGATAGTGACACATCGGGTCTGATGGCAGGGGAATAAATTTTTCAATTGCCTGAAGCCTGAACTGGCAATGCAGAATTTCACCAACACTCCTATAATGGAGATTAATGGCATCTGTGAAGTAAATAGAAGTGTTAGCAGTCATTTTTCAGCAATCAATCGTCCCCGAACCATGAATTTACTGTAAAATAACAGCTTCAAATAGAAATTCAAAAATGATTTTTACAATCGGTAAAATGATTCGGGTATTATACAGTTAATAGATAAAGGGATTGCCGCTTCTTTTCATTCCGGTAAATGCTTGGGTTCCCTGTCAGGCACCACCTATATGAAATGGATTCTTTCGTACCCTTTCCCTACCTTCGGAAATGAGCTTTGTTTTGTAAAAAAACTTCTTTTTATGTGTGGACATATTTTAGTGCGTTTACTGGTTCTGATGGTTTGTTTTCAGTTTTTTACGTCAGCAAGCTGCAACAAGGCAACAACCACAACTACACCACCCGATTCGGGGGATTTGGGTGAGGTAAATGCCTGGATTACTACCGGCGACCGTGTGCAGCTCCTCCAAAAACAACCCTCCCTTCCTTTTGTGAACCAGTCAAATCTATATCCCAGCATTGATGTGAATCCTTCTCAAACCTTTCAAACAATAGAAGGTTTTGGCTACACGCTTACCGGTGGCAGCGCCATGCTGCTGAACCAACTTTCGGCAACTGAAAGAAGCCAGATCCTGCAGGAATTGTTTGGCAACAGCGATAATTCAATTCGTGTTAGCTACCTCCGTATCAGCATTGGAGCATCGGATCTGGACAGCGCCGTTTTCAGCTATAATGATTTACCCCCGGGACAAACAGACCCTACCCTTCAGCATTTTTCCATCGCAAAGGACAGGGAAAACCTGATACCGGTACTCAAGGAGATTTTAGCCATCAATCCGGCGATAAAGATCATGGGATCACCCTGGTCGCCCCCGGCCTGGATGAAGGACAACGATGCCACGAAGGGCGGCAGCCTGGAACCGCAGTATTACCCAGTGTACGCCGATTATTTTGTGAAATACATCCAGGCGATGCAGGCCGAAGGCATCACGGTGCATACCATCACCCCGCAAAACGAGCCGCTGCATCCCGGCAACAATCCCAGTTTGTACATGACCGCTGAGCAACAGGCGGATTTTATTAAAAATCACTTAGGTCCGAAATTCAAGGCTGCAGGCATCACTACAAAAATCATTGTCTACGATCACAATGCCGATCGCCCGGATTATCCCATCACCATCCTGAACGACCCGGCAGCAAAAGCCTTTGTAGAAGGATCGGCCTTTCACCTGTATGGCGGAGACGTCAGTGCCCTTTCGCAGGTGTACAATGCACATCCCGACAAAGGCATCTATTTTACCGAACAGTGGACCGGCGCCAAAGGAACATTTCACGGCGACCTGCGGTGGCATGTAAAAAATGTAATTGTTGGTACCATGCGCAACTGGAGCCGCGTGGCCCTGGAATGGAACCTGGCAAACGACCCCTCATTCGGACCGCACACACCGGGTGGCTGTACCGAATGCAAAGGTGCCTTAACCATCGGCAACGGCATTACCCGCAATGTGAGCTACTATATTATTGGCCATGCATCGAAGTTTGTTCCACCGGGATCTGTCCGAATCGGCAGCAATATTGCCGGTACGGTGCACAATGTTGCCTTTAAAACACCAGATAATAAAATAGTGGTGATTGCCGTGAATGACAGCGATGTTACAGCTACGGTCAACCTTCGGTACAAGGGTAAATGGGCACCAGTTACGCTGCCTGCGGGTGCAGTAGGCACATATGTTTGGCAGTGAGGAAAAAGGTGAATTCGTGAACGTGTTAGGTTTTGAGCAATGCTGCTATAAAAGCTTCTATAACCCTCGTGCTTCTGTCGGCCTGTCGCAGATGTTCTTTGAATGTATCAAACTTGTCAGACTATTCAGAACCATTTGCGGAAAGGAAATCTTAGCATTTAAATGCACATATATTCATTCCCCTTCAGAAGTCTCGCTGCTTTGACGAAACCCTATGTTTAGCACCTCAGTGTCATGAAAAAGAATTGGCGGTGGCGCTGCGATCAAGCTGGGTTGGGAAGAGAAAATAGCAGGTACAGGTCCTTATCAAATCACTTCTCCCTGCAACAACGTCTTCCCCCTCTTCATCCCGGATCATCATAATTGTTTCCCGGGCAGCTTCCCCGGCAGTATACATTTAAAGGAAAAGATAGTCCGGAGAAATCTTGCAGGTAAAGGCAATCATATTATCCTTGTACAACTCATCCACGTTTTTGATCCGGAACGCATTGTGCTCCGCATGGCCTCAAGAGATAAACAGTTTCCTGCCGCCAATCAGTTTACCGGCACCGCCCATAGCGTTTCGTATAAGGTCATTTGCCGGAAATCAGCTTTGTGCGAAACAAAGCAACCCCGAACGCAAAAGCAATATCCGGTGTCCGGTAAATTACCTCCTTTACCCGGTCATTTATCCCGCTGAAGATATGGGTTACGTTTTGCCTTTGTTACGTAACAGCTCGCACATTAATAAACGCCTCTGGGTATGAAGGCCGGTAGTTCCTTTTACGCAGTAACAGGCAACAATCGGCAGTCAGCTCTTTGCAGGTTGCAGAAAAACCATGGCTGGCATCGGGAAAAAAGCATCTCCAGTAACCTGCAAAGGCAAAAACGGTAACACTGTAAAGAAGATCGATAGAGGGTATGATACCATCAACTGCCTGTCACCTTATTCACTACAGCTTTGAGCAGGTAAAGCGGCATGGTAGTGCCTTTCATGTGCGGGAATTCTTTACCGGTTTTCCGGTCAACAAAATAAAACTCTGTCACGTAGTTATCATACTGCAGTCCCGTCCGGGTCGTCGGCATGCCGGTTTGCCGGTCTGTATTGTATTGTGTTTTGGTAATCTTCCTCGTAATGCGGTTCAGCAGCACATAGCGGTAAACGTCAACATCCGAATAGGGAGCCTTCTCCAGTTCCGTTTCGTTCACAAAGAGCAAAGCATCGCCGGTCTTTTTTTGTACATGTTTTTTCGCCGCATTGTTGTGAACTTTCGCCGTGTTTTTCGATACGGTATTTTCAAAGTTGATGGCCGTGTAAAGCACTTTATGGGAAGAAAGATCAACAGGCATGTTTTCGTCCGAGAGGGCCCCCTTGTGTACAGAGGCACAGGAAAAAAAGAAAAAGAGGCTGGCTGCCGCAGCAGCATGGTGCAGTGTTTTCATAAGACGTTAGTTTCCGCAAAACTATAAGGTACGGGGTAGAAATGCAATTGTTTACCGGTTTTCATTCTATTGTGGTCCTAATCTTTACGCTGCCATTCTCGGTCCGGTTCCTTGCACTGGCTTTGTAAAGAATGGCTGCAATTCCCAGGATAGGCCACCCACATCTGGGTGGGTGTTTCGGTAGAAAACGAAAAAGCGGCACACCGCATCGATTGATTCCCAATTTTACGTTTTCACCACGCCTGCTCGCCCCTTGCGAAAAAGGCGCCCGAAACGATAACGGCGCCCCCCTGCAGCCCACTCCAGACCCCTTCAATTTTATCTTTCTCTTTTCGTTTACTGGCTTTAATCTTGATGGGTGTATGTATATGAAAAACATCATTTTATCAATTTTTACCGGCTTGCTGCTGGCGGTTACCGCAGGGGCACAACAGGCAAAAAGCCGGTTGGATATACAACTGGACAAGTCCATCTTACAACCTGGTGACTCGTTGTTGGTAATGGTCGCTTACACCGATAGCAGTGGCCGCCCGGGAGCCCCATCCCTGGCTACACTGGAGCTCTTAATTGAAAACGAACAAGGGCTGCGTACCCGCCTCCGCTGGCCGGTGGTGGATGGGCAGGCGTCCGGCACCCTGTATTTACCCGATTCGCTGCCCCAGGGCCGCTACACGCTGCTGGCGGGCTTGCAGCAACGTTTTTTTGAGGTGACAGGCAAAATACAGGATGCAGGGAACATAGACCGAGTGCAAGCCATGCTCCTCACCAAAACCGGTGCGTGGGACCAGCAGGAAGTACCCGTGCAGCCGGACGGCAGCTTTGCCATCCGTAACTGGTTGTTTGAGGAAAATGCCTTGCTGGCATTTGCCGGAGTAAAAAACAACAAGCAGCCGCTGAATATCCGCATCAGTACCCGGCTCGATTCCAGTTACACTCCTCTGGCCGTAGCAGGCCGGGCTTTTTATATCGGGGAGCCGCCGGCAGCGGTGCGGCAAAGCCTCAACCAGCCGGTTGATGTTCCCGAAGCACTTTTTGCCGACCAGGGCAGCGTACTGCCGGCCGTGGTGGTCAGGAGTACCACCAAAAGCCGGGCGCAGCAGTTCGACGAAGAGTACGTGACCGGCCTGTTCCAGTCATCTAACGAACGGCTGATCAGCGTTCTGGACGACCCCAGTGCACCTGCTTTTCTCAACCTATTTACTTACCTGCAGGGCCGTGTGGCCGGCCTGCAAATAACACCGGCCGGGTTCAGTGGCGGGATGGCCTGGTGGCGGGGCGGCCCGGTAACCTTTTTCATGGATGAAATGAGGGTATCGGCCCAACAAATTGCCAGTATTCCTATGGCAGACATTGCCATTGTAAAAGCCTATCCTCCACCTTTTATGGGTGGTCCTGGGGGCGGTGGTGGTGGCGCCATTGCCGTGTACACCCGCCGCGGCGGTGAAGCCGCTTACCTTCCTGCCAACAGGCAGGTGTTTAAAGTAAGGGGCTACACACCTTCCGCCACGGTACTGGACATGAACAGGGGTAGCATCTAAACGATCTGTAGTTAGCAAGCGCAAAGACGCCAACCAGGCAGGCATCTGCCCTGCTGTGTACACCGCGTTTCACAGCGCTGGCAAAAAGCCCCGGCAGGTACCTGCCGGGGCTTTTACGTTGCCCTGTCTTCTCCGAAGAGGCAACCGGGTCGTTGGCGGCGAAGGGTTTTTGCAGGCCGGTAACTAAGCATCACAAGGTTAAAACGGCTGTTGGAGCCCTGCAAAAGGCCGGTTTTATCTGCCCTTTGCGGGGCAAATAAGCGCAACCACCCCTCCTGCCAGGGGCAAACGCTGAAGCCACCCTTCTCCCCAGCTAAAGTATGGCAGAAGCCTAGCGAGTGTATGCGGAGTGTATGAAAACAAAAAGGAACTGCCTGGGAGAAAACCGGCTGCTGAGAAGATCTTTCAGATGGAAGGCTGATAGAAAACAAAGAGTCTGCTAACAGTTTGCGGCCGACTGCAGGAAAAACGTTTGGGCAAAAAGAGGGATTAAATCATTAGCTATATGAAATCATAGCAACTATTCACCAAAGCATGTTTATCGCAGGAAGTGGCGCAATGCTGAATACGGACAAGCTTTAACCAGACCCTGGCACCATAACATCTGTCCGTGCGATTTTAAAACAATAACCAATTATGTTGAAGAAAACAGGACAGGAAAACAGGTTAGTTATCAGGTGTCCCTGACAAGAGAACGTCCGTTCCTGCTGTTTTGATGTTTCATGTACGATTTCCATTCCTAAGAATAAACTTTATTATTTCTTCTTTTGGGAAAAAAGCCAGGGCAGTAGGTCTTTTTCCGCAAAAGCGGGATCCCAGCTGTTATGATTGGCGTTGGGGTAAAGCGTGAATTTTACATTGGCGCCGGCTTTTTTCAGGGATTCGTGCATTACCATGGTAGCCTGGGGAGGCACCACATCATCCTTGGCGCCATGGAACAACCACCAGTTGACGCCTTTCAGTTTGGCAGCCGTTGCAGGATGCGCTCCACCACAGATGGCAAAAGCGGCAGCAAAGGTACCGGGCAGGCGGCGCACCAGTTCATAGGTTCCCATTCCACCCATGGAAAGGCCACCTACATACACCTGGTTTTGTTTAACAGGATAGCTCCGCAAGACAGAAGGCACCAGTTCCTGTAATAATTCCATATACCGCGTAGCAGAACCATCAGGGATAAATTCAAATTTGCGGGACCCCTTTTCATCATGCAACCGCAGCACATTGCTCCAGTAACTTTCCCGTGAACATTGCGGAAACACCACAATTACCGGAAAGGACCGGCGGTACTCCGGCTGTAAAAACAGTTTGGCACCATGCGTTAGTTGCTTTTCATTATCGCTGCCCCTTTCTCCTGCCCCATGCAGAAAAAAGAGGACCGGGTATTGTTTGGAGGTATCATAATCTTCCGGCAGCAAAACACGGTACGGCAGCGTGTCGCCACCCTGCACCAGCCATTTTTTCTGGTATTGTGATAGATCCTGCGGTGCTTCCTGTGCCGACGTTTGGCAGGATACCACCAGGAAGGCAAAAAAGAAAAGGATCAATGAGGATACGTTCGTAGCTCTTTCCATGCTTTTATATTTTCTGTTTGTCTTTGACACAGCGGAAGCCGGTATGTTCCAGTCCGGTGTCGGGTGAGGTTTTCATGCGGGCGGAGACGCGGTAGCCTTTGCAGTAGGCGTCATGACAAAGAAAGGAGCCGCCCCGCACCACCCGCTTGGGTACGGTGGGCTCCATCGGGTCAAAGCTTTGTTCAGGACCTGCAGGGTTTTGCTGCACGCTGCTTTTTACCTGTTGGTACCAGTCTGCACGATACCAGTCGCTGCACCACTCCCATACATTGCCGGCCATGTCATAGAGGCCATAGCCATTGGGTGCAAAGCGCTTCACCGGGGCAGCACCGGTATAGCCGTCCCAGCCGGTGTTGTGATGGGGAAAGGTCCCCTGCCAGGTGTTGGCTTTAGGCCTGACAGCTTCTATCTTTTCTTTCCCCCAGGGATAGACGGCCTCCTGTTGCCCGCCACGGGCGGCAAGCTCCCATTCGGCTTCCGTGGGCAAGCGTTTGCCGGCCCACCGGCAGTAAGCCTGTGCATCCTCCCACGACACATGCACAACAGGATAGGCTTCTTTTCCTTTGATGGAAGAACCCGGACCCTGCGGCTGCCGCCAGTTGGCGCCCCGCCTCCAGCGCCACCACTGTGAGGCGTTGCTGAGCGGAACCGGCCCCGCAGGTGCGGTAAACACCAGCGATGCAGCCTTGAGCAAACTGTCGGCAGGCCGGGGTGTGCCGGGTGGCAGTTGCTGTTTGAGAGCTTCCCAGTCCACCGCCCGTTCAGCGGTGGTGATATAGCCGGTTGCATTCACAAACTGCTGGAACTGCCCATTGGTTACTTCTGTTTCATCCATCCAAAAACCATCCACCACCACCCGGTGCTGCGGGTATTCATCGGGCCTGCCCTCGCCATCAGCAGCACCCATCAGGGCCTCGCCTCCAGGAATCCACCGCATGCCTTCAAATCCCTGCTCGGCAGTGGGCAGACTGTCCCCGGAGAGCAAACCCGCCACACGGGAAGGCAACGGCACCGCACAGGCCATAACACTGCTGTCAGGCTTGGTTTCAACAGTTTCTGCCGGACCAGCGCTGCTACAGGCTGCCAGTACAAAAGCAGGCAAGGCAAAAAAGTAATATCGTTTTTTAATAGCTGCCACGGTATAAATTATCAAAACGACTATTGATCGTTGGTTTTAAAGGAATCTGCAGGCCATTTGTTTCCTGCAACCAGTTGAATAAATCCTTTTTCAGCTGTAAGCCAATCTGCCGGTAAGACGTATCCCGGATCAGGTTATTCATTTCATACGGATCGTTCTGCAAGTCAAACAGCTCATTGATGTCCCAAACGCCATTGTAGTAAATAAACTTGTAACGATCGCTCCGCACAGCAAACGTTGTAGGCGTTTGCGGGAAAGCTGCTTCCCAGTAATATTCATAAAAAGCCTTGTCGCGTTGCCAGCCCGCAGCGTTACCACGCAATACGTTGGTAAACGAAAAACCCTGCATTTGTGCCGGTTTGCTTACACCGGCCAGTTCCAGAAATGTCGGTGCCAGGTCCACGTTCATCACCACCTGCTCTACCACCGACCGGGGTTTTACCATACCCGGCGCCCATACCAGCAATGGCACCCGCATAGACTCTTCGTAAGCATGCCGTTTGTCAATGAGTCCATGTTCGCCAAACGAAAAGCCATTGTCACCCATGTATACCACCATGGTATTCTCCCGCAGGCCGTTTTCATCCACCCACTTCAAAACAGCCGCAACGCTTTCATCTACCGATTGAAGGGTCTCCAGGTAAAGGTGATAAAATTCATCAAAGGGAATGGCGCCATGGTACATGTAGTCTACGCCATGCCAGCTATGCCGCTGCCGGCGAACCCACTGCGGAATATCGCGGTAATTGACCGGCGTAGTGGGTGCTGTGCGAACACCAAATGATTTGCTGCTGTCTGTTGCCGTCAGGTACATCGATGGCGGACAAATAACCGGCAGGTTGGCATACTTACCCACGTGCCGTTTGGCGGGCTGAAACTCTGCATGCACACCTTTGTGCGAGAGATAAGCAAAAAAAGGCTTTTTCTTATCACGGTTGTTCAGCCACGTTAGTGCGTTCTCGGTCAGCAGGTCGGTAACATAACTGCCCTCCGGCTGCTTGATGCGTTTGCCATTGATGTTGAAGGTTGGGTTGTTGTAAACGCCCTGCCCTTGGAAGCTTACCCAATGATCGAAACCCGGTTGTGGATTGTCGCCCGTATTGCCCATATGCCACTTGCCAAAGAATGCCGTTTGATAACCGGCCTTTTGCAGGTACTGCGGAAAAAAGATAAGGTTGGGCGGAAGCGGCGCATCATTGTCTACCACCGTATGTGTATGCGAATACTGGCCGGTAAGAATAGAAGCCCTGCTGGGCGAACAAAGTGCCGTTGAAACAAAGGCATTTTTAATATGGGCCCCTTCTGCCGCCATACGGTCCATGCCGGGTGTCTGCAGGCCGGGAATTTTGTTCATAAACCCCATGGCATCGTAGCGGTGATCATCCGATAGGATATAGATGATGTTCATCTTTTTTTGTTGTGCCGATACGGACAATACACAAAAAAAGAAAAGACTGCAGATCAATTTTGCAGGGAGAAAATAGTTGTTCATCATGTTTATCTGTTTTGGTTCCGGCTACCGGGTTCAAAAAATACATTGCGGATGGTAAAGCGGTGTGCCGGGTTGTCCATGTACTGGTTAACATAAGGCGAATAGGTGCTCACTTGCAGGGTATTTTTTTTAAAATCCATGTCCAGTATCCTGAGCCAGCCATTGCCGCCTCTTACCGACCCTTTTACTTCCGACTGAAAATTGGCCAGCATCTGGTACACATGATAACCGGGATTGTTGATACTGACCAGTGTGCCAACGCCTGAGTTCAGAATATGCCCGGAAAATACAAAGCGGATATTCGGATGCCGGGAGACGAGTTTTTCCCAAATTTGTTCGCCGTCATTGACCGCTTCATCGCCACCGGTTTTACCAATGCCATAAGCCTGCGGCCGCCAGCTATCACCGGGTCCCTGCCGGGTGCTGTCGCTGTACATGTAGCTGTGGGTGTTAATGATGACTGTATGGCCGGGATGTTGCGACACGATCCTGTTGGCCCAGTCAAGTACCGTACTGCGTGGACCAAACTCCAGTGAAAGCACCAACCAGTTGATCTTTCCGGTTTTCAGTGTATAATAGGCATTGTCGGTTTTGCCCTCTTCAAATACACCGGCAAAGGCGGGCAGCTTTGCCATTTCTGCATAAGGAAAATACTGGTTGTACAGGCTTGTGTTCCGCACATCGGCAAACTTTCCCGGCCCGCTGCCCATGTCGTGGTTGCCCACCGCCAGTACATAAGGAACACGGTTGTTCAGCCGCTGAAAGGCGGTTTGCACCAGACTCCATTCTTTGTCATTGTTATTTTGCGTCAGATCGCCTTGCTGAATGACAAGCTGGATATTGTTGCTGTTTCGTTCGATCCAGGTAATTTGTGAATCCAGTACGTCGGGAAATTTTTCAGCGTAATACTGTGTATCGGGTAATAAAACAAAACGGGCCTTGTGCACATTGCGGCTGCAGGCGGCCAGCAAGATTGAAACGGTGAATAAAAAGAAAGTGACTTGTCGTAACATGGTAATACGGTTGATGCCGCGTTCAATCTGTCAATTCGGAAGCAATTTATTTCTTACTGCCAACTGCTTACTGCCTTCTTCTCAAACACGGCTTTTAAACGAAAAACAACTATTTCAGGTGCGGACTTTCAAAACCCAATTTACGCAAACCCTGTTGTACTTCGGGACAGCTCATAAAAAGGTTCCAGAGCAAACCACTGCGATGATTTTCCATCATCACCACAATTGGTCCCTGGTCGATAGCCAGGTAGCGTTTGGGGTACCAGTTGTGGTGATCGCTGAAGGCATCATAAAAACCATAGGGCCCATAGATGCTGTCCTTTTTGTTGGTGTACCAGTTGCGCAGGGCTTGCATGGATTGTTCGGGAGTATAGGGCATCGAGGACAACGCTGCTGTTGGCACCAGCACACCCAAGTCTCTCTTCTCCGAAGGCGCATGTCCGGCATAGCCACGTATTGAATAGCTGGAGGTTAATCCCCAACTGTTGGGACCATACCCTTTATAGCCTTTTGGATTATCAACACACCATTGGTAGTTGATCAGCGATTGGTTCCGGTTTTCCTGCCAGTAATCGGCATAGCGATCTTTCAGTCCCCGTGGATCCAGCCCCAGGTAGGAATAATGCGCCCAGAACAGGGGGCCGCCGTTCTCTGCACCATGGTGAAACATTTGTAGCTTGTACCCGCCATAAGCCGGTGGGTTGTTGTTAATCTTTCCACTGTCTGCCCAGCCCTGGTGGTATACTTCCGCAGGCACGCCATGCGTGGGTGAAGAAGCTGCCAGCACATACATGATCAGGCATTCGTTATAACCTCTCACAGCAAAGTTCATCTCCCAGCCAAAGTTGGGACTCCAGTGCCAGTACAGCACATTCTTGCCGTTGCGGTACCAGTTGAAGTCAACTTCCCGCCACAACTTGTCGATGCGGCTAGCCAGGGCTTTTTCCCTTTCACTGCCTTCCCTGAAATACTGCCGTACTGTTAACAATCCCTGTAGCATGAATGATGTTTCTACCAGGTCGCCGCCATCATCCCTGCGGCTGAAGGGTTTTACTTTTCCTGTTTCGCCGTTCCACCAATGCGGCCAGGCGCCATGAAAACGGTCAGCCGTTTCCAGGAAACGAACAATCCGTTCGAGCCGCTCAAGTCCCTGCTCTCTTGTGATAAATCCACGTTCAATACCCACCAGTATGGCCATCACGCCAAAGCCGCCGCCACCACTGGTCACGACGTTTTTGTCATTTTGCGGATATACCCCATCTACGTGAAAGCGTTCTCTCGCCAAGCCGGAAGTTGGTTCCGCCCCCTCCCAGAAATAGTTAAACGTGGTGCGCTGCACATCGGTGTACATAGCCTCGTCGATCGCGGCGACTTTCCCGTTTTCTGTTGTTGCTCTTCGGGTAGAGTTACAGGAAAGAACCAGAAGACAGGCAACCAGTAAAAGAAAATGTAACGGTCTTTGGAGCATAAACTTCTTTTTTCGTAAAGTAAAATAGGGCAACACTACCTGCAGTATAGATGGCGGGTAGTGTTGCCCTTTGGTTCAAGCAACTATTGTTTAGCGCGGCCCAGGTTGTAAAGGGCCCGGATAAATGCGTCGGGTAAGGGCCTGTCATAAATCCGCAATTCATCTACCTGCCCTGTCATAGGCGCAAAGTCTCTGTTTGTGCTGACCTCTTTTCCCGGGATACCGTTGTAATTAGATCCTATAATGACTTCGCTGGGCTCCCAGGAGCGGAAAAGATTAGTGGTGCCCCTGTTGGGGAAATTGCCCACCTTCACACCATTGGCCCAGTTGTTAAACACACCGCTGCTCCTGTCGTAAGTCAGCACAATGTGCACCCAGTCGTTCAGGTTGATTTTATCCAGCACATTGTTTAGGTTGTCCTGCATATTAGAGGCATTGGTGTTAGCGTTAACAGCGGCAAAAGTGGGTTGTATCCGCAGCACCGAATCGTTTGTCGCCGGGTACGACTGTGTATTGAGTGCCAGGTTAATATTCCCGTTAAACATGTCGGGCCGGGCCAGTTGAAAGACCATGGTGCGCTTGGAGCCATTGTTCTTCAGTTTTACCCATACGCTGATCGACCAGCTTTGAAAATCGGCTGTGCGAAACTGTGGGAATTGGGTTGCATAATACAAGTAGCCGGAATTGAGCTGAAGCGACTGCCCTTTGACGCCATCGGCCACCAGTTGATCATTGGCTCCCTGTGTGGGTGCCGTATTGCTCTTTAGTTCGTTTTTAGTATTGTCGAAAGACCAATACGCCACCAGGTCTTCAGGAAAAATTTCATCCGAACTACGGAAACCATCGATCGTACCCTCATATGCTTCCGGCGAAACTTCCGGGAGATTATTCGGGTTGCCGTCTTTTTTGCAGGACGCCAATAAAGCCATCCCGCCCAATAGTACCAGAAACCGCTTTGAAAAATGTATCGTAACCATGTCGATTGTTTTACGTTTTAAAAATGATCAATAACCGGGATTTTGTGTCAGCACCCCATTGCTCAGGTCAATTTGCGTTTGCGGAATCGGCAACAGTTCGTCGCGGCCTTCCCGGAAAGCCGTCTTTCCTACCGCATGCAGTGCTTCCTGCGCAATGCCCCAGCGAACCAGGTCAAAAAAGCGTTCATGCTCCATTGCCATTTCCACACGGCGTTCGTGGCGAATGGCTGCACGGAGCTCATTCTGATCATCCGTAGTAACATCAGGCAGGATGTTGTTGTTGCCAGCCCTTGCCCTTGCCCGCACAGAATTCAGTGCTTCACGTGCTGCCGCTATATTGGCTGCGCCTCCCAGTTCATTGGCGGCTTCTGCAAACATCAGCACCACATCGGCATAACGCAGAATACGCACATTCATCCACCAGCCCGAGCGACTGCCTACGGCTGCTTTGATGGCCGGGTTGGAATATACTTTCTGGTTATACCTCGGATTGGGCAACCCTAACGGTGTTGTTTCCCCGTAGATGGTAACGCCGGGGGTGGTGGGTGTGCTGGTAAAAAGAATAGTACGTGCCCTGCGGGGATCGCCTGGTTCATACGCATTTGCCAGGGCTTCGCTGGGTGTATTAAAGCCCCAGCCAAAGTTCCATTCACCCGATCCTCTTATGCTTTGCACCTGCGTGTACTGTATACCAAGATCTTGTGGATTAGTAGCTGTAGCCGTAGCCTGTACCTCAAAAAGGGACTCACGGCTGTTCTCCCCTTCTTCACGGAACAAGTAATCGTAACTCGACATATTGCTGCCGGCAGGTGGCTGGGCAAATCCATACTGGCCGGACGTCATCACCGCCTGCGCCATGGCCATGGCCTGCGCCCATTTTTCCTGCGTCAGGTAAACCTTGGCCAGCATGCCTTGCGCAGCGCCTTTGGTTACGCGGCCAACAAATTTTGGATCCCAACTCACCGGCAGGTGGTTGACGGCATAATTCAGGTCGTTTTCAATAAAGGCATAGATTTCTGCCGGCGAACTTTGCGGCACATTGTTCTGCGCAGCCGGATCGGAATAAAGCGTATCGATGATAGGCACCCTTCCATACAGCCGAACCAGCATAAAATAGGCGTACCCTCTGATAAAACGGGCTTCCGCAATGGTTTGCTGTTTGATGTCCTCAGTGGCTTCAATCTCCGTATTGTTATTTACCTCGAAGATGGTGTTGTTCGTTTGGTTGATCAAACCATAATAACCTGTCCAAAGTGAATTGGCAAAACCATTTGTTGGGCTTACAGGAAAATTATCCATCTCCAGGGAATTGGCACCGCCATCGGCTGGCGTACTGCCCTTGTCCGCATCATCGCTGCGGATACTGGTGGCATGCAGGAACCCAAATACATGTACGTTAAAGTCGCGGAGTTCGTTATAAGCACCAAATATAAACTGGTCGTAAGGGCCTGCACCACCTGGGTAAGGATAATCCTCTGCCGCATATTCGCCCTGGCGTTGCGTATCTAAAAATTTTTTGCAGCCGGAAAAAAGAAAGATCATTACCAGGGCTCCTATTCCCAGGCTAATGTTCCGGAAGTATGGAAAATTATTTTTCATATCGAAGTATTTTAAATATGATTAGAAAGTCACGTTTAAACCCACAGAATACGTAGCCGGTACGGGATAAGCACCGTTGTCGGCGCCACCCTGGAGGATACTGCCAATCAGCGGTTCCGGCGAGTAGCCCGTTACCTGGCTCCAGCTCTTTATGTTTTGACCACTCAGGTAGATCCTTGCTTTTGTAATACCAATGTTGCTCAGCATGGCATTACTGAAATTGTAACCGATCTGCAGGGTCCGGATACGGAAATAATCACCCGGCTCCAGGTAATAGGAACTAAACAGGAAATTATTACCCCTTGTGTTGTCCAGGATCGGTTCTACATTGGAAGTACCGGGACCTGTCCATGCATTAAGACGGTTGGTTTCATAATTCAGAACAGCAAAATTGGATGTGCGTCGCTGCGTAAAAATTTTGTTACCAGCATTACCCTGGCCATCCAATAAGAAATCAAAGCCTTTGTAACTTAAATTAATGGATCCGCCAAAGGTGTAAGGAGGAAACGGTGTACCCAGGTACGTACGGTCGGCCGGTGTAATCACACCATCGCCATTGATATCTTCATAGGCAATATCACCAGGCAGCGAGTTGGCCAGTGCCGGCTGCTTGGCAAGATCAGCGGTTGACTGGTAAATACCAATCTGCCGGTAACCATAAAAATAACCTATAGAGCGACCGGTCTCAGTCAGGTTGGGACCACGAACGATCTGGAAGTTCAGATTGTCTCCAATGGCATTGACGACATTTTTGTTGTAGCTGAAATTCGCCGAGATGCCATAATTGAAATCACGGTTGAAAGCATCGTTCCACCCTGCACTGATTTCAACGCCTTTGTTAGTAATCTTTCCAAGGTTGGTGAAGAAACTGCGGTTATCATTTGGAATATCCAACGTCGTCAGAATGTCTGTTGTGGTGCGGTTATAGAAGGTCACTTCCGCATTTAAGCGCCTGTTGAGTGCACGTAAATCAAATCCAAGGTCCAAACCTCTTACCACTTCGTAATGGATGTTCGGATCAACAATATATGCGGGACGTATGGCCGTAAATACATTGTCGCCAAATATAGCCGAAGACGCGTTGTTGATACCAGGCCTGTAGAGGTTGTCCGGTATACCATTGGAATTGTTGGTTAAGCCCCAGGCACCCCTGACTTTTAAGAAGTCAATTCCTTTCACATTATTGAAGAAATCTTCATCGGTAACAACCCAGCCAAGGCCAATGCTTCCAGACTGGTCCCAGCGTCTTCCCGGTGCAAATTTCGAACTGCCATCTGTACGGAGCGTAGCATTCAGCAGGTATCGGCCTCTGTAATTGTAACTCACACGGCCAAAGGCACCAGCCAGTGCGCTTTCACCGCCGCCGCCGCCAAAGTTGCCGGGGTTGTTCTGGTTTACAATATTGATATACCAGTAATCCGGGTTGTTAGGTATGTTCACAGAAGTGTCTCGGCGTGTACCGTTGATAAAGGAGCTGTTATTGTACAACGTAGTGAAACCGGCCACCGCATTAATAGAATGACCATTGCCTATGCGTTTATCAAAGGAAAGGGTATGATCCTGTTGAAAACGCCTGGACTCAGATTGGCTTTGCGAAGCCGATGTTCGTACCGTATTATCAAATGTGGTGGTGGTGGGTGCTACGCCTTCTCCCAGGTTGATAAAACGAAACGGCAGGGGTGAATAGTCCCTGTTTGTACTGTAGGAGAAATCACCGTACACAACCGATTTCCAGGTAAAGCTTCTGGCAAACTTAATCTCTGCAAAAAGACTTCCGATAACCCGGTAACTGCGGTTGATGGATGTCCTGTCATTCCGGTTCAGGTTTGCAATCGGATTGCCTACCTGTGCCCGCTGGAAAGACGGCATCGCATAGTACGTGTTTTCATCGGCCTGGACGGGAACGATGGGTGCCGCCCATAACGCGTTGGTAACCGATACACCCGCCGGGTTGTTGATAATGTGCGTACCGTTTATATCGCCTCCCACCCTGATGTTGGATGTGATCCTAACATCCTGGCTTAAACGTGCCAGGTAGCGTTTGAAATTATTGTTGCGCAATACACCGTCCTGGTAGGTATAACCCAAGGAAAGATGCGTTGTAGTTTTTTCGCCGCTGCTGGAAATGCTCAGGTTATTGTTGTTGATGATCGCATTCCGTAAAACAAGGTCCTGCCAGTTGGTGTTGGCAGTGTAATTCCTGAAATCAAATGTATCGGCGCCTAGGTTTCGCAACTGAGCTTCATACAGCCGCCGGAAACCGGCTGCATCCACCACTTCTATCCTGTCCTGCACCCGCTGCACACCCACAGAACTTTGCAGGTTAACAACGGTCCTTCCCCTGGCTGCTTTTTTTAATGTGACCGCAATAACACCATTGGCGGCCCGCAAGCCATAAATGGCAATGGAAGAAGGATCTTTCAACACGTCAATGGATTCAATGTCGGCAGGGTTCAGGTAATCAATATTATCCTGCAAGATCCCATCTACCACGTACACTGGGTTGGCCGTATTGGTACTGTTGATACCACGGATACGCACAACCGGACTGGCACCAGCCTGACCGGAATTGGCAACCGTTAAGCCCGCCACTTTACCTTGTAAGGACGCAATCGGATTGGTGTTGGGCAGCCGGGCTATTTCATCGCCGTTCACTGAACTGATGGAACCGGTCAGGTCACGCTTTCGTTGCGTACCGTATCCAACCACTACCACCGTGTTGAGTTCTGATGCCGCTGCACTGAGTGAAACGTTGACCACCGTGCGGTTGCCAACAGTAACTTCCTGGGTAGAAAAACCTACGAAACTAAAAACAAGAACAGACGTGTCGCTGGGAACAGAGATGGAATAATTTCCTTCTGTGTTGGTGGAAGTGCCACCGGCCTCTCCCCGCACCTGAATCGACACACCTGCCATGGGTTCACCAGCCATCCCGGTAACCTTGCCGGTAACCGTTCTTTGTGCCAACGAAACCATTGTCAGCAGCAAACTGAATACAAGGAATACGAATCGCTGAGTCCTAAAAAAGCGAACCGCATGAAAAGGAGTAGAACTTTTCTTCATACAAAAAAATTTAAGGAGCAGATAAGATGTTTGAAATGTTGCGAATGCAAATCGGCAGTCAAGCAAAAGCGTTTTTGTCTGTTCATCTTTATTTGTTTTTGCCGGTTATCACAACAGCAACACGGGCTACTGTTGCGTAACGGACCCAGCTGAACAAACGGGCAATCCGACATTTGTTTATGTATAAAGCCATGTCATCACTACCTTTTGATCAGCCTGAATTATCTGATTAAAAGATACTTTCTATCGTATTGTCAGTAACGGAAAAACAGCGTGTTTTCAAAGTACCGGAAACTATATAACATATTTATTATCAATATGTTATCAATCTATTAAGGACTGCAATATTACAGCAGGATATGTTTTACCAAACAAGTTTTTCAAACTTTTTTCGAACACATCATTACACTTTATTTTGAAGCAGTGATGAAAGGTCTCATTCGAGTGAGATACCATTCATGCACAAGCATACTTGCAAATCAGATGCCCTGCATAAGAGACACCATAACGCAAAACTTAGCTGCATTCAATATTCACACCACTACCTGCAGGATAAGCCTTAAGCAAAAAAAGCCTATACTTGTATAGAAAATCATTCAGTGAAAAAGGTGCAGAAAATGGATCATCCCATAACTAATTTGCACCAGCCTTTGTACAGGCAAACAGGTTGCTAATTCAAATGATTCCTTGCTACAAGAACAATCCTGACAATGGAAAACATTGTATAGGCAGAACATAGAATTGCACCGAACCCAACGAGAATAATTAATCGGGTTTGTTGAATAACAAAACGATTACAAAAAATTAATATAACGTGTCCAAGCGGTCAACCGACATATTATTTCAATTGATTCATTCCCTGGAAAAAGCAGAGAAGCGACACTTCAAGCTTTTTATCAAACGGAATTCATCCAACGAAGACCTGAAGATCGTGCAGCTCTTCGATGCATTGGATAAAATGGAAGAGTACGATGATACAAAGCTGCTGAAGAAACTTCCCACTGTTCAAAAATCACAGCTTTCTAACCTGAAGGCACACCTGTATAAGCAGGTACTGGCCAGCTTGCGCCTGTTAAAAAGCGCCGACAGCATTGATCTGCAATTGAACGAGCAGTTTGATTATGCACATATCCTCTACAAAAAGGGTCTGCATATGCAGAGCCTGAAGATCCTGGAGAAAGCAAAAGAAACAGCCAAAGCCAATCAGAAGATCAATTTTCTAATCCAGGCCATTGCCCTGGAAAAAAGGATTGAGTCGCTGCATATTACCCGCAGCATGCAGGACAGGGCTGATAGTCTTGCGGCTGAGGCCGAAGAAGCGATCAGGCATGTAGACATGGTGACCCGGTTATCGAACCTTTCCATCCAACTGTACAGTTATTATATCAAAAACGGGCATTCGCGTACGGAACAGGATGAGCAACGCATCAAGGATTTTTTGAAAACACACCTGCCGGCAGATGCTTTTCAGCTTACCGGCTTTTATGAAAGGCTTTACCTCTACCAATGTTATAGCTGGTATGCCTATATCCGCCAGGATTTCCTGATGTATTATCGCTATTCGCAAAAATGGGTGAACCTGTTTGAGGAGCAGCCACTGCTGAAGCGGGTAGAGACCGGGCATTATATTAAAGGGTTGCACAACCTGATCAACTCGCATTTTGATTTGCGCAACCACGATAAGTTTGATGCAACGCTGGAGCATTTCGAGGCTTATGCCAAAACGGACAGGGTTCAGCAGAATGAGAACTTTCGTACGCAATCTTTCCTGTACATCGCACAGGCAAAAATCAACCGGCACTTCCTGAATGGCAGTTTTAAGGAAGGACTGAAACTGGTTCCGGATATAGAAGAAAAGCTGAAAGAATACGCTTTGTTTATCGACCCGCACCGGGCCATGGTGCTGAACTACAAGATCGCTATGATGTATTTTGGGAGCGGCGATTTTGATACCTGCATCGATTACGTGCAAAAGATCCTGAACGAAAACACGGGATTGCGTTACGATCTTCAGTGTTATGCCCGCCTGCTGCACCTCCTGGCGCATTATGAATTGGGGAATTATGAGCTGGTAGAATACCTGTCCCGCTCTGTCTACCGGTTCATGGCCAAAATGCAGAACATGACAGAGTTTGAGGAAGAGATCCTGAAGTTCCTGCGACGTTCCTTCCATGTATCACCGGATAAAACAAGAGAAGAACTGCAGAAGTTTTTACAACGGATCAAGAAGTTTGAAAAGAACCGCCTGCAAACAAGGGTATTTGTTTACATCGACATGATATCATGGGTGGAAAGCAAAGTGCACCGCAAGGATCTGAGCACCATCATTGCGGAAAAGTACAAAAAGGAAAACAGCCAGCGTTATTCTGCTAGCCGGCGTCTACATTCAGGTTTTCCTCTTTCTGAATAAGTAACTGCCGTAAGACTTTTGCGGAATTTTCTTCCGTACAAACCAGGTCATGCAGGGTAACTTTATCGAGTAACTGGTCTACAGTGTACTGGATCATTTGCCACAGCGACCGTGAAGAACAATCCACCGAATTGGTACAAAGCTTCATAGCACCTGCATGCGACCCACAGAATGCCTGGTCGAAAAGAGAACCGCCCAGCGCCTTCAGCACTTTGTTAATGATAATTTCATTGGCCGGCATAGAAAGCACATAGCCGCCCTTATAACCCGGCGTACTGTTGATAAAGCCACCCATGCGCAGGATGCGGGTTAGCTTGGCCACATAATGTGGGCTGATTCCTTCGGCCTCACTTAACTGCGGAATGCTCATGCCGTGGGTGTCCTGGCATGAAGCAATGCGAATCAGTAAACGCAAACCATATTCTTCCTGTGCGGTGATCTTCATGTACGATTTCTTGTTTGTTTTTTTCAGATAGCAATTTTTCGTGAATATTGCATGGTCAATGGTGAATCCTTGTTTCAATTAACCAATACGCATCTTCAGCATGTTTGTGAAGAAGGGAAATCTTTATTCCCTTTTGACATTTCACGTTTCACGACTACAGCCATCCCAACTCTAATTGAGCGGCTTCCGACATCATGCTCTTGTCCCACGGCGGATCCCAGGTAACAGCAACGTGTACATCATTTACCCCTTCAAGCTGCCGAACCTTCTGGTCTACTTCCACAGGCAACGACTGTGCCGCCGGGCAACTTGGTGCTGTCAACGTCATGGTGATCTGCACATTGTTGATCGGCAGGATATCGATGCGGTAGATCAATCCCAATTCATAAATGCTTACAGGAATCTCCGGATCGAAGATCGTCTGCAAGGTTTCCACTACTTTTTCCCGTAATACATCCGGTTCCATATTCACCAATTTGATAATTTGACAATGTGATAATTAGCTAATGAATTGCTGATGCTGCAGTTTCCATTATTGAATTGCAGCATTATCGTATTATCACATTTTATTCTCCGCTGCTTCCTTTACTTTAAAAGCAAGCGCATAATTCTTCATCTGCTTGACCATAGCCAAAAGGCCATTACTGCGGGTTTGTGCCAAGTGACTGGTCATACCAATCTCGTTAATGAAATTCAATTTTGCAGTCACAATTGCATCCGGTGTTTGACCGGAAAGCACCCGGATCAACATGCTGATCAACCCTTTTACAATCACGGCGTCACTATCTGCTTTGTAAAAAATCCTGCCATCCCGAAAGTCTGCTGCTAACCATACCGTTGACTGGCAACCGCGGACTTTGTTCTCGTCAATTTTAAACTGCTCTTCCAGCGGTGGCAGTTTTTTTCCCAGGTCAATGATGTATTCATACTTGTCATCCCAACTATCGAAAAGCGAAAAGTCTTCGACAATCTCCTGCTCAATTTCTTCTATCGTTCGTTGTTCCTGCATGCTTAGACTAAAAGTTTTACAGCTTTGTGCAATCCTGCAATCAGGGCATCCACTTCTTCTTTGGTGTTGTACATGGCAAATGAGGCACGAGTTGTACCAGGAATACGGTAACAATCCATCAGGGGCTGTGCACAGTGATGTCCCGTACGAACCGCAATGCCCCTGTTGTCGAGCAAAATGCCAAGGTCCTGCGGGTGTACGTTCTCGATTACGAAGGAAATCACACTGATCTTGTTCTTGGCTGTACCAATGATACGTAAGCCCGGTATTTCCTTCAAGGCTCCCGTGGCATACGCTAACAACTTATTCTCGTGCTGACGAATCGCTTCTTTACCGATGCCTTTCGTAAATTCCAACGCCGCTTTGAACGCAATGGTATCGGCAATATTGGGCGTACCTGCTTCAAATTTGTACGGCAGATCGTTGTAGGTAATGTTATTGAAATAAACCTCTTTGATCATCTCGCCCCCACCCTGGTAAGGCGGCATGCTTTCCAGCAGTTCGCGTTTTCCGTAGAGGGCACCCACACCAGTTGGGCCATACACTTTGTGTGAAGAGAAAACAAAAAAATCTGCATCCAGGTCCTGCACATCTACATCCATGTGAACGGTTGACTGTGCACCGTCCACCAACACCTTTGCTCCTACCTTGTGTGCTTTTTCAATGATGGCTTTAACGGGATTGATCGTTCCAAGAGCATTGGAAACATGCACCACCGAAACAAACTTTGTTCTCTCCGTAAGCATTTCATCGAATCCATCCAGGATCAACTCGCCATTTTCATCAATGGGAATCACTTTCAGCGAAGCGCCTTTTTCCTGGCATACCAGGTACCAGGGTACAATGTTGGAGTGGTGTTCCATATTGGAAACAATCACCTCATCCCCTGCCTGAATGTTTTGCCGGCCCCAGGTTTGCGCCACCAGGTTGATACCTTCGGTACAACCGCTGGTGAAAATGATCTGATCCCGTGAAGGAGCATTGATAAAGGCCTGCACCGCATCGCGGGTGGATTCAAAAGCAGCCGTGGCCTCTTCGGCCAGCGTATGAATACCACGATGAATATTCGCGTTGTAGCTGCTGTAATAATTTACCAGCGCATCAATCACCGCCTGCGGCTTTTGCGTGGTAGCCGCATTATCAAAATATACCAGCGATTTGCCTTTCACTTCGCGGCTCAGGGCAGGAAAGTGACGGCGGATGGCCTGTACATCGTAAGCGGTTTCTATGGGAAGGGTATCATTTATCATTCGAAGTAAATTCCAGTCGTTCTGAAATCAGCTTGTCTACATAATTGCGGATGGCTTCCGGCTTGATATGATCCAGAATGTCGATAGCAAAGGCATGGATCAGGAGTGACTTGGCTGCTTTTTCACTGATACCCCGGGAACGCAGGTAGAAAAAAGCTTCCTCATCCAACTGGCCTACCGTACAACCGTGCGAACATTTTACATCATCGGCAAAAATTTCCAATTGCGGCTTGGTGTTTACCGTAGCATTGTCGGACAACAGGAGGTTTTTGTTGCTTTGAAACGCGTTGGTCTTTTGAGCATCTTTCTGCACAAATATTTTTCCATTAAAAACAGCCGTAGCGTTGTCGTCGATCACGCCTTTGTACAACTCGTTGCTCAGGCAATTAGGTTTTACATTGTCTACCACCGTATGGTTGTCAACCAGGGTATCGCCATTCAGGAAATACAAGCCATAGAAGTGTGATTCCGAATGTTCGGCTTCCATGGCAATATTGAGGTTGTTGCGTACAATTCCTCCTTCCAGCGAAACCGTAACGGTGTTCACCAGGCTTTTACCTACCTGGCGGATATGCGTTGTGGTGACCTGGCTGCTTTTCGCAACATCATTCTGAATTTTATAATATTCAAGAATCGCATCCTGTTCTACCACCACTTCGGTAACCTGGTTGGTAAAGCTTTCCTGCGCACCCATCGTTGCATAGGTTTCTGTAATGATCACCTGTGCATTCTGCGACACATAAAAAAGACTGCGCGGCTGTGCCAGAATGTTAACGGAACGGGCATCGCTGATGTTGTAGATGTAAACGGGGTGCTCAACAATCTTCCCCTTCTTTACATGCACAAATATGCCTTCGGCAGCAAAGGCCGTATTTAGGGCATTCAGTCCATCGTTGATGTATTTCCCGCTTTGTCCCAGGTGTTGCAACACCAGCTCGCGGAATTCGCCTTTACTCGCATCTTCCAGCGTCATCACGGTCAGGTCGGCCGAGCGGATGGTGGAAAGTTGAGAAGCGTAAAGCCCGTTCACAAAGACCAGTTCATTGGCAGCTTGGTGCCCGGGTAAGCGAAAACTTTCCAGGTCGCTGGGGTACAATGTTGTGGAAAGACTCTCCGGATTAAAAGCATATTCTTTGTTGAACACGCCGCTGATGCGGGTGTATTTCCATTCTTCGTGCTTCACCGTTGGAATGCCCAGGGTATTGAACGTGTTGAACGCATCCCGCTCGATGGGCGTCAATACGCTGCTACCGTTGCTGGACTGCAACTGCTGGTATCGTTCTTTGATTAATTCGATCGTGTTCATGTGCGTTGATTAAGCGTCCTGCTCTACTTCAGCTTTAATAAAATCGTATCCTCTTTCTTCCAGTTCATAGGCCAGTTCTTTGGTACCTGATTTTACAATACGGCCTTTGTACAGTACGTGAACGAAATCGGGGATAATGTAATCGAGCAGGCGCTGGTAATGGGTTACCAGGAGAACTGCGTTTTCTGGTTTCCGCAACTGGTTTACACCGTTGGCAACAATACGGATGGCATCAATGTCCAGCCCGGAGTCTGTTTCATCCAAAATCGACAGTTTGGGCTCCAGCATGGCCATCTGGAAGATCTCGTTGCGCTTTTTTTCGCCACCGGAAAATCCTTCGTTCAGTGAACGGCTCAGGAGCGATTGATCGATATTGACCAATTTCATTTTCTCCTTCATTTTCTTCAGGAACTGTACAGCATCCAGCGGCTCTTCGCCCCGGTATTTACGCACTTCATTAACGGCTGTTTTGATAAAGTTGGTGGTTGTCAGACCTGGAATTTCAATTGGGTACTGAAAGGAAAGGAAGATGCCTTCTCCGGCTCTTTCTTCAGGAGAGAGTTCCATAAGGTCTTTTCCCATAAACTCAATCTCACCCTCGGTTACTTCAAAATTTTCCCGACCGGCAATAATAGCCGACAAGGTGCTTTTGCCCGAACCGTTGGGACCCATGATAGCATGCACCTCACCAGCTCTTATATCCAGGTTGATACCCCTCAAAATCTCTTTTCGGTCAATATTTGCGTGTAAATTCCGTATTGATAACATTGTGCTTATTTGAATAGTTGTTAGAATGTTTGTGAGGACATGCAAGGAGCATGTCCCAACTGATTAACCGACACTGCCTTCGAGGCTGATGGCCAGCAGCTTTTGTGCTTCCACGGCAAACTCCATCGGCAGGTGCGCCATTACTTCTTTGGCAAAGCCGTTTACAATCAGGGCTACGGCTGTCTCTGTATCGATGCCCCGCTGGTTGCAGTAAAAAATCTGGTCTTCACCAATTTTCGAGGTGGTGGCTTCGTGTTCCACTACGCCCGATTTATTTTTTACTTCAATGTAAGGGAAGGTATGTGCCCCGCATTTGTCACCCAGCAGCAGCGAATCGCACTGCGAGAAGTTACGGGCACCGGTGGCGTTCTTACCTACATGCACCAGGCCACGGTAGCTGTTCTGGCTAAAGCCTGCTGATATACCTTTCGATACAATGCGGCTGCGGGTATTTTTACCCAGGTGCATCATCTTGGTTCCGGTATCAGCCTGCTGGTAATTATTGGTAACGGCAACAGAATAAAACTCTCCTACCGAATTGTCGCCTTTCAGAATCACGCTGGGGTATTTCCAGGTAATGGAAGAACCGGTTTCTACCTGCGTCCAGGAAATCTTTGAATTAACGCCTTTACAAATTCCACGCTTTGTGACAAAGTTGTAGATACCGCCATTGCCTTCCTTGTCGCCCGGATACCAGTTTTGTACGGTTGAATATTTGATTTCCGCATTGTCCATGGCTACCAATTCTACCACAGCCGCATGCAACTGGTTTTCATCACGCATGGGCGCCGTACAACCTTCAAGATAGCTTACATAGCTGCCTGCTTCGGCAACGATCAGGGTCCGCTCAAACTGGCCGGTATTTTCGGCGTTGATCCGGAAGTAAGTAGAAAGCTCCATCGGGCAACGTACGCCTTTGGGAATATAAACGAATGAACCATCACTGAACACAGCGGCATTCAGGGCGGCAAAAAAGTTATCAGTAACCGGTACAACGGAGCTCAGGTATTGCTTTACCAGGTCGGGATGGTTCTGGATGGCTTCGCTCATGGAGCAGAAAATGATTCCCAATTCGGCCAGTTGCTCCTTAAATGTAGTAGCAATGGAAACCGAGTCGATCACCGCATCCACGGCCACGCCTGTCAGGCGCTTTTGTTCATCCAAAGAAATTCCCAGCTTTTCAAAGGTTTTCCGCAGCTCCGGATCGATCTCATCCAGGCTCTTTGGTTTTTCTTTTTGCTTGGGAGCAGAATAATAAATTATATCCTGGTAGTCGATTGCAGGGTATTTGAGGTTGGCCCAATGTGGCTCCTTCATTTTCAGCCACTGGCGAAAGGCTTTCAGTCGCCATTCCAGCATCCACTCCGGCTCTTCTTTTTTGGCAGAAATGAATCGGATGGTATCTTCGTTCAGTCCTTTAGGGGCAGCATCAGCTTCAATGTCAGTAACAAAGCCATACTTGTATTCATTACGAACCGTCTGTTCCAGAATATCCATGCTTTCGTCCACCACAACATTCTCCTGCTGAATTTCATCTGTTTTCATGGTGCAAAATTACTGCTATTTGTACTAAAAAGTATAAATAATCTTTCCAGATTTGTGAACAATTCCGCCTCATTTTTCCCTTTTAACATTACGGAAACGACCAATACCGAAAGGATTGATCAGAGGCAATTTTTTATCCGGATGAAGCACTTCAAGTAGTATGGAAAAGAAGAAAGTTTATAAACTTTCTGCCGCTTTTTTGCTTCACCCACCATTGCAAACCGGCAATAGCAGCGATTGCACACCCTATCCCTGCCAGCACATCTAAAATGTAATGATGGCTGGAGTACACAGCTGAAAACCAGATCCCCGTCATGATAATGGCGAAGACGACGTTCCAGGCTTTCATCCTGAGTTTCAGGCCAAAAAACAACACAATCATCATAAAAGCCGCATGCATGGAAGGCATGGCAGCAAACACATTGGAGCTTTTGGCATAGATACCTTCGAAAACAGAGATGCCAAAAAGCTGGTCGAAGCGGGATAGCCCCGCTGTATTACCTGGCGTAGAAGGCATAAAATCAAAGCCATATTGCGCCACATACCAGGGCGGTGCGGCGGGATATAGGTAGTAACCAATGAATCCCAAGATGTTAACAATGAAAAACGTGAGGGAAAACTGGAAAAAAGCCACCCGGTTTTTAAAGAACAGCACCCCTGCAAAAGCCAGCGGCACCGGCACCCAACACAAGTAAAAGATACCCGTTACAATATCTACCGGGGTGCTGTGATGCATAGCAAAGTATTCATTTGGTGTGATTTGGACACCATTATAATTTATGCCAAACAGGGCTTTTTCGGTATTATACAGATCCTCGATGTGCACACCATTCACCAGGTAGTTGGGGAAAGCCTTCATGTAATCGAAAAGGATCCAATAAACAATAAAGATGGAAAAGCCGATGATGAACTGGCGGGTTACCCGGCTGGCAAAAAAACAAAAATTAAAAATCCCGACAAGAATCACCTGGTCGGTTTTATACCCAACGAGAGCACGGGAAAGAAGCAGGTAAGCAACTGACAACAGCGCACATAGCAGAACGCTTTTCACGGTAATCAGCCTCGATGATTCTTCTATTGCTTTTGCTGGCGATGATTGTAATACAGTATCTTCAAACCCGGGTTCTGATAACATTTGATGGCAGCCGTTTTGCAGGCAAATTTAATGGAAGGTAAAGTGAACCTAAGAAGATTTAGCCCCTGTTTTCGTCTTTGGCGTCCAGTGCCCGTTTGGCATCCATTACGCGGTGGTAGGCCGTCACATTGGTCAGAATTGCCAGCACCGTAAGCGGTATCGTGAAAATGGACATGGTTTCAAAAAGATGAAAAGGAATGCCTTTTACATGCCATTTAAAATCGGAACCGATGTGCGGCGCAAGAATGCCGCAAAGAAGCGCAGATGTTCCTACCAGCACCACTCTTTCTGGACGTTGCATTAACCCGCCCTTACACTGAATGCCCAGGCCCTCTGCCCTGGCTCTTGTGTAGCTCACCATCATAGAACCTATCAATCCAATAAAGGCAAACAGCGACGAAACAAAATAGTGTTGCGAAACGAGGTAGTAGCAAATTCCAAGAAACATAAAAAGTTCGCTGTAACGGTCGAGCACCGAATCCAGGAAAGCACCAAATGAGGAACTCATTTTTCCCAAGCGGGCCACCTGCCCGTCGAGCATATCAAAAAGCCCGGCAAACAGGATCAGGCCACCGGCCCATCCCACATATGAAAAATCACCGCGGTTACTTTTTTCAGCACCAATCACAAAGATGGCGGCAACTCCAATATTCATGATAAATCCGCAAACAGTAATCAGGTTAGGTGTAAAGCCGATCTTCACCAACACCCGAACAAAAGGATCGATAATCCGGTAAATACCATATTGCAGTTTAACACGAAGCGGTTTGGATTCCATAAACATCAGTTTGCACAACGAACCTTTCAAAAATCAAATTAAATCCATTTTACCTGAATACAAATCTTTTTTGCAACGGGTAGTTATAAGCGACGGCGAGGAAAAGCGACACGGAGAGTTTAGAAATCAGGTAATTAAAATGACCAAAATGTGTCAGTAAGTAAACGCCCATGGTTGTCAGCAAAAGATAGCCCGTCCATACCAGGAAGTAGCGGAACAGTTGAATGTGGCGCTCTCTTTCTCCACCTTTAAATACCCAGTGCCGTCCAATAGAAAAGTTAGTCATACCACCTAAGATAGTACCGGTGCTGCTGCCGGCAACATACCAGAATCCCATCAACTCCACGCAAAGGATGGTAATAAAATAATCTACTGAAGACGCAACAAACGAGGCCAGTTGAGCTTTGGCGAAGCGGATCATGAAAACAGGTGGCTTTTGATGATGATATGCAAAATTACGTTAGAATACAATCCGGCCAACAGGTCATCCAGCATCACCCCCCAACCTTTTGATTGCCGCTCCATCCGCCGGATACCAAGTGGTTTGACAATGTCAAAAAAACGGAAAAGCACAAACGCAATCAGCACATAGCGCCAGTTGGTTGGCACCAGGAACAGTGCCATCAGCATGCCATGCACTTCATCTATAACTACCCGGTTGCTGTCGTGCCCCCACTCCTTTTCCACTGCCGATGCTGTTATCACACCCACAAAAAAAATGGCAACGAGTAAGAACAGCTCTATCCATAGTTCAGCTGTTCCTCTTAAGAAATACCAGGCAACACAACAAAAAAGTGCAGCCACTGTGCCTGCACCTTTTTGTATATAGCCAACGCCAAAAAAACTGGCGATGAGTTTTGAAAAAAACATATTACAGCACTTCCACCAGGTCCTGGTAATAATCAAGGCCCAGGTGCGTGATGAGGTCTTCACCCATCATATGGCGAAGTGTATTTTGCAATTTGATCAGTTGTTTGAAAATGTCGTGCTCCGGACGCAGACCCGGTGCAGTTTGCGGCGATTTGAAGTAGAAAGACAACCACTCCTGTATGCCCGACATGTTCGCACGTTTGGCCAGATCCATAAACAGCGCCAGATCCAGTACGATTGGTGCTGCTAAGATGGAGTCACGGCACAGGAAGTTGATCTTGATCTGCATCTGGTAACCCAGCCAGCCAAAAATGTCGATGTTGTCCCAGCTTTCTTTGTTATCGCCGTGCGGAGGATAATAGTTGATCCGCACTTTGTGATAAATATCACCATACAGCTCCTGGTTATGCTCCGGCTGCAGGATATCTTCCAACACACTCAGCTTGGAAACTTCTTTGGTTTTAAAGTTATCCGGGTGATCCAGTACATAACCATCACGGTTACCCAAAATATTGCTGGAGAACCAACCCCTTACACCCAGTGCACGGGCTGCCAGGCCAGGCGCCACGATTGTCTTCATCAGGGTTTGTCCTGTTTTGAAATCCTTGCCGCCTATGGGTGTGCCTGTCTGCTTGGCCAACTCTTCCAAAGCCGGAATGTCGCAGGTAAGATTGGGTGCGCCGTTGGCAAACGGAACGCCCAGTTTCAGGGCTGCGTAGGCATAGATCATGGAAGGCGAAATGGAAGGATCATTGTTGCGGAGCCCTTCTTCGAAGCTTTCGATGGTTTGATGCACCTCCGAAACCTCAATGTACTTTTCGGTAGATCCACACCAAACAATCACTACCCGTTCGCAGTCATTGGCATCACGGAAATTCTCTATATCATCCATCACCATCTTGGCCAGATCGGCTTTGGTGGCCGCTTCTTTTACATGATCACCATCCAGGTTAGAAATATAAGCTTTGTCAAAAACAGCTTTCATGGGTTTGATGCTTTCCAGCTCTGCTTTCACGGCATGGAGCAGCATCGGTTCCAGCACCTTCGCCTTGCTGGCTGCTTCAAATACATTATCGCTGTAAACATCCCAGCCGCCAAACACCATTTCATCTAATCCTGCCAGGGGAACAAATTCGTTTATCTTCGGATACCGGTTCTCGGTTCGTTTACCCAAACGGATATTTCCCATTTGTGTCAGCGATCCTACCGGTTGTGCAAGTCCCTTCTTCACGGCTTCTACACCTGCAATAAAGGTGGTGGCCACAGCGCCCAATCCCGGTATCAGCACACCGAGTTTACCATTGGTTTTTTGTATTGTATTCTGCATGTAGTAAAAATTTAAACAGTAGTGTATGCGTTAGCCGTCTGTTTGCCATTTGCCAGGTGAAGCAGTCTTTCCGGCCGTGGCGCAAAATAAAGGATAAAATACACAACAACACACCTTCCCTATCCTACAATCCTGATATTTAAGGCTACACAACTCAAAAAAGCAGGCCTTGTTGTTCTATTTAGGAGAAACAGCGGCGCTTCCAATCCTTTTTTCGGCTGTACATTTGTTGAACACTGTACGAAAACCTCCTGCCGATGAATGTAAAGATTGAAGCATCCTGGAAAGAAGTTCTTGGGGATGAATTTAAAAAGCCATACTTCAAGCAAATTGCCGAACATTTAAAAACAGAAAAGTCTCAAGGCAAAACCATCTACCCTCCCGGTCCCTTAATCTTTAACGCCTTTGAACAAACGCCTTTTGATGCCGTAAAAGTGGTGCTTATCGGGCAAGATCCTTACCATGGTCCCCGGCAAGCTATGGGACTGAGCTTTTCCGTACAGGATGGCGTTCCACCACCGCCTTCACTGATTAATATCTTTAAAGAATTGCAGGAAGATGTTGGCGTGCCTTTTCCCAAAACAGGCAATCTTACCAAATGGGCGCAGCAAGGTGTATTGCTCCTGAATGCTTCCCTTACGGTGCGTGCCGGTGAACCCATGAGCCATTCCAAAATTGGCTGGCACCATTTTACCGATACGGTGATCAGCACTGTTTCGAAAGAAAAAGAAAATATTGTTTTCCTGCTCTGGGGCCGGTTTGCACAGGAAAAGATCACCCTCATCGATACCCAAAAACATCATATCTTAAAAGCAGCACATCCGTCACCACTGGCTGCCAAAAACGGCTTTTTCGGTTGCCGCCATTTTTCAAAAACAAATGCATTCCTGGTAAAACAAGGCATCGACCCAATTGACTGGGCGTTGTAAGAAAAGGGCTGCGGTAACCATTCATTGAATATTTTTGCAACCTTAAAATTTAATTGTGAAGGTTGTAAAAAATGTTCTGGGTCGAATTTTTGCGTTGTGGGCCATTCTGGTTTTTGGTATAACCTTATTGATATTTCTGCTGCCCATTGGCCTGTCGGTGTTATGGCCCGAACCCAAGCGCTCAAGAATCGCCTATTTTTTCTGGTCCGTTTGGCTGGGAATATTTCTTCCTCTTTCTGGTATTTTCCGTGTGATAAAGGGAAAGCAAAATTTTAAAAAAGGGAAGAATTATGTGGTGATCTGTAATCACAACTCCATGATGGACCCTCCTATCTCTTCACCTTCTATACCTGGTCCGAATAAAACCATTGCTAAAGTAGAGATGGCAAAGATTCCGGTTTTTGGCATTATTTACCGCCGGGGTGCAGTGCTCGTTGACCGCAAAAGTGAAGAAAGCCGCCGGGCCAGTTATGGAAAAATGAAAGAAGTGCTCGAACAAGGCCTTCACATGTGCATTTATCCTGAAGGCACAAGAAACAAATCAAGAGAACCGTTGCAACGCTTCCAGGACGGTGCCTTCCGCCTGGCCATTGATACAAAAAAAGAAATCATTCCTGCAGTTATCTTCAATTCCGCCAAGGCCATGCCCCGTAAATCGTTTTTTTATTGGCCAACAGTGGTGGAAATGCATTTTCTTGAACCCATTCCCGTAGAAGGTAAAACGGTGCAGCAATTGAAAGAGGAGGCCTTCACTATCATGCGCGACTATTACGTAAAGCACAGAAACTAATCCTGCGATACTTTGCCTTCAAGCTTTAATAATTATAAAAAGTCCTGGTCCGGTTGATGCGAAGGTCGCGGAGCATACCCGACTTGGGACTGATGCTGATATTGAAGAAGCGATAGGTACCGATCGGTGTTACACTGATGGCCATCTGCCAGCAATGCATTTCACGGGCTATGCTCATAGTAAACATGGTGAGTTGCTTTGTATTGACGTCAAAGAAACCCTGTGTGCTGAAGTTCCATTTTGGTGTCAGGTTAAAGCTGTTGTTGAACGAAACACTTGAAAAAGTTTCCGTAGTGTATCCGGAATAATCCGGTTTCAGGCGACGGTTCAACGTCAGTGAATACGAAAGATTGATCGACCAGTTGACGTTAAAGTCAACAAACTCCGCCGGGTTCCTTGCCATGTATTCCGAAAGCATTTGCTGGTCGGCAAGAAGGCGTGGGTCTGTAACAGTAGTACCCGGTTGTTGTGTAGTCTTGCCATCGTCTTTCCGGCTGCTTTGAAAAGAGGTAGAAGCCGAAACGCTACCGCCGGTAAAACGTCCCAGGGTAAAGCGGCCATCCTGCCACACAAAGCGATTCCTGCGTAGACCTGTCGACACATCCGTTTGATAAGGATCTATCTGGCCATTGGCCGAAATGCTAAGCTTTTCAAACAAAGTTGTACGGAAACTCATGGCTATTGGCTGCAGTTTGAAAGAATCCTGCAGGAAGTTGTAACCACTTGAAAATGTCAGACCGTCAATCAGCTTTACCTTGCGATCAACTGTATCCTTTTTGCCCCGCACCTTCATTTCGACGTTGTTGTCGATTGAAAATGTAAGGCCACCGAAACGTCCGTACGAATACGGTGCAAATAAATTTCCCTCGAATTGTGGCAGGGCCAGTTTCTGACCAGTAGCATTTACCTGCACAATGTCGAAATTCTGCTTCGACATATTCGGCTTGTAGTTGAAACTTAATGTTGGACGGATTACATGGCGAATAGCCCTGACCTTTGAATTCTTCCCGAATTCTAACAAACCGTAAATGTTGGTGTTCACGCCCAAGCCAAAACTCATTTGTTTGTCACGAAACAAGCCTTTGCTGATGGATACAGTATCTACCTTTTGCAACTGGTTGTTCCAGGTGCGGCTGAAGCGCTGGGTGTACCAGGTTTCTTCGTAACTCACCGAAGGACTCACAAAAAAGTTTCCCATCGGTGGTAACTGCAATGTAATAGGAAAACGGTGTTGTGCACCCCACTGCAGGGTATCTATGATCTTACTCAGGCTAACATGACCGGTATCGTAAAACGAAACCTGGTTACGGGCCACAAGGTTGTAACCGACACCAATCTTTTCGTACCACTTGGGTGTGCCGGCCATTTCCTTGCGCTGAAATGGGTATTGCGTGGTCACCATAAAACCGGCATCAGGAAGAATGATGTTGATAAGTCTGTTCTGGCTGTTCTGGTTATGGTTGGCACTAAGCGTTAGCGAATACGGTTTGCCCTGCCATTGCTTGGAATAGGCAATGGAAGAATATAATTGGTTCTGAAAATTGCGGTATGGGTTATTCGGAATAAGTTCATTGTGGCGGGTGGAGCCGGCATTTACCGAAGCGCTGAAGGTTGTTCCCGGCCGGGCTCTTGAGTCTACGCTGTGGCTCCAGTTTACCTGGAAGGTTTTCACAAGATTATAATCCGGATCGCCCTTAAACGCAAATTTTGAACGGTTGATGGCAATATTGAAAGAACCGTTGTAACGATACCGTTTCCGGTACGTTGGCGTGATAGTCAGGTTCCACCCGCCGTAAGAATACAGGTTCGCCCTTGTGGTGACATCCACATAGTCGTTCAGCACATGATAATAACCCAGGCCTTCCAGTCCAAGGCCAAACTGCTGGTTGTTGGCAAACTGTGGCATCAGTATTCCCGAATGGCGACCCCGGTACAAGGGGTAAATACCAAAGGGCAGGTAAATGGGCAGTGGCACCCCCTCAAACTCAGGGTGCGTTGGGCCGGATACAGCAATGTTGTTACTGATAACTTTTATTTTATTGGACTTAAAGGCAAAATGGGGTTCATCCAGGTTACAGGTGGTAAAGTAACCTTCCTTAATGTAAACTGTATTCGCATCGATCTTTTTGGAAACATTCGCTTTGATGAACATTTCCCCTTCATGCGTATAGGTATTTTTCGTCAGGCCTTTCTGCGTTTTGAAATTGTATTCGAAAGACTCGCTTTCAAAATTTTGCTGGCCTTGCTGAAAAGTGGCACGGGTAAGAAGATTACCCAAACTGTCTTTTGAGCCCTGAGCCGTTAGAACATTTTTCTCCTGGTCAAGGATGATTGTCGGTGCATTGACCACTACGTCCTTATAATTGACCTTTGATTTTCCGTATAGAATAAACTTCTGGTCTTTTACAAAAAGGACAGCGCTGTCTTCGGCCTGGTATTCGACCGGCGCATCCAGTGTGTCGTTCGACATCCGCAAATTAAATGTATCGCTCCGCGGAACGATCGTATCCTGCAGGCTCAGTCGGGCCGTATCGGTAGCAGTACGAAAAGGAAGGGTATCGGCAGGCGAAGCAGTTACTCCTGCAGGCCTGTTGAGCGGTATGGTGTCCCTTTGTTGCTGGAAAAAAGATTGATTAGTGCCGGAATTTGCATTCGTGGCCCAACCGCTGTAATTTGTTCGCCCTGTATAGCCGGCTGTGGCGCTGTACGTTATGATAGTGCAAAATATCAGCATCGCGGAAGCAACACTTAATTTTTTAAAAGTAAATTTGTACAGTCCGCGCATACAGTATAAAACAAAAGTAACTGTTTGCCATCTATGTGAATTGTGAAGAAAATACTAAACCGTCGCTCAAAAATCTGGTATGCTAAAAAAAACAATTATCCTATTACCCTGTATTTTCCTGCTATTGCTATCGCCTCAGTTTTCGGTTGCACAAAAACCACCGGTAAAAACCATCATTATTGACCCGGGACATGGGGGCGCCGATCCGGGTGCTGCAGGACTGATTTCCACCGAAGCACAAATTACACTGGCCTTGAGTAAAAAGCTGGGCGAAAAGCTGGCCACCGAACTGCCGGACATTAAAGTATTATTTACCCGTACCACGGATATCATCCCTGGCAATGGCCGCAACAAAACGGAAGGCTTGCGTTACAGGGCCAATTTTGCCAACGAATCCAAAGCCGATCTCTTTATCAGTATCCATTGTAATTCGGCCGGCCGTGCACCGGGTGGATGGAATGAGCGCCGGATAGTGGATTATACCGAACAGGAAAAATGGGTAGGCAAAGGGAAAAAGCGGCGCAAAACAACCGTAAAGGTACCGGTGTACGAAACCGTATATGTTCAGAACCCCTCAAAAGGGACGGAAACTTTTATCTGGACGGCCCAGGAAAATTCACACAAAGAGCAACTGGTAGGCGACCATGCCGAATTTGCTTCCCTGGAAGAAGACAGCACCATCAGTATCCCCGAGAATGACCCGGTTTTTAATGCGTTGAAATTGATCTATACCCAAAAATTTTTCAAGAAAAGCCTGAAACTGGCCGAACTGGTGCAACAGGAATTTGAAAAGCGGGGTCGCGTCAACCGCGGGGTAAAACAGCGAAACGAAAAAGGTATTTGGGTGCTGCATGCCACGGGTATGCCCAGCATCCTGGTAGAAGCCGGCTTTATCTCAAACACGGAAGAAGAACAATACATGAACAGCGAGGAAGGACAAAATGAGATTGTCCAGGATATTATAAATGCTATCAAAGCTTACATAGCCTCGCTGGAACAGCCAAAAACCGTTCAGGAAATTGGTACCGTGAACAATGAAAAATAACCGGTATCGTTCTTTCTGAAAACAGCAGTCCTTAAAATCCAATCATCATCTTAAAGAACACAGAGTATGGTAAAAAAAACGCTTTCCCTCTTTACACTTCTCGCAGCGCTGGTACTGATGACAGCTTACGAGCCTGCGCCAAAGCAACAGGTTTTGCGTACCATTATTATTGATGCCGGCCATGGTATTATGCCAAACGGCGGGCACAACGGGGCCAAAGGCAGTTATTCTTATGAAGATGAAATCTGTTTTGCCGTATCCAAAAAGCTGGTCGCACAGCTAAAGAAGGAATTCCCGGAAGTAAAGATCATTGAAACGCGGCCTACCGAAAAAATTGTTGACCTGCGGGAACGTGCCAATGTTGCCAACCGTAACCGCGGCGACCTGTTTATTTCCATTCACGTGAATGCCATGCCGCCTATCACCCGCAGAGAACTGACCGGCTACCGCAACGAAGTTTATTATACAGGCAAGGGCAAAAAACGGAAAAAGCACACCCGCAAAGTTCCACAGTACAGAACCTATACCGTACCCAATTCAAGAGCCGTAGGCACACAAACCTACATCTGGGGTGCCCATAAAGCAGAAGATAAAGAAACCGCCATTCGCGAAAATGCGCCTATGCTGGCAGAAGAGAACTACAAGGAAAAATATGGCGACATTGATCCCAACTCTCCCGAATTTATTGCCCTGTCACTGGTAAAAACAAAACAGTTTGGCCTGCGCAGCGCTACGCTTTCGCAAATGGTGGAAGAGCAGTTTGCAAAAGTGGGCCGTGTAAGCGGCGGTCCCAAGCAGCGCCAGGTAGGCATCTGGGTGTTGCAGGCAACGGCCATGCCCAGCATCCTGGTAGAAACCGGGTTTATTACCAACCCGCAGGAAGAAGCGTACCTGAACAGCGAAAAAGGGCAGAACGAGATTTCTGATTGTATTACTAAGGCCGTGGATAATTACATTAAATGGATGGAGAAAAAGCAAACGCCTGGCAGCGCCTCCGCTCCTTCTCAAAAAAATAATCCAGACGTTGTTTTGAACGAACAGATGCTTCATGCTTTTGACCAGCATGCAGCAACACATGCCGAATAAAGAATAAAGTCAATCTTTTTAAGCCGGATCCGTTGTTGATCCGGCTTTTTGTTATCCACAATTGGTATGATTTTTTAAACCACAGGTAGTGTCTGTTTATTCCTGCGCCCCATTTGACCGATTTATTGTTTAATTTAGGCTCGAACTGGCAGGTTCCTACAGACGAAAACCACGAATGCATGAAGATTTCTAATGAAGTTAAAGTTGGTCTTTTAGCCGTTGCCGCAATAGCCATCCTTATTTTCGGATTCAACTTTCTAAAGGGTAACAGTGTTTTTTCTAAACCGTTTGTACTTTATGCACGTTTCCCCAACATTGGTGCACTGGAACGTTCAAATGTTATCAAAATAAACGGCCTGAATGTGGGCACTGTAGCCGATTTCAGGCCTGCAGACAAAGAAGTAAACAGCATTATTGTAGAGCTGCATGTAGATAAAAACATTGCTATCCCCACTAATTCCATTGCCCTGATTGACGGATCGGTTTTGGGTTCTGCCTATATAAATATTGAAAAAGGGCCGGCTAATTCGTACCTGAAACCAGGTGACAGCATCTCTACCCGTGCCGACATGAGCTTGTTGAGCGATCTGAAAGCGCAGGTGGCGCCTACCCTCACCCGCCTGAATGAAACGTTTGATTCTTTGAAACTGGTCATTGGCGGGTTGAACAGCATTTTTGATCCCAACACGAAAAATAACCTGCGCGGACTGATCACCAACCTGACGATCACATCAGGAGAGATGGCTCAATTGCTGGATGTGCAGAAAGGCGCTCTGGCACAGTCGCTGCAAAACGTAAATGCCATTACCGGTAACCTGGCCCGAAACAATGATGTTATCAACAGTTCGCTTCGTAATGTTGAAGTAACCACTTCGCGTTTGGCAAATGCTAATATTGAAGGACTGGTTTCGGCCCTGCAGTCAACCATTGGCGAACTGCAAACAACCGTTTCCAAATTCAACACCAATACCGGCACACTGGGCCTCCTCATGAACGACCGGCAATTGTACGATCGGCTGGGTGATGTTTCAAGCCGCCTGGATCGTGTAGCACTCAGCGCAGAGATCCTGCTCGACGACATTCGTGTTCACCCGAAACGCTACGTTAATATTTCTGTCTTTGGCGGAAAGAAAGGGGCTGAACCGATAACTTCGCCTGCACCGAAGGATACGATTCCACGGTAATGGGAAATGAACGGTAAACAAGTTTTCTTCTTTCTGTCCTTTTTATTTACGACCCTGTTTTCAATAGGGCAAACAACGCCTGCAGACACTTCTTCACCCGTAGAAATTTTACCGGGTGTACGCAAATTGGAATACCGCAAATTGGCCGATGGAACTGAACTGCAGATCCTTGCCGGTAATGTTCGTTTAAGGCAGGGAACCACCATTTTCTCCAGTGACAGCGCCGTATTGAACACGACTGACAAAACGTTTTCAGGATTTGGCAATGTCCATATCAATGACAGCGATACGGCGCATGTTTGGTCCAATACGCTTCGCTATCATTATGACAGGAAGTATGCCTACCTCACCGGAAATGTCCGCCTAACAGATGGCCAGGGCACCCTTACCACGCCTTCGCTTGAATACGATGTTGCCCGCAGTATCGGCACCTACAACAATGGCGGCAAAGTGGTAAACAAACGCACAACCGTCACAAGCGGCGCAGGTATCTATTATGCCGACATGCATGATATTTACTTTAAGAATAATGTGGTAATGAAGGATCCGGGGAACACGGTTATTTCTGATTCTATTCTTTACAACACGGAATCAAGAATTGCACGGTTTATTTCTCCCACCACCATAAGGGACAGCAGCGGACGGGTGATCAAGACCAGTGAAGGATTTTACGATCTGCAATCCGGGCAGGCCGAGTTCACGCAACGAACCACTATCGTTGACAAATCCCTCACCGTCATTGGAGATCATATTGCATCGGACGATCAAACCGGAATCGTTCAAATTGAAGGACGCGGGGTTTTGATTGATACCGCTAAAGGCATCAACATCCTGGCCGATAAGATATTTGCCAATAAAAAATCGGAAGCCTTTCTTGCTACCAACAAACCGCTGATGATCATCCGGCAGCAATCCGATTCGATTTATGTGGCGGCAGACACCTTGTTCTCGGCACGGCTTTCTGATCTGTTCATAGATACATCGGCGAACGCCAAACCGCCTTCACCAAACGACAGCACCAACCGGTATTTCGAAGCTTACCGTAACGTGAGGGTGTTTTCCGATTCGGTGCAATCGGTCAGCGACAGTTTGTTTTATTCGTTTAAAGACTCCGTATTCCAGTTGTTTCAGAACCCTGTTGTTTGGAGCCGGAAAAGCCAGATCACCGGCGACACCATCTATATGTTTACCCGGAATAAAAAACCGCAATACGTGAAGGCCTGGGAAAAAAGCTTTATGGTTTCGGAAGTGCAGCCGGGGGCTTATAACCAGATCCGGAGCACCCGTATGGATGGTTATTTTATCGATGGTGTGCTGGATTCTGTCAGGGCAAGAGGCGCTGCCGAATCAGTTTATTTTATCCAGGACAGGGACAGTGCTTTCACCAGCGTGAATCAAACGGAAAGCGACATCATTGATCTTTATTTTACCAAAGGAGACCTGCACAAGGTGGTGCTGCGAAGTTCTGTTAAGGGAACCGTTTATCCCATCCGGCAAAAACCACCTTCCGAAATGCGGTTGGAGAATTTCCAGTGGCAGGAAGGCAGGAGGCCTAAAACAAAGTACGAGTTGTTTGAATGAGTTTACCCGCGGGTTATTAAAGAATCATTTCTTCCATTCCATAAACTACAAACGGTAAATGAATCTTTTACGTGAGTGAAAAAGTTTAGCAAGCTGGTTTTGAAATAGCAGATTTCTGATTCCGCAAATGGAATAGAGCACTTATTCTGCCAGTGCATTTTGCTCTTCCCTTGCCGAGCGTTTTTCTTTGCGGAATTCCCACGGCGGTGTTGGGTTTGGCTGTCGCCACAATCCAGCTTTGTTCTTACGTGCTTTTTGTTCCAGCTGCGTCCAGGCCGGCGTTTTATCATATTCCTTGTAATGCCACACCATCCCACGACGTAGCAACTCTTCATTTACATTTACACCGTTGCTATAAACAACGGCAACGATACGGCCATACCGGTCTTTGTCCTTTTGTTCTAACCTGACCTCTTTTCCGAAAACAAGTTCACTCAACACCTCCCTTGCCTGGGTACTATAATCCTGCCCCTTCTCCGGCGCATCAATCCCGTGCAGCCGTACCCTTACTGTTTGTTTTTCATCTGTCAGTAAACGAAACGTATCGCCATCACTGATGGCCACCACTTTACCGTCTGTTTTTTCAATACTGCTGCTATTTCCCACCCTTTCCGGGTTGGTGCAGGCACCTAGCAAGAAAACGAAAAGAATAGTACAGCAAAATGACCATTGGCCAGGAAAGCTGAAAGGATATTTTATTTTGTGAAACAAGCGTACATCCATTGTGGCCGGTTTTACCGGCAAAGTTAGGTGAACCGGAGGTGGTTAAGAGAAAGCTCCTGCGCATAGAAAAGGCGCTCCGCAAAGCGCCTTCTTTTGAATATTTTGGCTTTTACATGTGCATTTCGAGCTCTTCAGCCTTGTGCAACAAAGGAATCGATATTAATAGTGCCAGCGAACAAATGCTTCCATGGCTGCGTACTGGGTAAGACCTAACTGCGCATACAGGTTTGCGGTAGCGGCATTGCGTTCTTCGGCACGTTGCCAGAACTCACGGGCATCGCTACCCTGAAATGGCACCATGTCTTTTTGCGACTGGTGAATAAAAATACCATAGCGCTTCTGCATTACCTGGTCCGGACTCATGGGAATTGACATTTCAATTTCACTGATATCCCACTCCTGCCAGGCACCTTTGTACAGCCATACCCAGCAATCCTGGATCCACGCATCGCCTTCCGCTTTGATGCGCCTGAGCGCTTCGAATATGATATCCAGGCATACCTTGTGCGTACCATGCGGATCAGCCAGGTCCCCGGCAGCGTATACCTGGTGAGGCTTTATTTTCCGCAATAGTTCCATTGTAATTTGAATGTCAGCCTCACCCATCGGCGCTTTTTCAATGGTACCAGTTTCATAAAACGGAAGGTTCAGAAAGTGAATGCCTTCTTCTTTGATACCAACATAACGACAAGTTGCTTTTGCCTCGCACCGGCGAATCAATCCCTTGATAGAACGAATAAACGGCGTGTCAATCTGGTTCGGCTTTTTATTGGCAAGGTAGCTGCGAACGTCCTGAAAGATATTGGCCGATTTATCGCTGTTGATACCGGCTATTTCTTCAAAACCCACGGCAAAATCGAGGAAGCGGGTGACAAATTCATCGGTAACGGCAATGTTGCCGGAGGTTTGATAGGCCACATGCACTTCATGTCCCTGGTCGTGCAGGCGCTGAAAGGTGCCGCCCATGCTGATGATATCATCATCGGGGTGCGGGCTAAAGATCAGGCAGCGTTTGGGATAAGGTTTAGAACGTTCGGGATGCGCTGGTATATGAGCATCCGGTTTGCCACCGGGCCAGCCCGTGATGCTGTCGCGGAGCATATAATACACCTTCAGGTTAATCGCATATGCATCGCCGTGTTCGATCAGCAGATCGCCAAGGCCATATTCATTATAATCATGGTCGGTCAGCGAAAGCACGGGTTTTCCCCTTTTCATGGCCATGTTTACCACGGCCTTTTTAATCATCTTCGGTGTCCAATCAATTTCACCGGTGAGCCAGGGCGATTTAAAACGAGTCAGTTCTGCTGCTGCGGCTTCATCCAGGTAAAATGTACAATCCGGGTGGTTCTGCAGCAAGCTTGCCGGTACGCTTTCGGTGATATTTCCTTCCACTGCTTTTTGCACCACAGGCGCCTTTCCGGGCCCCCAGGCAAGAAGAATAATCTGTTTTGCCTTTAGAATGGTACTGATACCCATTGTTATCGCGAGTCTTGGCACCTGCGAAATGTTGGCAAACTCGTAGGCATTGGCAAGCCTTGTAGAGTTTTCCAGGTTGATCAGACGGGTACGGGAATAAATGCTTGAACCGGGTTCGTTAAAACCAATATGGCCATTGTTCCCAATGCCGAGAATCTGCAGGTCGATCCCGCCAGCTTCTTCAATTTGTTTCTCGTAATTGGCACAATGCTCTTTGATTGCTTCCTTGGGCAATTCACCATTAGGAATATGAATATTGTCGGGATTTATATCAATATGCTGAAACAGGTTACGGTGCATATAGTTGTTGTAACTCTGAAATGCATCCCGCTCGATGGGATAGTATTCGTCCAGGTTGAACGCAACAACATTTTTAAAGCTTAATCCTTCTTCTTTGTGCATCCGAACCAGTTCGGCATACAACGTCCGTGGGGTGGAACCGGTTGCCAGACCCAGTATACAGTTTTCGCCCTGCTGCTGTTTGGCACGAATAAGATCAGCAATCTGTTGCGCAGCGGCTTTTGAGCCATCGGTTAGGGTTTGGAAAATATTGACAGGAATACGTTCGAAGGCATCAATGAGATTGATCTCGGTAGGTTGGTTTTGCATGTAAGCATTTCGTTTAAGCGGGCCAAAGATAACATGAAACCAATTGAGATGAGAAGGCAATCCATTATACAGGCAGATTACTATACAAACGGTGTGTGCAAACGTTTGTTATTGGCATTGAAAGAAAAATAGTGCCTGCACTTTTCTATTTTGCGCTTTTAAACAGCAAAAAAAAACAGGTGAAAAAGACAAATTAGTGTTACACTAATGATCTTATTCACCTGCCTTTCCCTACTACAATCAAACAAATAATTACCGGTTCTTCACATTTTTCCGGTCGTTTCTGGTTTGTTTTTCATTATGGGTTACATCGTTCCCTTTTGTATCCTGCTCTTCATTTTTACGGCTGTCCAATTCATCGCGTGTATGCGGACGAGGACGATGCGTTACCATATGCTTGTTTTGCATGTTATTCTGTGATCTGCTTCCTTTCATTGTCATAATCAATCATTTACTATTTAGTCAGAAAAACCATACCATTCCACACATGCCCAGGTAAAATTTTTTAAAAAGAAGCGATTAGTTGATGAGCCGTTTCCCGGCCGCTTGCCAAAGCAGCCTCCACCGTTCCAATCTCTGGTCCGGTGCGTAGACCTTCACCTGCGAAGAACAGGGTATCCTCCACTCCTTTTTGTACCGTTGTGATCGCTTCTTCTCCGCCAACCGTTTCGTAGGAGTAGGCACCACAAACAAACGGATCAGCCGACCAGTTATAATAATAAGCTTCATCCAGCATTTGATGCAGGCGCAGAATGTCCATACCAAGAATTGTTTGTAGAGAAAGCAAGGCTTTTTGAACAATCTCCTCTTTGCGCATAAACTGCGCAGTTGCTGCTCTGGGTCCGGCCAGCCACCCGGTTAGAAGTGGTCTTTCTTCGGGGTAGTGTGTCCACCAGGTGGGAACCTCTTCCTGTGAAAACAAAAAGCTCATGGAGGAAAGATCTTTTCCTTGTGTGTTGGTCTTTTCTTTCCAGAAAGCATTTTCAAACCGGAGAACAATTTTTACAACATAGCCAAAGCCGAGCTTTTGTACCGCCCGGTTAATTTCAGGCAGTGCTGGAAAAAATGTGATCGCTTCTTTTTGCAAAACACCAACAGGTACAGTTAGTAACAGTTTAGCGGCACGAAAGGTCTGCTTTTCTGTGATGATAGCTGTGTGGCCCTTTTTCCACTGTACCTGCAACACAGGCTGCGAAAGAAAAAACTGTACACCTTTTTCCCTGCATGCGTTTTCCAGGTAGTTTACCATCACGCCATACCCTTGCCTTACCCGAAACTGTTCATCATCACCCTTTGTCAACTCGATGCACAACGCTTTGGTGCTGGCATTACGGACATCTGCAGCATAATAACCTTTCACATAATTTCGGAGGGTAAAACGGAGTTCATTCTTTTCTTCACCGGAAAGATCTTCTTCTAAAAACGTTTCCACCGGTTTGTCCCCTACCAGGTCTTTGCATTTTTTCTCCAGGGTTTTGTAATCGGCAATAAAATCTTCCTGTTGCTGCAGGCTACCATCCTTATGCTGCCAAATGTTTCCGTTTACCGTGTAAGTTTCTGCCCCTGCTTTTTCCAGGTATTGTTTTGTCTGTGGCAGGTTGCCGTGTACAAATTCAGCACCCAGTTCAATGGGATAAAGGCCTCCTGCACTGGTCAGAATTCTGCCGCCCACCCGATCTTTTGCCTCAATGATGGCGACACTTCTTCCGGTGAGTGCAATTTCCAGCGCAGCTATCAAACCGGCTGCGCCAGCTCCAACAATCACAACATCAAATTCAGTCCGATTCATGCCTTGGCTATTGCAATTTTCATCCCACCAAATGAAAAGGATGGGTTTCAAAATGTAGGGTTTTACACAGGCAAAAACGTAAAAAGGGTTGCACATGGCAACCCTTGATTGGTTTTGATTTATGGCTTATTACTGAATATGTGTAGGATCGGGCTTGCGGTGGCTGCTGTATTCGCGGTTGCCGTGATACTCCTTGGTATTGTCGTATTCTTTCTTTTCCATGGCATAGGAACCGATAAGGCCCAATCCACCCCCAATAGCGATCAAAGAGAAATAGATGGCTTCGTGATCGCGGCCGCTCATGTTGTGCGAAATGATATAGGCAAGCAGCAAACCCACACCGGCACCCAGGAGGAGCAAACCGGTTTTTAGGCTCCGGAACGGTGCCGGCAGGTTGGCATAGCGTTTCGGGTTCATGCCTTTATCAATCATGGCCATGTTTTCGCGGGTGCGGAGATAGATGATGCCAAACACCATGGCAAATGCACCAAGCGGAACTAAGATCGGGATTAAGATTTCTGCGTCTCGCATACAATAAATTTTATAAGGTTTATGGTTTTTATTTTCCAGCCCTGTTTGTGGCTCTAAACTATCTGACTACATGTAGTTGGCCCTGGTTACAGCTAGTTTAAAAATTTTTTAAAGAACTGGTTCTGAAGATAGGACGACGGGTGTGGTGGTGAGGTTACAGGGAGTTTGGATATTAGATATTTGATATTCGATAATGGATAGTAAAAGATGCAGGTTTCTGTTATAAGCTTTCCTGGCTTATTTATTCAGTTATGTTTCCATTGTATTGCTACAACTCCACCCTTCATAAGGAAAAATGTAAAAACGTATTCAATGCTCAATATCTAATATCTAATAACAAATATCCAATATCAACTACCATCCAAAAACCTACCTTGCACCTGTAACCGGCTGCCACTACCTGTCGTCTTACAATAGGAATGCACACCAAAACTCCAGATAACGATCTGATACAGCTTGTTCTGCAGGGGCAATCCGCTGCCTATGCCGAACTGGTGGACCGTTACAAGGCTTTTGTGTTTACCATTGTGCTGCGTTATATCAGCAGCCGGGAGGACGCAGAAGAGGTGTCGCAGGACGTTTTTGTAAAAGCATTTCGCTCTTTGTCCGATTTTAAGGGAGCTTCCAAGTTCAGCACCTGGTTGTACACCATCGTTACCACCTCTTGTCTTACCTTCTTGCGAAAAAAAAAGCTGGACGTGCAGTCGCTGGACAATGAAAAAGTGTTTGCCGCTGCCGATAACATTGATGGCGGCATGAGCGCCAACCAGGTGGAACAAAAAAGCCGTGTGGCAATGGTGAACGAAGCCATTAAAATGCTGAGTCCAGATGATGCGCAGATCATTACCCTATTTTATAAAGGGGAGCAAACGCTGGAAGAAATCGCAAAAATCCTGGGCAAAGAACCCAACGCGGTGAAGGTGCAGTTGCACCGGGCCCGCACAAGACTGAAAGAAAGGCTGCAAAAGCATTTTGCGGCTGAAGTAAAAGATATTCATTAAAAAATATAATCAGAATTTATGGCTATAAATTCTTCTCCCGAACAACAAAGCCCTGATATGGAAAGCAGGCTTTGGGACTATATCGACGGTACCAGCCAGGAAGCATCAGCCATTGAAAAGCTGATTGCAGAAAACAGCGTCTGGCGGGCCAAATATGCCGAATTGCTGGATATCAACAGCCTGGTACTGGCCACTGAACTGGAAGAGCCTTCGCTGCGCTTTACCAAGAATGTTATGGAGGAGATTGCCCGCCTGCAGATTACGCCGGCCGCAAAAAAATACATCAACACCAAGATCATCTGGGGCATCGCAGCTTTTTTTATCACGGTGATCGTGGGCTTCCTGGGCTATGGGTTTTCGCAGGTCGACTGGTCGTCTGGCACGGGTGGCAGCAGCCCTGTTGGAATTGATTTCACTTCGGTTGACTACAGCAGGATGTTCAGCAATTCGTTTGTCAACCTGTTTATGATGATCAATGTTATCCTGGGACTGATGCTGCTCGACCGTTACCTCGCCTGGAAACGGAAGAAGCTGATGAACCGGTAATAACAATAATAGAAAAGGGTGTTTGTGAAACACCCTTTTTGTTCTGCTCTGCTTTTTGCTTACCTGCAATAGTCCGTATAGTCAAATAACTCTTTGGGTGCATTGTATTCAGCCCACCAGCAGGCACAAGCCGCATCATCCGATGTAACGAGCCATACCAGGACTTCCCAGTTTTCTCCTTTTCTTTTTAGCAGGGCACGGGTCTCTTGTCCTTTAAAAGCGAGAAAGTTTTTTCGTTTAACGGGATCAAAATTGGCAAAATCAATCTCCTTTCCTCCATTGTCGCGAATCTTTCCTATAAGAAACGCAAAGCCGTTTTTAATATACAGGTTATCAAGAGTTAGTACAGGCAGAATGCCAAATGTTGTTTTCAAATGGTTCCAGTAGGTTTCTGTAATGGTTACCCGGTCAGGTGCATTTTCAAGACGGGCAAAGTCAATTCGTGAACCTTGTGATAACACTGTTTGGCTAAACAGGATGCAGAGGAAGAACCAAAGTTTCCGCATAGAAAAGCGTTGTATATTAAATTTATGCAATTCGTCTGATAAAACGAATTTTTGTTTAATACATCGCTGTTGTTTACTTTTTTAAAGCCAAACTTCTTTGTTAATAAAGGTTAAGTTATTCTATATGATTGATTTTTAACTGCCTGTTCAATAGTAATTTCCGAGCTTTATTGTTTTCGCATTTCCAAACATTTAAAAACACAGGAATGAACCGTCGCTTCGCTGTTGCTATGGCAACAGGACTTTTATTGACCAGTGCTGCAGGTTTCGCTCAACGAACACCTACCACTCCACCAACTAACGGCAACGGCACGGCCACCCCGGGTAACTTCCCCGGAAGGACTGCCCCGGGACAAAGTACAGGTCCCAAACCGTATGCAGAAGTAATTACTGCAAAAGCCAAAACTGACCGTGGCCTTTTTGTCACACACAAGGTTGATGACAAATATTATTTTGAAATCCCGGATTCGCTGCTTGGCCGCGAAATTCTCATCGTTAACCGTATCTCCAAAGCACCGGCCGGACCCCGTGCTGGTTTTATTGGTTATGCCGGAGATATCATTGGTAAGAAGGAAATCTCTTTTGAAAAAGGTCCCAACAATAAGATCTTTATGCGTGGCCTTTCGTTTGACGAAGCCGGCCGCGATTCCGCAGGTATGTACCATGCTGTACGCAATTCGAACCTGCAACCTATTATGGCTGCTTTCGACATTAAAGCCCTGGCGCATGATTCCATCACCAACGCCAAAGGTTCTGTTATTGAACTGACGGATTACCTGATGGGCGATAACGATGTGCTGTTTTTTGCTGCTGGCACCAAACGCACATTGGGTCTCGGCAACTACCAGCGGGAAACCTCTTACATCAACGATGTAAAATCCTTCCCCACCAACATCGAAATCAAAACAGTGAAGACCTATATGCGTACGCCTACCCCGCAAGGTGGTGGTCTTACTATCAGCATCGGTCAACCGGGTGCGGGTTCGCCTTCAACCTACGAGCTGAACAGCTCCATGATTCTGCTGCCAGGCAATCCTATGAAGCCCCGACTGTTTGATCCCCGTGTTGGATATTTTGCCACCGGTTATACCGACTTTGACGCTAACCCACAAGGGGTGGAAAGAATCACTATGGCTGTTCGCTGGAAACTGGAACCCAAACCTGGTGACGAAGCCAAATACCTGCGTGGAGAACTGGTAGAACCTGCGAAACCGATTGTTTATTACATTGATCCGGCTACGCCGAAAAAATGGGTGCCTTACCTCATCCAGGGTGTAAACGACTGGCAAAAAGCTTTTGAAAAAGCCGGCTGGAAAAATGCCATCTACGCCAAAATGGCTCCAACCAACGATCCTTCATGGAGCCTGGAAGATGCACGTCACTCTGCTATCGTTTACAAGCCTTCTGATATTCCAAATGCCAGTGGCCCGAACGTACACGATCCCCGCACCGGTGAGATCCTGGAGTCGCACATCAACTGGTATCATAATGTAATGAGCCTGGTACGCGACTGGTACTTTGTACAGACTGCTGCCGTTGATCCCCGTGCCCGCCAGCTGGTGTTCCCCGATTCATTGATGGGTGAACTCATCCGCTTTGTTTCGTCGCATGAAGTGGGTCATACCCTGGGTCTGCGTCACAACTACGGCTCCTCTTCTACTGTACCCGTAGAAAACCTGCGCAACAAAGCATGGGTGGAAGCCAATGGACACACACCTTCCATTATGGACTATGCCCGCTTTAACTATGTGGCACAGCCGGAAGACAAGATCAGTGAAAAAGGTCTTTTCCCCCGCATTGGCGATTACGATATCTGGGCAATCGAGTGGGGTTACCGCTGGATGCCGGAGTACAAAACCCCGCAGGAAGAAGTGGCGGCCCTGAACAAGCTGACCATGGAAAAAATGAAGAACAAGCGCTTGTGGTTTGGAACAGAGATCGATATTGATGACCCTCGTGGCCAAAACGAAGACCTGGGTGACAATGCCATGAAAGCAAGTGCCTACGGCATCAAGAACCTGCAGCGTATCATTGTTAACCTGCCGGAGTGGACCAAAGAAGAAAATCGCGACTACCGCGGCCTGCAGAACATGTATGGTCAGTTGACCACCCAGTTCAACCGTTACATGGGCCATGTAGCCAAGAACATTGGCGGTATTCAAACCACCCCTCGGATGCAGGAAGAAGGTGGTGTAGTGATCGAGTTCACCCCGAAAGCAAAACAAAAAGAGGCGATGCAGTTCCTGCAGCAGCAATTGTTTACCACACCAATTTGGCTGAAGAACAATAAGATCGAAAGCCTGGTAAGCGTTAACCCGATGAATACCATCCTGAGTGTGCAGAATAACATTTTGGGACGTTTGATGAGCAACAGCACATTCAACAAATTGTTCCGTTATGAAGCCAGTGGCGAAAAGAATGTGTATACGGCTACAGAAATGGTAACCGATCTGCGCAAAGGTATCTGGAGCGAACTGGCTACCCGCAAACCGATAGATATCTATCGTCGCAACCTGCAAAAAGCTTTTGTAGAGCAATTGGCCAACAACCTGAAGGCCGAAACCACGCCGACAATTTCTACATCGGCTGGCAGAGGGTTTGTCCTTTCTTCAGATTACAGCCGCACTACCGATGCTATTTCTGTTGCAAAAGCGCAACTGCGTTCGCTGCAAAGCGAGATTCGTGCAGCCCTGCCGGCGTATAAAGATGCCGCCAGCCGTGCACACCTGCAGGATGTAACTGACCGCATCAGCGATATTTTGGATCCGAAATAAACACGACGTTTTCATTTTTGTAAAGCCCCTTGCGAACGCAAGGGGCTTTTTTGTGATTAAAGAGAAAATTACCTTCTTGCTTTGATTATAACTTTGATTGGATGCGCACTGGAGCTGAATTGCGCAGCTGTAATTACAGGCAAAACTGGTAAGATCCATTCCCTTTGAAAGGGAATGCCCATCCTTTGACGGTATCAAAATTGATGTTGTAATAGAAAGACAGCTTAATATGACACAAACTGCCCATTCAACCACAAAAGATTTTAAAAGGTCATTGTGGGGTGCCGTCCTCATTGGTATTGGAATCATGGCAGGTGTTGATGAAATCATTTTTCACCAGGTGTTATCATGGCACCATTTCTATGACCGCTCCACGCCTGAAATAGGCTTGCTTACGGACGGGCTGTTGCATGCTGCTGAATTGATTGTGATTGTTGCCGGCTTTTTTGTGCTCCTGGACTTAAGAAGAAGCAATGCACTTCATCAGCCCAAGGCCTGGGCAGGCTTTTTTATGGGTGCCGGTGGCTTTCAACTGTTTGATGGATTGGTTGACCATAAGGCGCTAAAACTGCATCAGATCAGGTACAATGTACCCGACTTACTACCGTATGACCTCAGTTGGAATATCGCAGGTCTAATAATCCTCCTTATCGGAATCATATGTAACAGTAAGGCCAATAAAAATTTACAGGCAACAACCCAAACTGCCTAAAGAATGAAAATGTACCTGCTGCAGTGTTCCTATGTATTACAACCGCATAGCAAAGAACATCACCATGGTTCTTTTGTCTTTCTCCTGCTTATCTCCATCATTTTTGCCCTCTACGTGGTGGCGGCATTTTCGCTAAATCTAGCTGGGAAAAAATGGGGCAATTGGAAAACCTGCAGCTTTATATCCGGATGCATTTTAGTGGCAATTGCACTGTCTCCTACGATGCTTGATTATGCCCATCATGACTTCAGAGGGCACATGATACAACACCTTTTGCTTGGCATGCTTGCACCGGTTGCTTTGGTTTTGGGTGCACCGGTAACGTTAGCAATCCGCACCGTGCCGCACCAGGCTTCAAAAGCTTTGAGCTCGCTATTGAACAGCACTTTCTTTCATTTTCTGAGTCATCCAGTTACTGCGTTCCTGTTGAACATTGGCGGTATGTACGCACTATATCTCACACCTTTATACAACAACTTGCACAACAGCGCAGCACTCCATTACGCTGTGCATTTTCACTTTCTTGCAGCAGGTTATTTATTTACATGGTCGATCATCGGACCCGACCCTGCGCCAAGAAGACCTAAGCTGTTTACAAGATTATTGGTGTTGTTTTTAAGTGTCGCAGCCCATGCTTTCCTTAGCAAGTTTATGTATGCATATGCTTATCCAAAGAACTCTTTACACAGCGAAGCTGAAATAAAAGAGGCTGCTAAAATTATGTATTACGGTGGCGATATCATAGAACTGCTTATTATCATTGCGGTTTTTACCATCTGGTACAACAAGAAGGGAAAACCGTATTACAGCTTTCATAAAGAGAAAAAGTATAGAGCCGGTTCTTGCCTGGGAGTGCAGCAGCACTCATCTGCAGCCAAGGGCTAGTTAAGGCGCAAAGAACAAGATGCTGAATGTCACAATAACGAACCGCGATGATATACCGGAAGAAGATAAGCTCCTGCAACAGATAAAGCACCATGATACGAAAAGGAACAAGGGAAGATTCGGAAGCCATCACCAACTGCCTTTTACAGGCGATGAATGAGATTGTTTATTCACTCATTGGTGAACAAGATTCCGGTAAGGCAAAAGAATTCATGCAACATTTTGTGGAAAGAAAGGCTAATCAATATTCCTATCAAAACTGTTGGGTAGTGGAAGTAAACCAGGAGATTGTTGCCGCTGTTAATGTTTATAATGGCGCAGACTTACACCGGCTACGAGAGCCGGTGTTGGCCTACTTGCGAAGCTGCTTTAAACGGACGTTGATACCGGAAGACGAAACCGGTGCCGGTGAATATTACATCGATTCGCTGGGCGTTATACCAGATTATCAGGGAATAGGAATTGGTTCGCAAGTTCTTCAATTCCTGATCGACAAATATGTAACGGAAAATGGAAAAACACTGGGTTTACTGGTTGATGAAGAAAACGTGCAAGCAAAAAGATTATACCTGCGACTGGGTTTTACGTTTGCCGGTGAAAAAACGCTGCTGGAGAAACGGATGATCCATCTTCAGGTGAAAAGATAAAGGCCAACCCGGACCCGCTACCTGTTTTTCATCAAACGGCATGCTAAGCAGGGACAGCGTTTAGCTTTCACCAACGTGTAATTCAATTCAGCCTTTGATCTTTTACACCTACGCGAATCGGGAATTCTGCATGTATTGTATCATCCCAAGCAGGATAAATGATGTTTGATACGCCAAGCATCTAACCCGTAGATGGCATGATATTTTTCTTTTTGTCGAAAACCAAATGCCATGGCTATCGACTATCCACTTGAATTTACGCTGGAAAGCGGCACACATGTAGTGGTGAAAAAGCAGGATGCACACCATTATGATTTTACCTTAATGCCGGATGAAGGTTCTGAAACACACTTCACGTATGATGACACGGTTACCTTCACCTCCGAAATGGAAGAAGGGCTAGACTTTGACCAGTTAAATGCCCTTCGCCGCTTTTGGCTGGAGCGGGAAAAAGATGAATTAGGGTAACGACAGGTTTATGACCTGAAGAAAACATCCCAGCAAAACCGAAGCAGGATACCAACAATCACAAACAGGAAAAAGGCACGAATGAAACGGTTGCCTTTGGCAATAGCCAGTCTTGCGCCCATAAATCCTCCCAGCATATTGGCGGCTGCCATGGGTAAGGCAATTTTCCAGATGAGCATACCTTTTACAAGAAAGAGCGTTACCGAGCCGAGGTTGGTAGCCAGGTTCACCATCTTGGCATGTGCCGAGGCATGTAAAAAATCAAAATGCAGCAGCGCAATAAACGCCAAAATAAAAAAGCTGCCGGCACCGGGCCCTATAAAGCCATCATAAAAACCAATCAGCAAACTAATCATAATGGCAAGCTGCAATTGCTTCCGCTGCGAAACTGATTTCTCCGCATCATGCTGCCCAAAGTTTTTCTTGGTATAGGTATATATGGCAACAGCAGTTAAAACCACCACCAGCACAGGCTTCATAAAGCTGTTGCTGACATGCGAAAGAAGATAAGAACCACTATAAGAAGCCAGAAAAGCCAGGGTGCAAATCACAGCCAATAAGACCCAGTTGATACTGACTTTACGGCTATATTGCCAGGCAGCAATAGCCGTTCCGCTAAAGGCAGGAATCTTTAATGACCCGATCACCGATGCCACCGGAACATGGGGTAAAATGACAAGAGCGGCTGGCAGTTGAATCAAACCGCCGCCCCCGACAATTGCATCCACGAATCCTGCCAGGAAAGCCGCAATGCAAAGAAGCAAAATATCAACCCACTCAATCACCATTTTATGCCTATTGCCAGTTGTCTGTTGGTGTTTTTTTACTGCTTCTTTTGCTCTTTCGCCCAGGCATCCTTCAAGGTAACAGTGCGGTTAAAGACAAGCCGCTGATACGTGTCTTTGTTATCAAGTGTAAAATAGCCCTTTCGCAGGAACTGGTAGCGTTCGTCAAGTTTAGCGGCCTTCAGTGCAGGTTCGGCAAACGCTGTTTTAAGGGTATGCAAGGAATCAGGATTGATGTACTCCTTGAAATCGCCTTCTTCGTTTGAGGGGTCTTCCACCCTGAACAGGCGGTCGTACAGGCGTACTTCGGCTGTGATCGCATTGGTTACTTCCACCCAGTGCAGCGTACCTTTTACATTGATGCCGGAGGTATCATGCCCGCTTTTACTTTCAGGAATATAGGTGCACCGCAATTCGGTAATGTTGCCGGCTTCGTCTTTTACCACTTCATCGCATTTAATGATATAGGCAAACTTCAGGCGAACCATCCCACCGGGGTATAAACGGAAATACTTTTTAGGCGGATTCTCCATAAAATCTTCCCGCTCGATGTACAACTCTTTGCCAAAGGGAATCTCGCGGGTTGCACTGGCCGGATCTTCCGGGTTGTCCTCACCTTCCAGCATTTCAACATCACCGCTGTAATTGGTGATGACCACTTTCAACGGATCAAACACTACCATCCGTCGTAGTGCTACTTTGTTCAGGTGTTCCCGTACACAGAATTCCAGCAGGCCCACGTCCACGAGGTTGTCGCGTTTGGCCACACCAATCCGTTCACAAAAATCACGGATAGCCTCGGGTGTATAGCCGCGACGGCGCATGCCGCTAATGGTAGGCATACGGGGATCGTCCCAGCTTTCCACAAAACCGTCCTGCACCAGTTGCAGCAATTTACGTTTACTCATCACTGTGTACGAAAGGTTACGCCGGGCAAATTCGTATTGGTGCGAGGGAAATGATTCAATATTCTCCAGCAGCCAGTCGTACAGTTCGCGGTGCGGAACAAACTCCATGGTGCAAAGCGAATGCGTCACCTTTTCAATGCTGTCGCTGGGGGGATGTGCCATATCGTACATGGGATAAATGCACCAGGTATCGCCGGTGCGGTGATGATGCGCATGCTTTATGCGGTAGAGCACCGGGTCACGCATGATCATATTCGGCGATGCCATGTCGATTTTAGCCCGCAGTACACGGGCACCATCGGGATATTTCCCGGCCCGCATTTCTTCAAACAACCGCAGGTTCTCTTCAACGCTCCTGTCGCGGTAAGGACTGTTCTTCCCCGGCTCAGTGGGTGTGCCTTTCATGGCGGCAATTTCCTCCGAAGTGGAATCATCTACATAAGCCAATCCTTTTTCAATAAGCCTCACGGCAAACGTGTATAGCTCTTCAAAATAATCCGATGCGAAGTGTTCATTTTCCCATTCATAGCCTAACCAGCGTACATCTTCCTTGATGCTGTCTACATATTCGGTTTCCTCTGTTGAAGGATTGGTATCATCAAACCGAAGGTTGGTATAACCACCGAATTTTTTGGCTACGCCAAAATTCAGCCATATGGAGGTGGCATGACCAATGTGCAGGTACCCGTTGGGTTCAGGCGGAAAACGGGTAACAATTGATTTATATTTTCCTTCTTTCAGGTCGGTTGCTATGATTTCTTCGATAAAATTCTGCGTCTTTTCTTCGCTCATGGCTATTTTTTAAAGCGGGACAAAGATAGTTGAAGTCAGTGAGCCATAAGGCAATGGGCAATATACAATAAGCAAAGGAATGCGTCTGAAAGTAGAATGGGTACAAAGTGCTTGGAAGTGTGTTTTCGATGAGGCCTCTCCATAAAATAGAAGCACAATCAGCTATTGAGTTTCACAAATTTGCCAATTGCAAATGTCAACTGCCTGTTTTCTTTCAGCTTCACATCAGTTCTTTCAGCTTGGCTACCACAGTGTCCACTTCGTTCCTGGTATTGTACTTACTGAAGGAGAAACGGATGGTAGTGCAATCATCGTGTTTTTGCAACGCCTGTATCACATGCGAGCCCACACTGGCGCCGCTGCTGCAGGCACTGCCGCCGGAAACGCAGACATTGGCCATGTCCAGACTCATGAGTAAGAACTCACTCTTTTCCGTTTTGGGAAAGCAAACACTCAGCACCGTATACAGAGAATCAGGACAATCGTTGAAACCTATGCCGGGAATCTCCTCCTGCAAACGCTGTTTCATATAGCCCTTCAGGTCTTTGATATAGCTGCTTTCCTTTTCATAATCCCGCATGGCAATCTCCAATGCTCTGGCAAAGCCCACGATCCCGTACACATTTTCGGTTCCGGCCCGCATGTTGCGTTCCTGTCCGCCGCCAAAGATGAAAGGTTTGATGGTTACCTCGTCACTTACATACAGTATACCTACGCCCTTTGGTCCATGAAATTTGTGGCTTGCCGCAGAAATAAAATGCACCCCCAGTTTAGAAAGATCGATAGGGTAATGTCCTACCGTCTGCACACAATCGGAATGAAAAATGGCGCCATGAGCTTGGCACATCTCTCCTACTTTTTTGATGCTGAGCAAAACACCAATCTCATTGTTGGCATGCATCAGCGACACCAGGCATTTTTTGCCGGCTGCTGAGCGTTCTTTTAATTGCGCTTCCAGATCGGCATAGTCAATGGCACCGGTGGTAGTGAGTTTGACAAAAGAATGCGAGACATTGTTGCAGCTACAGTAATGCTCAACGGTATGCAAAACAGCGTGGTGCTCGATTGGCGACGTGATTATATGGTTACAACCCAGGTCGCGGATGGAAGCTGATATGGCCGTGTTGTTGCTTTCGGTTCCACCGCTTGTAAAAAAAATATTACGGGGATGAACACCAAGGATCCTGGCTACCGACTTGCGGGCATTTTCAATGGCCAGCCGGGTTTCTCTTCCGTAAGAATAAATTGAGGAAGGATTGCCGAAATGATCCGTCAGATAAGGCATCATCGCCTCCAGCACTTCCGGGTCAAGGCGTGTGGTGGCGGCGTTGTCGAAATAGATCCGCGTGGCCGATGCGGGGGCTGATTTCTGCTCTTTATCGGTGATGGTGTTGTTGTACATGTTTCGAAACTTAACGATCAGTGTTATTCTTTCAATTCTTTGATATCCGCCATCAGGCGCTTGGCAATGTTATTGGCAGTCGTTTCAAAATTGCTTTCAGCATAAATACGGATGATCGGTTCGGTGTTGGATGTACGCAGGTGCACCCAGTCCGTATCAAATTCAATCTTTAACCCGTCTTCCGTGTTGATGGGATTGTTCTTGTATTTGGATTTGATCTTGTCAAAAATGGCCGGTACATTCACGCCATTCTCCAGCTCGATTTTGTTTTTTGAAATAAAATAATCAGGATAATTTCCACGGAAGGATTTCAGGCCTTTGTTGAAATTGGCAAAATGCGATAAGAACAGTGCTATTCCGATCAACGCATCCCGGCCATAATGAAAATCCGGAACGATGATACCACCATTGCCCTCACCACCAATGACCGCATTGACTGCTTTCATTTTCTTCACCACGTTCACTTCACCCACGGCAGACGGATGGTACTCACCACCACTTTTCTGGGTGATCTCTTTCAGTGCTTTGGTGCTGCTCATATTGCTCACGGTATTGCCTTTCCGTTTGCTTAATACATAGTCGGCTACTGCCACCAGCGTGTATTCCTCGCCAAACATGCTGCCGTCTTCGCATACAAAGCAAAGGCGATCCACATCCGGATCAACAGCGATACCAAAATCGGCGTTTTGCTTTACCACTTCATTGCTTAAGGAAGTCAGGTGTTCCGGCAAGGGTTCCGGGTTGTGGGCAAAACGACCATTTACTTCACCGTTGATGACAATGACCTCCGCTACGCCCAATGATTTCAACATCTCCGGAACTACCAGAGCGCCGGTTGAATTGATAGCATCTACCACCACTTTAAAGCCACGTTTTTCAATGGCCTCTTTATTCACCAGCGGATAATCCAGAACAAGGTCAATATGCTTCTGCAAATAGGAGTTGTCGGTTGCAACATTTCCCAACTTGTCAACCGTTGCAAAAACAATTTCTTCTTTTTGGGCACGACTCAGGACTTCTGCGCCAACCGCAGCATCAATAAATTCGCCTTCACCGTTCAGCAGTTTCAGGGCATTCCATTCTTTAGGATTATGACTGGCAGTGATGATGATGCCGCCGTTGGCACCTTCGGCTTTGGTGGCAATTTCTACCGTTGGTGTGGTGGAAAGTCCAAGATCAATCACATCAATACCAAGGCTTACCAGGGACGAAACCACCAGGTTGCTGACCATGCTGCCGCTGATGCGGCCGTCGCGGCCAATAACGATTTTAGCGGGTACAGTTTTGTCTTCTCGGGATTCGGCAATAATGCTCCCAAAAGCAGTGGAAAATTTTACAATGTCGATAGCGGTTAAGGCTTCACCAGGTTTGCCGCCAATGGTTCCCCTGATGCCGGAGATGCTCTTTATCAGTGCCACAGATACATTTTTAAGGAGGGCAAAAATACAGCTTTCAGGCATAAGAGTTGCCGTGTTTGCTGCACTGAAGCGTTTACTTTTGTAAAAAACAGGAAATGGTTAACGAGTGGTACAAAGAATGGTTTGATTCGGAATATTATCATAAGCTCTATTTCAACCGCGATGAAAAAGAAGCGCAGGCTTTTATTGACCGGTTGCTGCAACACCTGCAGCCGGCACCCCAAAGCCGGATGCTGGACGCCGGTTGCGGCCGTGGCCGGCATGCACGATTTCTAGCTTCGAAAGGATACGATGTCACGGGAATTGATCTTTCATTCAACAGCATATCATTTGCCAGGCAGTTTGAGACCGATAACCTGCATTTTTACCAGCAGGACATGCGACTACCTTCCTGGATCAACTATTTTGATTATGCCTTTAATTTTTTTACCTCCTTTGGCTATTTTAAAACCCGCCGCGAACACGAAGACGCTGTTCGGTCGCTGGTGAATAACCTGAAGCCTGGCGGCACCTTGCTTTTCGACTACCTGAACGTACATTATGCGGAAGAACACCTGGTGCACAACGAAGAAAAAACAGTTGAAGGAACTGCTTACGAGATACACCGCTGGCACGATGAGAAACATTTTTTTAAACGCATCATCATTCGGGACAAAGCCCTGGAAAAACCGGTGGAGTTTACAGAAAAAGTAGCCAAACTTAGCCTGGGCGATTTTACAGATATGCTTTCTTTCTACAAAGTGCAGGTACAGGAAGTTTTTGGTGATTATGCCCTGCATGCATACGATGTCAAGTCCACACCGCGGCTGATTGTTATCGGTAAAAAGTCCTGAGTTTTATTGCTTATTGTTGAGCAGCATCCATCGTGCTGTTTCAAGGTAGGCAGATGCCAGTGCACTGTATTGTTTTTTCACCGAATCACGACCTGCGGCGCTGTAGACAGTTTTGCCGTTCAGCAACTGCAGCGATTCCTTTTCAAATAGGATGTTTTTGGTAAAATAAAAATCATCAGTTAAAAGGCCGATCTCGCCTTCATCGTGCCGGATAAAAAACGCACTGTGATTGTTCTGTGCATGTAACAGGTCATGTCCCAGTGTACTGTTCACATGTTTTTGCCCTGTCAATCCTGCGATGGTTGGGAGCACATCAATCTGCGAAACCACTTCACTACGCTGTTGTGCCGGTAAATGGCCGGGTGCATAAAAAAGGAGCGGAATATGCATTTCGGTAATGCGGTTTTCTGTCCATGCGGGTTGGTAAACACTGTTTGCATTACCGGCAACGCCATGGTCACCAATAAAAACAAACAATGTATTCTGGAAATACGTTTCTTTTTTAGCGGCCTCCATAAACTTTTCCACGCTGTAATCGAAATAGCGCATGGCATTGTATTCCTCCAGAGAAGTAAAACCATGTTTCTCCAGTTCCTCCTCGCCTGCTTGCTTCCGCACAAAATCTTTATCCTCTTCTGCAATCGTATAAGGTGGATGATTATCGGCGGTTTGAATGATGGCGAAGAAAGGCTCTTTTTGCTGTGCAAAGGTTTTGTTGGCTTCTAAGAACAATGCTTTATCGCTGATGCCCCAAACGTCAATTGGCTTTGAGACAAAATCACCTTCAGTCATCATTTGCACGCCGGCTACATTCTGCAGCAGCCCTTCAAAATTGTTGAAAGCCGGGCTGCCGCCAAGGAAGTAAAATTTACTGTACCCTTCAAAATTGTTGATGATGGTATGCTGGTTCTTACCCGCTTCGGTACGGGTGGAGAACTTGGCCAGCTGCACATCCGGGATACCTGTGAGAATGGCAAACATGCCCCTTGCCGTTGAAAAATGTGGTGAAAAACAACGGTTGAAGAATATGCCGCTGTCTGCCAACGATTGAAAATAAGGTGTTGTGTTCAGGCGGTTTCCGCTCATGCTGCTTTTGTACATGCTGAACGACTCGCAAACCACCAGCACCACGTTGGGCTTTTGTGAAAAATAAGTTGAGGTGGGTTGTACCGTTCTGCGGTAGGTTCCAGCCAAAGGATCCCAATTCATCCATTGGCTGAGAACCGGGTAAGCATTCTTTGTTTTATGCTCGTCGAACTGCGGCTTGCGGAAGTGCAGCGTGGAATAAACAGATTGCAGGGGGTTAAGAGATAGGTAACCACTAAAATCATTTTTTTGCTGAAAGGCCCTGTCCCACTGCAATGGTCCCGGCAAACTTCCGTAAACAAAAAAAAGCAGCAAGAGCACCGTAACCGCCAGCCACTTTCGTTGAAAAGGTACATCGGTCCCGAACTCTGTCGCAACTTTTTTATGCAGGTACTGAAAAAGATAACGAAGGAGCAATACCAGTGTAATCAGCCCGGCTATCATCCAGAACATGGGATACATTTCCCACAGCATTTGCGCCGCAATCACAGTATCATCGGCAAAATTCAAAACTGTTGCTCCTAATCGCACCCGGAAATAAGCAAAGCAGCCATAGTCAATGGCATAAATCAGGAAAACAAAAAAAGTGGAAAGCGCCAGGTACCAGGACCATAACTTTTTGTTTGCCACCGAATAATAGGGCGAAAACCGCGGAACCGCACTGGCGGCAACAATCGGCAGCAGTAATAAACTGATCCATCGAAGGTCGAAACGGAAACCTAGTAAAAAAGCCGAAATCACTTCCCCAACTTCTCCTTCTTCAGGTTTGAAGAGAATAAATGTGAGCAAGCGGAATACCGTAAACAGCAAGGTGTAAATGATAAAAACATTCAGTACCCAGAGCAAGGTTCGTGGCAGACGTAATTTAACGATCATGGATTGTCGGCGGTATTGGACAGTTTGCAAAAAAACTCAATTTTTTGATTGTCGCCACGGCATTTCGACGAAACCTGTCCGAAGATGTACATTTGCGTAATGCCAAGTTCCTTATTAAACGTTTCTTTCTGGCAAACCCTCCAGGATTGGGACACCCGGGTTTTCCTGGCCCTCAATCACAAACTGGCAAACCCTTTTTTTGATACCGTACTGCCTTTTTTCCGTGATTCTGTATTCTGGGCACCGCTGTATCTGTTTATCCTGACTTTTGTTTACCTGAATTTTGGGGCAAGGGGTTTGTGGTGGTCGCTTGGCTTTATATCCACCGTAGCACTTGCCGATCTTACAGGTACCTATTTATTTAAAGAAACCATCCGGCGCATCCGGCCCTGCAATGAACCTTCGCTGGCCGGGCAGGTACGGCTGGTGATTCATGCCTGTCCGGGCGGCTATAGCTTTCTCTCCAACCATGCCGCCAACCATTTTGGTTTGGCAACATTTATGGTACTTAGTTTTCGAAGTACTTTTAAACCATGGATATACCTGTTTTACCTGTGGGCCCTGCTGATCTGCTTTGCGCAGCTTTATGTGGGCGTGCACTACCCTACGGATATACTGGCAGGAATGCTGCTGGGAACATTGGCAGGATATATTACCGCTACCGTTTACCGGCATAATTTCGGTAAACTGGTTTCTGAAATTTAATTGAACTCAATGGACATTGTCATATTGCTCGGATTGATTTTTCTGAACGCTCTTTTTGTGATGGCCGAAATAGCCCTTGTCTCCGCCCGAAAATCCAGGCTGGAAAGCATGGCTGATAAAGGAGATGCCAAAGCCCGCCATGCCCTGGATCTTTCCAATAACCCTGAAATCTTTCTCTCCACAGTACAAATCGGAATTACCCTGATTGCCATTTTTACGGGTGTGTATTCCGGTGAAAAGTTCAGCGCACAGTTGAAGCCTGTTATACAAGAAATTACCTTTTTAGAACCGTATGCAGATACCATAGCTACCACACTGATCGTTATCCTCGTTACCTATCTCTCAATCGTATTTGGCGAATTGATCCCCAAACGCATTGCGCTGATCAATGCAGAAAAGATTGCAAAGACTTCGGCGCAGCCCATGTCTGTTTTTTCCAGGATCATGCATCCTTTTGTTTGGCTACTCAATAAAACCAGCAATCTTTTTTTTAAGCTGTTCAATATCCGCAGCAAGCGGGACGATTTTGTGACGGAGGACGAAATCAAAGCGATCATTACTGAAGGCACAGAGTACGGTACTGTGGAAGAGGAAGAAAAGGAAATGATCGAACGCATTTTTCATCTTGGTGACAGGAATATCACCTCACTGATGACGCATCGCAGCGATATTGTGTGGTTTGACATCAACGATACGGAAGACAAGATCCGGGAAAAGATCTTCCAGGACCCGCACTCCTTTTACCCGATCTGCGAAGAAGAAATTGATGCCATCAAAGGTGTCGTGTCGCTGAAAGACATGTACCTGAACGACGACTTTACCCTTTTTAGGGATCTGATGAAACCGGCCATTTTTGTTCCGGACAACAACACAGCTTACCAGGTGATGGCCAAATTCAAGGAATCCAAATTCCACGTGTGTTTTATTGTGGATGAATACGGAAGTCTAAGAGGCATGATCACATTGAATGATATCATGGAAGCCATAGTTGGAGATATGCCTGATGCGGCCGATGAGGATGATTACCAAATCACTGATCGTGGTGATGGCACCTTCCTGGTGGATGCTCAGATTCAGTTTTACGATTTCCTCACCTATTTCAACCGCACCGACTGGCTTACCGAAGAGGAGTATGATTTTGATACACTGGCCGGCTGCATTCTGCACGAACTAGAGCACATTCCTACCACCGGCGAAAAATTAAAATGGAAAGGGTTCCAGTTTGAAATTGTTGATATGGATGGACACCGGATCGACAAAGTGCTGGTTGAACCCAGCCAGGAAATTCAGGATGACCTGAAAGAAGAGGCCGAGGAAGAAGAATGATCAATGTGAAAGGTGAAACGTCTGACGTTTGACGTCTGACGTTTCACCTTTCACCTCACTCAATCGTTCTTTCCCTGCAGCATGGGCACAAAGCTGAACTGGTCATAAATTTCTTCCCGGACGCTGCCGTCAGCCTGTTTGATAAGACGCTTCATCACCTGCACATCGCCACCACCAAAAGGAATCACCATCATGCCGCCGGGTTTTAACTGCGTAATCAGTTTAACCGGAACAATGGGCGCCGCTGCCGTGATCAAGACTTTGTCAAACGGGGCAAACGTCGGCAGGCCCTCGTAACCATCGCCATAAAAGAATTTTATGTTATGGTATTTTTTTAAATAGTGAAATTGCTTGTTGGAGTCAAATAACTTTTTTTGCCGTTCGATAGTGAATACCTTGGCGCCGATTTCTGCCAGTACACAGGCCTGGTAGGCACTTCCGGTACCAATCTCCAGCACTTTTTCAAGTGGCTTTACCTCCAGCAACTGGGTTTGATAAGCTACCGTATAGGGCTGTGAGATGGTTTGTCCCGCTTCGATGGGAAAGGCTTTGTCTTCATAAGCTACCTCGTCAAATGCAGAATCTAAAAAAAAATGACGGGGAATGTTCTCAATAGCAGTCAGGATTCTTTCGTTGGTGATCCCTTTACCTCTTACCGTTTCCACAAGTCTTCTTCGCAATCCTTTGTGACGGTAGGTGTCTTCAGTCGCTCTCATTCGGCAAATATATTTACCCCTGCATTGTATTTGCAAGTGTATTTTTAACTATGCTGCAAACTCACCTTCTTCTTGCGGTTTTGTGGATCACCTATTGCGTTTTGCACAGCGTACTGGCAAGCCTTACCGTAAAAACAAGGGTGCAAAAATTTGCAGGTGTCTACTTTCGTCATTACCGGCTTTTTTATACAGTGTTTGCTGCCGTATCCTTGGTGGCGATTGTTTATTTCCAGTTGCGCATTCAAAGTACGGAGCTTTTAACAACCACCCTTTTTTCAAAAATTGCCGGGAGCCTTTTGGGTTTGATAGGCATCAGCATTATGCTGGTTTGCATAAAAAAATATTTTGTCAGCTTAAGTGGAATTAAAAGCCTTGTACAGGAAACGCCGTCCACAGAACTTATGATTGCAGGGATTCACCGCTATATCCGGCACCCCCTGTATCTCGGAACATTCTTAGCCATTTGGGGGTTATGGTTATTGTTTCCTACGCTGAGCCTTTTTATTTCCAATGTGGTGATTACTGCGTATACGCTTTATGCCATTCAGTTGGAAGAAGAAAAATTAATTGCAGAGTTTGGCGAACAATACCGTGAGTACCAGAAACGGGTGCCCAAACTTATTCCCCGCTTCTGATTAAACGAAATTTTTTCAGGAGCCCACCACAACTTTTTTCCCGTTCATCGATTCGGGTGCAAAACACCCACCTAGGTTCATTTACTTTGTATTGCTAATTCATTGCAACCAAATTATTATATATAGCATTAAGTCCATCCGCCTAAGAAAAAGCGCTCATCTGAGTGCTTTTTTAGTTTGGGTTTGAACGGGAATATTGCATGAGAATCCCGGAATAAAAGAGAGGCCACTCTGCAGAGCGGCCTCTCTTTTATCATAATCATCCATCTGTCCCACGCTTCGCAGTGCAGACTAGGCCAGCTTCATCTCACTGATGATCTGCTTGATCTTATTCTTCGCTTTTTGTTGTGCTTCTTCAAACTGATCAACCGAAGCGAGTGATGTGTTGACACTGAAATAGAACTTGATCTTGGGTTCCGTACCCGAAGGTCTTGCACTGATCTTGCTACCGTCTTCGGTAATAAACTGCAGCACATTGGATTTAGGAAGCGTAATATCTTCTGTTGCGCCTGTTTGCAGGTTGGTTTTAACCCGCTTTTCGTAATCCAGCAATTCGACCACGTTGCTGCCAGCCAGGCTTTTTGGCGGGGCCGCACGAAATCCTTCCATCATCTCGGCAATTTCCTGCTGACCGTTTCTGCCCTTTTTGGTAATGGAGATCAGGTCTTCCTGGTAGTAGCCAAACTTCACATACAGGTCCAGCATTTTTTCGTACAGGCTGCGGCCCTTGGATTTTTCGTAAGCTGCCATTTCGCACAGCAGGGCTACGGCCGATATGGCATCTTTATCGCGAACCTGGTCGCCAATCATCAAGCCATAACTTTCTTCTCCCCCAACAACATAATTCTCCTTTCCTTCCTTTTCGCGGATCAGTTCGGCGATCCATTTAAATCCTGTCAGTACATTGTAACAAGCCACACCGGCTTCTTTGGCAATCACGTCGATCATGTTGGTGGTCACAATTGTTTTCACCACCATATCATTAGGTTGCTGAAGGCCTTTTTCCTTGCGGGCCTCTATCATGTAATTAAATGCCAGCACAGCAGTTTGGTTCCCGTTCATCAGCACCCATTCGCCTTTGGTATTTTTCACACCAATGCCTACACGATCCGCATCCGGATCGGTTCCGCACAGAATATCGGCATCCAACTCCTGCGCCTTTTTCAGGCCAATGCTCATGGCTTCACTTTCCTCTGGGTTGGGATAGACAACTGTTGGAAAGTTACCATCGGGAACTGCCTGTTCTTCTACGATCGTTACATTCTCAAAGCCAAACGCCTTTAATACCTGCGGCACCAGTTTGATACCGGTACCATGGATGGGTGTAAAAACGATTTTTAAATCTTTTTGCTCCTGGATTACTTCCGGATATACACTCAATCCTTTCACCATATTGATATAAGCATCATCCAATTCTTTTCCGAGGATGGTAATATTCTGTTCGCCGCCAGACCATTTTACGTCATTCACATCACCAATTTTTTCAACTTCGGCAATAACGGCTTTATCGTGCGGCGGAACCAGTTGTCCACCATCTACCCAGTATGCTTTGTAGCCATTGTATTCTTTCGGATTATGCGAAGCGGTACACACCACTCCTCCTTTGCAACCCAAATGGCGAATGGCAAAGGAGAGTTCCGGTGTAGGCCGCAGTTCATCAAACAAAAAAACCTTCAGTCCGTTGGCGGCAAATACATTGGCCACCGTTTCAGCAAAAAAGCGGCTGTTGTTGCGGCTGTCGTGTGCAATGGCTACTTTGATTTCCTCGTTGGGAAAAGATTGTTTGAGGTAATTGGTATAACCCTGTGTGGCCATGCCCACCGTATATTTGTTCATGCGGTTGGTACCAATGCCCATGATTCCACGCAAGCCACCCGTTCCAAACTCAAGATTACGGTAAAAGGCATCCGCCAGTTCATCCGGATTGTTTTGCTGCAAGTCACGGATACTGTTTTTTACATCTTCGTCATACGCGCCATTCAGCCAGGTAGCTACTTTTTGTTCAATCTGTGCATCCATATTTACTGTTTTTGGTAAAGGTTATGGTTTCATTCGGGTTTGAAGGTATTCATTTTTCAAACTATGCGAAGGTAAGTGTCCGTACATTTGGACGGTGAAGAACTGGCTTCTTTTGCTACTGCTTTTTTTTAGTCTGCGTGTTTGGTCGCAGGATACTACTGCCGCAATAACCACTATTCCGGATTATACTAAAAGACAATGGCTCACAGGCGGACTGACTGCAGCCGGCTATGGCGGTTCATTTCTTTTTTTGAGCCAGGCCTGGTACAAAGACTATCCCAAAACAAACCTGCATTCGTTTAATGATGCCGGTGAATGGCAGCAGGTTGACAAAGTTGGGCATGCATGGACAGCCTACCATACCAGCCGGATTACATCTGATCTGTGGCGCTGGGCCGGCGTGCCGGAGAACAAAGCCATGTGGCTTGGAACCGGCAGCAGTATGCTTTATATGCTCTCGATAGAATACCTCGATGGCCGCTCGGCCAAATGGGGCTGGAGTTGGGCCGATGTTGGTGCCAATTTCACGGGAGCGGCATTGTATGTAGGACAGCAGGCGGCATGGAAAAGCCAACGGATCGGGATTAAATTTTCATCTTCCCTAAAAAATTATAAACAGGACGATCTGGAACAAAGAGCCGATGACCTGTTTGGGAGTTCTTTCCAGGGAAGACTTCTAAAAGATTACAATGCGCAAACCTATTGGCTCAGTGCGAATCTGCACGCATTCTTCCCGCAATCATCGCTTCCCCGCTGGCTGAACATAGCTATTGGCTATGGGGCAGAAAACATGTTTGGCGGCTATGAAAACATGGCACGGGACGAGAATGGAATTCTAACGTTCGACCGACGGGATATCAAACGGTACCGCCAGTGGTACCTTGCTCCCGATGTGGATTTTACAAAAATTAAAACCAATAGTAAAACATTGCGCAGCCTTTTTTCAGCACTGAATGTATTGAAGTTTCCGGCACCGGCACTTGAACTTTCCAATGGCCGCTTGCGGGTGAAAGCGGTTGCCTATTGATTAGATAATGGATAGTAGATATTTGATATTGAGATATTGAGATATTTCTTTCAAGATTGCTTACAACTCACAGCTCTCCCTCAATACAAGCAGGCTCCGGTAATCACTCCTTCTTTTGCTTCTACGGCAATGTGCTCCTGCAAAGTGGTGGCAATGGTTAATCCCGTGTAATCCGTTTGAACGGGAAATTGTTTGTGGCTTCGTTCCACCAGGACAAGTGTCTGCAGTTTTTTGGGATAAGCCTGCAGAAAAGGCTTCAGTGCATAAAACATCGTTTTACCTGTATTGGCTACATCATCGGCAATGATGATGACCTTTCCCTCTATGCTTGTTTGCGGATCAAGAGAAACTTCAAGCGGGTCTTTTTTGTTCAGTTGGATTGTTACCACGTTAACTGTTACCGGTACAATGCGTTTTAATTCTGCAGCTACCGATTGTGCCACCACAATCCCGTTGCCTACAATGCCGGCAAAAAGGAATTCTTTTTCCTCGCTGTTTTGCTCAGCAATTTCCAGCGCCATGCGCCTGATTTTCCGTTTTACGGCATCACCATCCAATATATAACTCTTTGTTTCTGCAGAACTCATTTGACCTATTTTTACAGCGGTTAAATTAGCAATATGCAAATCGTGCAACAAATTTTATTTGTCATACTAACGGTACTTGCTATTTGGTTGTTTGTCCGTAAGGCGAAATTCATACGAAAGAATATCAACCTTGGCCGCGAGGAAACCTTTGAACCCCACCCCGACCGCTGGCGCAATTTGCTGCTGATGGCTTTCGGACAAAAGCGCATGTTTGACAAACCACTTGTCGCCATCTTACACTTTGCCGTTTATGCCGGCTTTATCATCATCAATATTGAAATCCTGGAAATTATCCTGGATGGTATTTTTGGAACACACCGCCTTTTTGCACCGACCTTAGGCAGCTTTTACACGTTTGTCATTAATTTTTTTGAAATACTGGCCTTCCTGGTTTTGGCTTCCTGTATTATTTTCCTGCTGCGAAGGAACCTGGTGAAAGTACCACGGTTGAATATACAGGAACTGAGTGGCGGCTGGCCGAGAAAAGATGCCAACTACATCCTGATCTTCGAAATTGTACTGATGTCGCTTTTCCTGATCATGAACGCTTCGGATAAGGCGCTGCAACTGAAAAACTATGGTCACTATGCCGATGTGCAAACGGATTTCCTGGTGTCGGGTATCATTACTCCCCTGTTCGAAAACTTCAGTACGGCAACACTGGTAGTCATTGAGCGAACTGCCTGGTGGCTGCATATCGCTGGCATTTTTGTTTTCCTCAATTACCTGCCCTACTCCAAGCATCTTCATATTGTCCTTGCTTTTCCCAACACCTATTACACCAGGTTAAAGCCACAAGGTAAAATGGTGAACATGCCGGAAATTCAAAAAGAGGTCCTGTATGCAATGCAACCCGAAACAGTACCGACTGATGCACCACAGGAAGGACCAAAACGGTTTGGTGCCAAAGATGTAACAGATCTTACCTGGAAAAACCTGCTGGACGCTTATACCTGCACAGAATGTGGCCGTTGTACCCAGCAGTGCCCGGCAAACAAAACAGGCAAGATCCTTTCGCCACGAAAGATCATGATGGATACCCGTGACCGGATGGAAGAAATTGGGGCTAACCGCGACAAGAACGGCACTTTCCAGGATGATAACAAATCACTCCTGCACGATTACATCACCACCGAAGAACTCTGGGCCTGCACCTCCTGCCAGGCTTGCGTACAGGCATGCCCTGTATTGATCGATCCGCTGCATATTATCAACCAACTCAAGCGGTACCTGGCACTGGAAGAAAGCAACCAGCCTGCCGAATGGAACGGTATGTATAGCAATGTCGAAAATAACTTTGCCCCATGGAAATTCAGTCCCGATGAAAGGGATAAATGGGCATCGGAAATGTCTTGAACCAGAATCTTTTGAATGATAGCGAGAGGCCGTTCTGTTGAACGGCCTCTCTTATGATCCCACCATTCCTATGAATCGTACACATCCCTGATCCATGACTTTTCTCATCTTTTCCATTGATACCCCTCATCGTTTGGGGCGAACAGTCGTTGAACTTTTGCCGGTATTATGCCTGTTGTAGAAGCACCTGTCAAACCAAAGGAAAAAAAGCCGGCCTCAGTGGCCGTGCAGTGTTACCATTGCGGGGAGACCTGCGACAACACGATTATAGAAGATGAACATGTGTTCTGTTGCGACGGCTGCAAATTTGTCTATGGCTTACTTAAAGAAAACGGACTTTGCAACTACTATGACCTGAGCAACACGCCAGGCATTAAGGTCAAAGGCAAGTACAATTCAGAGAAGTTCGCTTTTCTTGACACGCCGGAAGCACAACAAAAGCTCATTACATTTTCGGATGACAAGCAGTCGCAGGTAAGCTTTTACCTACCACAGATGCACTGCGCATCCTGTATCTGGCTGCTGGAAAACCTGCATGCTATTCAACCGGGCATTCTATTTTCCAAGACCAATTTCCAGCGCAAAGAAATTTTTATTGCTTTCCACCATGGGGAAACCACCCTGCGAAAGGTGGTTGAGCTGCTGGCTTTTATCGGTTACGAACCTTACATCAGCCTGAATGAGGGTGAAGAGAAAAAAGAGAAAAAAGTAAACCGAAAGCAATTTTATAAGATTGGTGTTGCCGGTTTCTGCTTCAGCAATATTATGATGCTCAGCTTCCCCGAATACTTTTCATCCGGGGATATTGCCGAAGGCACACTGAAACACCTTTTCACCTGGCTAAACCTCGTTCTGGCACTGCCGGTGTTTTTTTACAGCGCTTCTGACTTCTTTATTTCTGCCTGGAAAGGCCTGCAGCAAAAATGGCTCAACATTGATGCACCCATTGCGCTTTCTATCCTGATGACTTTTTCGCGGAGTGTATATGAAGTAGTCAGTGGTACCGGTGCCGGTTATTTCGACAGCATGAGCGGGATTGTGTTGTTTATGCTGGCCGGTCGCTGGTTTCAGAACAAGACCTATGATTCCTTTTCTTTCGACCGTGATTATAAATCCTATTTCCCGCTGGGCATTACTAAACTGGTGGATGGCAATGAGGTGCCGGCCACGATCAGCAGCCTGCAAAAAGGCGATCATATTATTGTTCGTCACGGCGAAATGGTGCCAGCTGATTCGGTATTAATTGCGGGTGAAGGCAGCATTGACTACAGCTTTGTTTCCGGCGAAAACACACCGGTGGTTAAAAAGAAAGGTGAACTTATCTATGCAGGCGCCAAGCAACTGGGCGGCAGCATCGAGTTGAGGGTCATCAAAACGGTAAACCAGAGTTATATCACACAACTCTGGAATAACAACGACTTTTTTGCCAATCAAAAAAATGGCGAAAAATCCTTTATCCATCCCTGGAGCCGCTATTTTACGGTGGTACTGTTCACGCTTTGTACGGCTGCCGGCATCTATTGGGCGTTTGAAGATCCTTCCAATATTCTTCCGGCTATTTCAGCTTCTTTGATCGTAGCCTGTCCCTGTATGCTGCTGCTTTCGGCCACATTCACGTTTGGCAACATGCTGCGCTATTTTGGCAGGAACAAATTGTACCTGAAAAACGCCACGGTGATTGAATCGCTGGCCAGCATCAACCATGTTGTTTTTGACAAAACCGGTACGCTGACCTATACTTCCAGTGCCGACATTGAATTTATTGGCGGCATTCTTTCCCGCGACGAAAAGAAGGCAGTTTATTCGCTGGTGAAGGAATCGGCACACCCCCTGAGCCGCCTGGTAAAAGATTATCTGCTGCGCAAAGGCGTTACCACAACTTTCCCTGTTACGGATTATAATGAACTTGCCGGCAAGGGTACGGAAGCGCTTGTTAACGGAAAACGCTTACGGATCGGGTCCTGCTTTTTTGTAGCGGGATACAAGGAACAAAAAGGAACCGCTGCCGAAGTATGGATATCCATTGATAAAAGTGTGAAAGGTTATTTCTGCATTCACAACCTGTACCGCAATGGGGTGGAAGAAATGGTAACACGGCTGGAGGCCGACAATTACAAGCTTCACCTGCTTTCCGGCGACAACAATGCGGAAAAGGAAAAGCTGAAGTCTTTTTTTGGAAAGGATACACCCATGTTTTTTACCCAATCGCCGCAGGACAAGCTGGCGTATATTAAAAGGTTACAGCAGGAAAAAGCCGCCCGTGTACTAATGCTTGGTGATGGCCTGAACGATGCCGGTGCCCTGAAACAAAGCGAAGTGGGAATAGCCGTAACGGAAAACACCAGCCAGTTTACCCCGGCCTCTGATGGAATCCTTGACAGCGGCCATGTGCAGCAATTACCCGCCTTTATCAGTTATGCCAGGTCAGGCAAACGGATTGTGATGTGGAGCTGGATTCTTTCGTTCATGTACAACGCGGTAGGACTCAGCATTGCGCTGCAGGCAGAAATGTCGCCAATGGTAGCAGCCATCCTGATGCCAATGACGTCCATTACGATTGTAACGTTTGTTTCAGTGGCAACGTCAATTGCGGCAAAGCGGCGGGGGTTGTGATGGTTTATTGAAATAATTGAATTTATAAGTTTAGGGAAGATTAAGTATCCCGCACTTTACTCTTCAAGCTGACAGCTATCGTAACGACTCTTGCTTGTCATCCCGCGGAACGAGGGATCTTTGGACTGAAGTATAAGCAGCCTTTGTTCGTAGGCAGAATTTTCTTTAGGCTGTTTTCCACCTTTTCTCCCCGAAAAGGTGGAGCCAAAAGTTCAAAGCAAATCCAAATGCTCCACTGGATTTGCTAAGGCCAGCACACAATAGCCATTCATTTCAGGTTGCATGCTTCATTGTGTGAGCAGTCTTTCTTTTCAGCCTCATTCTACACGATAGGTTGCATGAGGCTATTCCTTTTATTGGCTGAGAAAGCAGGAGTCTGCAGGCCTTTAGTTAGGAAAGCATTTATTCAGGCAAAGAAGGGGAATTTTGTGGAGAAAGTGGGGTGAACTTAACTGCAGGCTAGACACAAAGGTCTTAACAGCGTATTAGACCCCACTCTCTGCCACAGTTGCTGAGG
>DASYHD010000036.1:0-3241 GCA_035998945.1 Flavisolibacter sp. | reverse complement strand
GGCGGCGTCGCGGTTGGGGGAGAAGCGGACGCGCTTGCGGGTGCCGTCGGCGAGCCGCACGTCGGCCGCCCACTTCGCCGCCGGCTTCAGGTACTTGGTGCCGTCCTCGCTCAGGGGGTAGAGGACGGCCCGGCCCTTCTCCCGGACGCGGGCGTGCGGGCGGCCGTCCTTGTCGACGACCTCGGCCCCGGCCGGGAGGGGGTACGGGCGGGTGGGCTTGAACAGCGTTGCCATGTCGGGCCTTCCAAAGTGACCGCCGGGTCGGCGGAGGTTCGAGTCTACCGGCCCGTGGCGTTCGCGCGAGGGCCGTTGGGGGCGGTCGAGGGCGGTCGGGGTCAGCGGCCGGCCGGGCCGGCGGCAAAGAGCGCCGGGTGGTCGAGGCGGGCGGCCGGGTCGAGTACCCGTGGCGCAGCGGTTCGCCGGTCCGACCCGCACCCGTACCACGGCCGGCCGGTGAGGACGGCCCGGACGCCGGTGTGCAGCACCCGGAGCCGTGGGTCGAGCGCGGCCGGCGGGTCGAGGGCGAACGCCGTCGTCCCGTCCTCGACGGTCGGCTCGCACGGGACGACGGCGGCCAACAGCCCCGCGGCCGTGACAGGAGTGGCCGGGGTGACGGTGGTGGTCACGGGTCACCCCCGGAGTTCGTGCGGCCGGTCGTCGTTGGCGTAGCTCCTCCGGCTGCGGGCCGGCGGGGGACTCTCCTCCCCCGACCGGGCCGGATCATCCCCACCATGTCCACCATCCCACCGGTGCGATCCCCGGCCGGGTGGGGGTGGTGGGCATCCCCCCGGCCGGCCCGGGCCGCCGCGTCCCGCACCACCCACCGGCTCGACCCGTGCGGGGCGTCCGCCTTGTCCGGCATCCGCCCCCCGAAGTTCCGCCGGGCGAAGTGCCGGAACCGGTACCCGAGGGTCCGCCCGCACAGCTTCCCGCACAGATCCTCGACCGCCGCCCGCAGGTTCGCCAGCCCCTCGTCCCCCGGCTCCTTCTCCGCCGCCTGGAGCCGGGTGACGAGGTCGGCCGTGGTCAGCCCCCGCCCGGTGTCGTCGGGCCGGGCCAGCCCGGTGAGGACGTCCGCCATCGCGGCCGCGTCCCGGTCGGCCGTCGTCTGGAGGGCCACCCGCGTCTCCCCGGGGTCCGGCAGGCCGGCGAACACCACCGCCTCCCGCACCACCCCCGACCGCCCCTCGAAACTCCCCCACGGCCGCAGCCCGTGGACCGGTCGCCCCGCCCGCACCCACCCCAACAGGATCGTCAGCGCCGCCGACAGGAGCCCACCGCGGGTGCGGCGGACGTGCCCCCCGGAGGTCGGCGTGCCGGAACCCCTCCTTCATCTCCGGCCGCTCGTCGGCCGACTCCAGCCGGGCGTGGCACACCCGGCGGGACGTGTCCGCCCCCAGCTGGACGTTGTTCCCCGTCCCGAACCACACCACCTGGAGCGGCCCGTCGTACACCCGGTTGCCGCCCAGCACCCGGTCCTTCCACCGGTCGGTGGTCAGGGCCGCGTCGAGGACGTCGTTGCCGACCGCCCCGGCCAGGTTGTCCAGGAGCACCAGCCGCTCCCCCTCCATCGCCGGGGTGGTGATCTTCTTGCGCAACTCCTCCCGGTCGCTCGTGTAGCTCATGACCGGGAACCGCCGGCCGGTGACCGTCAGGGCGACCACGTCGGCGAGGAGCCCCTTGCCGACCCCGCGGACGTTGCCGTCGATCAGGAACCAGGCCAGCGGGGTGAGCAGCCCGGCCACCAGGGCCGCCCGATGGGCCGGGGTCTCGAACGGGAAGTCGGCCAGCGGGTCGAGGAGGGTGGCGACGGCGGCGGTCACGTCGGCGCGGGTCGGGGTGTCGGGCACGGCCACCGTCAGGTCGGGCGGGAGGCGGGTGAGGACCCGCACCCCGCGGTGGTAGCCGTCGGCGGCGAGGACGTCCCCGGTCGGGAGGAGGACGGGGTGGGTGAGGACGGCGTCGAGGGGGCGGACGGCGGGCCAGTGGCCGTGGGCGTGGACGGCCCCGACGCACCCGTCCGGCGGGTGGGCCGGGACGAGCTCGGCGTTCTCGCCGCTCCCCCGCCACTGCCGCCAGGTCGCCGCCCGGGTGAGCCGCTCCCGGAGGAGCGGGCGGGCCAACTCGCGGACGACCGGGGCACCGACCGGGCGGCGGACGACGGCGTCGGGGTCCGGCTCGGCCGGCTGGTCGAGGACGTGGACGAGGAACCCGCCGCGCTGGTAGCGGCCGGGCCAGTCCCCGGTCGGCTTGCGGTCGTTCTCGCCCACCACGACCACGGCCGGGCCGGGGTCGAGGTCGCCGAGCAGGTCGGCGAGGTGGGCCACCCCGCCGGTGTTGGACGGGCGGCCGACGGCGGTCAGACTGGCGACGGTCATGGCGGCCGCGTCGGTCGGCCCCTCGACGAGGAACACCGGGCCGGGCCGCTCCCGCCACCCGGCCGGGAGGATCAGGCCGCGCCTCCCGCCGGGGAGCATCGTCTTCGAGCCGTCGGGGAACCGGCGGTTCAGGCCGACGACGGCCCCGGTCGCGTCCGCCTCCGGGATGACGTAGACCGGCCCGCGGCCCCCGTCGCGGAGGCCGAGCAGCGGCAGCGCCGCCAGCCGGTCCCGCACGGCGGGGGTGAGGGCGTCGGCGTACCGCCGGGCCTCCGCCGGCCAGTCCACCCGGGTGGCGCGACCTGTCCTCGGCCCGGCCCGGGGGCGGGGCTCGGGCCGGACCAGTCGGTGCAGCCAACCGGCGTCGCCGCAGCGCTGCGGGCTCTCGACGCGGTTGCAGATGGCGGCGGAGCCGTCGGGGGCGGCGAGGCACCAGTCGGGCTTCCGGCAGACGGGGCACGGGTGCGCCGCCGTGACACGGGGCATGCGGTCGCGGGCGTCGCTACCGGGCTTGCAGTCCGCTCCGATGGGATTTGCGCCATCCATAGATTGCTCCGATCACGACGGGCCGGAGGTGCTTGCCAGGGCGCCCGGCCCGTCGTGTGATTGGTGAGGGTGGGTGTCGGGGGTCACTTCGCCCGGCCGGTCCGGCGGGCGGTCACGAGGGCTTGCCAGATCGGGGTCCAGGTGGCGCGGTCCGGGCAGCGGTGCCGGCACCACGCGGCCAGCTCGGCCCGGCACCAGAGCACGGCCCCGCTGAGCTTGACCGGCTCGGGGGTCAGCCCGGCGGCCGTCCACCGGTCCCACGTCGAGACGCCGGTGCCGCAGTACCGGGCGGCCGCCTCCCGGCGGAGCAGGCCGGG
>DASYHD010000027.1:0-13015 GCA_035998945.1 Flavisolibacter sp. | reverse complement strand
CCCACTCACCACTCACCACTCACAATTCACGCTTCAAACCAAACAACAATGCGATTACTAATTCTCCTGGCCCTCCTCTCCCCACTCCTGAGCATGTGTCAGGCATTAACCCTCAAAGGAAAGATCATCAACGAACAGGGTAGCCCCATCCCGGGCGCCACCATCACCCTCAAACGACCCCTAACCCCAAACGCCAAACCCCAAACGCCAAACAGCGCTCCATCATCCGTCATCTCTCATCTGTCATCTGATGCAAACGGCGAGTTCTCCTTAACGAACCTGCACCTCAACGACACCTTGCTCATCTCAGCCATCGGCTACGAACCGTATACGCTCATCTATGATCATACCTACGCCCGGTACCCGCAAACAACGGTCTGGCTCAAACGGCGTATAGGCCAGCTTGAAGAAGTGGTGGTCAACACTGGCTACCAAACCTTGCCAAAAGAAAGAGCTACTGGTTCCTTTACACACATCAGCTCCCAACGGCTCAACGAGCAGGTTTCCACCGATATCCTCTCCCGCCTCGAAGGGGTGGCCGCCGGTTTTATGGTCGACCGTAAAACGCGGACCGGTGGGCAGCTGATGATCCGCGGCCTCAGTACCATCACCGGTCCCCGCGATCCCTTGATTGTTGTCGACAACTTCCCCTTCGAAGGGGCTATCGCCAGCCTCAACCCGGCCGATGTCGAAAGCATCACCATCCTCAAAGATGCTGCAGCGGCTTCGGTCTGGGGCGCCCGGGCGGGCAACGGGGTTATCGTCATCACCACCAAAAAAGCGGCCTACGGTCAGCCCCTCCGGGTAGAGCTGACCAGCAACTACACCCTTTCCGGCCCGCCAAGCCTGCAGGCCCTGCCGGTCATGTCCTCTTCGGAATTTGTCGACGTGGAAGAATTCCTTTTCAGCAAGGGCTACCGCTGGGCCGATACGGCTTCCACCGCCCGGCCCCTGTTTTCACCGGCCTACGAGATCCTCTTCCGGGCCCGCAACGGCAGTCTCTCTGAAGCGGAGGCCCGGGCACAGCTCGATGCCCTGCGGCAGCACGATGTGCGGGACGATTTTGCCCGGTATGTGTACGGGCACGCCTGGAAGCAGCAGCAGGCCCTGACCCTGCGGGGCGGGAGCGCCACCAACACCTGGTTGTTCTCCGCCGGCTGGGATAAGAACAGGAGCCACCTGGCCGACGACTACTCCCGGCTCACGTTTCGCCTCGGCAATACAGCCCGGCTGCGGCCCAACCTGGAGCTGGCCCTGACCGCGTTTTACCTGCACACGACAAGCCGGGTGGGCCGCACCGGCTACGGCGGCATTTCTAACTCCCGCGGGGCTATCCCGCCCTACACGGCCTTGGCCGATGCCGCCGGTAACGCATTGCCACTGGCCCGTACCTACCGCCAGGTCTTTACCGATACGGCCGGCGGCGGCCGCCTGCTGGCCTGGGATTATTATCCCTTGCTGGAGCCCGACCTGACGCGTAACCAATCAACCACGCATCACCTGGTGGCGGATGGCGGCCTTACCTGGAAGCCGGTACATGGACTGGCTCTCTCCCTTAAGTATCGCCTCGAGCGGGAGAGCGGGGAGAACGAAATCCTCTACAACCAGCAGTCCTATTTTGTGCGTAACCTGGTCAACCAGTATACTCAGCTCAACCGCGTCACCGGTGCCGTTACCAACAGGGTGCCTAGGGGTGATATCCTCGATGAAACCACCACTGCCAAAACAGCGCAGAACGGTCGGGCGGAACTGGTCTACAACCGCCAGTGGAACCGGCACACGGTAGCCGCCATGGGCGGTTTTGAGGCCCGCCAGGCAACAGGGGAGAGCCGCTCGGGCCGCACCTACGGGTTCAACAACGAGATCCTGACGGCGGTGAACGTCGACTATGCCACGGCCTTTCCCACCTATATCAACGGTACCCTTTCCTTTATTCCTTCGGGCTGGGCCTACGACCAGACCCTGACCCGCTTTGTTTCCTTCTTTGGCAACGGCGCCTACACCTACAAGGGTCGCTACACCCTTTCCCTCAGCGGCCGCAAGGACGCCTCCAATCTTTTTGGCCTGAACACCAACCAGAAATGGAATCCCCTCTGGTCGGTGGGCGCCGCCTGGGAGCTTTCCAAAGAGGCCTTCTGGCAGGGCAAAGCGCTTCCGTTTCTAAAGCTGCGGGCCACCTACGGCTTTAGCGGCAACATCGATCCCTCGATGTCAGCCGTCACCACCATCGGCTATGCAACCACCTCGCCCTATACCGGTACACCCACGGCCCGGGTGGATAAATTTTATAACCCCGACCTTCGCTGGGAGCAGGTGCGCATGATCAACTTCGGTATCGACTTCCGCACGGCCAACGGCAGGATAGGAGGCAGCCTGGATTATTTCCGCAAGCGGAGCACCGACCTCTTTGGATCGGTACCCGTTGATCCTACCCATGGCCTGGGCGTATTAACCCTGCGCAAAAACGTGGCCGCCACCCGCGGCGAGGGCTTCGACCTGGACATCACCATCCGCAACACGGAGGGCAGGCTGGCCTGGACCACCGCCTGGAACCTGAGCGGCTATTGGGACGAGGTGACCAGCTTTTACCTCGCCAGCCAGGCCGGCAGCCAGTTTGTAGGCAACGGGCCCACCGGCATCATAGGCCGCTCCCTCTATTCGGTTTTTGGCTACTCCTGGGCCGGGCTCGATCCCGCCACCGGCGACCCGCAGGGGCTGTACAAAGGAGCGCTCAGCAAGGACTATACGGCGCTCACCGGCAGCACCACCACCATCGATGACCTGGTCTATAAGGGACGGGGTTTGCCAACGGTTTATGGAGGCCTTGGCAACACACTGCAGTGGAAGGGGCTTTCACTCACGGCCCGCATTAGCTACAAGCTGGGGTATCTGATCCGGCGCACCTCTCTCAACTACACCTCCCTCTTTGCCAGCAACACCACCCACAGCGATTACAGCCTGCGCTGGCAGACGCCCGGCGATGAACAACACACCGATGTTCCTTCCATGACCTATCCGGCCAACAGCCGCCGCGATGCGTTTTATACGGGGGCAGAAGTGCTGGTCACCCGGGGCGATCATATCCGCCTGCAATACCTCACCCTGGCCTGGGACTGGGCGGGTGGCCATGCGCAGCGCCTGCCCTGGCAAAACCTGCGGCTGGCCCTCAATGCGGCCAACCTGGGTATTCTCTGGCGGGCCAACCGCTTTGGCATCGACCCCGATTTTCCGGGAACAACACTTCCGCCGGCGCCGGCATACGCGTTTTCGGTGCAGGCCACATTCTAAAACCCAAAAACAAAACGATGAACCGCTATACCAAACAACTGGCAATCGCCTTCCTGCTCCTCGCAGTACTGACAGGCTGCCGCAAATTCCTCGACGAAAAATCAAGCAAAAGCCTGGTGGTACCGTCTACCATCACCGACCTGCAGGCCCTGCTGGATTATTACCCCCGCGTGAATTACTTCGATCTGAACAGCAATGAGGCAAGCGCAGATGACTACTATCTCACGTATACCGACTGGAATGCCCTTAGCCTGGAGGCCTACCGACAGCTCTACCGCTGGGAGCCCTATTTTACCATCGATAACTTCCCTGATGACTGGGGCGTCACCTACGATGTGGTTTACCTGGCCAACACGGTGCTGGATAAGATCGACGCAGTAAGGCGCCAACCGGGTGATGAAGGGGAGTGGCGTAACCTGAAGGGCATGGCGCTCTACCACCGGGCCCGTTCTTTCCTGGCGCTGGCCGATACCTGGGCACCGGTTTTCAACCCGGCCACCGCGGCATCGGACCTGGGAATTCCACTGAAACTCGACCCTGACTTTAACAAGCCGGTCGAAAGGGCCTCGGTGCAGCAGACCTACAACCGCATCCTGCAGGACCTGAAAGAAGCCGTTCCACTTCTGCCGGTAACGCCCCTCACCGTGTTACGGCCCTCGCGGCCGGCCGCTTACGGAATGCTGGCCCGCACCCTGCTGGCCATGGGCCGGTACGCGGAAGCCGGTGCCTATGCCGACTCCTGCCTGCAGTTGTACAACCGCCTGCTCGATTTCAATACCCTCAACGCAGCGGCTACCTACCCGGTCCCCGAGTTCAATGCAGAAGTGATCATGAAAACCCGGATGCGGGTACCACCCATGCTGAACGCAGCCTATTCAAAAATCGATTCGGTCTTGTATCGTTCCTACGGTGAAAACGACCTGCGAAAGCTGGTCTTTTTCCGCAGCAACGGGAATGGTACCTACAGCTTCAAAGGAAGTTACGAGGGCAGTGGGGCGCTCTTCACCGGCATTGCTACGGATGAAATGCTCCTGGTACGGGCGGAGTGCAGGGCCCGGGCGGGAAAAACCACAGAAGCCATGGCCGACCTGAATACCTTGCTGGAGAAGCGCTGGAAGGCGGGAACCTTTGTGCCGCTGGCAGCAGCCAGTGCCGGGGAGGCCCTGAAGATCATCCTGGAAGAAAGAAGAAAGGAGTTATTGATGCGCGGCCTGCGCTGGATGGACATCAAACGCCTGAACAGGGAAGGGGTCGGCATTGTGCTGAAACGGGTACTGAATGGCCAGGAATTCGTCCTGCCGCCCAACGATCCGCGGTATGCCTTGCCGGTCCCGGAGAATGTGCTGAACCTTGCGGGCATACCGCAAAACCCACGGTAAAAACAAAAAGAAGAGAGCAGGGCTCTCTTCTTGCATTTTCAGAACAGGTAACCGGCTTAGGGCTGCTGGCTTTCGGCCTCCAGGTTGATGGCACTCACGCCGCCATTCACTTCGGCATTGTCCAGGAAGTCCTGCAGGTCACCGGTGATAGCGATCACACAGGGCAATCCCTGGCCGTTACAACCCGGGTATGATGCATCGGCCGGCTCCCAGTTGCTGGCATCAAAAATGCCTTCTTGGGTGGTCAGCTTGTAATGGTACCGGGTTTCGGTGCTCTCCTGCTTCCCCTCCATCGAGAAGGCCGCACCGGCAATCCCCAGCACCAGCGCGATAACGGGTAAAAACGAAAGTTTTTTCATCATAATAAAAAATTTAAAAGTGAATAAATGCAGGCCCGTTTTAGTTCCGGGTTCCGGGGCCCTCTCAACCCGCCGCACCGGCGTTAGCTACCACCGCCACAGGCTTTATGCATAAAAAGTTTTGTCGTCTTATCCTTCACGTGTGTCCATCCACGTGAATCCCCATACATTCCCATCGAAAGTTCGGCATTGAATATTGCGCATTAACGATTGACCACTCACCATTTACCATTCACGCTCAAACACGCCGCTCCTTCAGAGCGTTCTCCTTGTTGTCTTCTGTCCCAATAACCTGATAACCTAATAACCCAATAACTTCTCTCAACCTTTACCTCAATCTTAACCTTGTCCTCAACCTCCCTCTCCCAGCGCCTTATTCTACGTGACCTTCAACCTCTCGCTGCTGTCGGAAAAGCAAAGCGGAATACAGCGCCTGACGCTTGGTGCACTTTCAGCCGGATGCCTCTACAAACCCTTACCACCAGTGGTGCAGACCTCATCAAAAAAGAAAGACTGCATACCAGAAGAGTTTCGCAACGAGTAGGAGTGTGGCTTGTGCGGCGGCCCGGAAAAGGCAGCGGAGCATTTGCCTTTTCCTTGAACTTTTTGCGCCACTTTTTCTTTCAAGAGAAAAAGTGAAAAACAAAAAACGATACCTCACTTCAAATTACCCACTGCCTTCCTGCACGGGATAACGCCACCCGCACCCCATGTTGCGCAGCCCAGCCACCATCCGTTTTGCCATAAAATCAAATAAAATTTCCACCCGGTATTATATAACACCAATGTCCACCCGTAAACCGCAACGCACCCCGAAAGGGGGCAGCCGGCGTCGGCCTGCACAGGTATAAAGAAGGGATAGGATCATTGCAACAAACACACAGGTCTTCCCTCACAAACCCATATTGATTTTGTTTGTTTTTTTCTGAAAAATCCTTGCAATTCTGCGGAGCAATTTGTAACTTGGAAATACTTCGCTGATCAATTACCGTTACCATCCTGCTCCTGATACGATAACACCGCAAAGGGTCGCAATGTCCTAGTCAGGGATGAACTTTTTTAAAAAAGTTTCAACCCGGCCGCTGGCAGGTGTTTCATTTCTTTCAACGCCTTATTCATAAACCAATGGAACCTTTACATGACGAACAACTGCTAAGAGAATTAGGCACAGGTGGGGAGCCTGTCCTGATCCGGGTTTTTGCCCGTTACTTCAGCCGCCTGGCAGGCTATTGTCACAGTTTCCTGCGCAACCGTACGTTGGCCACAGAAGCAGTCATGGACACCCTCTGGACACTGTGGGAAAAACGAAAAGAAGTGGCGGTTATGAAAAGTCCGGAGGCCTGGCTGTATACCTGCGCCGGCAATAGAGCGAAGAACATGCTCCGAAGCGAACAACGAAGAGGAATGGTAGGCATAAAAGACGACTTCGAACTACCCGATGCGGCTGTCCTGGAAGAAGAACTGGATATCCGGGAAACGCTTCGCTTGTTTCAAAAAGCCATAGAACGCCTGCCGCAAAGGCAAAGGGAGATCATCGAACTCGCCTGGCGAAAGGGTTGGACGCGGCAACAGATCGCAAAACACTACGGCCTTTCCGAAAGCACCGTAAAAAACCACATGACGGAAGCGCAACGCAACCTGCAACGTATCCTCAAAGGGTTTCTTTTGAACCTGCTGATGTAAAAGCAGGAATTGTCATCATCCCTTCAAACCACAGTAAACAAAACACGATGATCCACGATCCTGCCTACATAAAAGAGCTGCTGCAAAAGCAGGTAAAGGGCACGGCCACTCCGGGAGAAACAGCCCTGGTGCTCCTGGCCTTCGACCTTTATTCCGAAGAAGAGATAACGGAGATGTTCACCCGTATCGACCTTTCGGGAAATGATGAAGACCTCCGGCAGTATTGGCCGCCGCCACCCGAGGAGGAAGTGAAACAGTGGATACAGCAGAAAAAGGAAGCCGCAGCCAAAGACCGCCGCCGGCGGTACCGGATCGTTGCCCTTGTATACGGTGGCTTTTTTGTATGGGCGGGTCTGCTGGTGGGCCTGGTGCTCAGCCAGAAGGAAAACGATGTCTTCCACTGCGGCTACATAGGGTCCCGCAACACGGAAATCTCTACCGCTCCCTATTCGGTCCGCATCCGGCTGGGGAACCACGCGGTGCTCACCATCGACAGCACCGGCAGGGGAGAAGTGGCAAAGGATGGCCCCTTCCGGATCACCACACCCCAACCGGGTCTTCTGGTCTACAGCAGGGCCGGCGGGGCCGAAAAAAAAGGCCGGGAGCTATCCCTTTACCACACCATCGCTACCACCAACAGTAGCCAGTACCGGGTGGTCCTCCCCGACGGCACCACCGTACGCCTGAATGCGGCTTCCGTTCTCCATTTTCCGCTGTCTTTTTCCGATACCAGCCGCCGGGTAGAATTGCAGGGTGAAGCCCTGTTCAACGTGGCACCTCACCGGCAGCCCTTTGTGGTACAGCTGGCAGAGGCTGAGATCAGCGGCTCGGGCAGCCGGTTTAACGTCAAAGCCTACACGCCGGCAGCCGTCACCACACTGCTGGAGGGCAACCTGCAAGTCAAAAGGGGAAGGACTCACCTCCAGCTCGATGCCGGTGAAGAGGCCCTCTTTGAAACGGCACCGGGGGGCAAGGTCCTGGGTCGCCTGCTGCGCCGCACCGCCGATACCGCCCAGGCGGTCTCCTGGAAAGGGGTACAGCGTTTTTACACCAACGCACCCCTGCGGGAGATAGTGGCCGATATGGCCAGGTGGTACAACCTGCGCATTGGCAGCATTGCTTGTGTGCCCGACCGCCGGTTCACGGCAGGGATCTGTTACAATGCACCGCTGGAAGAAGTATGGAGCATGTTTCGCAAAATGGGCCTGTACTTTGTGGCCCAGGGCAACAGCATTACGTTTTGCCATCCGCCGCCCGGCCCTGGCCTGGCTATGCGCATAGGGGAATAGCCGGGTTTCCCCTCCGCCCGGCTATTCCAGGAAAATCCGCTGCGGCGACCCTGCTGCAAAACCCCGGATGCAGCTTAGGCCAGGCAGTTTGCCTGCTATAAAACAGGGTCATTCAACCCTTCCCCCAAACACCACCAAACAAGGATACTGTCCTCTCACTCCGATTACAACATCTCCAAACCGCAGAATAATCAACCCCCAATAACCCAATAACCCAATAACCCAATAACTCTCTCCCTTTCCCCTCAACCTCAACCTTTCCTCTCTTGCACCCTTGCTGCTTTGTACCGAAAGCCAGATTCCTTTAACGGTCCCGCTAAGTGTTTCCACAGGCTTGTAAAAACCACGGAAACAATTAGTTTTGCGGCCAATTGATCTAAACCAATATCCAACATGAAGAAAATCTTTACCCGCACGGGCATCCTCATGGCCCTTCTTTGCTTTTTTATCGTTTCAAATGTTCAGGCGCAGGCACCAACCATCAATGCGCAGGTGGGCTTTCCCGTCGGGCAGGTGCAGGGAAAACAGGTGGTTTACGGCAACGGCCGGTACATTTTGCTGGGCGCTTCCAATGCACTTTTCACCGCTGCCAATGGCACTTCCTGGAGCCGGATCAGCGCTTCCGGGCTTAGCAGCCAGTCACTCAACAACATAGCCTTTGGCGCCGGTGTTTTTGTTGTGGTAGGAAACAATGGCGTGATTCAAACCTCAACGGATGGCATCACCTGGACAAGCCGCTCTTCGGGCACCACCAGTCAGTTACGACGGGTGAGTTTTGTAAACAACACCTTTTTTGCAACAGGAGCGAACCGTACCCTCCTGCGTTCTGCCGACGGCAACACCTGGACCCCTGTCAGCATCAATACCGGCAGCGCCACCGATCAACTCTCAACCATGGCCTATGGCAATGGCGTGTACCTGATTGCGGCCACCACCAGCGGCAGTTCCGGCTCCAGGATCTATCGTTCCACCACCGCCGCCGACAACAGCTGGACCTTTCACAACGATGCTCCCGTTTGGGGCACGATGAACCGCATCCAGTTTTTGAACGATAAGTTCTTTTGTTTCCAGTCGGGCCACGAAATGTTCCATTCCGCCGACGGGCTCACCTGGACGAAATTCTCCACTGCGGTCCTCATTCACCAGCCGGATGGGTCTACGCGTAACTGGGGCAGCGGCCACCAGATCTTCAATGGGGTTTGGGACGGAACCAGGTACCATTTTTATGGCTCCAGCCAGTATATGGGCGGCTATGGTTCTGCATTCACTACCGCTGATCTGGTGAACTTTACCCTTTTGCAAAAAACAGCCTACATCGTTCCCAGTGAATCCAGCTACATCAACGGGATGTATTTTATAGCCGGCAATGAAGGCGTGGTTTCCTCTGCAGACGGCCTGGTATACCAGCACCCGGGCACCAGCCTCAATGCCCTTACCAGGACAGCCACCACCTATATTGGCGCAGGTGCCATCAGCCAGGAAGGGCAGATTTATACCTCCACGGATTTTGTCAACTGGACCAACCGCACACCCGCCGGTATAAAGGACCTCTATGGGGTAGCCTATGACGGCAGCCGGGTGATCGCCGCCGGTGCCCGCTATGTGCTGCACTCAACCGATGAAGGGGTGAGCTGGACAACAGCCTATACGAACACGGATGAAACGTTTTATACGATGGCCTATGGCAATGGCAAACTGCTGGCCGCCGGGTACAACAACAATACAGGAGCCTTTCTGCGGTACTCTACCAATGGCGGCGCAAGCTGGACCACGGCAAGCACCAATGATTATAATTATGTAAAAATAAAATACGTCAACAACCGCTGGTTTGCTTTTGCCACCGATAATGCAGACTACCTGGGACGGATCATGACATCCACCGATGGGATCACCTGGAGCGATGTGACGCCTGACCTGGGTATGGAAGTGCTGTATTACAAAGATGTGGCCTGGGATGGCAGCAGGTATCATGTCATGGGAGTGGAATCCTCCAACTATACCCCGGTGCAATTCTTCACCGTATCGACAGCCACACCCGGCAACAGCAGCAGCTACGGCAACAAGGCCGTGATCAGCAATGTACCGGCAGGGAAGGTGCTGGGTGGCAGTTATGATGAAGGGGTACTGGAGTACGTCAATGGCACACTGGTGGGTGCGGTCGTAGACGTGGCTACCGGGCAGGATTATATTATTTATTCCGCCGATGGCAGCAGTTGGACAGCGCTGGCACAGAACAGTGCCGGCACCATCACGGCAGCGTACGCCGATGGAAACACGGTAAGAATGGTGGCAAAGGGCAATGCCTTTCTATCAGCAAGCGTAGGCACCGTGATGCCCGTGACCTTCCTTCGGTTTGAAGGTGCGCTGGAGCGGGATGGGGTGAAACTGGACTGGAGCACCGGCTCCGAAGAAAACAGCCTGCAGTTCCTGGTGCAACACAGTGCAGACGGACAGGGCTGGAAAACGATCGGTTCGGTGGCTGCCGCAGGAAGCAGCACCAGTGTCCGCAACTACAGTTTTCTGCATACGGCTCCGGCTACGGGCCGGAATTATTACCGCTTGGTGCAGCAGGACAGGGATCACAAATCAACCATTACCAGGGTCGTGGCCGTGCAGGTCGGCGGGTTTAAAATAAGCGGGTACCCCAATCCTGTTTCCGGTGTATTCCATATCCGGAGCACTTCACACGAGCCGGGCCTGGTGGTACTGTACACTATCTCGGGGCAGCCGGTAAAAAGAGCTGTCCTGCAGGGCTATGAAACAGCCATTGATATGCAAGGGCTAACAGCCGGGGTGTATTATGCCGAGATCAGTCAGGGCGGACAGGTAAAAAAACTGCGGGTGGTGAAGCAGTAGGAAAAAAGAAGAAAAAGGCCGGGCACACTACCCGGCCTTTTTCATAAACGGCTGGACAGAAAATAATTTTTCACTCCGCCCGGAGACCCTGTAGCGAGACCCCGGACGGTGCACTGGGTATTCCGCAAACAGGTCAGATTCTGCAATATTTTCAGTCCGCCCAGGGTCTTCGCGGGGGGCAGCTTGTGCTTGGCTTTGCGGCGAGACCCCGGGTTTAAAGCAGTACTACACTTCAAAAATTTTTTTCTTCCCCGACGTGTCTCCGCTGCAAAGCCAGGTGCAGTAGGGCGGGACGCGTCGGCTTTTTTCAGTCCACCCGGGGTCTTCGCGGATAGCTTTGTGCACGGGCTTGCGGCGAGACCCCGGGAATCCCTGCTGTCAGTGGTGTTCATCGGATCATCGGATAGCTGGCCTGAGACTTCTCTCATGTCAATGTTACAAACCCGAACTGTTTTACATTTTCAGTACTCCTCCTGCTGTTGGTAGTATTCTTCGTTTCAAAGGGCAGCAGGCATCAAACGGTGTTTCATGACAGTGGCCAGGGGCGGGGTCTCACCACAAAGGCAAGACAAAGGCTTGGCTGGGAAGACCCCGGGCGGACGGTAAATTGGCCGGCATAGGCGTACAGAATAGCCCTTGTCTCAAACGGATGAGGTTCTATTACCGGCTCTCTGGTAACCTTTGGCTTCAACTTTGGAGAATACGACACCCATAGGGAAGAAGCCATAAACAAAGCAACCCATTATTGTAAAAAGGGTGCAGGCAGTTTACATTGGAGTTGATTCAGATGCAGACATGGAGCACAGGAAACGTATTTCTGGCAAGTTGTATTGCAAGGTTACACCTTACAATACAAGAACAGGGAATGTCTGGGTGAATGTAGCACGAGACAGTATCTGTTAATGTAAAGAAAGGCTATCGTATTCATTATTATATTGTGTTGGAATAACAGAAGCGTAGAGTAAAGCGATTGACAGCGCATGAACCGCCTATAAGTGGCCAAACACAGAAGATATGAAACTGCTTATCCAATTTATTTTCCTCCTCACTCTCTTCAGCCATTGTAAGAAGATAAACCCCCTATCTGCTATACCAGCGTTTACAGGGCTGACAGTAACAGATAACTATGGGATGAAACTGTCTGATGACCCTACCGACTGGACATTCACTGACAAATGGTCAACGAAAGAAGCGGGGCTGTTTCAGTCTTCGTATCAAACCACCTGCTCCCCTGATGCTTCTTATGAAATTCTCGTCTATCCCAATCCAAATAATGGTGTGTTCACACTTTCTGTCAAAAAGCCACTTAATGCAAAACTGGAAATTCGGCTGGTGGATAAAAACTTCAAAACACTGATTGCGAACGACGAGATTGTCTCTTCAACAATTCAGCTAAATGCCAGCACCTTTGGCATAAAAGGAGTTGTCCGGCTTTATTACAAACTCGTTGACAATAATTGTGAGTTTAGGGGGCATGGCGATGTAAAGATTCAATAAACTGTTTTCCGTCCACCCGGGGTCTTCGTGGATAGCTTTGTGCACGGGCTTGTGGCGAGACCCGGGTTTAAAGTAGTACTACACTTCAAAAATTTTCCTGTCCACCCGGGATTTTTTTGTCCTTGTTGGTGTTCGCCTCCAGCCTACTGTCGCCCACGGGTAGGCTGCTGTTGGTGTTCCTTTTGGCTTTTGTTTTCTTCCCCGACGTGTCTCCGCTGCAAAGCCAGGTGCAGTAGGGCGGGACGCGTCGGCTTTCAGAGCGATATTTATACCGTTGCCGGCGTTTCTCCAGGTCTTGTGCGATGGGCCGCACCAAAAACCAAATGAGCGGAAAATAGGCTATCGGAAAGCAGCCTATCTACTATCCCTTTTCATTTCTGGATCCTGGTCATGAATGGTGATTCAAAGACGGGGCAAAAAAACAGCCTCTATTAGTGTAGTCTTATTTCGTGCAACAGAAACAAAATGCAACCCGGTAAAAAGAGATTTCCTTCATCAACCCAGCTAACGTTTGGTAGATTCGGTTGTTGGTGCACCCGCCGCACGAAAACAAGGAAGAACACCAACCTTTAGATTTGCATTCAGGGTTTTAGTATCAAATACTATTACTGTTACTACTTTCTTTTTTTGCTAATTTTTTTCTTTGTGGACAATGCATTTTTGT
>DASYHD010000021.1:0-6939 GCA_035998945.1 Flavisolibacter sp. | reverse complement strand
CCCCTTCGCCAGCAGCTCACCCACAGCGGAAAGCTTGCACTCTTTCAGACATCCCTACACGCAAAGCACCAGAACATCCAAACCGATTGTTTTATGAAAACTGTGACACAGAGGCGGACGACAATTTCGTTGTTACAGTAGCATTTACGAATAAGCCGAAACTACACATTTTTCCTAATCCTCTCATTCTCATCAAAAACTTATTGCGTTTTATTGAATCTACAGTTGCGCAAAGCAGATCTCCGCCTTGCCCCCGCAGGAAAGGGACTCCGGGTATATGCCCCTCCCGCTCAATCCCACGGAACGTTGTTAACTGGTCGTTGACAACCACCCAACTCGCACCACACCCGGGATTCAACGGCTATTTTACCAGTGACTTGTCTCCGCATTACTTCTTTAGCCGGCGCAGCAACCGCTTATGCCTGCTTTCCTGTCTGCCTTTTCTGCCGTTATTGGTGTTGCGGCGCTGGTTTTGTGCTTAGCCCACCAACAACCGGCACAAAGCCTGGTCCTGCAGGCGGGTGGCTTGTGCCCGGCTCCCGTCTGCCACACCAGGTAGATGGGGGTTAGGCATGATGACAAAACCTTAGAGCAGAATGCGCTGCTGATGTACCCGGAAGCAATGGCTGCGGGTGATGATTTCTTTGTACTTGCGGGGGCAAGAAGTTTTTTACGGGCAGGTGGCGGTGAAAAACTGCGGTTCGGTTCCCTGTGCCATTACGTGGAGGAGCAAAGACCAAAAAAGCAGCAGTACAGTTTTCATGAAAAGCAGTTTTGCTTACAATACAATACAGAAAGGACAGGGGTTACACAAGCAACGTAATATACTTCAAACAGAGCGGAGTCGGTAACAGTGCTGTATAGAAAACAGTTCGCTGATCATAACCAGCAGGTTCCTTTATCATCTTTCAGTTACGCAATGCGTTTACACGCAGCAACCCTCCTGACGGCCCCGGGCGGCCGGAAACGCCTTCAACGCTGTTGCACGATCGGTTTTGGCGAATTATCTTTGATTTCTTCAACAATAAACTGTTTATGAGAAAAAGAACACTTGCCGTTGCTGCCCTGTTATTGTGCATGGTGCAGGCACAGGCGCAGCTCGGCGTGATGAAGCGGGTCGGAAACAACACCCAGGATTATGCACTGGGCTTTGGCGCCTTTATCAAATCAGCAATTCCTGTTTCCGAGGGTGCCGATGTTACCGTGGAACTGGGCGCCAACCTCTTTCCCCTGAAAGGCTATGGAATGAAGTATGGCACCATCATGTGCCCCTTAAAAGCCGGGTACCGGTACACCTTGAATGGAACCGGCCAGGGATTCTATGTCGAGCCCCAGGCTGGCTTCAACCTCTTTGGTCTAACCTCATTGCCCGAAGAATATGGCAACAACATCAATTTACGGTATCATGGCGCTGTGTTGGCGGCAGGAGCCGGCTTCCTGTTCACAATCGGGCGTGCCCCCTTTGATCTTAACCTTCGTTATGAAATGGTCATTGCGCAGGGCGGCTCTAACAATCTGATCAGCCTGGGAATTTCAAGGACCATTTCCTTTGGAAAAAAGGATACCGATTACTAACCTGCACAGAGAACCAATCATGACCATGAAAGTTTACCTGCTCCTTGCCGCGTGTACGGCCCTTTTGTCTTCCTGCCTCAAACATTCCATTGAAGATGCCATGCTCAATGGCTCCGGCAGCCAATCAACAACGGCCACCCTGCGCTATGAAATCAACGGGAACCCGGTAACCCTATCCGTGAAGAATGCCGGCAATCAGGCAGTGGGTAGCCGTACCCTATATTGTGAGAAAGCAGTTGGCTATGTGCTTAGCGGCGTAAGCAGCGCCGGTGAGTTTGTATTTACCTTTTATACCGATAGTTTAATGGTCGGGAATTACAGCTACACGAGTAATCTGGGCCCCCTGTTTGTGACAACCTTCGAAGGCAAACCGCAATATGTATACGGCCCATCCGATCATATGAATTTTTCTGTGACATCGCATAAAGATGGGCGCATCAGCGGCAAATTCTCCGGGCAGCTCACGCCGGCCATTGTTCCGGGATATCCCAACAATGTTTACGGTACGCCCGGTTCTGTTTTAATCAGGAACGGTTCATTTGATAACGTTCCGGTCTTTTATTGATCTTCCCTGGCCACTTCAATACAGGTTTGTTTTTTCCTGCGCACCCAGAGGCTCCACAGCAGGCCCTTGCCATGTAGTTATGGTGAACCACGGAACCTTTTCGCACGGTCATGGAACACAGTCTTCTGCCTGTTGTTTTATTATTTGAACAACACTGCAGGCAACAGGGGTTTTGTGAGCAGATCGACTATGTAGCCTTCAACTTTCAGGCAAATGCACACGAGAGATCCGCTTGGTGCAGTATGCCCGGATTTGCCGCTTGCAGCTGACGGTTAGCAGATAAGAGTGCATCTGTCAATTGCCGGATCAAAAGCAAACAAAGCAATTTTTAAATGGTAGTTGTGCAACGGCCATCACTGTTAGTTGCCAATGCCTAAAACGCTCGTTTGATGGCCTTTTCCTCCAGTATTTCAAGTAAACCTGTATACGCCTCGCTGCCTATCTCACTTCGATCCCAATACAGCGAGTGGATACCGTTGACGGTGTTGAAGACATAAAGCGTTTCCTGGTGAACACCGAAAGCGGTAAATTCTGTCCAGGGAAATTCAAAGGTTTCATCGGTGGAAATAATAACCACTTTTTCTTCGTCAATTTGAACGGAATAGCGTAGCGCAGCGTCAGGAAAGGCAGTAAGAAATCGCTGTAGCCGTCGTTTCTCCCGCCGTTTACCAAAGGTGATGTGCAGAAGAAAAAGGATAGCCGAAACGCACCAGGCCAACGCAAGCATAACCATTGCTACGCCCTTGAAAACAATAAAGTTATTCACCGCCGTCAGAAAGTAAAACAACAAATACAGGATGGTCAGGATGAGCAGCAGGAGGAACATGGCACCCAGCGTTTTTCGTTCATTTTCTTGCCCGCGTTGCACAAGAAAAGCCCATTGCTTCTCCAGGGTTGGTCTCGGCTTGGTTACAACAAATGAAAGTCTCATGCAAATAATGGCGAAAAGCGTTTTGAGTAATGCTGAAGTAGAATAGAGTTAGTTTGATTACAATTTGTTCAGCTTCATCGTACGGCTTCTAACCTGCTTTGGGAAAAACCAGGTTGCCCGCGGTAGTGCAGCACGAAGTTTATTTTTTCCAATAGAGTGTCAACCGTATTCTATAGGTCATTGATTCGAAGATCATATTCAGTTTAGCATAAACATCATCCGTTTCCCACACGGAAGCTCTTGTGAAATAATTCCCCCTGTCTCCGCTTTGCTCCTTTGGCGTCGCATCAGCCGTTGTCGGGTTGCCCAATTGAGCAATCAAAGCAGATTTTATGCGTTCATACTCTTTATTGTAAGTATCAAATTTCTGGCTTTCCTCCTTCCACGTTTTTTGTTTGTCAAAGAAGTTGCCGTATCGATCCTTTTCCCAGTCGTAGGAGACCAGCCTTAAAACAGAGTCACCAGGCGTGAAAAAATATTCAGCATAAACGGGCAGATACACCTGCGCTTTTCGTTGAACAATGACAGGATTTGTCACCTGATATTTGTCGGCTAACGGATAATAGTCCTTGGAAAGGCTTACGTTTTGTGACAGAAACGTAGCATCAGGATCAATCTGCTTTTCAAAAGCAATAACATCTGATACTCTTGTTTGTTTCGTCCAAATCTTTTCTTGTCCAAAGGTTGTTGTAACAAAAAATAACGTGCAGATAGTCAGTAATGGTTTTGTTATCATGTAGTGTCGAATGTAAGTGTAGGCAACGGTCAGGGGCTTGCCGAAGTAGCGGAAGTCTGCGTTCCTGCTGTTTAGCATCACATCTGTCGTCGAGTTTTGTTTTGTGGTTGAATATAGCACTTGGCCGCTATTTTGGCAAGACTGTGTTGGCGGCTACTTTTGTTTATCTAAATAGTGTTGCCATTTAAATTCATTCATCTCTAAATCATAATCGTTTGCAAATACGTCTTCACCCTTGATGAAAAACGTCAGTTCATTGAGTGTAAAAACAGTGATACCTTCCCTTGCTATTGTTATTGGTGTTACACCTGTTACTGTGTCATGAAATATAAACGTTAATACGTAATGCGCTATTACCCCTTTTGTTTTATCCCTTAAAACTTTCATTAATGGCTTTACAGCAGGTTTGCCAATCTTTATAAGTTCCGTTGCAGGGCCATCTGACAGAAAATACATCGGCCCGATGTAGGTCCCGTCCAATTTGAGTTCAGTGTTTTTGAGTTGCTTAATCAGTGAGTCAATTTTACCGCTTTGTCCATTTGCAAGATGACTCACCAATATAAAAGCAGTTATGTATAGAATAACTCTCATAAAGTTGCCCATAACGTAGAACGTATTGCTGTCAGTGTGGATATTCATTGCACTTCAGCCTGATTATTGTACTAAAGCTAAATAGAATTCCGATGTTCAGCCCGCATTGAAGCAATACGATGTTGTGGGCGGTTGGTCAAGTCTCGGAGAGTGGTTGTAGCTGAGCAATCATTTGCGGCAGAAACGTCTCTTTGATTGTCCAAACAATGGAATAGTCAATCCCAAAGTAATCATGGACAATACGGTTTCTGAACCCCCGGATGCGGTGCCAGTCAATTTCCGGAAAGCGGTCTTTGAAATCTTCAGGAAGGCGGTTAGCGGCTTCGCCAATTTTTTCAAAGTTGCGGATAACAGCATCCACTGTCTTGCCGTCCCTTGTAAAGTCTTCGAAATTTTGTCCAGCTGTGTAATCAAGAATCTTGTGAGCACTTTCCAATATGTCACCAACTAGCAGCTTGGGTTCACGTTTAGACATAGACTATCTCCGGCTCTATCGCTTTGAAATATTTGTCTTTCACACCTCTGCGGGAAACCAAGTCCACCTTTTTTTGAAGGCGCTGTTCAATGTAGTGAGCCAAGTCAATGAATTCAATTCCAACTGGTCGGTCAAAATCCACAATGATGTCAATGTCACTTGACGGAGAGAAGTCGTCTCGTACCACGGAACCAAACAACCCAAGACTTTGAACATGGAACCGGCTAGACAACTCCGGCTTGAGCTGTGCCAAAACTTGCTTTATTTCAGAGAGTTGTTCCATCATTCAAATTTAGGAAATCTTGCCGAACCGAAATCGCCCATAACGTTAACGCATTGCTGTCAGGTGTGGAAATGGCAGCATTGCAGTTGAGTAAAGTTAATTAGATGCCATGTTATTCGTCAGCCTAACAGTTATACGTCACGCCACACTTGCAGCAATGCACTGTTGGCTGAAGTGCCTTAGTAGCCACTGGTTCTCTGTTCAGTCAATAAAATATTCCCTTTACGCTGGCGATATAGATTTAACGTCTCCCGAAGCAGGGAATACAACACAGGATTAGTTTCAATGGAGGGGGAATTGACATAGACTGTTTTGGTTTCTCCTTTGTTGCTTATGATAAATTTCATTCGGGTTCCATCAAGAACAATCCTGTTTCGGTTATTGTTTTCAAGTTCTTCAACCGAAGACGCTAAAACCTTTTGAAACAAAACGACGTAAGACGGCTTTTCCTCATAAGTGATTGAGAGGCTATCCCTACTATAGCTGGTATAGGTTTGATAAAGACTGTCAAGTGTAAGAACCAATTTCTTTACCGTATCATTATCTGGTCTCAAATCTTCGACTGCTGCAAGGGAATTTCTCACGCTGATGACCGAAGCGTCTTCATTGACTTTCTTAGATGTACTGTCTTTAAATTGATAGATAATCTGAAAGCTATGCCCTCTTTCAAGGATATTGATAAAGTATTCTCCACCTGAGACCGATGTTGTTGCTCTTATAAAGATGCCACAAACGCTGTTCTCCTGTCCAACTGAACTGAAAACAAGTAAGGTGAATAGTAAAAATAAAATGCTGCTTTTTCTCATGTTGCAAAGTTTACAATGCCTCCGCATTTCAGCCAACGGAGAAGCGTTTGTGAAGGAGTGGGATTTGCAAAACTTCAACTTTACTTTTGCCTTGTCGTTGAATTATGATTTATTGTTCAATTTAGCACTTCAGACACTCTTTTACAAACGCTCTGTTAAGCGCTTTGCTTATTTCGAGGCAGAATACACCTTCGTTTTTCTATTCAGCCTATAGAGTCCATCTTTTTTAAGGACGAGTTGAAGTTTATTTGCCTTGTCGGTAGTGATTTTATTATACGCAAGAAATAGTCCGGGAAAAGACATATAAACTTCGATATTGTTTTCGTCACCAATCACTAAAGAAGGCTGCTGACCGTAAATCCACAAGAGCGGAACAATGAGCAGGTCATTGTACCGTTTTCGATTAAGAACAACTCGTCCATTTTCATCAGCAGATACTCCATGCTGTTTTCCACTGCTATCAACAGCTTCAAGATTTACAGCATAAGACAAAGGCTTTGCGTCCCTGTCATAAAGGGTGATGGTGATAGTTGAGTCGTTTGAATCTTTAAACCGTTTGATTGCTCTAATAGGCTGAAGGCTATCAAAAGGAAGAAAATGAAAAGAAATAATATTGTCTTTTGATATTTTATACCTGCCAAAAGAAATAGATGAATTTCCTTCACATCCCTTCTCCTTGAAAAAGTAGCCCAAGCTGTCAAGAATGATTGTTTCGTCGCAAAGTCCGCCTTTCCATATTGTGAACCTTTTTGTACTCTTTAGCTGGCAGGTTCCTGCGGTACAAACAAAAACGGTCAGAAAAAGCAGTAATATAGTTTTGAGGAGTCTCATAGCAGTTGCGGCTAACGGCAGAATGTGCAAAAAGGGTTTTGCCGGATAAAAGTATTTAGCAGATGTGAGACTTCAAAGAGAATATAGCTTTGCAGGTCTAAATGCTTTGTTATGGCGTATGTTCAAGGAATGAACCGCCAGCAAAC
>DASYHD010000018.1:0-247805 GCA_035998945.1 Flavisolibacter sp. | reverse complement strand
CCTCAGCAACTGTGGCAGAGAGTGGGGTCTAATACGCTGTTAAGACCTTTGTGTCTAGCCTGCAGTTAAGTTCACCCCACTTTCTCCACAAAATTCCCCTTCTTTGCCTGAATAAATGCTTTCCTAACTAAAGGCCTGCAGTATTCGCTGCAGGCGCTTTGTATTAAAAGGATTTTTGTGAGGATAAAAGGAAGCGTTGCATAGCACGCCAACCCCAAACGCCAGCCCCCAAACTCCAAACCTATATCGCTTTCATAAACGGCCGTACTTCCTCTTCTTCCTTCAACTCGTGTAGAGCAATGGCCAGTTTGTTGGTCTTTACAAAATTGCACCAGTGGCAATCGTCCTTACCGCAGCCGGTGTAGAATTCCTTTCGCTGGATCTTCATCCACACATCCCTGATCTGTTGTTTCACGATATCGATGTCGATGGAAGAGATGGTGATCTTTTCCTTGCGGTAGGTTTTCTTTTTATCGGGTTCCACAAAATCAAATTCAACGCCGGTAACATACCAGTCTTTGGGAGATAGGTCAAGCAGAATTTTATAGAAGATCGCCTGCCGCCAGTAATCACCCCCGTTCGGCTCCTTACCGGGACGGGCCAGTTTATCAGCGCATTTATCCGGGTCGCCGGTTTTGTAATCAATGACGGTTGCCTCCTTGCCGTTGAATTCAATCTTATCGATCTTTCCTTTGAGGGGAATATCATCAAGCAGTACGTTGCGTATATTCATCTCTACGGCAACAATCTTGTTCCATTTGGTGACGTAGGTGTTGTAATAATTTTTCAGTATCTCACGGCCGTATTCCACTCTCCGTTCATATTGCTCCTTTGTAAAGCTTTCGCGGTGGCGTTTCATGTACCAGGTAAAGTCCTGCAGAAAATCATCCATCAGCGGGAAGGCTTCACTTTTTTTCATCTTGTTGAACAGGCTTTCCAGCGCATGGTGCACCGCCGATCCAAACTCCATCGCTTCGTTGCGCGGCGAAGGAATGCGAACAATGCTTTGGTAATAAAAGCCAAGCGGGCATTTCAGGTAAGAGTTGAGTGAAGATGCACTCATGCCAAAGTTCTGTACAATGCGATCCACCAGTTCATCATCGAGGTGCGCCACTTCCGGTGCCTTGTTTTTCTCGAACTGCAAGATGCTGAATTCAGTCACAACATCATCGGCAATGATTTCCGGTTTTACCTCCAGTTCGTGCTCCATTTGTATTTCTGCCAGGAACATCGTTGCCTCCAGTTGTTTACCTTCGTTGGTGTAGTTGGGATAAGAAATGGAAAGATGTTTCTTCGCCCTGGTCAGTGCTACGTAAAACAGGCGGCGCAGTTCTTCGGTATCGTTGCCTTTGGCACCGGTGGCAAACAAGGTATCGGGGAAGGAAAAGCCGCTGAAGGGTTTGCGCTTTTTCTCCCAGCAACTGGATGAGTTGCCAACAAAGAAAACATAATCAAATTCCAGCCCCTTGGAGCCATGTGCTGTCATCAGGTTCACGCCTTTTTCGTTGCCGCTCACCTGCACCAGCGGAAGAATCAAGCCCTCTTTGCGCATCAGTTCAATACGGTTCATGAACTCGGACAGTTGCACCAAAGGGTGCCGTCTTGTTTCTTCTTTTACGTGGTCGTAAAACCCGGACAGGGCTTGCATCAGCTTGTTCTTATCCGGGCTGTTGATGATGTGTCCAAGGAAACCCGCTTCGCGAACCACTTTCTCCAGTAAGGTTTGCAAGGTTTCGTTCGACACGGCACCGACCAATCCTTCCAGGATCAGCGAAGCTTCTTTTAGGCCTTTGTGCAGCCCGGTATCAAAGAGGTCCATCTGCGGCCTTGTTGCTTCTTCGGCTAACCATTGCCGTAAGGAGGTTTTCTGGCCGCTGTATTTCATTTCCGAAACTCTTATGGTTGCCTTTGCAATTTCAATAGCCGGAATGCCAAACCATTCAAAGTGCAGGATCTCAAACAGCATTTCGTCACCGCTGTAGGGAATATCGTGTTCGGTATTAAGATAATTCAGCACCAACAGGATTTGCTGAACCAGCGGCTGGTCAAGAATATTCAGGTTGCGTTTGCTGTAATAAGGAATAGCTTTTAACCGGAGGTAGGTTGCCAGTTCTTCCCCATATTTATTTTCGCGGTAGATAACACCAATGCTGTTAGCTGCAACACCTGCGTTGATCAGTTCTTCAATTTTCAGCACGGTGCCGATCATCTCGTCCTGCTGCTTTTCGTATTCATAAACAGAGGGCGGATGACAGATGGCAGATGCCAAGGAGGGGTGACTGGCGATGAGTTCTTTGCTCAGGCCATCAATCTTTTTTACAAGGCGTTCCTGGTTAATTTCAATCAGTGTTTTGGAAATATCTAAAATGGGTTGTGTAGAACGATAGTTGTTCACCAGCACCACTTTCAGCAGGTCTCTTTCGTAATTGGTGGCAAACTCCATCATGTTTTCTACGTTGGCGCCCTGGAAGCGGTAGATGCTCTGGTCGTCATCGCCTACAACAAATACATTGGGCTTGTCCCAGTAGTTAATGAGCTGTTGCACCAGCTTGTTCTGGCTTCCCGACGTATCCTGGTATTCATCCACCAGGATATACTGAAACTGTTCCTGGTAAGTGCGCAGCAGTTCTTCGTTATTCTCAAAGGCCTCAATCACCCAGTTGATCATGTCGTCAAAATCGTAGCGGTTGCGGCTGCGCATCATCTGCTGAAATTTCTTAAACTCATTACAGGCGGCACGCAGCTTTGCCATCTTTTCTTTCTGCTCTTCAATTTTGTCCCACCGCACATCACCTTTTTTGAAATCCTTGGTGGCCCGCTTACAGATATATTCATCGCGGTACTGCAGGTCATTGATGTAGTCATCAACTTTCTGGCAGATATAATCAGCCGTCCAGCCTTCACGTTTCATCAAACTAAAAAGACTTTGCAGGCTATTGATTTCAAAATACACATCGCCGCGGTAGCGCTTCAACGGGTGATCTTTCGGAAAGGCATCAATCAGCTCTTTCATCAGCTCAATGCGTTCCAGATCGGAGATAGGATCCAGCGATGTTTTTTCAAACAGGTCAAGATTATCCTGAATCACATCGTTGCAAAAGGCATGAAAAGTGGCGATGTTTACCCGGTACGCATCAGGGCCAATGAAGGTTAACAGGCGCCGGCGCATAGCCACGGCTCCGGAATCGGTATAGGTAAGGCAAAGAATGTTTGACGGTTCTGTGCCGATATCGGTCAGCAATATTTTACCAATGCGGGCACTCAGGATCTGTGTTTTACCCGTGCCCGGACCGGCGATCACCATCACAGGGCCTTCGATCTGGTCAACGGCCTGGCGCTGTTGCGCATTCAGCTTGTTGTATTCTTCTTCAAATTTCTTCAGCAGCTTTTCTCTCGACGTCATGAAATTGTTTGGGTTAGGTGTTTGGGATTGGGCGTTGATTGTTCGTGAACCCTCTTTTCCTTGTCCGATGTTCTTTCGTTCTTCAATCAGGCACAGGCAATACCTTCAGCTTTATTGTGATCGCACTGCCTTCCTGAGTCTCTTCCAAAACCAAAACTAACTTTTTTGCTAAAGCATTTGGCAATGTTTTCGGCTCTTGTGGAGAAAATGGGCGGCGAAATAGGCGAAAACGCTATCCGGTGAATGGCCATTTCTATCACAAATACCTTCAAGTTGTATTTGCAGGCATATTTCTTGAAATAACATTTCTAGCCGTTTTATCTTGCAACCCATTTAGCGAATCAAAAACATGACACATTTTACACCGACTAATAACGAATTGGAAAAAAACAAGGAAGTCATTGACAGCCTGGAACCCATCGCACACGAAGCCATTGGAAAATATCTTGTAGAGGCAGAGACCGCCTGGCAGCCTTCTGATTTTTTACCCGATATGAGTTTGCCGGAAGCATTGAAAGAAATCAAGGAACTGCAGGAAAGAGCTGCCGGACTGCCGGATGGCGTCATCACATCGCTTGTCGGGAATATGATTACCGAAGAAGCGCTTCCTACCTACACAACGTATTTCAACCTGCTGGAAGGTGTGAATGAAGAAGGAAACTATGCCTCGGACAGGGGGTGGGTAAAATGGTCCCGCAAATGGACGGCGGAAGAAAACCGCCATGGCGACCTGTTAAATAAGTATCTATACCTCACCGGCCGTGCCGATATGCGCCAGGTGGAGATTACAATCCACAACCTGTTGCAGAACGGTTTTGACCCGAAAACCGAAGGCGACCCCTACCAGGCATTTATTTATACCTCCTTCCAGGAACGGGCTACCCGGATCTCCCACGTTAATACCGGCAAACTGGCCGATAGAAACGGTGATGAGGTATTGGCGAAGATCTGTAAGACCATTGCCGGCGACGAAGCCCGCCACGAGAAGGCGTACAAGTCCTTCATGGCAAATATTTTTGAAATTGACCCTAATGGCGCCCTGCTGGCGTTCGAAAAAATGATGAAAAAGCAGATAGCCATGCCGGCTATTATGATGGACAACTCACCGGTGGACAATCTTTTTACCCGGTTTTCGGCTATTACGCAAAAGCTGGGAATTTATACCACGTTTGATTATGCCGCCATCATTAAGCATCTTACCGACCTCTGGAAAGTAGATAGCCTGACGGGACTAAATTCTTATGCGGCAAAAGCCCAGGAATACCTCAGCACGCTTTCAGACCGCTACCGTCGTATTGCGGAGCGAATGAAAGAACCCGAAACGGTGAAACTGGCCTGGCTGGTGCAATAAAGTTGATAACAGCTAAGGAAAGGAAGTTGCAGAACACCTTTTTCTTAGCTGTTACTCTACACCTGATAACAAATTCTTTTCTCCACCGGACTTCGGCGATAATCAGCTAAACTTTGCTTTCAGGTTTTCCAGGAAAGGCGTTCGTTTGGAACCTGCATTGTAATCTGTTAACAGGTAGTTAGCAAGACCTGCACCCAGGAAACCGGCAGCCAGCCACAAAGCCTTTTTGTTTTGCCGGATGGATTTCATAAAGAGGATTCGCAAAAGCCCTGAAAGCAGGAGTTTATCAACCATCTGGTGATCTTTAAACGAAACTGCACGTTTGATACCATACGGTGTGTCAGTTAAGACGTTCAAGAGCAGGAGACCGGTGCCGGTAGCGCCAAATATCTTCATTGCATTCTTATTGACGCCCAGCAGTGCCGGGGCCGCTAACTGAGCAGCTGAGAATACATAATCAACAATGCCATGCATCGGGGGTTTAACGGGATGTTTCATCATTGCCTTTTTCCTCTCTGATTCAAATAGCATTCCCTTTTCTGGTGGTCAGTTCGCTAAATAAAATTGACCCGCCATGGACAAACAGGCATTTTTTTCGCTTGGTTACAAGTTTATCGTGAATAAACCGAATACTCATGGCAATACATAAAGGCAACGAATTAAACAATGTGAACGAAACGTGGCGACAGAATGAGCAAAACCGTGAAAATGAGGCTGCACCCCAGCGGCTGAATACCGGAAGCAGTAACGTTGATGAAGACCTGCAAAATGACATCAAAGAAGGCGCAGCCGAGTACGACAAGGCCAACAAGGAGGACCGGTTGCTGGGCGGCGACCGTGCAACAGTAAATGATAACACCAATAACCGCTAAGCATGCCAGGCTACACTGTCCTTAATTGAGCAGGTCGTCCAGCGGAATACTTTGCAGGTAAGGAAAGAGGAACTGTGTGTCGTTGAATACACGGTATTCCTCAATGGCCTTGTTTTGCGGGTTGCAGAAGGTTTCCACGTAGTAATCTTCCAACTGGAACAGGAAAATCTTTCTGTCGTCTTTCTCCCGTTTTCCTACCAGGATACCCTGGTGCAGTACCGTAAACTTTTTTTCTTTTTCGCCGAGCAGGATAAAATCGGATAGTCTCATCGTTTTCATTTTTAGCGTAAACAAAAAATTGTAACGAACGATACACGAGAACCGGCCATATGATCGGGGACCGGGAAATGCTAACCTGAAAAAATCAAAATATGCGAGGCTGAAATAAGGCTGTGCGGATGCACAATGAATGATACAGCTGCAAAAATAAGTCTTATCTCCTATTTTCAAACCCTTTGCCCGGAAATATTACCAATGCTTTTGGTTACGGCTTTCATTGTTCGCAGGAGAAATGGCAAAAACTATCGCAGCCATGGCTTTGTTTTATTGATGCAGCGAAAATGTTTGCATCTATACTATGTGATCTAACCGAATGATGTTGGTAGTGCTTAAATAAAAGTAGCCAACAGCAACTTTCGCTTCCATTGGTCTTCCGCTTTATGCAACAATCTTAGTTGTTGCTGGCGGGTTTAATTTTAGTAAGCGGAAAAATTGTTCTTCCGTTACTTCTTTAACACCGCCGGGTTGCAGGTTGCCCAGTTCCATGTCTTCAATGCCCACCCGGATCAAACGCAGGCACCTGTGGCCGATAGCCGCAACCATTTTGCGTACTTGCCGGTACTTTCCTTCGGTAATGGTGAGGAGTAGCCAGGTGGTTTCTCCATAATCAGGAAAAGGTTTGGGGGAGGGAAATTCCGGTGCATTGGCACGTTCAGCTTCGCAAGGCGGTGTTGTGTAATAGTTGCCGCTATCTACACGAATGGTGACACCATTCCGGAGTTCTTGCAGCTTTTCATCGCTGACGGTATGCCTTACCTGCACCAGGTAAGTGCGCCGGTGCGGCACCGCACTTTCAAACAAAAGTTTTGTGATCTTTTTGTTGGTGGTCAGCAGCAGCAGCCCTTCCGATGGTTTGTCCAATCGGCCAATGGCATGTGTGCCCTCAGGAAAGGCGAATGGCAGATCGCCCAACAGGGCGGCAGGAAAGTTTTCCTTGAACTGCGATTCCATGCCATAAGGTTTATGAACCATAAAATACCTGTGAATGGGCTGCATGACCGCAATGTTAAACCAATCCCGCTAATGGATTGTCCTGAAAAGCGCAACCTAAGGCAAAACATGAATTAACAGATGAGGTTATACAGATTTATTTTGCTTACCTTACTGGTACTTTCCTACCGGTACAAAACTACATCCGCGCCATACGGCAACACACATCACTTCATTGTTTAACCAAAAAAAACTTACACATGAAACCTGTCTCCGCATGGCTTATTGCTGCCGCAATCTTCATCACTGCCACCAATGCAAATGCGCAAACTTCTCCCGTTGTACAAACCAGCAACACCAATGAACAGCAACCCTACAAGCTTGCCTTAACCAATCTTTCGTTTGGCAACAACCAGTACACAAAATATGTGCTGAATACCTGGAAGGCCTATGACAACAACATGCTGGACGATATTGCCTTTATTGTTTCGGACACAATCAGGGCCGGCTTAGCCGATGGAAGAATGATCCGCGGCAAGGAAGCTTTCATGAGCGGGTTGAAAGAGTACAGGGGCGGATTTGCTTCAGTCTCCAGTAAAGTAATTACCTGCACTACCTTGAAATCGCCTGATGAACCAGAGCAGGAATTTACATTGATCTGGGGCGAAGAACTGGACACGAAAAAAGACGGCACCATGCAGAAGTTTTCGTTGCATGAGATTTTTATCTTCAATAAATCCGGCAAGCTGGCAGAGTTTTACCAATATGCCGTGCCGTTGCCATTGAATTGATAATGTTGAAAACCCCGCAGTTGCGGGGTTTTTGTTGCAATGAACTTTATCCTTAACCTATAAGGTAGCTTTAAAGCCAACTCCTGTAACTTCAGGCAAACGTTCTTCATCATGGATCAAAAGATCATCAACCTTTACGACGAGTACACGCACAAGCCGCTTAGCCGGCAGGAGTTTTTAAAACGGCTGGCTGTCCTGGCCGGCGGCACTGCTGCGGCCTTAACCTTGCTGCCGATGCTGGAAAGCAACTATGCCAAAGCGGCCGTAACCTCTCCTAATGACCTGTTTACAGAATACGTCAATTATCCCGGTGTGCCTAACCAGATGACGGCCTACATTGCCCGTCCGAAAGAGGCGAAAAAATTTGCAGCCGTGGTGGTGATCCATGAAAACCGCGGACTGACACCACATATTGAAGATGTAGCCCGTCGTGCCGCACAGGCAGGGTACCTGGCCATTGCACCCAATGCTCTTTCGGCACTGGGCAGAACACCAACCAGCGAAGACGAAGCCCGCCAGTGGTTCAGCGAGCTGAAAGCGGAAAACAACCTGCAGAATTTTATCAATGCCTTTGATTACCTCAAAACCCGCAACGACTATAACGGCAAAGTGGCCTGCGTTGGTTTTTGCTGGGGTGGCGCTATGGCCAATAACCTGGCGGTGAATGTGCCGGCGTTAAAAGCAGCCGTTGCGTTTTATGGCCGTCAACCGGCGCTGGAAGATGTACCGAAGATAAAATCAGCCGTTCAACTGCATTATGCGGGGCAAGACGAAAGGGTAAATGCAGGTATGGCCGCTTATGAAGAAGCGTTGAAAAAGAATAACGTTCCTTACGAATTATATGTTTACGAAGGGGCGCAACATGCATTTCACAACGATACATCTGCAGCACGCTACAACGAAGCGGCAGCCAAACTGGCCTGGGGACGTACACTGGCTTTTTTTGCAAAGCATCTTTGGTAAGTCTTAGACTTTATTCTTCAGGCAGGGTAGCAAGCATGGATAGCATACGGAAAGTGGATGTATACTCCCTTCTGCAATACATTACCTTTGCGGCCTCAATTTTAAAGCTATGAAACTGGAAGACGTGCTGCAGCAGCGAAGCGGCGGCAATTGTGAACTCTGTGGTGCTACCGAAGGATTGCAGCCTTTTGAGGTACAGCCGCAGGATGCCCGCACCGAAGAAAACACCATCCTGCTTTGTGCCAAATGCCGCATACAGGTAGAGAAAAAAGAAGAACTTGATAGTGCACACTGGCGCAAGGCCCTGCCGGAAAGCATGTGGAGCGAAGTGCCGGGTGTACAGGTAACGGCATGGCGTATGCTGAACCGCCTGCGCAACGAAAGCTGGGCGGCCGATAACCTCGACGTGCTTTACCTCGATGATGAGAATCTAGCATGGGCCAAAGCCACCGGTGATCATGAAAGTGATGGCAGTGTGGACCTGCACAAAGACAGCAATGGCGCTGTGCTGCAAACAGGCGATACGGTTGTTCTTACCAAATCGCTGGATGTAAAAGGATCAACCCTTAATGCGAAAATGGGTACTGTGGTAAAGAACATTCGCCTGGTGGAGAACAATACTGAGCAAATTGAAGGCAGGATCGAAGGGCAGGTGATCGTAATCCTGACAAAATATGTGCGAAAACAAAATAGCTGACCAACGTGTTGATAAAAGGAAAGCCGCTTCGCCTGCGAAGCGGCTTTTTTGTGCAATGCCAGTTTCGGATTATTGGGTGGTTGATACTACACCCTTGTGAGCAACACACCATCCGGTGCATTGAATCCGGTGAACGCACCTGCATTCACCGCAACATGAGGTACGGTTATTTCACCTTAACTGTTTTGGTGATCCGCTGCGCACCTTCTTTTTTCGGAAGGTTTACGTGCAGGATACCATCGCGGTATTCAGCAACGATCTTTTCGGCATCAACGGTATCGTCAAGCGTAAAGCTGCGGCGGAAAGCCTGCCTGCGATACTCCTGACGCAGATAATCGTTACGTCCTTCTTCCCTGTTCTCATCCTTGTGTTCAAAGGATACGGTCAGCAATTTGTCGCTGATGTTCACACTGAAGTCTTCTTTTCTGAGACCGGGGGCTACAATCTCCATCTCGTAGCTTTTATCATTCTCGCGGATGTTCACCGGCACATGGCTGGAGGTGAGCATGCCATCAAAGCCCCAAAAGTCATCATCAAAGAAGCGTGACAGGGTGTTTTGAAGAACGCCATCAACTAAACCACCAAAAGACCGCACTGGCATGTTGTTACCATTGTTTCTTTTCATGATGTTAGCCATAGTGTCCTCCTTTTTTTAAACACCGGCATCCAGATCAAACGGTATGCACGAACAACACAGATTGAAAAAATGACAAGAATGCTGAAAAAATTGCAAATCCAAAATCAGCAACAAGTGAAAATTTTGCAGTTGGCATGGCGCACATTCCTGTTGAACCCCGTAATTGCTGCAATGGTATTCTGTTTGCTAATGCGGTGAAAAAAAAGGAGACGCTATGAAAAAGATCATCTTATCTGCTATCATGCTTTTCTTTTTTGCCGGTGCAGTGAGTGCACAATCAACTGTTCAATTTGGATTGAAAGCCGGTGCAAACCTGGCTACACTGACCAACGATGCCAATCTTGATGCCGATCACCGGACTGGCTTTCATGCCGGCGCCTTGGCACACGTTCACCTGGGTCGCCGTTTTGCCCTGCAACCAGAGGTCATGTTCTCCGCTCAGGGTGCCGAGTACACCAACAACAGAAGGGACAAGATCAACTACGTTAATGTTCCGGTTCTTGGCCAATACATGATCGGCAATGGCCTGCGCCTGCAAACAGGTCCGCAGCTTGGCTTCCTGACCAACGCTGAATCTAAAAACGGTAACATGGAAGTGGACTTTGAGAACAGTTTAAAGAAAACGGATTTCTCCTGGTCTTTCGGTGCCGGTTACCTTACACGTTCAGGTTTAGGTATAGATGCACGTTACAACCTTGGCCTTTCCGATATCAGTAAGAACAATACCGGCCTGAAGAACCGCGTATGGCAGGTTGGCCTGTTTTACCAGTTCGGTTCGTAAATGATGATTAAGAACCGCATTTCCTCAGCAAAGGTCGCCTGCCTTTGTTGAGGATAGTTTAAAGACTTTGTGATTATGTAAAAAGGAGGTGGTTATGCGAAAGTCTACCAATCCGTCACCTTATACGTGGAGTCAATTTATTGCCGATCTTTTTTGGCTTGGTGTGTTGCTTACCGTTATGATCAAGATCACAGAAGGGGTGGTGCAATAGCCCTTCTGTGATCTTTTACTTTTCTTCCGGTTTCCTTCTTACACCGCATCCGAAAGCGAAGTAAAGTTGAAATCTTTTATCCGCATGGGCGGCACCATGCTATCGCCAATGCGCACCGGTTTGCCAACCGCTTCCAGGTTCACCAGCATATTGGCGGGACTTTCGTTGAAGCGAAAGTTCTTCACTGCATGTTGTACTTCTCCGCCTTTGATAAAGAAAGTTCCGTCGCGGGTAAGACCAGTATACACCAGGGTTTGCGGATCCACCAGGCGGATATAATAAAACCGTGTTACAAGAATGCCACTCTCTGTGCCCTTGATTAAATCTTCCAGCGACTGGTCTGTACCTTCCATGATAAACCCATCAGGTGGCGGCGGCGCATCTTGCACCTGTTTCTGCTGGGCCCAGAAACGGGAGTAGGGTAAAGCTTTCAACACGCCTTTTTCTACCCAGGCAATCTTCCGTTGCGGACGGCCATCACCGGCAAATGGCCGCGAGGGATTTTCACTGCTGAACGGGTCGGAGAGGATGGTAACCTTATCGCTGAACAGCTGGCTGCCAATGCGGTTGCCGTTGCCCCGTTTGCCAAAAAAGTTCCGGCCTTCATCGGCACCCCTTGCATCCATAGCATTCACGAGCAAAGAAACCAGGTCGTAGGCGGCTTGCGGTTCCAGCACCACCGACATCTTTTCCGGCTTTACTTCTTTGGCTTCTTTGGAAGCAACAGCCTTTTTGATGGCAACTTCAGTTGCTCTTCTGGTATCGAGTTTAGTTGCGTCCGTAAAATAGCTCACCCCGTATCCAGAACCTTTTTCATCGGCCGTGCGGGCCGTTACCGTGAATTCGCCGTTGCTTGTTGATTGTAAGCATACAGGCCTTTGCTGTTGCCCATAGCCACAAAGCCGGCATTGTCTTCGAGGTAACCTGCCGCCGTTGTGTTACTAGCAATGCAGGCGTTAATACTGGCAAGGGCTGCATCCACGCGGAACAAGGGATCGATCTTTGCCGTGCTTTCAGCAAAATTGAGCCCCCTGCCATATTGCTGCGGACCCAATGCCGGCAGGTACTCGGGGTTGTCCGGTGCCAGTTTGGCTACTTCTTCGGAACGGCGCACGGCTTTTTCCAAAGAAGCGTCGTCAAATTCATTTCCTGTTGCGGTACCGGATTTTTTACCAAATACAGACGTAATGGAAAAGGAAAGATTATCCGTTTCACCATTGGTAGAAACCGTATTGCGGGCATAACGGATATTGCCTGTGCGGCCGCCGTTCAGCGTTACGCTGATCTCGTCGGCTTTGGAGTAAGAAAGTATTTTATCAATAAGTGTTTTGGCTTCCTGTTCGTTGAGCATTGCCATGTGTGAAAAGGTTTTATGCGGATTTAGCAGAATTGGTATTCAATACATTGATCTTGTTGAACCGGCTGGTGCTGCAGCCATGCGATACGGCGCTGACCTGTCCCGGCTGGCCCTTGCCATCGCGGAAGGTGCCAAAGCTGCGGTAGTCCCTTTCATCACAGATCTGTGTGCACTGATTCCAGAAGTATTGTGTATTGCTTTGGTAGGCCACGTCGTCCAGCATACCGGTAATCTTTCCATTTTCGATCTCGTAAAACAACTGGCCGCCAAACTGGAAATTGTAACGCTGCTGGTCGATGCTGTACGAACCACGGCCAACAATGTAAACGCCTTTGTCCACGCCTTTGATCATGTCTTCCACGCTCAACCCTGTTCTGCCGGGACGCAGTGATACATTGGGCATGCGCTGAAACTGCACATTGCCCCAGCTATCGGCATAGCTGCAGCCGTGCGATTCATTCTGCCCCAGTATCTGCACCTGGTCGCGGGTGGCCTGGTAGTTCACCAGGATGCCGTTCTTTACCAGGTCCCATTCTTTGGCCGGAACGCCTTCGTCATCGTAGCCAACCGTGTTCAGAAAGTAGGGTTGTTTTCTGTCGGCAAAAAAGTTGACAATGGAACTGCCGTAATTAAACTTGCCGCTTTTCCATTTATCCAGCGTAGCGAAGGAAGTGCCTGCATAATTGGCTTCATATCCCAGTACACGATCCAGTTCCAGCGGATGACCTACGGATTCGTGAATAGTCAAACCAAGATGACTGGGCTCCAGCACCAGGTCATAGTCGCCCGGCGAAACGGATTTTGCGCTGTGTTTGGCCTTGGCCTGTTGCGCTGCCAGTATTGCATCTTCTACCATATCGTAGGCATTGCGGTAAAACACCAGGCCTGCGGGCCCGGCTATCTTCTCCGATGCTTTTGGCGTGAGGTATTCGTAGCCCATTTGAACAGGAGCACTCAGTGCATCCCGTGTTTTGAATTTACCCGTGGTTTTATCTACCACCGTTACGGTAAAGTTGGGCCACAGACGGTGAATATCCTGGCCAATGTAAGAGCCGTCGGTGGAGGCAAAATATTTTTGTTCGTTTACAAAAAACAGGGCGGAGTTGATAAAGGAAGCGCCTGCTTTCAGGGCCTCGCTGTTCACCTTCATCAGCAAATCCACTTTGTCTTTTACCGGGATGGAAAATGCATTCACCTGCAGGGGCGTTTTCCAGGAGCGTTCGCCGAGGCCTTTTTGCGGCGCCAGTTTTACCGGTTCTTTCTGGAGCTTGGCATTGGCCTTTGCCAGGAGCACTGCCCTGGCTGCACATTTTTGTACACCCTCTTGGGTAACATCGTTGGTGGCGGCAAAACCCCAGGTGCCAGCCGCAATAACACGAATGCCAACACCAAAGGATTCGTTGTTGCTGATGTTTTGCACTTTGGCCTCGCGGGTGGTAATGGCCTGCACCAACTGTCGGGCAATGCGCACATCTGCATAAGTAGCGCCGCCCCTTTTGGCTTCGGCCAGCGCTGCATCGGCAAGTGCCTTTTTGGCTTTTGTATCTATACCGTTGTCGAGCAGTTGCGAAGCATCAACCGGGCGGCTGTATAAATAGTCCGGGATCATGAGGGCACCCAGACCCATGGCAGATAGCTGCAAAAAATCTTTCCGTTTCAAATGAGCAGATTTAGAGGATGAAAATTGTGATGGGCGTCAAGCTACGAAAAAGCACCGGAAGGTGTGCCACCGGTATGAAAATTTGCGTGGAGTAATAAGTACAATTGAACGGTTGACAAACATGCTGTTTGATTTTTAGTATATTAACAATAAATATCACCTATGCCGATCTATATGGACCTGCACATTGTTCCCGGTGTAAAAGCCCGCGGCGTTGCCGAGGCGCATCAACTGGACGTGGAAGTTGAAGAGCAGTTCAGTTGCAAATGCATGACCTATTGGGTAGATGAATTGCGGGGCCATGTTTTTTGCCTGATTGATGCACCAAGCAAAGAGGCGGTAACAGAAATGCATACCCAGGCACATGGCCTTGTGCCGCATCGCATCATTGAAGTGCAGACTTCCTTGGTGGAATCCTTTCTTGGCAGGGTAAGCGACCCTGAGGAGGACATCCAGGTTGATGATGGATTAAAAGTATTTCACGATCCATCCTTTCGCGTTTTGTTGCTGGTAACCATGCAGGATTTTGCATTGATGAAGTTCTATCTCGGCCCGGAAAAAGCAGAGCAGGTGCAGGCGATATACCATCACCGTATAGGAGAGGCGCTGGCAAAACATGGCGGCAGCAGAGCGGAGTACAGGGGCAAAGGATTGCTGGCCTCTTTTACATCGGCAACAAAAGCTGTTAGCTGTGCACTTGAAATCAGGGAGCAGGTGCCTGAAGAAGCAGGCCTGCGCATCAGCATCAGTGCCGGTGAGCCGATAGCCAAAAACAACAATCTTTTTGGCGACACCATCAAGGCTGCTAACCAGATGTGTTTTGTTTCGCGAACATCTCAACCTGTCGTGACATCAGCAGTAGCCGAATTGGTAACAAACGATGTTTTGCAAAAAGCTGGCAACATTTTACAAAAACTATCAACAGCTGATGAGACATTTCTCTTCCTGTTGTGCAATTCAATGGAAGAAAATTACCAGGAACCGGGTTTTCTTCTTGATGATTACTGCCAGTCCATGGGCGTAAGCAAATCGCAGCTCTACCGGAAAACACTGGCGTATGCTGGTCTCTCTCCCAATGCATTGCTGAAAGAATTCCGGTTGCAAAAAGCATTGGAACAATTATCTCATAAACAACACTCCGTAGCAGAAGTCAGCTTTGATAACGGCTTTACCAGTCCTTCTTATTTTACCAAGTGTTTTAAGTCCAGGTTTGGCCTTTTGCCGCTTGCTTATATGGACAGGGTGTAAGGCAGTGCCTGAGTTGTTAGACTGTTCTTTCCTCTGACAATACGATTGATGTAAGCAGTAGCGGAAATGTTTGCAAGCATTATTCGCATGCATTACCCACGAAATTTTCGTGAGTGAATTTTACTATTAATTGAATGATTTGTTATAGCCTCCCGACTGCCGGCAGGAGTACTTTTGATTATTGCAAAACCAATAAAATCTTGTTTATGAAACAGTACACACAAAAACACATCCTGCTGGTTGCTTTCCTGTTTTTCGCTGCTTTTAGCGCTATGGCACAAACGGATAAAAAGTCTGCGAATGATGCCTCGCTGAGGACCTACCTGATTGAAAGGGAAATTTCTGGTGCGGGAATGCTGACACCTGCCGACCTGAAAGCTGTATCCCAGAAATCCTGCACGGTACTTAAAGACATGAAGGGTATTCAGTGGGTGCACAGCTACGTTACCGGTAATAAAATAGTTTGTGTGTACAAAGCCGCCAATGAAGAACTGATCAGGGAACATGGAAAGAAAGGCGGCTTTCCTGTGACTTCTATTACGGAGGTTAATACGACCATCAGCCCCGAGACAGCAAACTGAACTAGCTAAAGTATAAGTCATGCCGGCTGATGATTTCTGCCGGGCATGACTTGTATCTGGTATAGAGGCTTGGAAAGTATAAATACTTCGGGAGAGGAACCACACTCCATAATTTCAACGAGAGAAAAAGCCTGTGCTACTATGCTACTCCTTATTCAACATTTCTTCCATAAACCGGCTTTTGCTTCATCCGGCATTCGGCTTTTTACAAGCTTTTCATCTCTGTTGTACAGGCCTTTCACCAAAGGCACTAGTGTCGCTTTATCTTGCTGCCATTTTACGACTAGCACTTTTTGTTGCTGATGCCTTTTTGGGTACAGCTTTTTTAGCAGGTGATTTTGCCGCTGCCTTGCTGGCACTTCCTCTTTCCGCTTTCAGGTTCACATTGCTCAGCGCAAGCGTATTCAGCATTTTGTCGGCTGTGTATTCTTCCTTCAGGGTTGTGGCCAGGATCCGCTCTACTTCGCGAAGACCTAATTGTTTTGCGTATGCTTTTGCTGTTCCATAACCCGAGATCTCGTAATGTTCTATCTTCTGCGAAGAAGCAATAATGGCGGCATCTCTTACCGAAGGCTCCATATCCTCGTCCATTACTTTTTTCCCCTCTTTGATCAGGCCTTCCATGCCCTTGCACTTCGTACCGCCACCGCCAAACATCCGCTCCAGAAAGCCTGCATCGCCTTCTTCACTACTGTCTTTGCGCAAGATTTTTTTTACCTGGTCCAGTCTTCTTTTTTGTTCCTTGGTAATACGCAGGTGCTCCTTCAGAGCTTTCTTTAATTCGCGGTTCGTAGCCGAATCTGCCATAGCCGGAAGTGCTTCGATAATCTGTTCTTCGGCTGAATAGAGATCTTCAATTTCATGTTCCAGTAAATTCCGCAGGTTCACAAGTGTTGCCATAAATAAATTTTAAAGAGAGGCTTAAACAATCGTGCCTTCTGATCAGTAATAAGCAGATCGGGGATAAAAAGTGAAAAACTGCATACCTATTACCAGTGTTTTACTCATGCGGTTAAATAAGATCGTTTAATGATTGCTGTTTGATTGAATCGGTAGGAAACCCGCAAACATGGCCGTTGTGCACAAATGGAAGTGGGAGACCATTTTCATAATTTCTCTATCTTGTCCGCATGAAGAAATTGTTCATTTTATGCTGCGGGTTTGCTTCGCTGATAGCCTGTGCGCAACCGGTGCAGGTTACCAAAAACATTCAACAGGCCATGAACAGGATTGACACCACTACGATCCGTTCGCACATCGCTTACCTGGCCGATGATAAACTGAAAGGGCGTTTGCCGGGTACCGAGGGTTACCAGATGGCTGTGGATTATGTTACCACACAACTAAAACAAATGGGCATTGCGCCAGGTGGCGATGCCGGTGGCTATACACAAAAACTGGTTATCCGTAAATCGGTGCTGGACAATGCTTCGGCCAAAGCGGTACTGAAAGATGCAGCCGGTAATACCGATTCGCTGCAATTCTTCCGCGATTTTTCACCCATTCCGCACCCCTTGCATACCACAGTGGCTACTGAAGGCGAACTTGTATTTGCCGGTTACGGCGTCGATATTCCCGGTGGCTATTCTGATTATACGGGCATTGATGTAAAAGGAAAGATCGTGGTGCTGGTGGCCGGTGCACCGGACGGCATGCAATCAACCCTCACTGCGCATTTTTCCAACGCCGGTAATAAGTTTGGTACAGCCGCACAAAAAGGTGCTGCCGGCGTTTTGCTCATTGATATGCCTGCACGGCCGGCGGCTGTGGCCACTCCCGTTGTTCAGCACAACGTAGCCCTCAATCCTGCAAAGACAGCCGCATACGGACGAAGGTTTACCGGCAATCTTTCCTTTGCCATGAGTGGTTCGCGGGGGCTGCTTTCCCGTCTTTTCCTCGCTTCCGGAAAAAGTCTGCAGCAGACATTGGCGGCCATCAAAAGTGGCAAACCTTCTTCGTTCCAGTTACCTTATCGGCTGGCTGTTGCCTATACTACCGCACATAGCGATTTTGAAAGCTACAACATCATAGGCCTGATACCGGGTTCAGACAAAACGCTGAAGAACGAATATGTGGTGCACTCGGCGCATCTCGATCACACCGGTGTGGGCCGCCCGGTGGCGGGAGATTCTATTTACAATGGTGCCCACGACAACGCTTCGGGTGTGGCTTCTTTGCTGGAGATTGCAAGGATCTACAAAACATCCGGTGCCAAACCCAAACGTTCGGTATTGATTGTAATGGTAACAGGTGAAGAAATGGGCCTGATTGGCTCTTCTTATTTTGCTGCCAATCCAACCGTGCCAAAAGGGGCAATTGTTGCCGATGTGAACACGGACATGCCTACCCTGATAGCGCCTTTGCTTTCAGTGGTGCCCCTGGGTGCAGAACATTCTACAATCATGGACCATGTGAAGTTTGCGGCCGGTCAACTGGGATTGGATGTGGAAAAAGACCCGGAGCCTTCTGAGAACCGTTTTGTGCGCAGCGATCAGTACAGCTTTGTCATGAATGGCATTCCGGCTTTGCACATCAAGTATGGCAATAAAACCAATGTACCGGGGTTTGACTTGGTAAAGTTTGTAAGGGAGTGGCGGGCTAAATATTATCATCAGCCTGCCGATCAGATGGACGGCATCTTTGATTTTGCTGCCGCAAAAACTTATGTGCAACTAAATTTCCTGATCTCGTATTCCATTGCGCAAACAACGGCAAGACCGCAGTGGAACAAAGGTGATTTGTTTGCCACTGCAGGCAAATAGGAAATGCATTAGCGTTATCCTGATTGTTCATTGAAATTCTTCAAACGGCAAATAACGAACGATGAAAATAGCAACCTATAATGTCAACGGCATCTCGGCAAGACTGCCAGTCTTACTGCAGTGGCTAACCGAAAAATCGCCGGACGTGGTATGCCTGCAGGAGCTAAAAGCGCCGCAGGAAAAATTTCCACTGGAAGCAATACAAGGTGCCGGCTACAGTGCGATCTGGCAGGGGCAGAAAAGCTGGAACGGCGTGGCGATCCTTTCAAGAATTGGCGAGCCGCAGGAAAGGGTGCGGGGACTGCCCGGAAATGAAGAAGATGAACAAAGCCGTTACCTTGAAGCGGAGGTGAATGGTGTTATTGTTGGCGGTTTGTACCTGCCCAACGGCAACCCGGCGCCGGGGCCTAAGTTCGATTACAAACTCAAATGGATGGAACATTTCACCGCCCATGCGGCGGGGCTGGTGAACGAAAAGACACCAGTTGTTCTCACCGGCGACTTCAATGTAATTCCTACCGAAAAAGATGTGTACAAACCCGAACGCTGGGTGGAGGATGCTTTGTTCCGGCCCGAAAGCCGCGAGGCCTTTCACCATCTGCTGGCACAGGGCTGGACCGATGCCCTGCGCAAACTCTACCCCAACGATACGATTTATACATTCTGGGATTATTTCCGTTATGCGTTTAAGCGCAACGCCGGTTTGCGCATCGATCACTTTCTGCTGAACGATTCTGCAGCCGGCCGTTTGCAATCGGCCGGTGTGGATAAAGAGGTACGGGGCTGGGAAAAAAGCAGTGATCATGCACCGGTATGGATTGAACTGGAAGACAAATAGCTGGTTTTGATCGCTGTCATATATCCAGCTCCCGGCACGGCATTATTTTTCTTATGCATTGATGGCGTAAACTAGTGCGCACTGGCACCGTGTTGTAAACTGTTTTTGTATGAAAAAGAAAATCGCCGGCTATACCTTCTCCATTACCGCTGCTGGTTTTTGGCGTGTGCTCAAAAAAGCGGCGAAACGTTTAAAGAGCAACAGTCCTCTACATTTGGCGGGGTCAACGGCTTTTTTCGCCACGTTTTCCATCGCACCCATCTTCATTATAATCATACAGGTCCTAGGTTCGGTATTGGGCGAAGCAACCATCAGGGAACGGATCATTCAGAAGTTTGCCGAATCGGCACCGGATGACAGTGTACAGCAGCTAAACCGTATCATGAATGGTCTTCAGCAACTTTCGGGTCTGTGGTATGTGGATGTCGCATTGATCCTGTTCCTGTTTTTCAGTGCCTCTACGCTTTTTTCCATTATTAAAAATTCTGTGGAGCGATTGTGGCGTATCAAAACAGTACAGAACAAAGGCATAGGCTACCGGCTAAAAAAACGGCTCTTTTCCGTGACATTGATTGTGGCAGCGGGTGCTTTGCTGGTAGCCAGCCTGGTAGGACAAAGCCTGCAAAGTTTTCTGGGCGACGCCATTGCCGACATATCCCCGATTGCCTCCGTTTATTTTAAAACAGTATACCGCTTTCTGGGCTCAGTCGTAATCGCCTGGATCTGGTTTACGTTTGTGTACCGTTACATCACCGATGCAAGGCCGCAGTGGAAAACGGTACTGGCAGGGGCGCTGTTTACCACCATCTTATTTACCATTGGCCGGGTAATTTTGCAGGCGGCACTTTCGGGCACGAGTCTTCCTTCCGTTTACGGGGCTTCGGCTTCGCTGGTGCTGCTGCAGCTCTTTGTGTTTTACATCTCGCTGCTGAATTATTACGGCGCTGCTTTCACCATCGAGTGGGCACGGCATTACCGGCAGCCTCTTTACCTGCCCGGTCATATCAGCTATTACACCATTGAAGAAAAGCACACAAAGGAAGATCCGTAGCTGCTGTGACTATTCCCCGGCACAACACAGTTCATGTATCCGGTTCCAGTACAACGGCACACCTTTATTGCTGTTGGGAGTCTTCCTGTTGCTCTTTTTCTTCCGCTTCCTCTTTTGTCCAGCCGGAGGTTTCACCAGAGTGCTCAAATGGTCCTTCCGGCCTGTCGATATGCGGTTGCGATATTTTAACCTGTTCGCCGCCTTCTGTATTTTGTGTTGACTGTTGTTGCTGTTTATTGTCCTGCATGTGTTGAGGTTCTGTATTCATAAAAAGATACTTTCCAGAAAATGTGTACTAAAATTCAATGCCAACTTTTATGCAGCGGAATGCTGTGTCATTGGATGATGCTGCCCTATCCATGTATGGCTTAACCGGTTACTTCTTCGCTGTCAGCATTTTCTTTTGTTTTCATCCTGCGTTTGTTCTTTCGTATCTGCAGAAACACCGGTACCAGCAGGAGAATAACAGAGGCGGGGAGAATAAAACCCAGGTAGTTTTTGATGTCAGGAAATTTGTTTCCAAGAAAATAACCCGTAAACAAAAACAACCCGAGGTAAAGGATCACTGCCAGCAATGTGAGTGCATAAAAGTTTCGTCGCGGCATACGGGTAATGCCTGCAATCACCGGTGTGAAAGGCCGCACCACGGGGAAGAACTTACCGGCTATGATGGATGTTTTTTTGTGTCGTTCAATGTAATCGTGCGCCATGTGCAGGTATTGCTTTTTAAAATACCAGGTGTCTTTTTTATGATAAAGCTTTTTACCAAAACGGCGTCCGATGTAGTACCCTGCACTGTCACCGCAAATGGCTGCCAGGGCCAACAAGAAGAAAAACAGGACAATAGAAATATCAAGTGTGCCGGTACTCACCAGCAGGCCGGAGGTAAATACAAGGGTTTCGCCTCCGGGAACAATCAGCCCGAGCAGCAACCCGGTTTCGGCAAAAATCAAAATAATGATCAGTGCAATACCGCCCCATTCTATCAGGTTCTTTGTTTGAAACAGCAAATCCATACGCCATCCTGTTAAACGCACCGGGAGATTAGCCAAAAGGATTATGCCAGTTGTCGTTAAAAAAGATTGTAAGACGCACAATGGTTAGCGCTAAAACAAACTGGTGATCAGCCTGTACAGCAACCAGATGATGCCTGCCAGGATCAATCCCAGTACAATCAACACCGGGATAATCACTCGCCAGGCGCTGCCGCGATGACGGCCCTGCTGGTAGTACTGTTGCATCAGTTTCATATTTTTTGAATTGGCTTTGTGTATAAAATCAAACAGGTCGCCAATAAACGGTATGGCACCCAGTGCTGCATCAATTACAATGTTCAGGATCATGCGGGCCAGTACATATCCACTGGCGCCATTACGTGCCATCAATACAACCAGGTAGCCTGAGACAGCAAATGTGGAAAGATCACCCACACCTGGAATCAGGCCCAGCAAGCCATCCAGTCCAAAACGGAAATTTGTTCCCGGGATACGAAACTTTGTATCCATCCACCGCGCAATCCATTCCATTCCCTTCAATTCCTTGGGCAACGCTGCCGGTTGTTTTTGTACCATGCACTTCTCTGTTTTCTTTCCTTTGTATAACTATCGTACCAAAGCAGGCAGGGCGTTTTTCATAACAACTTTGGTGCAGAAGAAGATGCTATAATCCCAAATGATTTCATCAATTTGACGAGGCCGATGGGTGTTGATTTCATGAGCTAAGGCATAATTTTTTCCGTTCTATTTATTGCTTACTCAACCCACCTTTTAACCATTAAAAATCTTATCGTATGGCTGACAGAAATTTTAACCAGCAATCCAACCAGGATTGGGAAAGAGAAAGAAACCGCTATAATCAGGATAGCGATTGGATGCAGAACCGTAACAGAGGACAGCAGTACGGCGGTAGCGGGTACGGCGGTAACCAGGACAAAAGAGATGTTGGTTACAGCGGCGACTCGGCACATGGAATGGGTAATACGGAAGACGATAGCAATTACAACCGGGTAAACTATGTCCCCGATAATGATGATAACCGCGGCTACAACAGCCGTGATTATGGAAACACGCAGTTCGGCAATTCGGGTAGCTATGGCTACCAGGGCAGTAATCGTAATGAAGACTGGAGACGGTACGGGAATGAAAACAGGGGCAGCTATGGCAATGCCGGTTACGGCAACGATTATGGCCACCAGGACTGGAACCGCCAAAGGGAAAACAGGGGAAATTCCTGGAGCAGTGACGCCGGATGGAATCGGCAGCAGCAAAGCAGTGGCAACTGGGGCAATGACTACGACCGCCAGGACTGGGGCCGCGGTCGTGTGGATACCGGTAATTTCAACAGCGACCGCAATTACGGCAATCGCGGAGAAAACAACTATGGTGGAAGCTACCGCAGCAACTATGGAAACTCCGGCGGCTATGGCAACATGGGCGGCGATTACAACCGCGACTGGAGCCGCAACCGCAATGCTGGCAATCAGGATCGTGATTACCGCCGCGATGATAATGAAGGCTGGTGGGATCGTACCAAAGACAAAGTAACCGGCTGGTTCAGTAGCGATGACGATGACCGCAACGATCGTGACCGCAACCGGAATTACATGAGCCACCGCGGAAAGGGGCCAAGCGATTACCGCCGGTCAGAAGACCGGATTCGGGAGGACATTTGCGATCGCCTCACCGATGATGACCGGGTGGATGCGAGCCACATTAGTGTGCAGATTGATAACGATGCAGTGATCCTAAGCGGTACGGTAAACAGCCGCGAAGAAAAGCGGAGGGCCGAAGATCTGGTAGAATCTGTTTCCGGCGTTCGCAACGTGGAGAACCGTTTGCGGGTTGGCAGTGCCAACGCCTTGAGTGGTCATGATTATACCGGCAACACCGATCGTACGGGCGGAATTGGTACCGAATCCGGCACTACTAATGAGATCATCCGGAATGTAGAAAACGAACGCAATTCCAACAGTACAAAGGGCAGAAACAAAACCACGTAAGGTTGTTTGCTCCTTTTGTTGAAGAGCGTCTCCGCAGGAGACGCTCTTTGTTTATAGATGTAGAAAAAATCACCAATACCGAAATGGTTGTTGCCACTGCAGCGGATGTTTAACTGGTATCATGTACGTGGCAATATTTGCCCAGTGGCAGTTTGCCGGAAAAGATATAGTGACCAACCGTAACTACCTTTTGGCGACAGCTATTATTTTATAGTGTTAGCTCATCAACTGTGATTGTTGCTGGAAAAGCAAAGTGCTATCTCTTGCCCCCGTTCATGAAAAATTAATCTGTCGCTCAGGTTTAAAAGGCAGATTATTTGTGGCTGCTCCCTGCCAATAATTTTTCAATTTAAACAACAATCTATGTTTTATCACGACAGAAAACTGCAGTTTCCTGTGCGGGTAGAAAAGCCCAATCCTCAGTTTGCAAGAATGTTACAACAGGCCATCGGTGGCATTGAAGGGGAGATCCGTGTTTGTCTCCAATATCTTTTCCAGGCCTGGAATACAAGAGGGCCTATGAAGTACCGCGACATGCTTCTCAACACCGGCACCGAAGAAATAGCCCACATAGAGATGCTGGCAACAGCAGTTGCACTGAACCTTGAAGGCGCTTCGGCCGATGTAAAAGAAGCAATGGCAAAAAGCGATGGTGCCGTGGGCGCAGTGATGGGTGGTACCGATGTGCGTCATTTTCTTTCGGCAGGCCTGGGTGCTATGGCCGCTGATGCCAACGGGGTTCCGTTCAACGGTTCCTGGGTAGTGAGCAGCGGCAATATTGCAGCCGATATGCACGCTAACGTAGTTGCAGAATCGACCGGTAGATTGCTGGCTACACGTTTATATGAAATGACGGATGACCGCGGCATGAAGGATATGCTGGCATTTTTGATAGCAAGAGATACCATGCACCAGAACCAGTGGATGGCAGCACTGGAAGAAATGGGTGGACCGGCAGCACATCCCATCCCCAACAGTTTCCCGCAGGAGATGGAAAACCAAGATGTGAATTATACATTTTTTACTACCGGAATTGACGATGCTCCAATGCCGCAGGGCCGTTTTACAACAGGACCGTCAATCGATGGAAAAGGTACTTTCCGCGTAGAGCAGGCAAGACCATTTGGTGATGTGCCGGTATTAGGCACTCCCGATCCTACCTCTCATGCGCAGGCTGAGCAAATGATGAATGCGGCAGGAGACAAAAATTTCCTGGAAAAAGCAGCTGATGTGATTACAGGCAAAAGTTAGATCCTTTTAAAAAGGGCAGGTGTTCGTTACAAACCACCTGCCCTTTGCTTTTATGCTGCTCTCTTTTGGTTGAACCAGCGCAGCACCACGGCTGTAAGGCAAAACACCACTTCAATGGCCAGCCATTGGTTTCCGAATGCTCCCAGGCTGCCATCGGCAAAGATGGTAAGGATGCGGGAGATGGCATAAAGACCCCAGAAAACGCCGAGCAGGGCAAGGCTTTCCATCCGGTTGCGGCGAAGGGTGTAAAGCATGCAGAGGACAAAGGTGAGACCTACACCACCGTACACGCCACGGATCGAACTGATAGCATCGTTGTTGGGAAGTTTGGTGGCAACCAGATCCATTACAGCCTGCGGGCTGAAAAGAGCCATTACGCTGACTGAAAGAACACTAAGGGCCGAGAAAATAACATAACCGGTAGAAGACCATTGCAGGAATTTGTTCGCTTTCATAATGATGTGTTTTAGAATACAAACATCACATGATTGGCAGGCAAGAATCTTGGTAAAAACCAAGATTTCAGATGCGGATGGTGTTCAGCAGCTTACTGAAATTAGTGGGGTTGATGCCAAGATAGTTTGCCAGGAATTTGTGCGGCACCAGTTGCAGAATATGCGGGCTGCGCCGGAGCAACTGCCTGAACTTTTCTTCCGAAGAAAAACATTGCAGCTCAACCATGCGTTGCAGCAGGCCATGCATGCTGGCAGCAAGTGCCTTGCGTACAAAGACTTCAGCGGCCGGTACCATTTGCAGGAGTTGCTGCAGTTCGGGATACGACAGTTGCAGGAAAAGAGAAGGCGTCAACGTTTCGTAATAATAAGCTGACGGCTGCTGTTGCAGGAAGGCATCTACAATGCCGCCAAACGAAGGTGCATAGGTAAACAGCAAAGTGGCTTCCCGTTCCTGTTCATCCAGGTAAAAAACCCGTTGCACACCTTCGGCTACAAAGTAGAGATAAGGTTCACGGCTACCCGCAACCGTAATTGTTTGCCTGCGGCCTTCGCGGCGAAGTTTCCACGGTTTGCTGAAGCAAAGCCAGTCTTCTTCTGTAAAAGGATGAATGGCAAGAACAGTTTGTTTTAGTTGGTGAAAAGCGTTTTCCTGTTGACCGGGTTCGAAGGACATGTTGCTAAGCTACAGTTTTGACGGCATCAAACAAGTGGAAAGCGATACCCCTCTACACGAACTTCGGCCCTGAAGTCTCGGGGATAACTTCCGCTAAACTGGAATGAAAAATGGAGTCAACGCAGGAATGGCTTTACTTTGCCGGCTGATTGACACGAAAAGGCTTGCTGTAGAAGAATTTCAAAGAAACGAATGATGAAGACACCGAAGAGCCGTTTTTCCTTGATCCTGTTGCTGGGTTTACTTTCTGCCCTTGGCCCATTTTCGATTGACATGTACCTGCCCGGTTTCCCGGTGATTGCCGCCGACCTGCAAACTTCGGTAGACCGGGTTTCCTATTCGCTCTCCAGCTATTTTGTGGGGGTTTGTGTGGGTCAAATGCTGTGGGGTCCGCTGCTCGATCGCTTTGGCCGTAAGCGGCCGCTTTATATAGGACTTGTTATCTACATTCTTGCTTCGCTTGGTTGTGCTGTGGCCGGCAGTATCGAAATGCTGATCGGCTTTCGGTTTCTGCAGGCGCTTGGCGGCTGTGTGGGTATGGTGGCGCCAAGGGCTGTTGTACGCGATGTTTTTCCCGTTTCGGAAAATGCAAAGGTCTTCTCGCTGCTGATCCTGGTCATCGGTGTTTCGCCAATCATTGCACCCACCGCAGGTTCGTTCTTTATTACGGCGTTTGGGTGGCATTCGGTATTCCTGGTGCTGGCCGTCATGAGCGTACTGTTGCTGCTGGCCGTGATCTTTTCTTTGCCCGAAAGCAAACAACCTGATCCTAGCTTTTCCCTCCGGCCAAAACCCATCGTCAACAAGTTTTTGTTTGTACTAAAAGATCCGCAGTTTTATACCTATGCACTGACTGGTGCCGTGGCTTCGGCGGGTTTATACGCTTATTTATCAGGTTCGCCCTATGTGTTCATGGAGCTGTTTGATGTCAGCGAACAACAGTACAGTTGGATTTTTGCTATCGTTGCAGGTGGACTTATCGCCAGCAGCCAGTTGAACAACCTGCTGCTGAAAAAGCACAGCAGTGAACAGATCATTCGTACAGTCTTAACCGTTCAGGTAACGGTGGGTCTTTTGCTGGCGATAGGCACTGCTGCCGGTTTGCTGAACCTGTACACCACCATCTTCCTGATCTTTTTGTTTCTCTGTTGCCAGGGATTCAGTTTCCCCAATGCTTCGGCGCTATCTATGGCGCCGTTCAGCAAAGAAGCCGGTTCTGCTTCGGCTTTAATGGGCGCCATTCAAATGGGTATGGGGGCAGTGGCATCTGCCCTTGTTGGTGTTTTCTTCAACGGCACGGCTTTACCTATGACCGGCGTTATGGCTGGTTGTGCACTTTCAGCCCTACTCATTCTTTCCATCGGCAGCAGGAAGATCCGGTACAAATCCCGTCAGGCAGACATCAACGAACAGGCATTTGATATGGTGGAGAAATATTGACCTGTCTGCTGCAAAACAAAGCGTGGCGAGCTACAGGCTCACCACGCTGGTTGTAATAACGGTTTCGTATAGGTGTTAGAAGCGATAGCCCACAAAAAACTGCACAACGCCGTTTTTCAGGTTCGTGGTTTCAGGGTTAAAAGGTAAAGGATAAGAGCCAGGATTGGAGGTCGTGGTTTCATATTGTTTGTAAAGTTTTCCCAGTCCGAGGTTGTAGCGGCCGCCAATCAGGAATCCTTTTACCGGGTTCAATTCAACACCGGCTGCAAAGCCATAATCAATGCGGTTCATGAGTCCTGTGATGGTGCTGTCTTTGGCGCCACTCATTTTCGAATTCAGCAGCACGCCGATCTGTGCACCCGCCTGCAGCTGAAAAAACCGGCCAATGCCGAACGTCACCAATTGCGGCAGGTAGATGTAGTCGTTCATGACATCGGTGTTTTTGCCGCCATTGTCGAAGGAATAGCCCTGGCGGGAGAATACGATCTCCGAACGGAAACCTTTGCCTGTACGGGAGGTGGGGGCGTAAAAGGCACTCACCATAAAGCCGCTGTGATTGCTTGGGTTGAAGCCTTCTTTGCTGCCCGTAACATACGACCAGTTGTAACCGGCTTTCAATCCAAAACGTTGTTTATAGCGATCTTCTATTTTTTCAATGTCAGTTGTTTGGGCAAAAGCCAGCGAAGTGGTGGCGCAGGCTAAGAGTGTGTAAAGAATCTTCTTCATTTCAGTTTGTTTTGCCCTACAAAGAAGCAACAACCCAAAGCTGAAAGCAACGCAAAAGTTAAGGGGTGAATATTTTACAGGGTGAACTGAAAAAAGCGCAACACGAATTGTGAGGCGGTTACCGGAAATCAGCGTTGTAGCCAAAGTTGTGTGACATACAATCTGTGGTATATTCATGCACATAAATCATCTTGCATGCGAATACTGCTCTTCTTTTTCTTTATGGTCTGCCTGTTGCAGGTAAAATCACAAGTGTTGGTCCGCAATACAACCGTTGTAGATGTCGAAAATAAAAAGCTGGTGGCTGGCAAGGATGTACTGGTGCAGAATGGAATCATCACTGCTGTGGGCAAAAAGCTGCCGGCTCCGGCCGGTGCGCAAGTGATTGACGGCAGTGGCAAATTCCTGATGCCCGGTCTGGTAGATGCGCATGTGCATTTCTTCCAGAGCGGCGGTATCTACACCCGGCCAGATGCCATCGATCTGCGTAAAAACAAGCCGTATGAAGAAGAGATCCGTTGGACCCGCCAGAACATGGAAGCCCAATTGCGGCGTTATACAAGGGCAGGCATTACATCAGTCATTGATGTGGGTTCTACTGTCAACTTCCTGCAGCAACGTGATACCTTTCGCAACAAAGCCTATGCCCCCACGGTATACATGACCGGTCCGCTATTGACAACGTATGAACCCGAGGTCTTTAAAGGTTTAGGAAATGACGAGCCTTTTTACCTGATGAAAACACCGGAAGAAGCCAGGGCCTATGTACGCAGGCAATTGCCATACAAACCGGATTTTATCAAGATCTGGTACATTTTACTGGGGCGAAATAAAGACAGCGCAGCCCGGGCCAGCCTGCCGCTGGTGCAGGCTGCCATTGATGAAGCCCGCAAAAACAATTTACGGATAGCCGTACACGCTACAGAACGCATCACTGCCCAACTGGCTGTAGAAGCCGGTGCCGATCTGCTGGTGCACGGTGTGGAGGATGAACCAATTGATGAGGCATTTGTCTCTCTGCTAAAGAGAAAAGGAACCGTGATTTCACCAACGATGGTAGTTGCCGGTAATTACATGAAAACTTTTGCACAGGCTTATCAACCTACGCCTGATGATTATCGCTATGCTCATCCAACGCCGCTGGCTTCGCTCTACAACCTGCCTGCGGCAAAGGATACGGCATTGGTGAATCGGTACCGGGCTTATGCCCTTCGGAATGTTACTGCATCTGAAAGGGAAGATTCTATTCGGAGAGTGAACCTGCAGCGGCTTGCCAACGGAGGTGTGATCATTGCCACCGGTACCGATGCCGGCAATATTGGAACCCAACACGTGTCGTCGTATTACGATGAGCTGGCTGCTATGCAACAAAGTGGAATGAGGGGCTGGGACCTGCTGCAGGCTTCCACCATCAATGGCGCAAAGGCGGTAGGGAAAGAAGGTGAATTTGGCGCAGTGAAAAAAGGTCTGCGTGCCGACCTGTTACTCCTCTCTAAAAATCCCATCGAAGATTTCCGCAACTGGCAAAGTATTGCTGTGGTGATCAACAGGGGAGCCGTGTTGCAGCCGGATTCGCTTCTGAAACCAACACCCGAAGAACTGGCCGACCAGCAACTGCTTGCCTATAATGCACATAACCTGGAGGCCTTTCTGGAACCCTATGCCGAAGATGTAGAGATCTATGAACTGGAGACCAACAAGCTGCAGGTAAAAGGCAAAGAAGCCATGCGCAAACAATACAGTTTTCTGAACACGGCTAAAACGCTGTACTGCAACCTGCTGAACCGTATTGTGCAAGACAATATTGTAGTCGATCATGAAGAGATTTGGGGCGAGGGTGGCCGGAAGTTCTATGGCCTGGCTATTTACGAAATCAAAGGCGACAAGATCGTGCGGGTTTGGTTTCCGCGTTAACGTTTTTTAACATTGGAGGGTGCATTACACAAAAGCATTACAATTCAATTAGAAATTCACCCGGCACTCTTATTGCCGTAAGGTCATAGGCTACCTTCGCAATCCGCAACCGGATGATAAACTGCATCCATTCTTTTGTATAAACAAGTGACGTATGAAACAAAGTGTACTCGGTTTCTTTTTCGTGCTTTGCGGACTTTCGATTCAAGCCCAGGTAGAAAGAGAAGAGCCACAGGGGCCTGTAGGCCCGCAGATTCAACTGGAACAGCAGCGTATCATAGGTAAGGTGGTAGATCAAAATACCGGACGCGGATTGGAAGCCGCCAGTGTGCAGTTGTTCATGTATGATACCTCGGGCAGCGACAGCCTGATACGGGGGCAGTTTACAAGGGGAAACGGTGAATTTGTTTTTGAACGGTTGCCTCGGGCAGATAGTTTTCGGGTAGCCATCACTGGGATAGGCTATACACCCTGGAGCAGGGTCATCACCCTACCACCGGATGGTTTTACCGATCTTGGCAATGTGTCCATTGCACCCGAAAGCCAGGTGCTGGGCAACGTGGTAATCACAACACAGCAGCGTCCGGCATTGCAGATGGGGATCGACAGGAAAATCTTTTCAGTAGAAAATAATATTACCACCGCCGGCGGAACGGCGCTTGATGTGATGCGCAACATTCCGTCGGTGTCGGTGGATGCGGAAGGCAGCGTGCAACTGCGCAATGCACAGCCGCAGATCTTTGTAGACGGCAGGCCAACAATCCTAACACCCGACCAGATTCCGGCTGACCAGATCGAACGCATTGAACTTATCACCAACCCATCGGCTAAATTTGACGCTTCCAGCTCGGCCGGTATCATCAATATTGTGATGAAACGGAACCGCCGTATGGGCCTGAATGGTATCGCAACAGTGGGTGGCGGGCATCCCTCTATTCTCAACGGCAACCTTTCTATCAATGCACGCCAGGGAAAAGTAAACCTGTTTGCCACCGGCGGGTACAACCAGTCCGGTGGCCTGGCCCGCGGACGCACCTTCCGGCAAAACAAACGCAACGGTGTTGTAGAAGATTATTTCAACCAGTACTCTGCCACCGACCGTATGCGTCGCTTCCGGTCCATTCGTTTCGGCCTTGACTTTTTTGCCTCCATCCGCAACACCTTATCGCTTACACAGAACATTGTAAAAGGTACCTTCTCCAACGAGGAAACCCAGGACCAGGAATATCTCAACAGCAATAAAATAATGGAGCGCTATGGCCTGCGCCGTGCCGAAGCGGAGAATGGGTTTGAACGGTATAACACCCAATTGAATTACACCCATCGTTTTCCCAAGCAAGGACAGCAACTCAGCGCTAACCTGAATTACAGCAACGGCAGGGGGAATGAAAATTCCAACATTGTCAACTCCTTTTTCCTGCCCGATGGTACACTGTACGCCACCCCTGCCCGGGTACGCAATGCCGGTCGAAATAACAATGACCAATACACCTTTGAGGTAGATTATACCAACCCGCTGGGAGAAAATTCAAAGTTTGAAGCCGGGGCCCGTTCTTTTACCAACAAACAACGCAGTTATTTTTCTTCGTACTCGCTGCTGAACGGATCGGAAACGCTGCTTCCGCTCAGTAACAATTATGCCTATTCAGAAAGGGTGAACGCAGCCTATCTTTCTTTTTCTAACAAGATCAACACGTTTGGATACCAATTAGGATTGCGTGCCGAAGTTTCCCGTTTTGAAGGCGAGTTGATTGATAGTGCGAGAAAGTTCGGTTATGATTATCCACGGAGTGCCAACCGCTTTTTTGATGCCTTGTTTCCCAGTGTGTTTTTAACCAAGCAGGCAGGTGATAATGCGGAACTGCAGGTGAATTACACCCGCCGTATTCGCCGACCGAACTTTTGGCAACTGAATCCATTCATCGACATCAATGATCCCGTTAACCTGCGGCAGGGCAACCCTGAGTTGCAACCCGAGTTTGTCAACTCCTTCGAGTTTAACTACAGCCAGAATTACCAAAAAGGCAATTTCCTGGGTGTGGTGTACTATCGCAACAACCTGCGTGACATTACGCGGTTCAGCGATACGATCAGTTCATCGCTTTACCAGCGGTTGAACAATGCGGCCATCGATCCCAATGCTATTCTGAATACATTTATCAATGCCCGCAGCACCAACCGCCTGGGATTGGAACTGACCCTGCAGCACCGCTTCACACCACAGTTTGATATTGTGCCCACCATAGATATGCAGTACCGCAAAGTGAATGCAGATGCCTATCGCCTAAGTAACAGCGGCTTTAACTGGGAAGCCGAGCTCACAGCCAACCTGCGTTTTGCAGCGCAAAGCGGTTTGCTGAAAGATCTGGGCCTGCAATTGGTAGGTGAATACGAATCGGAAGAAGTAACCGTTCAAGGGCGGAATGCGGCGCAGTATCAGCTTGATTTTGGCCTGCGCAAGGAATTCCTGAAAGACAAGCGGGGAACGCTGTCATTCAACATTAACGACATTTTCAACTCGCAGCGTTTTGGAAACATCTACGATACGGAGAACTTCTACCAGGAATCGTATTTCAGAAGAAATGTGCGCAGCTTCCGCATCAACTTTACCTATAAGTTTGGCAGCGACGATTTCAAAGTTTTTGGTCGCGAGAACAGGCGGAATGACAACGGCGACGACGATTGATACCTGTACACAGAACCTTTCGTGAATGGTGAGTGGTTAGTGGTGAGTAGTGCTTCGGCTCTTTCGCCACTGGCCATTCACCATTTTTGCCCCTTGCATTTTGAGGAAATTTTTTCTGGAAACTGCAGTCGGCTGTTGCAAAATTCCTTCCGTGTACATGGCTGAGTTTTTGCATTTTCCATTGCCATGATGTGCCTGACAGGAGTTGGGTGAACAAGCATGGCGTAATCATTAATCTGGCCTTTTTGCAAAAACGTGTTTTTCATATCGCAGGTTTGGTGGTCTTTGGCTTTCTGGCCTTCATTGCTGTAGCAGCTACCATTGTGCCTTTATCACCGTCCAAAAAATGGTATATCCGGGTATTTGATTATCCGCGACTACAAACACTGATCATCGCCATTCTTGCCCTGGCCTGGTACCAGGCATTTTATTTCCGGCGCAGGAAGCGGGAAGTTATTTTTCTGTTGATTTTACTGGCCGTCATTGCTGTACAGATTTATAAGGCCTGGCCTTATACGCCTTTTGGGCACAAACAGGTACTGAATGCCGAACCTGGTGTTAGCGAAGAGGAGACTATCAGCCTTTTTATTTGTAACGTGCTACAAACCAATACGGCCTATCAAGAAGTGATCAAGACTGTCAAAAGCTATTCACCGGATATCATCATTACCACCGAAACGGATACGACCTGGCAGAAAGAATTGGCGGTGCTTGAAAATGATTATCCATACCGGATACCCATTCCGTTAAGCAATATGTATGGTATGCACCTGTATTCCAGGCAGCCGTTGGAAAACCCCGAAGCCCGTTATTTATTGGAACCAGACATTCCATCCATCCGCACAAGGGTGAAACTGCGTTCAGGTGAGTGGATTACACTTTTTGTGGTGCATCCGCGGCCACCTTTTCCCGGTGAGGCCGAAGAAACCACTGAGCGGGATGCAGAAATTGTAATGGTGGCCAAGGAAGCCCGGAAACTTGATGGTGGTGTGATTGTAGCCGGAGATTTCAATGATGTGGCCTGGTCTGAAACTTCTGAGCTTTTCCAGGAAGTAAGCGGTTACCTGGATCCGCGCCGGGGCCGGGGCTTCTACAATACCTTTCATGCGAAATACCCCATTTTTCGCTGGCCCCTTGATCACATTTTCCACAGTTCGCATTTTAAACTAATAGCCATTGACCGGGTAGCCTCTGTCAACAGCGATCATTTCCCCATGTACATCAAATTGCATTATCAACCGGAGAAAAAAGAAGAACAGCCCGAAGTGGCTCCTGATGAAACTACGGAAAAAGAAGCTGCAAAAACCATCCGGGAGGGGAAAAAAGAAGCGGGCAAACAGCAGTAGCGCTTGCGTTTACAACCTTGCGTTATCTTCAAGCCCATGATAACAGTGCTGCAGATTCTTTTTGTATTGTCGCTGATCACACTGTTGATCATCCTGGTGTTCAAACAACGGCGAGTGGCAACGTTTGCCATGCCTGAAGGCTATCAAGACATCCTGCAGGATTACGTGTTGTTCTACGCCAAACTGGATGATGCGGGTAAACGCAAATTTGAAGACCGCTTGCAGCGCTTTCTTGTTTCTGTAAAGATCACCGGCGCCAATGCCGAAGTGGAGGACCTGGACAGGATACTGGTTGGTGCGGCGGCGGCGATACCGGTTTATTACATTCCGGATTGGGAGTATGTGAACCTGCGGGAAGTGCTTCTTTATCCCGGCAATTTCAACAACGATTTTGAGCAGTATGGTCATGAGCGAACCATATCGGGAATGGTAGGTACCGGTGCCTTGCAAAATGTAATGATCTTATCAAAATGGGAGCTTCGGCAGGGCTTTATTCATGCTGATACAGACCGCAATACGGCCATTCATGAATTTGTGCACCTGGTGGATAAAATGGACGGTACACTGGATGGTGTACCTGAAATCTTACTGCCCCGAAAAGAAGTGCCGCACTGGAAGGAATTATTGGAACAAACCATGCTGCAGGTGCGGCAAGGAGTTTCGGACATTGACCCGTATGCGGCTACCAGCCCGGTAGAATGTTTTGCGGTGATCGCGGAATATTTTTTTTCGCAGCCGGAAAAGTTTGCTGCCTTACATCCGGAACTGTCGCAAATGCTGCAGCTGATTTTTATCAGGAAGAAGACGTGAACAGATAGCGGATTTGCTTACCTACCCGCTGTCATGCTGCTTAAGAGATAATTATTTGTAAACAAAAAGCCGTACTGTTAAACAGTGCGGCTTTTTGTTTTTATGAAAGACTCAGAACGCTTTTTTGATCGGCTCGCCACTTTCGGCTGCAGCCATATCAATCATGGCCGTCAGTTCGCTAACCGTAGCATCGGCGCTGCCGCTAAAGCCAACTGATTTAAAGCGGATATTGTTGTTGCGGTCAATCACAAACTTCGTTGGAATTCCTTCCACGTTAAACTCCTGTACCACCTTGAACTCATCGCTGTCTTTTGTCTTGGTTTCATCGTACAGCACCTGGAAGTCGTACTTGTTCTTGGCAATGAAATCTGTTACTTTTTGTACGCGGTTAGAATCATTCTCCCAGGTATCAATAAACAGGAAAACAACATCGGGATTGTTCTTAAACTTGTTCACGGCCATTTGCATGCCGGGGAACGAAGCAATGCAGGGGCCACACCAGGTAGCCCAGAAATCCACCACCACCACTTTTCCTTTCAGGCTGGAAAGCGCAACCTGGTTGCCGTTCATGTCTTTCAGGGCAAACTGAGGCGCTGGCAGGTTGATCATTTTCTTGACCAGTTCTGCCTTTAATTTATTGTAGGCTCTTTCTTCTATGGAGCCAACGTAGGCCGTCCATTCGGCCGTTGTTTTGCCACCGGCGGTGTACAAGCGTTGCAGTTGCTCCTTCATGGCCGGAGTGTACTTGCCTTCTTCAAAAAAAGCTTCCAGCTCAGCCTGTGCGGCAGCAGGGCCTTTTATTTTTTCTGTAAGAAGGGCATACACTTCATTCATACCGGTATTCTTGCGCTTGAAGTGTTCCACCGCTTCTTTCTCCCACTTATACGCTTCATCAAAGTTGCCGTTGTGATAGAGAAGCGTAGCATACGTATCTACAAAATTGTAATAGCTGCCATCCAGGTTGTTGCGGTATTGCTTTTCGGTAAAGTAGGGAGGTTTGTTTTTCAACTGTTTTTTTTCTTCCTGCATCGCCGCCAGCGACAGGGCCGACAACTCCAAGCCAGTTTTTACATCAATGGGCTTTTTGTCAATGCCTTCACCGGCCAGCTTCCAGGCAATGTTATTCAGGCTGCTGGCTTTGGAACTGTTATTCCTGATCTTTTGAATGTAAGCCTTGGCTTCGGTATACTTTCCTGAATCCGCAAAATTGCTGGCAATGATAGCAGCCATGTTATCCATAAGGGATTCTTCATTGGCGGTTGGTTTTTTAATGCCGGCTGCAAATTCTTTGTATATCTTTTCTTTGCCCGCCAGTGTTTTCTCACTTCTGAACGTATTCATCATTTCTGTTCGCTTCCAGGCGCCATCCGGAAAACGCTCTTTTATGGTTGCCATCAGCGCTTTTGCTTTTTCTGCATCCTTCAGTGATCTTTCATACACGTTCTTTATCATCATCATGTTTTCTTCGCTCAAACCTTTTTTCTCTGCATATTTAGCAAGTTCAGTCTTCAGGCGCTCTTTTGCCGCTTCATCTTTCGATTGTATTAAAAAAGCCAAGTAGGGTTGTAACAGTTTATCCCGGGCAGCGGGGTTCTCAAATTCTTTTTTATTGAGCTCCGCAGCTTTTTCTGCATCGCGTTGCAGCCCAAAAAGAAAGCCTCCCAATCCATTGAATGCTTCTGCCACGGCTGCATGCGCACCAATCACCGGCTTGCCGCTTTTATCCTGCAACAGCGTATAATAGCCCTTGTCATTGTTGTTGTCGTTCTTGTCATCTTTGCTGAAAGTGAAAAAAACAGCCCTTGTGCTGTCGGCAGTTTTGACAGTGCCTTTAAAAAGGCCGCCTTCCTGTTGCAAGGGCACCGCAACGGCACGGGGCATGCTGCCTTCCATGAGGTAGGCAACGGCCTCAAAATCTTTTACGCCTTGTAGCACCGTGTTGCGGGGCATGTATTCAAAGCTGATAGTGGAACCTGCTGCAAGGTTCTTACTGGTAATTTCAAAATTGTTCTGTGCAGATGCCAGCAGGGTAATGCACAAAAACCACAGAAGAGTGCCTGCTTTTTTCATTTCGCTGATTTTTAGGTTATTGACTAAGGGCAGAATGCGCCTTATTTGATAACTAAATGTAATAAAAGAAACCTAAGTAGCACCGGAAAATAGATAAACGGTATGTGATTCTGCATAGGGGGTGCACGGCAGGCAAGTGGCATGCAGGAATCCGTATTTGAGTGGTGGCAGGTAATTTGATGAGGTTAGAAAAACAATTTCATATGCAGGATTCAAAAAGCACCAACCCCTCATCAGAACAAAGCCACAATTCCGCTCCAAGGCCGGATACTGAAACACTTCGTACCACCGATCCGCAGGAAAATATGGAAGGACCTGTTTCGTCAACCATGCACAAAACAGGTGAGGCTTTTGATAGCGATGAGTCAAAGGAAGAAGCGGATCGCGAACGCGATGCCGGTATGTGAATCTACGCGGTTGGGTGGAACAGATATTGCAACATTGCCATCCCTTAGGCGTGTAGTACCATGCAATATTTTTTTCTTTTTCTTCTTGGTTGGATGATTGGCGAGGCTGCCTCCGCGCAGTCCTCCCCATTGGAGGCTTATTGGGATGATGGGCTGAAATTCCAGAGCCGTGACAGCGCCTTTAAGCTTTCAGCAGGTGGCCGTGTCCATTATGATATTGCTTTTTCGCGGCAGTCAAGAGGGCTGGATACTGCTTTTAAAAATGCAGGCAGTAAGGTAGAGGTACGGCGGGCCCGCCTTAGTTTTGAAGGCACCATCAACAATGCCTTTACCTACGAGTTTGAGTTTACTTTCCGGGAGCAGCTGGAGTATGCGGACATGTATTTTGCCTTTCTGCGGCTACCAGTCGTAGAACGGTTGACGGTTGGCTATTTTCGTGAGCCGTTTAGCCTGGAAGAATTAACCAGCAGCAACAGCATTGTTTTCATGGAGCGTTCGCTGGGCAGTGCCTTTGGGCCTTCCCGCAATACGGGGCTGATGGTGCAAAAGCAGTTTCTGCAAAAAAAGCTCAGGGGCTATGCAGGATTTTTCCGGCGCACCGACGACCTGGGCGCCGACCGTGAAGGAAGGGGAAATCATTCCTTCTCCACACGCTGGGTATACAACCCGCCTACGGGCACGAAAGAAAACTTGGTGCATCTCGGTCTTTCCTTCAACCGCTTTACTCCTGATGACTCTACACAAAAAATAGAAACCGTCAACGAGGTCAATACCAATCCGGAATATCTTTCTACAGGTGATTTGAAAGGTATCCGCACCGTAAACCAGTTTGGCGGTGAGTTGGGTTACCTGAAAGGGCCACTTTGCCTGCAGGCGGAGTGGATTGAATCGTATGCGGCGCATTATAATGGTATAGCGGCATCAAGAAGCGTTTACCGTTTCAACAGTTATTACGTGTCGGCTTCCATGTTCTTGAAAGGAGGCCGGCGGGAGTACAGCAGCAACGGCAACCGCTTTTCTTCTATCAAGGTAGACCGCGACCCTGAGACCGGCCGCGTAAAAGGTGCCTGGGAAGCAGGCCTGCGGCTTTCCCATATGGATCTCCGTGAAGCCGGTCAATTTGTGAACAAGGCCACCAACCTTACAGCAGGACTCAACTGGTATATCAATTCTACTTCACGGATCATGGGGAATTATGTGCATACATTTTTCAACCAGGGCTTGCGTAGCAATACGCTGCAGTTCAGGATGCAGGTGAGTTTTTGAGGAGAAATATGAAAAGCCATTGCACAATTTAACTCCAGTGAGCGGTGAGTTGTGAATGGTGAGTAGGAGACTACTGACCCACCACTCACAACTCCCAAATTGCCTGCTACTGTCTATGAGGAGAACAGGAACTACAGGTCTTTTACCACATTGGCAATTACATGCGGCTTGCCTAGGGTGTAGTAGTGCAGCACCGGCACGTTGGCTGCTTTCAGCTCTTTTGATTGCCTGAGCAACCATTCCTGTCCCACAATCTCTACTTCCGCATCGGTTTTGCATTTCATGATTTCGGTGGAAAGTTCTTCGGGAATGTCTACATGAAACGTACGGGGAATAATATTCAGCTGTTTTTTGGTGGTGATGGGCTTCAGGCCGGGAATGATCGGCACGTTGATACCTGCATCTTTGCAGGCTTGTACAAAGGCAAAGAACTTATGGTTATCGAAGAACATTTGGGTAACGATGTACTCGGCACCGGCATCCACTTTGGCTTTCAGAAAAGCCATGTCTGTTTGCATATTCGGTGCTTCAAAATGTTTTTCGGGATACCCGGCCACACCGATACAGAAGTTGGTCTTTACCGCGTTCTTCAGGTCTTCTTCGAGGTAAATGGCGTTGTTCATGTTCATGATCTGCTGCTGCAGTTCAATGGCATAGCGGTGACCACCCGGCTCCGGCTCAAAAGAGCTTTCGTTTTTCGGCGCATCGCCACGCAGCACCAGCACATTGTTTACGCCAAGAAAATGCAGGTCGATCAGGGCATCTTCCGTTTCCTGTTTATTGAAGCCTCCGCAAATCAGGTGCGCCACAGCATCCACCTTGTAGCGGTTCATCAGGGCAGCACAGATACCCACCGTACCCGGACGCTTGCGCACTTCCACTTTTTCAAAGGTGCCATCGGGTTTTTTCTTGAACATGCTTTCGCTGCGGTGGTAAGTAACATTGATAAAGGAAGGCTTGAATTCCATCAGCGGATCCAGGTGTTCCCACAAAGCGTTGATGCCTTTGCCTTTTAGCGGCGGAAGAATTTCAAATGAAACCAAGGTGCCTTTTGCCTCTTTGATGTGCTCAATAACTTTCATATCGGGGTGCAAACATAGGGGTTGATGAGGAGAAATGAAAGGGAGAGTGGATATTGAGATATTAGGATATTATGATATTGTCTTAGTTGGATGTGTTGCTCTTTAGCTTTTTGATGTATATGTTTAATTTCTGGTGCAACACCTGCAACTTTCCAAGAAGTTCATCATAATCTGCCTGACTTATCAGCAAACGTTTTAATGATTTAAACGCCCAGTTTTTTGTTTCCATAATAGAGCCGCGGCTATAATAGCAGAATATTTTCCTGTCTTTGTAAAAGTACCGACCATACCCTTCAGCAATGTTCGCGGAGATAGAATCCGCAGCTTCAACAAACTGAGCCCCTACTGTTCTTTTTTGAAAGTAATCCCAGGTGTCTACTATCGTCCAGACATGTTCTCCTATTTCTTGCGCCAGTTGATAAATTTCGAGGTCTTCTAGCTTGAGTGGGTCCATAAAAAAGTTTTGGCTGACAAAAGAATGAACGTTTCTACCCATTTAAAAATATCCCAATATCCTAATATCTCAATATCTCAATATCCACTTGCCTTACTTTTACGCCTCATGAACATTCGCATACATACGCATGACCTGGTGAAGCGATACGGCAAACGAACGGTGGTAAACCATGCTTCGGTGGAAGTGAAGCAAGGCGAGATTGTAGGATTGCTGGGCCCCAACGGTGCCGGTAAAACCACGACGTTTTACATGGTAGTGGGGCTGATTAAACCCGATGAAGGCGCTGTGTACCTGGATAATGATGATATTACCAAGCTGGCTATGTACAAGCGGGCACAGTTGGGCATTGGTTACCTGCCGCAGGAGGCCTCGGTGTTTCGCAAGCTGAGCGTGGAGGATAACATCAGCGCCGTGCTGGAAATGACCAAGCTTTCCCGCAAAGAGCAAAAAGCAAAGCTGGAAAGCCTGCTTGATGAATTTCGCCTGCACCATGTACGCAAAAGTCCCGGTGATGTACTGAGTGGTGGCGAACGGCGACGTACCGAGATTGCACGGGCACTTGCCGTGGATCCCAAGTTTATTCTTTTGGATGAACCTTTTGCCGGTATTGATCCCATTGCGGTGGAAGACATACAGGCTATTGTGGCCAAACTTAAATACAAGAACATCGGTATTCTGATCACCGATCACAACGTGACGGAAACGCTTTCCATTTGCGACAGGGCCTACCTGCTCATTGAAGGAAAGATCTTCAAGCATGGAACTGCCGAAGAACTGGCGGAAGATGATGAAGTGAAACGTTTATACCTAGGGCGCAATTTTGAACTGAAACGCAAGGATTACCTCCTGGATGGCTGGCATAATCCAAGGGTTCTGGAAGTGGATTCCATTATCCGCAGCCTGGAGGACCTGCGCCAGCAGATTCTTACCAAAGCCGATAAGGAGGTCCTCAGCACGGATGCTTTACAAGTGGATCTGAACGATACGACCATTTTGGAAAACAGTTGGGAAGATATTGATCAGACAACCGATGATGCAGTATCGGCTATCCGGCTTTTCCTTCAAACAGGGTCAGATAACAATTTCAAAAAAGAGGTGGAAGCTGTGCTGGCGGCAGACTATGACAGGCGCCAGAAAGTAGATGCCCTGCTGGCCGCTTTTCAAAAATACCAGCTTTCCCATGCGGAATAAAGAGGTGAGTGGTGAATGGTGAGTATGAACCGTTCACCACTCACCACTCACAAAAAGGAAGCATCTTGCTTCCACAATTTCCTGAATTCTGACTCCTGACTTCTACTTCGGTTTATACTTCGCTCCGTCAAAAATGCGCTTGGCCGGTGTGCGCAGGATCTGTTCTACACTTAGCTTTTCATTTTTTTCTTCAAAGCTTTTAATGATCCGCCAGCCGATCCAGGGGCCAATGTTGCCCGGTGCACCACCGCCGTTGTTGTCGTGCGGCAGGGTTTGGGTAAACGGCGCTTCACCAATATAAGATTGGATGGCCGCCTGCTCAATGGAGAACAGGTTTTCATTCTGGTTAATATAACCCCAGATATTGCCTTCTTCGGCTTCCACCCACTTGCTCTGGGCTGTATTGTAACCGGTAATCAGGCTATCGTGGGTGTGAGGTAAGAACTTCTTCTGCAACCACCATTGTTTTCCTTTTTCAATCATTTGTTCTACCAGCGAAAAGGTTTGGCTGGTATCGCGGTAAATTTCACCCACAATAGCCCGTATGGAATTGGGTACAATAAATTCAGGTTCAAAGCGGCGGCGGAGATAGTCGGGATATTGTGTAGGATCGTAGGCTTCAAAATTCCTTCCCAAGAACATCTGCAGGCTGATGATGAGTGTATCCTGGTAATACGTGGTACCATAAATCTCGTTGGGATTCTCCGGATTCAGGCTTTCCACGGAGGTCAGCACCACCGGCGTTTGAAAGGCGGGAAAATAGTGCTTCACGTAACGAAGGTTATTCTCAAGCCCTTTTTCCACCTCATCCAGGTTGCCGTATTCTTTGGCTACGGCCTGGTACAAAGGCGTAATAAAACGGTAATAGAGCAACAGGGCTTCCCCAAAGGAAAGGTTCTGCTGTTCGGCAATTTCCCGTACTGGGGCAAAAAATTTAAAATACAGCGGCAGGAAAGCCGGGTACTTATTTTCGAGTTGTTGAAGCGCAGGTTGCAGTTGCGTGGTATCTACCGAAAAAAAATCCTTGTCAAAACGATGTATCGTGACGTCGGTTTTAATGTTGGAGACATCCGGGGCATTGTCGGTACCGCTGCACGAGGCAAGAGCCAGGGTTACCAGGGCACATACCCAGCACAGAAAACGAGCCGGCGTTATTTTTGAATTCTTTTGGAACTTTGGAAACGTTTGAATAATCAAGAGAGATGAAAATTTATTTGGCTCAGCAAAATTATCACATTGGCAACTTTGAATCGAATACTGCAAAAATTATAGAAGGAATTAACAAGGCGAAGGCAGAAGGAGCCGACCTGGTGCTGTTTTCGGAGCTTTGCATTTGCGGGTATCCGCCCCGCGATTTCCTGGAATTTGATGATTTTATAGCCAAATGCAACGAGGCTATCGATAAGGTAAAGGAGCATGCCGATACCATTGGTGTGCTCATTGGCAGCCCGTCACGCAATCGACGCAAAGAAGGAAAGGACCTGTTTAACGCTGCTTTTCTGCTGTACGAAAAGGAGGTAAAAGCCGAGATTCATAAAACGCTGCTGCCAACCTATGATGTGTTTGACGAGAACCGTTATTTTGAGCCCGCCTTCGAATGGAAATGCATCCACTTCAAGGGAAAAAAGCTGGCAGTAACCATTTGTGAAGATATCTGGAATCTGGGCGACAACCCGCTCTACCGCATCACGCCCATGGAGGTGCTGATCAAAGAAAATCCCGACGTGATGCTGAACCTTTCGGCATCTCCCTACAATTATGCAGCAGATACTGTACGGAATAGCATTGTAAAAGCGCATACGGAAAAGTACCGGATACCGATGCTGTATTGTAACAACATCGGCTCCCAGACCGAGATTGTTTTTGACGGCGGAAGCCTGGTATACGATGCTGCCGGCAACAAGGTAAAGGAGATGGCTTATTTTGAAGAAGACTTTGCCCTATTCGATTTGGATCATTTAGCAAGCGGAAAATCGGAACAGGATAAAAGCAGTGGCACAGGCGAGATCTTGGTGGAAGAAAGAAAAGCGGAGGCGCCTGCACTGGAAGAGCCCATTTTGTCCACATCAAAATCAGCTTATTATTATTCAGCTGCCGATGTGGGCAAAGGTTCCGATATCATTGCTTACCTCACCGATGACAAGAATATCGGAGAGATTCACCGTGCCCTGCTCCTGGGTATCCGCGACTATTTCTTCAAAATGGGTTTTAAAAAAGCAACCCTCGGCGCCAGCGGCGGGATTGACAGCGCCGTAGTGCAGGCCCTTGCTGTGGAAGCCCTGGGCAAAGAGAATGTGCATGTACTGCTGATGCCCTCGCAATTTTCTTCCGGGCACTCCGTCAGCGATGCGGAGCAACTGAGTAAAAACCTGGATAACCGCTATGATATTGTTGCCATCAAGGACATTTATGATTCCTTCCTCACCACCCTGCATCCCATCTTTGGCGACCTGCCCTTTAGCGTGGCCGAAGAAAATATCCAAAGCAGGGTGCGGGGTAACCTGCTGATGGCTGTGGCCAATAAGTTTGGCTATATCCTGCTCAATACCTCCAATAAAAGCGAACTGGCAACCGGTTATGGTACCCTGTACGGCGATATGGCGGGTGGTTTGAGTGTGCTGGGCGATGTGTACAAAATGCAGGTGTATGCGCTGGCCCGTTACATCAACCGGGCCGGCGAGATTATTCCGGAAAATATTATTACAAAAGCACCTTCGGCCGAATTGCGTCCCAACCAAAAAGACAGCGACAGCCTTCCGGAATACGATATCCTCGACCGGGTGCTGTACAACTACATCGAACTCCGGCAGGGGCCAAAAGAGATCATTGCCGAAGGCTACGACCCGGCATTGGTAGCCCGCATCCTGCGGCTGGTAAACATGAACGAATACAAGCGCAACCAGTTTTGTCCCATCATCCGGGTGAGCAGCAAAGCATTTGGGGTGGGGCGGAGGTTGCCGATCGTGGCAAAGTACCTGAGCTAGAACCGTGAGTGGTGAGTTGTGAATGGTGAGTAATGAGCGGCCTAAACTCACCACTCACAGCAAGCCTCTGTGCGCCAGCCCTAGATCATCTTCACAAAGGGATTCGTTTTCATTTCGTCGCCGATGGTGGTGCTTTCGCCGTGGCCGGGATAAACGATGACGTCTTCGGGAAGGGTGTATAATCTCGTTTTGATGCTTTCTTCCAGCACACTAAAATCGCCGCCCGGCAGGTCGGTGCGGCCTACACTGCCCTGGAAAAGTACATCGCCGGCAATCACAAACTTGGCTTCCTTGTCATAAAACGAAATGCTGCCGGGTGAGTGGCCGGGAGTAAAAAGAACATGCAGCTCATCGTCACCCATGCGGATGGTGTCGCCTTTATTGAGAAAAACCAGTTCGCCGTCATAGTTGTCGAACGGAAGTTGCCACATCTGGCCGGAGGCCGGTCCAAATTCCAGCACGGCCTTTTCCTTTGGGTGCAAGTGCAATACCAGTCCGTAACGCCTGGCAACGAAGCGGTTACCGAAAATATGGTCCAAATGGCAATGCGTGTTGAGTAAAAGTGTGGGTTTAAGGCTATTTTGTTCAATAAAGTCCGTTAAAGCCTTTTCTTCAGAGGCAAAATAACAGCCAGGGTCTATAATACAACACTCACCTTTTTCGTTATAAAGCACATATGTGTTTTCCTGTACGGGGTTGAAGGTAAAGGCTTGAACCGTTAACATGCAGTTTTTCGTATTTTTAATTGCAATTTACGACCAAACAAGAAGCACAATTTCCGAAAATTATACCTCACACTTTATGATTAAATGGCGTTACCGGACAGTTGCGTTAGTTCTTTTCACCTGTTTTTTCTCTCTTGCACAAGCACAAGTGAACACTGTGGAATATGGTAAAAACCGTGTGCAGTACCAGAAGTTCAATTGGCGCTATTACCAGACTGAAAATTTCAACACCTACTTTAGCCAGGATGGCCTGGAGATTGGCAAATACGTGGCGCAGGTAGCCGAAAAGGAATTGCCCCAACTGGAAGAATTCATTGAGTACGGCCTGCAGCGTCGTGCCAACGTGGTTGTGTACAACAACTTCGATGAAATGTACCAGAGCAACATTGGCCTTGGCATCGACTGGCAAACATCCGGCGGGGTGACAAAGCTGGTGAACAACAAAATGATGCTCTACTTCGACGGCAACCGAGAAAACCTTCGCCGCCAGATCCGCCAGGGCATTGCCAATGTATTGGTGTCAAACATTCTTTTTGGTGATGACCTGGGCGAGTTTGCTGCCAACCAAACCCTTTTGGATTTACCCAAATGGCTGGTGGATGGCTACATTGACTACGCTGCCGAAGAATGGAGCACCACGCTGGACAACCAATTGAAAAATGAACTGCTGGGTGGCGACTACAAGAACTTTTATCACTTTGCCTACAAAAAGCCCCTGCTGGCCGGTCATGCCTTTTGGTACTACATCGGCAACAAATACGGCCGCCAGCGCACCACCTATCTCCTGTACCTGGCCCGCATTTACCGCAACCTGAACAGCGCAACCAACAAGATCGCCAAGAAAAAGTTCAAAGAAGTGCTGCAGGATTTTATGCAGGAAATGCCCGACATGTACCTGAAAGACATCCGGGGACGCAAGGCAGCACCGCGGGGTACCGTCACCGTTTCTGAAGATGTGAACGAGCGCAAGGACTTTATCCGCTTCAACGCCAATCCCCTGCCCCGGAGCTTTATGTATGCGGTAACGCAGTTCAAGCAGGGCAAATACAGCGTGGTACTGCATGAGAACTATTACGACAAAAAAACGCTGCTGACCTACGGTACCCGCACCGGTGAAGACGAGATCAATCCCAATTATCCCATCCTGGCCTGGGACGGCAAAGGAACCCGGCTTGCGGTGCTGTACAGCCACGAGGGCAAGATCAAGCTGTTTATTTATGATGTGGTGAACCGCATCAAACGCGAAAAGCTGGAGCTGCCCATGTTTGATCAGGTAACCGACATGAAGTACATGCTGGATGCCAATACGCTTTTGTTCAGTGCCGTGCGGGGCGGGCAAACAGATATATTCACTTACAAAATAGACAGCGAACGCTACGAGCAGATCACCAACGATATTTATGATGATCTTGACCCGGCCTTTGTGGCTTTCCCGGGGAAAACAGGGATTATCTTTTCATCGAACCGTCCCACTGCCGATGCGCCCAATACCGATACGGCCATCACGGCAAGACCGTATAATATTTTCCTGATCGACAATGCCAATACGCAGACAGAGTTTAAACAGATTTCCCAACTCACCAATTTAAGCTTTGGCAATGCCCGTTATCCATCGGCCTACTCGCAGGCGCACTTTACGTTTGTGAGCGATGAAAACGGGATCCAAAACCGCTATGCCGGCTTCTTCCGCTCCGAAAGAGCCGGGCTGGATACCTTGGTGTACATCGGCGATGAAGTGCTGCGCAATCCGCCCATTGAAGAAGTGGACAGTGTGTTGCGGGTATGGGATAAACCCGATATTGATTCGGTAGGGTATGTCTCTGTTACCAACGATTCGGCTTATGTCTTCCCGCTTACTAACTACCAGGCAAGCCTGCTGGAGACCCGTACGGCCGGAGACAACTCACAGGTGAGTGAAGTGATCCGCCAGGGCGATACCAAATTCCTGTACAAGATAAAGGTGGATGAAACGGCACTGCGACGCCGCAACGTCAATGCCCGTCCTACCGATTACCGCAAGCGGATTGAAGAACGCCGGCGGATGGAGCTAACAAAGCTGATGAACGATCAGCCCTTTGGCACCGATACAGCCCGGAAAGCAGCGGCCGACTTTTTCAACAGCGAATTTGACAATGAACGGAGAGATTCGTCGCAGGTAGGAAGGGTGCTTCCCGCCAATGACCCGGTACAGGAAACCGTTCTTTCCAGGGCGAAACTCTACGAATACCGTCCCCGTAAGTTTTTTAACGACTACGTGGTAGCCGGTTTGAACAATACGCAGTTTGTGATCAACCGTTACCAGCCTTACCAGGGGGGTATCGGGCCTATCGACCCTGCCAATGGTAACCAGTTGAACGGATTGATCCGGATGGGAACCGTTGACCTGTTGGAGGACATCAAAATATCCGGTGGTATCCGCATTGCGCCCAACCTGAAAGACAACGATGTATTGTTCGAATTTTCCAACCTGCGCAAGCGGTTCGACTGGGGCTTTACGTATTATCGCAGCAACCTGCAAACGATGATCGATACCAACTCAAGGCAAAGCGGTACGTTGGCACTGGTTAACCAGCATTCCAGCTATTACCTGGCACGCCTCCGCTGGGCTTTTGACCGGGTAAGGAGCATACGCTTTACGGTGGGGCCACGTTTCGATAACAACGTGTTTCCAAGTATCAACCTGCGCAACCTCAAGGAGCCGGACCTGAAAAAAACCTATGGACAGGTTTCGGCAGAATATGTACACGATAATACCGTGAATCCGGCCCAGAATATCTGGAATGGCTTGCGCTATAAATTCTATCTGGATTGGTTTACACAACTGAACAACATCCGTGGCACCGAGGGTAAATTTCTTTTCAACTTTGGTTTTGATGCCCGGCATTACCTGCCGCTGTACCGTAACCTGATCTGGGCGGTACGGGCTGCCGGTGATTTTTCGTGGGGTAACCAAAAAGTGGTGTACTACCTGGGTGGCGTGGATGGCTGGCTGAAATTTGGCGACAACCAGAAAGTAAATCAAAATACGGGTGAGGTTACCTACCGCTATTTTGAACCCAACAATCCGCCTGACCCTGATGCTTCCTACGCCTACCAGGCGCTGGCGGTGAACCTGCGTGGCTTTAAGCAAAACGTGGCCAACGGCAACAACAACATGGTGATCAACTCCGAGGTTCGCTTTCCCGTGTTTGCTACCTTGTTTAACCGTCCTATCAACAACGCCTTCCTGCGCAACTTCCAGTTGGTACAGTTTGTTGACCTGGGTACGGCCTGGAACGGTGGCTACGATAAATTTGAACGGCCTTACATGCTCTACGCCAACAACACGGCGCCGGGTGTGGCGGTGAAAGTGAAAGCCGGTGGTGTGGGGCCGTTTGCCGGTGGTTATGGTTTTGGTGCCCGCAGCACACTGCTTGGCTACTTTGTACGCTACGATGTGGCCTGGCAGATGGATGGCCTGTTCCGCGGTAAGCCCCAGATGTACCTGGCACTGGGTGTGGATTTTTAATTATAAGCTTTCAGTATAAGGAAAAGACGCCAGCATGGCGTCTTTTCCTTTTTTGTGGAATAGGAGTGGCTTGTCTAAAGCAAAGACGAAACATGCTTTTGGGAAAATTTTCTATATTGGCAGATCAACTTAGTAATAGCTAACAAACCAAAACAATGCGAGTAAACTGCTTTGCTGCCTTATGGCTGGTGCTGCTGAGTGTAGAAGGATTTGCAGCCGGGAAAAAGCCAACCATCGAAAAACTGCCTTCATGGATCAGTGTAACAACAGTTAATTATACCGCCAGCCAAATGGATGATGAGGCTGAAGATGGCTATTCAGACCTTCATTTTGAAAAACAGGTTTCGTTGCTGCAACAGGCAGTCTTTCTGAAGAAAGCGGTTCATATACTGACAGATGCCGGTGTACAGAACCAATCGCAAATTGCTGTGGATTTTGATCCTTCTTACCAGTCTCTGATATTCCACACTGTTCGTGTTGTCAGGAACGGAAAGGTTATCGATAAGCTGCAGCTTTCCAAAATCAAAACCATCCAGCAAGAAAAAGACCTGGACAGAAATCTATACGATGGCTCCCTTTCATCTGTGATCATTCTGGATGATATACGCAAAGAGGATATAATCGAATACAGTTACACACTTAAAGGATTCAATCCCATATTCAAAAACAAGTACAGTGCTTTGCTGGAAACGGGATTCGGTGTGCCGGTCTATACCGTTTTTTACAGGTTACTAGTGCCGAAGGAAAGACAGGTTACTGTTAAAAACAACCTAACAGATATCAAGCCATCGGTATCTTCTACCGCAACAGAAAATGTTTACGAGTGGAAGTTGTCCAATGCAGAAGCAATCCGGGTAGAAGATAATAAACCTTCGTGGTACGATCCTTACCCCATGATTATGGTCAGCGAGTTTGACAGCTGGGCAGAGGTGACTGCATGGGCATCCGAACTCTTTCCGTTTTCGTTGCCGCTACCGGATGGGTTACAAAAGAAAGTTGCTGAAATCAAGGCCCGCCACGCAACGCAAGAGGCGCAAGTTCTGGCAGCCATGCGGTTTGTTCAGGATGATGTGCGGTATATGGGAATTGAGATGGGAGTTAACTCGCACAAACCGCATGCACCTGCGCAAATATTGGCGCAACGCTTTGGCGATTGCAAGGACAAAGCTTATCTGCTTTGCACGTTGCTGAAGGCGCTGGGTATAGAAGCTTATCCTGTTCTTAACAACACGTACTTCATAAAGACCATTTGTTCCTGGCTGCCGATGCCTACCATATTCGATCATGTCACCGTATGTATACAATGGAAGAACAAAACGGTCTGGATCGATCCTACCATTGCTTACCAACGCGGCCCCCTGGCGGGCAGGTCGTATCCCAATTATCAGGCAGGATTGGTTATCAAACAAGGCACCACCGGACTGACTATAATCCCGCTGCAGGAAAGCGGGAAAATAAGCACCCGTGAGATATTTACTGTAAAGCGACTGAACGGTAAGGTAAAGCTCGAAGTGATCACTGATTTCTCGGGTTCTTTTGCCGATGATATTCGATACAGTTTTCACAACACCAGCCTTACTGAGCTCAGGAAGGATTTCAAAAGCTTCTATACAGGCTATTACAATAAATTGACAATGGATAGCCTTGCTCACAGTGACAATGATACAACGGGCATCTTCTCCACGAGGGAGTATTATACCATTGGTGATTTTTGGGAGGAAGAAGACGGGAAAACAAAAGCCTTCCTTCAGCCTTTTCTCATTAACAATGCACTGAAAAAGCCTGCTGAAGAGCGTACCATGCCGTATGCAATCAGATACCCCCTACGATATCACGAGGAGATCGAAATACGGTTGCCCAGAGATTGGGCAATAGAAGAATTTTCCTCCTCGGTTAAAAACAGCGCATTTGCGCTAAAGTATCGTTATACCAATCCTGAAAGTGATGTGGCTTTACTCACCTATGATTACGAAAGCCTTTCTGATCATATTCCACCGGGTAAAATGGAGGGCTTTGTAAAGGATCTTTCAGAAATTAATGAGACCTGTGGCTTTGTTTTATACGCTGATGGTAGCGAAAGTTCCGCATCTGCTTTTGACTTTACCCGCAGCAATGGCTTTACAGCAGCTTATGTGCTGTTGGGCATTTGCGCCCTGGTTACCTATTTCTATAAAAAAAATAATCGCCCGGGAGAATACGGGAGATAAGGACCCAGGTTTTCCTTTAACTCCTTTCTTAAGCCGCCGTTTCGTCAACAGCATTTAATATGACTGCACAAGCGCTGGCAAGTTGCTCCATGGTGATAGTCAGTGGCGGGGAAATGCGCAGGCAATTGGCGGCAAAAAGAAACCAATCCGTCAGTACGCCGTTTTCGATACAGGTATCAATGATCTTTTTACAGGTAGCAAAACTGTCAAATTCCACCGCAGCCCAAAGACCGGCCGTATGCAAGGATTTGATTGTTGGGTGAACAAGCAACTGCTTCAGTAACGCTTCTTTTTGCAGAACTGATTTGAACAACTCCTCATCCAGCAACGCTTCAAATGCAGCTTTACCGGCGGCGCAACAAAGCGGATGGCCGCCGAAGGTGGTGATGTGTCCTAGTACAGGATGATCAGTGAGGTGGTCCATCAGGGTTTTATCGGCAATAAAAGCGCCCAGGGGCAAGCCACCACCCAATGCTTTTCCGAGCAACAAAACATCTGGCACAATGCCAAATTGTTCAAAAGCCCACAAGGTCCCGATGCGGCCAAAGCCGGCTTGTATTTCATCAAGAATCAGCAGCGTTCCCGTTTCCGTACACTTGTTCCGTAGAGCCAGCAGCCACTCTTTTTGTGGCGGAAGAACGCCGGCTTCTGCCTGCACGGTTTCGGCAATTACGCAGGCCGTGTTTAGGGTAATGCGGTCCAGGTCCTCATACGAATTGTACCGGCAATGATCAATACCCGGCAGGAGGGGACGGTAAGCAGCCCGCCAGTATTCATCGCCGATAATACTTAACGCACCTTGCGTGGAACCGTGATAGGAGTTTTCGAATGCAACGATCCCTGTTCGGCCGGTGATTCGTTTCGCCAGCTTCATGGCACCTTCTACCGCCTCGGCCCCGGAATTGGTAAAGTAAACCGAATTAAGTGTAGAGGGCAGGTGTTCGGTCAGCAGCCGGGCATACTGTACCTGGGGGCTTTGCACAAATTCGCCGTACACCATCACATGGAGGTAGTCATCGGCTTGTTTTTTTATGGCTTCCACCACACGGGGATGGCGGTGACCCACATTGGCCACACTGATGCCGCCGATCAGGTCGAGGTAGTTCTTCCCTGCAACGTCTGTCAGGGTGCACCCTTCTGCTTTTATGATCTCGATTGCCAAAGGTGCCGTGGACGTTTGCGCCACATGCTGCAAAAAAAGCTGCCGTAAATTCATCGGGGCAAAAGTAACCGCAGGGAACGAGAGAACAGGGTTTTGAACCGCGGAATATCGAACAATGAATATTGACTGTCAAAGTTTTCAGATCTGACTTTTCCTGCGACTTTCATACAGGCTGCTAAAGCGAGGAAATTTACACGGAGACGATCCCTTCGACATTCCTTGTCTCTTGTTCGTCTGTTCAATATTCAGTTTCTTCTTTATCTACCTTCGTACCTTCTAAATTGTATTGGCGTATGGCTTTGATTTTACCTGTGGAAGGCGTTTTCCCAAAATGGGGCGAAGACTGTTTTATTGCCCCCAACTGCACCATCGTTGGCGATGTGGAGATGGGAACGGAATGCAGCGTGTGGTTCAATGCGGTGGTGCGGGGTGATGTGAACAGCATCCGTATGGGCAACAAAGTAAATGTGCAGGACGGTGCCGTTATTCATTGCACATTTAAACGTACAAAAGCTATCATTGGCAACAATGTTTCCATCGGTCATAATGCAATAGTACACGGCTGTACGGTGCACGACAATGTACTCATCGGTATGGGTTCTATTGTAATGGACAATGCGGTGGTGCACAGCAACACTATCATTGCCGCCGGTGCCGTGGTATTGGAAGGAACGGTTTGCGAGGGTGGTTCGATTTATGCAGGTGTACCGGCAAAGAAAGTAAAAGACATCTCGCCGGAAAAAGTGGAAGGGGAAATTGCCCGCATAGCCAATAATTATGTTGGGTATGCAAAGTGGTTTGCGGAGGCCAATGTTGCAAATAAAACAATTTGAGTATATATTTATCGTTTACTCTGTAAACCCCATGACAATGAAAATCTTTCGTTTTCCCCTCATTTTGCTTACGGCGGTTTTGCTGCTGTCTTCATGCAGTTTGTGGAACAAAGCCTTTCCGCCCAAATATGGCTGTGGAACCGACGGTAAAAACGTTGGCGCCGAAAAACTGCTCGATGGCAGTAACCAAAAGAAACAGCCCAAGTTCAAGAGTTAACATTGGCGTAATGGCCGCTGTGCAACAAATCAGCAGCCTTGTTTGTCTTTGTTGATATGCACCCAAACCTTTACCATCATAAAACCTTCGCTATATGAGTCTAACCCTAAGAACAACACTTGGCTTTACCGAAGCTGTAATCGACGCTGTTGGGGGCCTGAAACGCTTTTACGAAGTTGCATCTGTCCTCAGCGATGTCTTCTCTGTTTCGTTTAACCGGAAAGAAGATGATTTTGATGCCATTAGTTGGGCCTTCCGGCTCAACAAATATGAGCTTACGCTGGAATACAGCATTTACAATGGTATCCTGTTGTTTCCCACAAAAGGGAGCGGCGCCAGCAAGAGGGACAATGAAGCTGTAGTGCAACTGGCCAATGTGTTACAAGGAAAGTTGCTCAACCTGGATATGCACCAAAAAACAGCATAAAAAAGGCCGCAGTGAATGCGGCCTTTTTGCTGGTATCTTAAAAAGTTATACAATGTTCCAAACTTCGTTACCCCGTAATAATTTGTCCAGGTCGGCAGGCTTTTTCTCTTTTGCCCATTCAATCTGCTGCTTCATAACCGCTTCATAGGTAGGACGTTCGGCCTGGTAGAATACGCCAAATGGGCGGGGCAGGTGACCTTCTACTCTCGGGTCGTCGAACATACGGGTAAGAATCTGCGCTTTGAACAGGTCGCCTTCATCATGCACCCACAAATCATCGGCGCTGTGGCCATTGTTTAAGTCTACAACTATTGGTTTAAAGCCATCCAACTTAATGCCCTTATCGCTATTAGCACCGAAGATCAGCGGCTTGCCATTTTCAACAAACAAGGCGTTATCGGCCTTGGTGCCTTTTTCGGTAAAAGCTTCAAAGGCGCCGTCATTAAAGATGTTACAGTTCTGGTAGATTTCCAGGAATGAAGCGCCTTTGTGGGCATTTGCCCTTACCAGCATCGCTTGCAGGTGCTTCGGGTCGCGGTCCATGCTGCGGGCAATAAAAGATGCATCGGCACCCAGGGCAAGCGCCATCGGGTTGAACGGATGATCGATTGAACCAAACGGTGTGGACTTGGTGACCTTGTTTTCTTCCGATGTGGGTGAATATTGACCCTTTGTCAACCCATAAATCTGGTTGTTAAAGAGCAACACATTCACATCAAAATTGCGGCGAAGGAGATGAATGGTGTGGTTACCTCCAATGCTCAGGGCATCGCCGTCGCCGGTAACAATCCAAACGCTCAGGTCAGGCCGTGAAGCCTTCAGGCCGCTGGCAATTGCGGTAGCCCTTCCGTGAATGGAGTGCATGCCGTACACGTTCATGTAGTACGGAAAGCGTGACGAACAGCCAATACCGGAGATAATGGCAATCTGCTCGCGGGGAATCCCCAGCGTAGGCATTACTTTCTGCACCTGCGCCAGGATGGAATAATCACCGCAGCCAGGGCACCACCGCACTTCTTGGTCAGTGGCAAAATCTTTGGCAGTAAGGGCCGGTTTATTTAGTGCTACTGTTTCCATATTGAATAGTGAGAAAACCGGGCGTCGACCAGTAGAATCCATTCGACGGATGCCTGTTTTCTTGTTTTATTTTAAAGTTAATCGAAATGTGTGTTAGCTGCTCTTTTTCTAAAAATTCTTTTCCTGTCGTTTTCTGAGCCACTCCCTATCAGCTGGCTTTCTGTTCCTGCTCACCTGATCCTACCAGTTCTTCCCAGTACTCTGCCGCTCTTCTTGTATGTGGGATAACGATGGTGCCCCCTACAATGTTGGCAACAGCAAAGATCTCGTACATCTGCGCGGTGGTAACACCCAACTCATAGCTTTTGCCCAGGTGATACTTGATACAGTCGTCGCAGCGCAGCACCATACTGGCTACAAGACCTAGCATTTCTTTTGTTTTTTTATCGAGGGCGCCTTCTTCGTATGTATTTGTATCCAGGTTCCAGAGCCGCTTCAGCACAAGGTTGTTCTTGCTCAGGATCACATCATTCATCTTTTCGCGATAGGTATTGAACTCATTGACCAGGTCAGCCATCTTTTCAGAATTTAGGCCTGCAAATTTACGAAGCCTGCGCCGGAAAGAAAGGTTACAGGATTCATAACGACAGTTTTTCTCTAAATTGAGGCTAACTTTAACGCTTTCTGAAAACAGTAACAGAGCCTCGGAAGAGCGGGGCCTTTCAAACCAAAAAACAACGCGATCAATGAAAAGAACGTTTCTGGTAACGCTTGCATTCGTGGGAATGGTGGCACTTTCCTGCGCCGTAACAAATCAGTCCTCCAATTCGCTGTACAAAAACCTGAAAGTGCTGCCCAAAGACATCACCAAAGAGCAAATGGACAGTGTGATGCATCACTACACCGCATCGCTGAATGTAAAATGCAATTTTTGCCATGCACGGACAGCAGATAACAAGGCCTTTGACTTTGCCTCGGATGCAAATAAGCACAAACTGGTGGCCCGCGATATGATCAAAATGACAAACGAATTGAACAAGGAATACTTTAATCACACCGGTTCAGCCATAACACTGAATTCGCAACTGGCAGTAACCTGCTATACCTGTCACCACGGAGCAACGGATCCGGCTGTAAAAGCGCCGCAGTCAACCCGTCCTTAAATTCCTTCACCCAAAACCAACAAAGATGAATAGGAGCTTTGATTTCGGCATGATCGGGATTGGTGTGATGGGGAGTAACCTCCTTCTCAATATGGCCGATAATGGCTTTTCAGTGATTGGTTACGACCTGAAACAGGAGCGGGCCGATAAACTGGAAGAAGCCGCTAGCGAAGGCACGGTTGTAAAAGGCACTACAGATATTTCGGTGATGGTGCAAAGCCTCAAAACACCCCGCAAAATCATGATGCTGGTGCCTGCCGGCAAGCCTGTAGACGACGTGATTGAAACCTTGCTGCCGCACCTGAACAAAGGTGACATAGTCATTGATGGAGGAAATTCATTTTACCGCGATACCCAACGGCGGGTGGATTTTCTGCAGCCCAAGGGCATTCACTTTTTCGGCATGGGAGTATCGGGCGGTGAAGCCGGTGCCAGGTTTGGTCCCAGTATGATGCCCGGTGGCGACAAAGCCGCTTATGAATACCTTCGGCCCATTCTGGAAGCCATTGCGGCCAAAGCCGATGGACACTCCTGCGTGGATTATGTTGGCAACGGCGCGGCCGGCCATTATGTAAAAATGGTGCACAACGGTATTGAGTATGCAATGATGCAACTCATTGGTGAAGCGTATGATATTTTAAAGCGGGGAGGAGATTTTTCCAACGAAGATCTTCACAATGTATTTGCCCGCTGGAATGCCGGCAGTTTGCAATCTTTCCTGATTGAGATTACCGCCGAAATTTTCAGAACCCTGGATGTAGAGAAACCAGGAGAAAAGCACTACCTGGTGGATGCCATCCTGGATAAGGCCGGCTCTAAAGGCACCGGCAAATGGACCTCGCAGGATGCATTGAACCTGGGTGTACCCATTCCCACGATCGATGCTGCCGTGGCGGCCCGCAGTTTATCAGCCTATAAACAACAAAGAGTAAAGGCCGGGGAGTTGTACCAACCAACTATTGAAAAACTGAACCTTTCTGCTGAGGAACTTTCTGCCACTATGGAAGATACGCTCAGCTTTTGTTTTGTAATGGCCTATGCCCAAGGGTTAAGCCTGCTGGTCAGTGCTTCGCAGGAATATCAAATGCAGATACCGCTGGCCAACGTGGTACGCATCTGGAAAGGAGGTTGCATTATTCGCTCCCTGCTCCTTTACCAGTTTGATAAAATTTTCCGGGCAGATCCTGACCTTTCCAATGTGTTGCTGGATGAAAGCATGGCTTCGTTTTTAAAAGAAAAAGAAACAGCAACACGGAAGGTAATAGCGCTGGCTGTGCAGGCCGGAATTCCGGTATCCGCCATGAGCAGCGCATTGGGTTATTTTGATGCGTTCTCCACTAGCCGGTTACCGATAAATTTAATCCAGGCTCAACGTGACTTTTTTGGTGCCCATACTTATCAGCGCATAGACAGGGAAGGTGTTTTTCATACCGAGTGGCATTCCGATTCAAAAGAACAACCATGATTAGTGATTTTAAAGTAAAGCCGACTCAACCAGTTGTTGTTTTCATCTTTGGTGGCAGCGGCGACCTGGCTTATCGTAAACTTCTACCGGCTTTATACAACCTTTATCTCGACAAATACATTCCTCCTGAAACCTATATTGTCGGTATCGGCAGGTCTGAATATACTGATACCAGTTACCGGTCTTATATCAGGGAGGGAATTGAAAAACATTCCCGCCGCAAAGACGGCCTGGAAGAACACTGGAAAACCTTTTCCAAACAGGTTGATTACCTGAAAGGCGATGTAGGCAAGGCCAGGCTTTACCAGCAAATGGCAAAGCTGGTAAAGCAAAAGGCAAAAGAATGGAAGGCGGAACCACACATCGTCTTTTACATGTCGGTGGCACCGCAACTGGCACCGGGTATAGCCACCAAACTTCATGAAGCAGGACTCACCGCTGATCCTTCCAAGTCGCGGATGGTATTTGAAAAACCATTTGGCCATGACCTGAAAAGTGCCAGGGAATTAAATATTCAACTGGGAGAATTGTTTGAAGAAAAACAAATCTATCGCATTGATCATTTTTTGGGCAAGGAAACGGTGCAGAACATTTTAGCCTTGCGTTTTGCCAATGCCCTGTTTGAACCGCTTTGGAATAACAACTATATCGACCATGTGCAGATAACAGCCGCCGAAGGCATTGGCATTGAAGGCCGTGGTTCGTACTACGAAGGTGCCGGCGCCATGCGGGACATGGTGCAGAATCACATACTGCAGTTAATGTGCATGGTGGCCATGGAAGCACCGGTTTCATTCGCTGCCGATGAGATCCGCAACAAAAAGCTGGATGTGCTGAAAGCCATCCGCTGCTGGACAAGAGATGCCGTGCACCAGCATGCTGTTCGCGGGCAATACAGCGAAGGTTGGAACGGAGGCGAAAAAGTGATTGCATATAGGGAGGAAAAAGGTGTAGCAGAAAATTCAGGGGTGGAAACTTTTGCAGCCGTAAAGTTTTATGTAGATAACTGGCGGTGGCGGGGCGTACCGTTTTATGTACGTACGGGTAAGGCCATGAACACCAAAACAACCCTGGTGGTGATTCAGTTTAAACCGGCGCCGCAATATGCATTTCCTACCGAAGCCGGTGAAACGTGGCGGGCCAATCGCCTGGTCATCAGCATTCAGCCACAAATGGATATCCGCCTTCGGTTTCAGGCAAAACAACCCGGTCCCCAAATGGTGCTACAGCCGGTGGATATGGTGTTTAACTACACCGATGCCTATGGCGACAAGGCGCCGGAAGCCTATGAAACGTTGCTACAGGATGTAATTGAGGGCAACCCTACGTTGTTTATGCGGGCCGACCAGGTAGAAAGGGCCTGGGAAGTAATACAGCCCATATTGGATGCCTGGCAAACACGGCCGCCCGTTGATTTTCCAAATTATGCCCCCGGCTCCTGGGGGCCTGAAGATGCAGAGGCGTTGATTGCCAAAGACGGAAGACATTGGACGACATTGCCGAAAGAGAAATAGTTTGGGGTTTGGAGTTGTTTAGTTCGATATGCCTGTAATGCTTTAAATATCTTTAAATGAAAGAGACGCTTCCTGTTAAAGAAGCGTCTCTTTCATTTATTGGTCCTTAATAATCATAGTTACAGGCAATACAAAAAGTCTACTGTTTGTAAAGAATGGTCGAACAGTTACGACAACTCCAAACCCCAAACCTCAAACTCCAAACAGAATTAAACTCTTCCCCAGTTCTCGCCGCTTTTGATGCGGTACATGGTCATTTCACTGACGTCGTATTTTTCAGCCATTTGTTTGATGGTTAAACGGCGCTTGTCGTTGTTGAGCATATCCTTGATGCGGCGCACCTGGGCGGCCGTCAGTTTCAAGCCCACTTCTCTTTCGGCCTGCTTTTTCTTATAGGCAATTTTTGCCGGGCTTTTTTGCTGATGCTGAATCATTTCTTCCAGCGTTGCCCATTTCAGGTTACTGGCACGGTTGTCCAGTTTGTTGTGATTCTTATGAATAACATATTTATGACGGGTAGAAGGCCGCTTTATAAACAAACGTGCAATTTCCCGGTGCAGGTACAATGTACTTTTCCGCTCAGGCCGGTGAAGGTTTAGTGTACGGTAGCCCGTTGTTAATGAACCGTTCAGCAATTTGCCGTCGGCCAGTACATCTTCCTTGTAACTGGCAAGTCGGCCCTGTGTAGAAACAGCGTAGCGGTTCCTCAGTTCTTTACTGCCCTCAAAAGCAAGCTGTTTCCACTGTTCACCCGGTAACTTTTTTATCATGGCAATTATTTTTTCAAACAAAAGAATAGAATAATCTTACCCTAAATTTCGTAAAAATTCATGCCTGTTCAATCATTTTTATAAACTGGTCTTCGGTGAGAATGCGAACGCTGGCAATTTTTTTTGCTTTTTCCAGTTTGCTGCCGGCATCTTCGCCTACAATCAGGAAATCAAGCTTACTGCTCACACCGGATAAAATCTTCCCGCCTGCCTTTTCCACCATCTCTTCTGCTTCGCTACGTTTCAATCGGTTAAGGGTACCCGTAAACAAAAACGTTTGCCCGCTGAGGTTACCCCCGCCTGCCGATTCCCTCTTATCGGCTTTCAACCGGAGCCCCAGGGCTTCCAGTTCGTGCAGCATTTTTATATTGTCTTCGTTACTGAAGAACTGCACTACGCTGCTGGCCACTTTGGGGCCAACGTCTTCCAGTGTTTGTAGTTTTTCTTCATCAAAATGCTGAAGGTCGAGGAGATGCTCAACAGAAGCAGCCAGCGTTTTTGCCATGGTTTCTCCAACAAACCGGATTCCTAACGCAAAGATGAGACGGTAAAGCGGTTGCGCTTTGGTGTTATTGATAGCGTTTTGCAGGTTGCTGACGGACTTTGTACCAAAGCCTTCCAGTTTGCCGATGGCATCGTAGTCGAGCTGGTAAATCTGCGGGATAGAGCAAAGAAGGCCAAGCTTGTAGAATTTTTCGATATTGGCCTCCCCCATGCCCCTGATATCCATAGCGTCTTTGGAAGTAAAATGAATCAGCCGCTCGAGCACCTGTGCGGGGCAACTCGCATTCACACAACGCCAGGCTGCTTCTTCGGGTGAGCGGAACAATTCGTCGCCACAGGAAGGACAATGCGTAGGAAACTGGATCGGTTGTTCATTGCCGTTGCGCAGTTCAACCAATGGTTTTACAATGTAGGGTATTACATCACCAGCCCGTTCTACTAAAACGGTATCTCCGATCCGGATGTCTTTTTCGCGAATCACGTCCTCGTTAAATAGCGAGATGGAGCTTACTGTTACTCCGCCAATGTGCACCGGTTCTATTTTCGCCACAGGGCCAATGTTCCCTGTACGGCCAATCTGGTATTCTACCCGTAGCAGTTTGCTGGTGGCTTGCCTGGCTTTGAATTTAAAGGCCATTGCCCACCTGGGGTGGTGGGAGGTCATGCCCATTTTATCTTGCAGTTCAAAGTCGTTCACCTTGATCACCATGCCATCAATCTCATAAGGAAGGTCATCACGATGCGCTTCAAACTCATTGCAGTAATCAATCACCGCCTGTATGCCTTTCAGCACTTTTTTTTCTTTTGCCGGGCTGCGGAAACCCAGTTCCCAAAGCATGTCTAATGTGCCGGAGTGGGTGGTGAGGTAAGATGACAGATGATCAATGACGGATGAGGGTATTTCACTGCTAATCTTTCTTCCACTTTCATCCGCCATCTGCAATCCGTCATCGGTTTTCTGTACACCTTCTTCGCTGATATAGTAGCTGACATGGTAAACAAAAGCCTCCAGTTTTCTGCGACCCACCTCTACCGGGTCTTTTATGCGCAGTGTACCGGCTGCTGCGTTGCGGGGATTGGCCAGAGGTGCCTGTCCCTGCTCAGCCAGGGCATCGTTGAACTTTTTAAAATTATTCTTGTTGATCAATACCTCACCGCGAATCTCCACTGTTTGCAGGCCGTAAGCCGAGAAGCGGGCCGAAAGTGGAATCGTGCGGATCTGCTTGATGTTTGGTGTGATGTTATCGCCCCGCACCCCATCACCACGGGTAGCGCCTCTTACCAGTTGATCATTCTCATAGATCAATGAAATGCTGGCCCCATCGAATTTCGGCTCCACACAGTATTCAATCTCCGATTGACCGGTTAGTTCACGGGCCTTTCGGTCAAAGTCCAGCAGGTCTTCGCTGTTATAAGAATTGTCCAGCGAAAGCATCGGTACCAGGTGTTGTACGGTGGGAAATTCTTTGGTAAGTCCTTTGGCAACACGCTGTGTGGGAGAGTCGGCCGTAACCAGGTCCGGCGCTTCTGTTTCCAGCTTTTCCAAGCCTTTATATAAAGTATCGTATTCAAAGTCGGAGATCAGTGGATCGTTCTGAATATAGTACCGGTGTTCATGAAAACGCAGCACGTCTCGTAAGTCAAAAATATCGTCGGTGGTCAGCTTGTCTTCCTTTATTTTTTTCAACAAGCTTTCTGTCTGCTTTTGAAATTCTTTTGTATCCGATGGCATGCAGCGAAAATAGAAATTATAGGTGTGAGGCGGAAAGAAAAAAGGTGTTGTTGCCCCTATTCAACGTGTTATCATCCATTAAAAACACTCGCTTTTTCATTTGGTCGGGCCACTAAAAAGACACATGAATTTCCAAACTTTTATGTTCCTGATATAAACAGCATACAGGTCATTTTCCATTGCTTGCGCTCTGGATTGAACCTCAAGGGAAATTTATTTTTTGCCTGCAATGTGTTTCAAGTACATATTCTCCTATCTTTATCCCGGAGATTTGCTTATGAAACGCTTGCTGCTGCTTGTTATCACCGTTGTGTGTGCCTTTAATGTCCATGCACAACTGCTTACCTGGTCACCGTCATTTCCCAAAGAAAATGAACCGCTGGAAATTACCCTGGATGCCGCAAAAGGCAATCAAGGGCTGCTAAATTTTAGCGGAAGTGTATACGTGCATATTGGCGTTATCACAAATAAAAGCGCCAATGGCGACGACTGGAAATATGTTCCTTTTCAGTGGGCTACTGCACCTGCTAACGGTGCGGCTGTTTCGCTGGGCAACAACAAATGGAAGTTTACCATCCCGGGCAGTATCCGCAGCTTTTTCAATATCACCGATCCTGCAGAAACCGTACAAAAAGTTGCCATTCTTTTCCGCAACGCCGATGGCAGCCGGGTACAGCGCAATGCCGACGGCAGCAATATGTATGTACCTGTTTACCCTGCAAATGCATTTGCAGTGCGGCTGACACAACCGGCAAGAGAGCCGAAATTGGTTCCCACGCCGGAGCCGCAGACCTGGACGATAGGTTCATCCGTTACCGTTTCAGCAGATGCCAGCAAGGCTTCCGCCATGAAGCTTTACCACAATGGTGCTGTTATTGCTACATCTAACGGTAATGCGACAACGCTTTCAGGCACAACAACTGTGGCCGCTGCCGGCAACCAGCAGATCGTGGCCGAAGCAACCGAAGGCAGTACCACCACCTATGATACCATCAACATTTTTGTGGCGGGTGCAACACCGGTAGCACCTTTACCTGCCGGCGTGAAAGATGGGATCAATTATCATCCGGATAACACGTCGGTTACATTGGTGCTTCGGGCCCCGGGGAAAAACATGGTGACGGTGATTGGCGATTTTAATGACTGGTCGCAAACGACTGAGTCAGTTATGAACCGTACGCCGGATGGCAAGTTCTTTTGGCTGACCATCAACGGACTGACGCCGGGCACCGAATATGGCTATCAGTACCTGGTAGACGGGAGCATCCGGATTGCCGATCCGTACGCTGAAAAAATTTTCGATCCTTTCAACGACCAGTATATTTCAGCCGCTACCTATCCTAATCTGAAGCCTTATCCCACAGGGAAGACATCCGGTATGGTGGGAGTGTTGCAGACCGCACAACCAACATATAACTGGTCGGTGAATAACTTCAACCGGCCTGATAAAAGAGGGCTGGTGATTTATGAGTTATTGTTACGCGATTTCCTGGCAGCCCACGACTGGAAAACACTCACGGATACATTAAGCTATTTAAAGCGACTGGGTGTTAATGCCATTGAGCTTATGCCTTTTAATGAGTTTGAGGGAAACATCAGCTGGGGATATAATGGTTTCCAGTACTTTGCGCCGGATAAATATTATGGGCCAAAAAACACCCTGAAAGCATTTATCGATTCATGCCATAAGGCTGGAATTGCCGTAATCATGGACATTGTGCTGAACCATACCTATGGCCCCTCGCCCTTGAAAGAATTGTACGGCCTGGCAAACAACCCCTGGTATAATCCCACGGCGCCACACGCCGCCATCAACTTCGGCGATGACTTTAACCATGAAAGCGCTGATACCAAAGACTTTTTTACCCGGGTGCTGCAGCATTGGGTAACCGAATATAAAATCGATGGGTACCGTGTTGATTTTTCGAAGGGACTGACGCAAAAGGTTTCTTCGAGCGATGCACAATTCTCAGCCTATGACGCCAGTCGCATTGCCATTTTGAAAAACTACTATAATGTAACAACTGCCGCGGCTCCGGATGCCTATTTTATCCTGGAGCATTTTGCCGATAATACAGAAGAAAGAGAACTGGCTGATGCCGGTATGCTGCTTTGGTCCAACGTATGGACGCAATACCAGGAAGCTTCCATGGGCTATGTGGCCAACTCTAATTTTCAGAATGTAATCCACTCCGCCCGTTCCTGGAGCCAGCCGCACCTGGTAGGCTTTATGGAAAGCCATGATGAAGAACGGATCACGTATAAAAATATCCGGTATGGCAACGCCTCGGCTACATACAACATAAAGGACACTACAACGGCACTGCGAAGAATGGCACTGAACGCCGCTTTTTTGTTAACCATACCCGGGCCTAAAATGATCTGGCAGTTTGGTGAATTAGGTTATGATATTTCGCGGTGCTATCTGTCAACCAATGGAGAAGACGGCAACTGCAACACCAAAACCGATCCCAGGCCTATCCGCTGGAATTACCAGAGCGAACCACGCCGGAGACAGGTGTTTGACACCTACAGCCAATTGAACAAGTTGCGGTTTCATCCTTGGTATACCGGTGCTTTTCAATCAGGCAATGTTGAACGTAGCCTGAACGGTGCGTTTAAGTGGATTAAGGTCACCACAGCAAATGATACAGCTGACCTGGTGGTGATCGGAAATTTTGATGTGGTACCGCAAACCGGCGAGGTTACCTTTCCAACCGCCGGCACATGGTATGATCTCTTTGGTAATTTCATCCACTCGGCAACTGGCTCTTCACAAAGTTTTACCCTGCAGCCGGGAGAGTTTCATGTATATGTCAACCGGAATGTCAACAACGTAACAGCTACGCCTGTGGGCAATGTGCCCTGGAACGGCACCCGTTTTGTTGCCGGCCTTTTCCCAAATCCAGTACGTTCCGGCTTTACACTGGACCTTGCGCTACCGCAGAGCGGCAATGTGAATGTGTTGTTGTATAACAGCATGGGGCAGGTAGTGAGCACCCTTTACAATGGATTTATGCTGAAAGGAGAGCGGCAGTTGCCGTTGCCACGCCCCGCTTTACCGGCAGGCACTTATTTCCTGAAGCTGCAACTTAAAAACGAAATACAAACAATTCCTCTTACCCTTCAATAACTGCAGATGACCAAACTAAAAACGGCTGCGCTGGAAAAGAGCAGCCATCTCGATTACTTCAATATCGCGGTTTCGGTAGACTGTGTGATTTTTGGTTATGCCGAAAAAGCCCTGAAAGTACTGCTTATCAAATCTGACCTTGAAGAATTTGCCGGTATGTATTCACTATTGGGTGACCTGGTGCGTACCGATGAAGACCTTGATGAAGCTTCGTACCGCGTTTTACGGGAGCGTACGGGCCTGGATGACGTATACCTGGAGCAGGTGCATACGTTTGGCAATGTAGCCCGTCACCCATCAGGCCGTGTCATCACCACAGCCTATTATTCCCTGATCAATAAACGGAACAATGGATTGCAATTCATCAATCATGAGCTGAGCTGGCATGATGTGAAAACAGTAACAGAACTGGCCTTCGACCACCGGCAAATTCTCGATACCTGTCTGCAACGCCTGCAGGAGAAAGTAATGGAATACCCCATTGTATTTAATCTGCTGCCGGAAAAATTTTCATTACGGGAGTTGCAGGACCTGTATGAAGCCATTTTAGGGGTGGAACTGGACCGTCGCAACTTCCGCAAACGAATCATTCTGAAAGACTGGTTGGTAGACCTGAATGAGATGGAAGAAGACGTGCCGCATCGGCCGGGAAAATTATACAAACTACGACCCAATTTAAAAAAGAGTGGACAACTGGAGGTAAAAGCTGAACATCTTAAAACGCCCTCTTTATCCTGATCAAAAAAAACCTTTTTACGCCAGTTTCGGCGAAAAAACAGGCAAATGTTTTTTGAAAATGTTAAAAAGTTCCTATTATTGTGTGTTCGATACACATTTATAACGACTGCATTTCTTCTATAATTCTTAATATTTGATTGCTTATGTATCTGAGAAAATTTCTTCAGACGATTTGCCTGCCTGTATTGCTGCTATTGTCAATTGTGGTATTTGCCCAAACGAGAACAGTGACTGGCCGTGTAACAGACGCAACCGGCAAAGGAATCGCCGGTGCAACTGTATCTGTAAAAGGACGGACTATAGCGGTAGTAACCCAGGAGGACGGCTCCTACTCTATTGCTGTTCCTGCCGATGCCACAACCCTCACTATCAGTTCTGTGGGGTATGGTATACAGGAAGTTGGTGTTGGCGGAACGACAACTGCCAATGTTACCCTTCAATCCTCTGCTGTTAACATGAACGAAGTAGTGGTGGTGGCGTATGGTACCCGCCGCCGGGGAGATTTAACAGCCTCGGTAACATCCGTAACAGCCAAAGATTTTCAAAAGGGCCAGGTAGCTTCCTCCGAGCAGCTACTGATGGGTAAAGTGGCCGGGTTACAGGTAACAACAGGCGGCGGTTCGGCAGGCGGTGGTAGCAAGATCCGTATCCGCGGCGGTGCCTCGCTGAATGCCAGTAACGATCCGCTCATTGTAATTGACGGTGTGCCCGTGGAAGGCAATGGCATTGCCGGTTCCGGAAACCTGCTGAACACCATCAACCCTAATGACATTGAGTCCATTAGTGTGCTGAAAGATGCTGCGGCCACGGCTTTGTATGGTTCCCGGGCATCAAATGGTGTACTGATTATTACTACCAAAAGAGGCAGTGCTGGTAAGCCGCGCTTTAACTTCAACACCAGGGCCTCGGTTGGCCGGATTGTAAACAAGGTGGATGTATTGACCGGAGATGAGATTCGGACGATTATTAACAACGATGCCACACAAACAGGTAATAACACATACAAAAATTTAGTTGGCACTGCTAATACCAATTGGCAGGATGTGATCTATCAGAATGCACTTGCTTATGACAATAATTTTAGTGTTGCGGGTACGTACAAAATAATCCCCTATCGTTTTTCATTGGGATACCTGAGTCAGGACGGGATCCTAAAAACAGATCATTTCAACCGATTCTCCACTGCATTGAATCTGACGCCGCGCTTTCTTGACAATCATCTTTCTGTGAATGTAGCAGCAAAATTCAGCCGTACCGGAAATACGTTTGCTGACGGTGGTGCTATCGGCAACGCAGTTACTTTTGATCCTACTCAACCGGTTTATGCCAATAACAAATTTGGTGGCTATTTCGAGTGGATGCAAAGTAACGGACTGCCTATTAACCTCTCCAACAGGAACCCGCTAGCGTTGTTGGAATTGCGAGATAATACCTCCAACGTGAACCGGTTTATCGGAAACGTACAGCTGGATTACAAGTTACACTTCCTGCCCGATGTACACGTATTGCTGAACGTGGGTATGGACCGTACACATGGCGAGGGTAATGACAATATTGATTCCTTACTGGCCACCAATTATGTAACGGGCGGCAGAAGAACCTATTATCAACAAACACAAATGAACAGGTTAGCCGATGTTTCTTTGACCTATGCAAAGGAGCTAACCAGTCTTCGCAGCAAGTTTGATGTACTGCTTTTACACAGTTATCAGGACTTTTATACCGATGTGTACAATTATCCTGCGTTTAGCTATAGAGCAATCGCCGATCCCAATACGCCATTGAAGAAAGATACCATCCAGAATTCTGAGCCTGCGTTTGCAACGGATAAACCGCAGTACCGCCTGGAGTCGTACCTGGCCCGTGTGAACTTTACCATTCTGAATAACTATTTATTAACCGCTTCGCTGCGCCGCGATGCTAGTTCCAAGTTTGCCCCTGAAAACCGGGTAGGTTATTTCCCTGCTGCTGCTGTAGCCTGGAAAATAAGAGAAGACCTGCTCCACAATGTAAGAGCTGTTTCGGATTTAAAGCTTCGCTTTAGCTGGGGTGTAACCGGTCAGCAGAACATTGGCGATTATTACGGCTACTTGCCGCGGTATTCCAGAAGCGTGAACAGGGGTGCTTATTACCAGTTTGGTGATACGTTCTACGAGTTCCTGCGTCCGGGAGCTTATGACCCTGCCCGCAAATGGGAGACTACCACTACAACGAACCTGGGACTAGACTTCGGTTTCTTGGGTAACCGAATCAGTGGTTCCGTGGACCTTTATAAAAAAGAGACCAAAGACCTGTTAAGTGTGGTAGACGTGGCCCCGGGTTCCAATTTCGATATTCAGTTGCTGACCAACGTTGGCAATATGGAGAACAGGGGGATTGAATTGGTGCTGAATACCAATCCTATTCGCACAAGGGATTTCTCCTGGGATCTGAGCATGAACTTCACTTTAAATGAAACGAAGATCACCAACCTGCAGCGATATCCAGATCCATCATTCAGCGGTATCAATGTTAGTGGTATCAGTGGTGGTACCGGTAACCAGATCGGTAAGTTCATTGTAGGCTATGCACCGTACACATACTACATGTACAAGCAGATCTACGACAAACAGGGTCGCCCCATTGAAGGTTTGTATGAGGATATCAACCGTGATGGCAGTGTGGATGAAGCTGACCGTTACCTGTACAAAAAGCCGGCACCCGATGCACTGGTAGGCGCCAGCACACAATTCGCGTACAAAAAGCTAACGCTTTCTGCAGCGGGTCACGGCATGTTTGGCAATTATCTTTACAACAACTACTTCTCCAATGCCGGAGTGATGCGTGCCATTAAAAACCCGATCAATTTTATTGGCAATGCCTCAAGAAATTTCCTGGAGACAGGGTTCGACAATAACCGCTACATCTCGGATTACTACATTGAAAACGCTTCCTTCTTCCGGCTGGATCACATTACACTTGATTACAACCTGGGCCGAATCGGTAGAAGCCTGTCCAATGTACGTGTTGGTGCCAGTGTGCAGAACGTGTTTTTGGTAACCAAATACAAAGGATTGGATCCGGAGAATTCCAGCGATACCGGTGTGGATAACAACATTTACCCGCGTCCGCGTACCTATTCATTGAGCGTAAACCTTGACTTTTAATTTTTAATGATTGCAACATATGAAGCGTAAAACAATCAATCAACTCATACTTGCACTGGTAGCGGTGTTTACCATCACCTCCTGTGCAAAAAAGCTGGATCTTTTCCCGCAGAACGATCTCACCCCCGAAAAAGCATTTTCTACACCGGATGGGTACAAAAGTGTGCTGGCTAAAATTTATGCAACACTGGCGGTGACCGGTAACCAGGGCGCTGCCGGTGCTCCCGATATTGGTGGTGGACTGGATGAAGGTTCCCAGGTAGCGTTCATCCGTGGTTTTTTTAATGCCCAGGAACTGCCCACAGATGAAGCAGTGGTAGCCTGGAACGATCAGACCATTCATGACTTCCACTTTCTGCGTTGGACCGCGGCAGATCCTTTCTTAAGAGGTTTGTATGCCCGCCCTATCTACAATATCACGCTGATCAATGAGTTCCTTCGCGAAGCAACGGATGCTAAGCTGGCTGAGCGCAACATCACCGGTGCGGCTGCCGACGACATCAAAAATGCAAGAGCTGAAGTGCGTTTCCTGCGTGCTTTCAACTATTGGGTAATGATGGATCTTTTTGGAAAATCTACATTTATTACCGAAAATGATCGCGTTGGTTCCACCTTACCTAATGAAGCTTCCCGGACAGAGTTGTTCACTTACATTGAATCTGAATTAAAAGCCATTGATGGTGACTTGGCGCCCGCTAAAACAATTGAGTACGGACGGGTAGATCAAGCTGCCGCATGGGCACTGCTGGCCCGTATGTACCTGAATGCGGGAGTGTACACGGGTACTACACGCTATAACGATGCTATCACGTATGCGAAAAAAGTAATTGATGCAGGCTACACCCTGCGGCCCAATTATCCGCAGCTTTTTATGGCCGATAACCACAAGCATAAAGATGAATTTATCTGGACCATCAACTGCGATGGCCTGCGTACACAGGCCTTTGGTAACACCACGTTTTTTGCTCATGCTGCTGCCGGCTCAAACAACGATGAATATGGTGTGCGGGATGGCTGGTTTGGATACCGGGCTACCAGAGCGCTGATCGATTTTTTTACCGATCCCACCGGTGCTACCGACCAGCGGGCTCTTTTTGATAACCTGGCCAACGCTACCATCAGCGATATCACCAATTTTAACCAAGGTGTTTGGGTAAAGAAATGGCGCAACATCCGAAGCGATGGTTTGCCTACAGCTGATGCCAATCGTGACTATGCAGATATCGATTTCCCTGTTTTCCGTTTGCCGGAGATGTATTTTATCTATACAGAAGCCATGTTGCGTGGTGGGACAGGTGCCGATCCTGCCACAGCGTTGAATTATATGAATCAACTCCGCCAGCGGGCTTATGGTGGCAACTATGGGCCAGGTAATATAGGAAGGCTGAATGCCGGTGATCTCACAACCCAGTTTGTGCTGAACGAAAGGGCACGTGAACTCTACTGGGAAGGGCACCGTCGCACCGACCTGGTACGTTACAACCTTTTGACAACAGCAGCTTACCTCTGGCCATGGAAAGGTGGTGTGCAATCGGGTACAGCTGTTGACAGCAAGTACAACATTTATCCTATTCCTGTAGCCAATATAACGGCTAACCCTAACCTTACCCAAAACACTGGTTATTAATCTTCAAAAAATTTATGAATATGAGAAATAGGTTGCTTGTGGTTTTTGCTTTTTTGCTGGTGCTTGTTTCCTGCAAAAAAGATGAAAACAAAATTTATCTGGAAAGCAGTACAGCTCCTGTGCTGACGGTTTCCACTACGGGTCCGGTTGTGCTCCATCAAGCCGATGCCGCCAAGCCTGCGATCAGCTTTAACTGGACCAATCCTGATTATCGTTTTACAACCGGCATCAGCTCGCAGGATGTTACCTATGTGCTGCAAATTGATTCTGTGGGCAAAAACTTCAGAAGTAATAAACTGCAGGAAGTCTCCATCTCCAAAGAGTTGGGGACTACGTTTACAGTAAAAGATTTCAATGCCATTTTTACCAAGATGGATGTGCCGGAAAACGTAGCGCATGAATTTGAGTTTCGCGTTAAAGCAAATCTGGTTAACGGTGCTGCACCCTTATACTCTAATGTAATTAAGATGATGGTGACGCCTTACCTGGATGTAGCCGTTCCGGTACCTACAAACGGCGATCTGTGGATGACGGGGGATGCCGCACCTTCGGGCTGGTCGAACCCCCTGGGAAGTCCCTACGACGTGTCGCAGAAGTTTACAAGGGTTTCAAGTAGCTTGTATGAATTGACAATTGCTTTGCCTGGTGGCGGCAATTACAAATTGCTTCAGGATAACGGTGACTGGAGTACCCAATACCACATGTTGACAGGTGGTACTTGGGAAGCTGGCAGTTTCGAAAAGAAAGACTCCGATCCCGGTTTTCCCGGACCTCCCTCTGCAGGCACGTATAAAATCACCGTCAATTTCAAAACCGGCAAATACACGGTGGTAAAACAATAATCAAAATTCTAATTGCAGCATCATGAAAAAACTATCTTCTATATTTTCATTCTTCGCAGCAGCTGTCCTGGTAATGGTTGGCTGTAAGAAGGTGGAGCCGCTGCCGTTTTATAACGAAGGCAGCAAGGTAATGTTAACCGCATCCCAGACCACTATCGCGCCTACACCGGCTGATTCAGCAAAGACGATGGTAACCTTTGCCTGGACGAGCCCCGACTATGCCACTGACACAGCCAATTACAAATACATCCTGGAAATTGATTCTACTACCCAGAACTTTGACAACGCTGTTAGAAAGGAGTTGATTGGCAACAGGAGCATTTCCTTTACAGGGAAAGAATTGAATAACATCCTGCTGAATTATGGCTATGCCCTTGGTACACCGGTAGCGCTGGATGTACGTGTGGTTTCTTCGTACGAGAACAACAACGAACGTTTGGTTTCTGATCCGGTTAAGATCATGGTTACACCCTATAACGATCCATCAGTGCTGACCACTACAGCAACCACCGTGACGGGTGCATTGGCTACGGCCTCACAAACGGCTGCCACTTTCAACTGGACACCATCGTTCAATGGGTATACCGGCGATATTACGTACGCAATCCAGTATGATTCGGCGGGTAAAAACTTTGTTTCGCCGCAGGAGATTGCTGTCGGCAACAATATGCTGAATAAAGCATTGAACCAGAGTGAAATCAACAATACAGCACTTACTGAAGGCGTTGCCGGTGGCACACAGGGGAAAATTGAATATCGTGTGAAAGCCACCACTGCACAGGGTGCAGTAGCATACTCCAATGCCGTTGCCATCACCATCAATACTTATATTCCGCTGCTGCGATTTTACCTGCCGGGCTCTTACCAAAGCAGCACCGGCAATGGTACCGACTGGACACCCGGTGATGCGCCGGAGTTTGTTCGGGATCTGCGTCCGGAAGTATTGAATAAACTTTACTACATGTACATCTACCTGCCGGCCAATGCTGAGTTCAAGATTACGCAAGGCCGTTCCTGGGATGTGAACTATGGTGGTACGGGCGGCAATCTCTCCCCGGGTGGCGATAACCTGCGGGTTACTGCTGCCGGTTGGTACCGTATCAGTATTGATGTTGCGAATATGAAGTATGACATCCGCGAAGGCCGCATGGGCTTTGTGGGAGGCGCTACCGGTGCCGACTGGACACCGGGCAATGTATTCCCGAACTATGCGTTGGGCGCCGCCGGCACCAACCTGTTTGTTGGGTTGACTAACTTCAACACCGGTGGCTGGAAACTGATCGACAACAACACCTGGAACGACGGCAGCAACACGGTTGGTGAAACCAGGAGCTATGGTTCTACCGGCGGAAGTGGAAGTTCGCTTGTAGTCAACGGTTCCAATATGCCCGATATTACAACTGCGGGTCGGTACCGGGTGATCTGGGATGGCCGCGATGTAAACAATGTAAAATACGAGATCAGCCCGGCTACAGAAATGCGTGTAGTAGGTGATGGAATCAACCAGGCCGGTGTGGGTGATTGGGACCCGGGTACCTCGCCGCAAATGACTTACCAGGGTAATGGTGTATGGACCATTACACTTGCGCTGAAGGCAAATAAGGATATCAAATTCCTGGCTGGTAATGCCTGGGGAGCGTTCGATTATGAGGATGCAGGGGCGGCAACAGGCGGAGCCCGTAAGATTAAGTGGGAAGGCGGCGATAATTTTAAAACTCCTGCTACGGCTGGTACGTATACCATTACACTGAACGAAAACACACAAACAGTAACCATCAATTAATTGTAGAAATGAAAATCAAAAGGCCATCTGCTAGCAGATGGCCTTTTGATTTTTGACAGGAGCGAACACGTTTCGATAACGGCTAACTTTATGCTTTTACCAATGAATAGATCCTTACCATTTCTTCTGCTGGCCTTTCTCCTGCCGGTTTTTATTATAGCACAAAATCCAAAACAAAACCTGGTATACGTTGACAACAAAGGCGTACTGCGCTACACGGCTGATAAAAAAGAAGCTACCTTTTTTGGCGTGAACTATACCGTGCCGTTTGCCTATGGCTACCGTTCGCACAAAGCCCTGGGCATCGATCCGGAAAGAGCCATTGATGCGGATGTGGCCCACATGGTAAGGCTGGGTCTTAATGCTTTTCGCGTGCATGTATGGGATGTGGAGATCAGCGATTCGCTGGGAAACCTGCTGGAAGACGAACACCTGCGCCTGTTTGATTACCTGCTCTTTAAACTAAAGCAGCAGAACATAAAAATCCTCATTACACCCATTGCTTTTTGGGGCAGCGGTTATCCCGAGCCGGATATAAAAACAATCGGCTTTGCTTCCGTCTATGGCAAAGGGCCTTCGGTAGTACGGGAAGAAGCCATACAGGCACAGGAGAATTATTTAAAGCAGTTCTTTCGCCACGTAAATCCCTATACGAAATCAACCTACCGCGATGATCCCGATGTGATTGCCATGGAGATCAACAACGAGCCGCACCACAGCGGACCGCGGGAAAAAACAACGGAATACGTAAATCGAATGGCCGCTGCCGTTAGGAGCACTGGCTGGACCAAACCAATCTTTTACAATATCAGCGAATCGCCTTCCTATGCCGGGGCTGTGGCCGCAGCAAAAGTGGATGGCTTTAGTTTTCAGTGGTATCCTACTGGTCTGGTGGCCAACCATGAACGCAAAAGCAATTTTCTGCCGAATGTCGATCGTTACCATATCCCTTTTCTTGACTCCATACCAGCGTTTGCCAAAGGTGCCCGGATGGTGTACGAGTTTGACGCCGGTGATGTGATGCAGCCAATCATGTATCCGGCTATGGCACGCAGCTACCGCGCTGCAGGTTTTCAATGGGCCACGCAGTTTGCTTACGATCCGCTGTTCACCGCTTACGGAAACACGGAATACCAGACGCATTACCTCAACCTCGTTTATACGCCTGCAAAAGCTGTCAGCTTACTGATTGCCGCCAAAGCCTTTCACCGGTTGCCGCGTGGCAAAAGTTATGGTACCTATCCGGCCGATACCTTGTTTGATGCCTTCCGGGTGAGTTACCGGGAGCAGCTCAGCGAGATGAATACGGATGAGGAATTTTATTACACGTCATCTACTTCTACACAACCAAAGAACAGCGCAAAGTTGAAACATCTTGCCGGTGTGGGTTCTTCGCCAGTTGTGCAGTACGATGGGACAGGCGCTTATTTCTTGGACAGAGTTGCCAACGGTGCCTGGCGGCTGGAGATTTATCCGGATGCGGTGCCGGTACATGATCCGTTTGAAAAAGCTTCGCCAAAGAAAACGGTCACCCGTATTCAATGGCGGGCAAACCGTATGAAGTTGCTCCTGCCTGAAATCAATGAAGGGTACGTTATCACGGGTGCCACTACGGGCAGTAACTATCGATCAAACTGGAACAAAGAAGGTATCTACCTGCAGCCGGGTGTTTATTTTGTTACGGGCCCGCAGAGCCCTTATGCAGGTTATGCTACATCCGGAGTAGAGTTTTATGCGCCGCCTTCTTCTACTGCCGAACCTGTAGTTTACCACCAACCGCTTCCCCAGGTATCGGCGCAGCAAACCTTTGTCATTGCCGCTACCGTTGCAGGCATTGATACGGCTGACAGGGTTTCTGTTGAGATCCGGCATTCAGCTAACCAGTGGAAAACGTTGCCGATGCAGCACGCCGGTGCCTACCGGTACACGGCTGTTGTTCCGGCTGAACTGGCTGCTCCCGGATTAATCAACTACCGCATTATGGTGCGAAGGAGCAACGGCGATAGCTACACGTTCCCCGGTGGTTTCAAAGGAAATCCGTACGACTGGGATGAATACCGTAACGAAAGCTGGCAAACCGTGGTGGCGGCGCCGGAAAGTCATCTTTCGCTTTTTGATCCGGCTGCAGACAGAACAAAGCTTATGCTTTACAATCCCGACTGGCGAGCTAATACTATCACCTACATCACAGCCGGCAGCGCTTCGGACCTGGTATTTCATGCCAACATGACGAAGCCGGTTGCAGGTCAGCGGCTGGGATTTCAAACTTATTTCCGGGAGAAGATTGCGGGCAGGAGTGGTGAGCTCTCGTCCTTTTCAAAGCTGGTAATAAGGGCAAGAGCTTCGGAAACCACCACCGCCAAAGTTGCACTCATCACAAACGGTGCAGATGCGTATGCCACCACGGTAAACCTTGGCAACGAATGGAAGGAGATTGAAGTGCCGCTTAGCAGTTTGCAGCCAGGTTCATTCCTGCTGCTGCCGCGGCCTTATCCCGGCTTTCAGCCACTGGAATTCCAATCATCAAAAGCAGCGCCGTTTGCCATTGCAGACATCGAACGGCTGGAGGTTAGTGTAGACCCAGTTGCGCAAGCCCTCTACTGGGAAATAGGGGGTGTATGGTTAGCCAAGTAATACTTCACGCTTCCGTCGGCTGAAAATGCCTGTCGTGAAGTCCTAAAAATTGATTTGAATTAGGGCAATACCGCCATCTTTGCTTATTTTGTACACAGGAGAATTGCTATCATGAACAAGCCGCATCGTTTATTCGATTGCCTCGATGTGCAGTTGCAGAAAGGAGGCGTGGAAGGAGCATTGGTTGCCAAAGAAAGTGGCCAATGGCGCAAATACAGCACAAAAGAAATCAAAGACATTGTTGACAAACTAAGTGCAGGTTTGCTGGCCCTGGGCATCAGCAGCGGTGATATGAGTGTGGAAGGCCGGGATAAAATCGCCATCCTGAGTAAAAACCGTCCGGAGTGGGTATTTCTGGACCTGGCGGTGCAGCAGATTGGTGCCGTGCTGATACCCATTTATCCAACGGCTCACATCAACGACATCCAGTTTATCATGAATGATGCGGCCGTGAAACTGGTATTCTTTAATGATGGCGAATTGTTCTCAAAAGTGAAAGAAGCCGCCGCAGCCGTACCTACCATAAAAGAAATCATCAGCTTTGAAAAGATGGAAGGCATCCGGCATTGGGCTGAACTGCTGTCGCTGGGCAGGCAGGAGCATTTTGCCGGCATCGAAGAAGCTTCCAAAAAAATTAATACTGAAGACCTTTTTACCATCATTTACACATCAGGAACTACGGGTTCGCCTAAAGGTGTAATGCTATCGCACCACAACGTGCTGAGCAACGTGCTGAGCACACTGCCGCATTTCCCGTTGACAATGAATACCCGGGTGATTTCCTTCCTGCCGCTCAACCACATTTTTGAGCGTATGGTGACCTATATTTTTCTCTTTGCCGGCGCTTCCATTCATTATGCCGAAAGCCTGGATAATTTGGGAGAAAACTTCAAAGAGGTAAAGCCGGAAATGTTTACTACGGTGCCAAGGCTGCTGGAGAAAGTCTACGAAAAGATCCTGGCAAAAGGATCAGAACAGACCGGCATCAAACGCAAACTGTTTTTCTGGTCCCTTGGATTGGGAGAGAAGTTCGATGTGCAGGACAAAGGCAGCGCCGCATACCGCCTTCAACTTTCGCTGGCTCGTAAAATTGTTTTCAAAAAATGGCGGGAAGCATTGGGCGACAGTGTGAAGTGCATCGTTACCGGTGCCGCAGCCTGCCCGGTGCGGCTGATCCGCTTATTCTCCGCGGCAGGCATTCCTATACTTGAAGGCTATGGGCAAACGGAATCATCACCGGTAATCAGTGTAAACCAGCTGGATGAAAAGGAATGGATGATCAGCACGGTAGGACCTGTGATTGACGGTGTAGAAGTGAAGATTGCTGAAGATGGCGAGATCCTTTGCAAAGGCCCGAATGTAATGATGGGATATTATAAACGGCCAGATCTGACCGCTGAAACAGTGATCGACGGCTGGCTGCATACCGGCGACATTGGAACACTGGTGAACAACAAGTTCTTAAAGATTACCGATCGCAAAAAGGAGATCTTTAAAACTTCCGGCGGCAAGTTTGTAGCGCCGCAGCCGATTGAAAACAAGCTGGCAGAATCACCTTTTATTGAACAGGTAATGATCGTGGGTGCGGGGCAAAAATTTACGGGTGCATTGATCGTTCCCTCGCAACGGGCTTTGCAGGAATGGTGCAAGGAAAAGGGGATTGTGGTCAATGGCGAAAGCCTCCTGAACAATCCGCAGGTTCAGCATCATTACAAAGAAATTATTAATGAGGTAAACAAGAACTTCAATAACGTAGAGCAGGTGAAAAAGTTTGAGTTGCTGTCCAGCGAATGGAGCATTGAAGGCGGTGAACTTACGCCTACATTAAAGCTCAAACGAAAAGTAATCATGGAGAAGTACGACGATGTTGTAAAAAAGATCTACTCCTGACACTGAAGCCTTAGCAAGTTTTACTTGTGTCAATAAATACAGAAACAGAAAAGAGTCGTTATGATCATAACGACTCTTGCTTTTTGCCAACTAACGTTAATTCAACATTCATTTACATCCGAAAGCCAATCACCGGCCTTGTGACATATCATTCGATTCCTGTTCCGTATTCTCAGGTCCGGGTACGTCACTGATTTCGTTGTTGAAACTGTTCGGCTCCTGGTCAATGTATTCCGGCTGATTCCGCAATTGCTGATCGTTCTCTGTTGGTTTGGGATAAGCAAATGGCCTTTCCTCTTCTTTTTTATCTCTTGGATCCATCTTGTAAATTTTAAGTGTACACATAAAAATATCAAGCCTTGCAGTAATGCAAGGCTTGACAAGAAATAGCATAGCAATCTTTGTGGATTACATTCCGCCCTGGCCGCGTTCGCTGCCGCTAAGACCTGTATTTCCACCAGTGCCTGTAGTGCTACCGCGACCAGCGTCGCCACTGTCCAGATCGACATTACCCATACCACCGCCGGAACCACCGCTAGTGCCCATGCTTTGATCGCCTAAGCCGCCGGAACCGCGATTGGAACCACCTTGTGAACCGCCCATGTTTTCAGAGCCACCCATACCACCGGACTGCGAGCCGCCCATAGAACCTCCCTGGTTACCCATAGAGCCGCCACCTTGGTTGCCCATTGAACCAGAGCCCTGGCCACCACTGGTTTGTTGGTTCTGGCCACCGCCCATTCCACCACTCATACCTTCATTGCCCATGTTTGAGCTCCTGTCTTGATCTTGGTTTCTGTTGTTGTCTGCCATAACACTGTTTTTAAGTTCAAAAAATGAATTACATCATATTCGCTAAAAATTTCATGCCTTCTCTGCTGTAATCAAAGTTTCATTTCACTGTAATAAAATGCTGTTACATCCTATTGCTCAGCTTACTTTGTTTGTGGATGTTTATCAACATACAAAGAAGACAGAACCTTTATACCTGGCCATCGCTGTCGCTACCGGTAATAAAGGTTTTTGTACCCATACCTCTGTTGCGGCTCGTTGGGTTACGGGGCTGTGCTACTGCAGCTTTGTTTTCCGTATCCAAGGTCGGTTCTCCACCTGTGTTGATCGGGTTGCTGACATCCTCCGTGTTATTGGTTGTTCTTACATGTCCTGTTTCTGTATTTGGTCTTTGTTCGTTTTTCTTATCTTCCATAACGGTAAAATTTAAGGTTTAAAAATTAATGATCAAGCCTGTTTGCACCCTTCTCTGATCCTTCTGAACCATTCCTTGCCCGGCCTTTGCCATACCGGTTTTGAATTTGGCTCATCGTTTCATACGGATGCTCTTCAAGCAATCTTTTTTCTTCATCCTTTTTGGAAGAAGCAGGCTTTACGTTTTTATCATCTTTTTTCTTTGTCATATGCTCTTTTCCTAAAAGCCCGAAAAACTATGCCGCTTGAAGCACACTCTTCTGCGTATGTGGATCAAAACGCAAGCAATTTCAGCATGAGATCTTTTAAATTCTTCTGATACTGTTGTTGTTTCTTTTTCTGCTCACCGGTGGCACGTATACCATTGCCCAGCAGCGCCATCCATGTTTGTGAAGAGCCCTTTGTAAAGAAGCCATGCGTGTACCAATTTTTGGTTGAATTGCCACGGCCATGATCAGTGGTGATCAGAAAAGTTGTATTGCCTGCATAGGCCGGCTGTGTTTGCAGGTATTGCCACAATTCACCAATCATTCGGTCGGCATTGGCTGCCTGCGACAGGTAGCGGTCATACGTTTTTTCATGTGCCGCTTCATCGGTTCCGCCCAGGGCGAGCAATACCACTGAGGGCTGTTTTTTTTGAATGTATTCTTTGCAGGCAAGAAAAGTGATTTCGTCGGGGCGGGTGTTTTTTTTGTCTTCAATGCCTTCCTGCAAATGATTGATCAGGCTTTCGGTTTGGGTGAGGCTGGCCGCCTGTATGTTGTCGAAGCCGCTGTTGATGTAAACATTCGTTTTCTCACGGTTTAGAATATAGGAAAACGCATCCCATGAGGCAAAGGCTGCTACCTTTCCCCTGTAGGTATGAGTAGCTGCTAAAAAGTCGAGTAAAGTAAGATTGGGATTAGCCACCTTGCCATTACCAAAAAGTGTGGGGTCAACCGTTCCGGTGAGCAGTTCGTTATAGCCGGGATAAGAGAGCGCATAGGGGTTGGCCACATCCATCTTATTGCCGTAAGTCCTGTTTCCGTACAGTTCGCCCTGTGCCGCAATAACATTCCAAAAAAACGGCATCAGCTTTTTTCGTCTTTCTTCGGGGGAAGGTGCCCAATACAGTGCCTGGGTCAGCGCAACATCTGCATTGTACTCCGCATTCCTGCAGAGCGCTGAGTCTGCACCGGTAAAGACTTCCTGCCAGCGCAAACCATCCAGTGTAATAATAAAAAGTTTGTTTTCGCCGGATAGCGAGGGTACTGTGTGTTCATTGGTGTGTACAGATAAACCCAGCAGCAAAAACAGTATTGCTGTCCCGAACCTCCTCATACGGTACGTGAAAGAAAAACGATGCCAGACTTCGCTTTTTACAAAAGGCAGCTCAATCGTGCCGCTCTAGCCGCTGCCTGCGAGCTATGTTATTTTTAGGTAAAGACTAAGTAATAGCCCTTAGTGGCTTAGAAAAAAGCGAATCTTTCTTGGAACTGAGGTGATGTTTCTCCAATTTTAGTATCCCAAACAAATTTCTACATATCCAGCATCTATGAGTTTTACCCAAAACACGCTGCGGTCTTTCATCAATGCAGACGGAAAATTGCTTCTTTGCAACGAACCTTTTTTTACTCAATTTGGCTGCTGTACAGAGCACCTGATCGGCAAGTCGGTGGCAGAAGTTTTTTCTTCCTTGGAAGATATGGGCCTGTTACAGGCGGTACAACACTGCTGTCAGCATCCAAGCCAAACGTTCACCGTTGAAATGGAAAAGCAATGCAAAGGTGGCTGTAATCATTTTCGCTGGGAGATTTTTGCCGAAGAAAAACAGGGCCGTGTGACAGGCATTCACATTGTTGGCAACTACATCCGCTCTGAGAAGGCTGCCTGGGTGCAATAGACAATTGGCAAGAGCGTGACGTCCACACCAGACTTATTTTACAACACGTATAAACAGCAAAAAGGCAATTCTTTCAAGAATTGCCTTTTTCATATTGTCAATTGCCTGTTACCCGTTATTGAGCACAACGGCGTTTTTCTTGGTTGCAAATCCCTGCCGGCTCATTTCACCCCAGCTTTTCTTTTTGCGCAGCAAATCAATGTTTCCTTTTACAGCCGACCATACTGTAAAAGGATGAAAGAAGATGGGTTCCAGCAATGCGGTCAGCATCAGGCTGGCAATCTCACGCCGCTTTTTGTACTGGTTGTAGGTCATTACTTCCATTAAAATAGCAAATACCGAAAACACGGCTGCAAAGGCGTAAATAAACAGGAGCAGGGCGGCAAAGAATTTCCAGTCCATCATACCCAGAAAAGCAAAAACCAGAAAAGCAATAAAACCAACAAACTCAATCAGCGGCGCCAGCAATTCAAAAAAGAACCAATAGGGATAGCTTACCCAGCCCAGCACACCATATTTGCGGTTGAAGAACATGCGGCGGTGCTGGCGCAGGGTTTCAATGGTGCCCCGTGTCCACCGGTTGCGTTGGCGACCCAAAATTTTATACGTTACCGGTGCCTCTGTCCAGCAAAGCGGATCGGGAATATAAGCAAGGCTGTAAGGGATTTTATTGTCGATCATGTAGCGGCGCATACGCACCACCAGTTCCATGTCTTCGCCAACTGTTTTGGTATCGTAGCCGCCGGCTTTAATGACAATTTCCCTGTCAAAAGCGCCAAATGCTCCCGAGATCAGCAGAAGACCATCCATACGGCTCCAGGCCATACGCCCCAGTAAAAAGGCGCGGATATATTCCAGCGTTTGCATGCGTGGCAGGAACTGTTTAGGCAGGTGCACCCGAACGATCTTTCCATCTTCTACCTCGCAGGAATTGGCAATACGCACAACGCCGCCGGTGGCGATCACACGTTTATCCGGTGTTTCCAGAAAAGGTTTAATGAGTTTGAGCATGGCGTCCTGCTCCAGGATGCAGTCTACATCAATGCACACGACGTACTGGTTGCGGGCTACGTTGATGCCTACGTTCAGTGCATCGGCCTTGCCGCCATTTACTTTGTCCACCACCACCAGTTTTTTATAAACCGGGTTGTTGCTTTTGTAGACACCGCGGATGGGTTTTGTTTTCAACGCCTGTTCGGTGAAATAGGGAACCTGCACCAGGTCGTACTCGGCCACCAGTTTTTGCAGCGAATCATCCTTGCTGCCATCGTTGATGATGATGACCTCGAAATTGTTATAGTAAATATTAAGCAGTGAACGAACGTTTTCGATAATGGTGGCACCTTCATTGTACGCCGGCGCCAAGATGCTGAGGGAAGGCGCATGTTCCGACGAGGCCAGTATATTGTAGTTGGAAAACGTGCTTTTGCGGATGTATTTCCGGGTCTCGCCAATAGAATACAGTCCAATAAAAATATAAAAGCACAATATGGCTACGGAGTAAACAAAAATGCCGTAGGTGAATAAGTCGTAAAGCACCTGCCAAACACTCATACCGCTTGTTTTTGTAAAAGAGGAAGAATGGCTGCGAACGATGGATTGTCTTTCACGTGCAGCATTACCTGCGAAGACCAGGCAGGACTGATTTGCTGAATCAGTTGCATAGCGCGGAAGCGGATGCCGTCATCGTCATGCTGCAACAGGGTGGTCAGGAAACCAATCTCACCGGAACCGGCACCGATCTCTGGTAACATATCCAGTATGGCAGCTTGCTCGCCTTTGGTAGCCTTGTCAAAATGCAGCAGCAACCGTGGCAAGGTCGTGTCATCGTAAATTTCTTTAGCAGCCTGCAGTGCCTGCATGCGAACCATAGGGGATGCATGCTGCAGACAAGCCATGGTCTGGCTATACAGTTCATGGCACTTGTAAATAGCCACTAGCCGCAACGCAAACTCCACTACAGAACTGTTTTCAGACCGTAGCCACGGCGCAATCTGCGCCGCATCGGCTTCGCTTTGCTGCAATTGGCTGATAAGCGAAAGCTGTTGCCATTGTGAGACCGGGTGGCTGACGATATTCAAAAACCGCAGCCCGTTAAAACCGGTGAGTTTCACCACGGCTATCTGGGCTTCGGTACGGATGTAGTAATTGGCATGGTTGGTATCGCGGTAAATCTTTACCAGGTGTTTTGTTTGCTGCATTTCAGCCAGGTGCTGAATGGCGCTGGCCTTGCGGTACCATAGCGATGAACCGAAACGAAGTAAACTGTCCCGGTCAAGTGACAGAGTTTCGTAAAGCCACTGCAGGTTTTCGGCGGCAATTCCGCTGATGCTGTCTTTGGTTTTCACAATCTCCCGTATCAGGATGTTGCGGGTAAATGATTTTTGCAAACGTGGCTTATGTTCCTGTAAAAACTGCTGCAGTGTATCCTGTCGTTCTTCTTCCGACTCGCAGATGGCAATGCCGGCAATCAGGTCGCTGAATAAAGCCCGGAGCTGCACTTTGCGTTGCCGCTGCTTGCGATAGCGCTGCAGAAAAAAAAGAACAAACAGCAGGATGATCGCGACCACCACAGTGAAAAAAAATGCAGCGTTCAGCAGGTACTGGTAGGGAAGAATGGTTTTCAATAAAACGGGATATGGGATCAAGGTTTTCATCAGCGTGCCATTAAACGTTTTACACGCATGGAAAGTTCATTCGGGCTGAACGGCTTGGCAATAAAATCATCAGCGCCCAGGTTAAATGCTTCCAGCACCACGTTCTCCTGGCCCATGGCCGATAAAACAATCACCGGGATCTTTTTCTCTTGCTGTTTTACCGTACCCACAATTTCCAGCCCGGAGGCATACGGCATCATAATGTCGGTGATGATCAGGTCGGGAGAGTGTTCATCAATCATAGAGAGGGCTTCGCGGCCATTATCGGTGGTCATTACATCATGCCCGTCTTTTTTCAGGCGCAGGGAAATGGTCTTCAGCATGATCGGTTCGTCTTCGGCAACTAAAATTTTCATAGTAGGATTTTTTTACGTGAGGTTTCCAGTTCAGCTTCCAGCATGGGTTTTACCAGCTCGTATTGCTGAGCGGCCTGCTGGAGCAGGCATTCAATTGAATCGGTGTTTTCCTGGGCTTTTGCACAGGCTTCAATCTGGGTGATTGTTTGCAGCATGAGTTGCATTTGCAAAATGCCCAAACTGCTTTTCAGGCTGTGTGCTTTTTTATAAACGTCTTTCCATTCCTCGCGGAAGGTGTGGTCTTTGATCTCACTGAGAGCAGCTGGCGTCAGCTTTAAGAAAAGATCCAGTACTTCAGATGCATATTCTGCATCGTCCATTTCCTCCAGGAAAGAAAGGTTATACAGGTCAAATGTTTTTTCTTCTACCGTAGCAGCAGTGTGCTCGGTTTCCTTTTCTTCCTTATTCAGCAGGAAACGTTTCAGGTGGAAGAAGAGTGTAGCAGGTGCGAAAGGTTTAGTCAGGTATTCATTCATGCCCAACTCCAGGCAACGGTCTTTTTCATTGCGAAGTGCACTGGCCGTCATGGCAATAATGGGTGTGCTGATCTGGAGTTTTTTGCGGATGAAAGCTGCCGTTTGAAAGCCATCCATTTCGGGCATCTGCAGGTCAGTAATGATCAGGTCATACGTTTCTTTTTCCAAAAAGGATACAGCTTCTTTTCCATGGTTGGCAATGTGTACTTCCATGCCTGCTTTGTGCAACATCAGGTAGGTAACTTTTTGGTTCACCAGGTTGTCTTCAATCAGCAGTACCTTTTTCCCTTTGAGCAGGTTGGAAGAGAGAGGTGCCTGTTCCTGCTGGGCGGTATCGGGTTCATGGGTAACATGTTCGCTCAGCGTTAGCGGCAGTTCAAAATAAAACGACGTGCCTTCGCCATAGGTGCTGCTTACTGTAATTTTTCCACCCTGCAGTTCAATGAGCCGCTTGGTGATGGAAAGACCAAGACCTGTGCCGCCATATCGACGTACCATATCGCTTCCTGCCTGCACAAAGGATTCAAACACCGTGTCAAGGTTTTCCGGTGAAATACCAATGCCTGTATCGCTTACCGTGCAAACAAAGTACAATGCGTCTTCTCTTTGTTCGGTGGTGGCAAACAGGCTCACCGCACCACTGTCAGTAAACTTAACTGCATTGCTCAGGAGGTTGTTCAGCACCTGTTGCAACTTGTGCTGATCGCCGGTAATGTGCTGCGGAATATCTTCAAAAATTTTATGAATACCAATGCCTTTTTCTTTTGCCTTTACCCTGAAAGGAGCAATTACCGAATCAATGGTTTGATGAAGGTTGTAATTTGTTCTTTCTACCGACATACGGCCCGACTTGATCTTTGAAAGATCAAGGATATCATTGATCAGGGCCAGCAGAATGCCCGATGATTCTTTGATCAGGTGCAGGTATTCGCGTTGCTCACTGTTCAGCGAAGTGGTCTCCAGCAGGTTGGTCATTCCTATAATGCCGTTCATGGGTGTCCGGATCTCATGACTCATATTGGCAAGGAACTCTTCCTGCAAACGTTCTGCTTTTTCGGCCCGCTTTTTTGCACTGATCAATTGCCGCTGGTAGCGGATCACTTCTGTAATGTCTTTGCCTACGGCACTGATGGCAAACAGTTCGTTGTTCTTATCATAAAGCGGGAACTTTACAATCAGCATATTGCGTTCGCCCTCTGTGGTGATGAGCACTTCTTCCAGTTCAATGGGTTTGCCTGTCAGTTTTACCTGCTCGTCTACTTCCGCAAAGCGGATGGAGCCCGCTGCTGTTTTGTGTACGTTGCCTATTTCTTTTTTACCTACTACCGCATCATCTGTTGTACCAAAGGTTTGGTGAAACTGGCGGTTTACCATCATAAACCTCCCTTCCAGGTCCTTGAGGTAAATGATCATGGGCATGTTATCCAGGATAGCCTGTAACTGCTCCTGGTATTCTTCCTGTTTTGCCTTGATGCGCTGCTCGGCATCGGCCAGGAGTTTTTCGGCGTATTTCCGTTCGGTAATGTCTTTGGCTATGCTCTGGAAGCCGATGGGTTGATTGCCTTCCATCAGCATCACCACGCTTTGCTCAATCCAGCGCAATTCACCGTTTTTGCTGACAATGGGCAATTCCATTACGGTTTCAAACGTCTGCTTTTCTTTTTGCGCCTGGTAAAAAGCCAGTGCCTGCGGCCGCCAGCTACTTTCTACAACGGTTAAAAAATTTTCGCCTACCAGTTCTTCGGCCGAGAAGCCGGTAAAGTCCTTGCACTTGCCGCTGAGATAAGTGAAGTTTCCTTCCAGGTCGGTTGTAAATACCACGAGAGAGGAATTTTCGATCAGGCCTTTGTATTTGTGTTCATTCAGTTGGGCTTTCTGTTCGGCATAGCGGCGCAGGCTGTTTTCTCTTGCAATTTTATACAGTAACCCCGTTACCAGCAGAAATGCAGCAAGGCCAAGCACAACGGTTGTGGTGTAGCGAACATTGGTCATTTCGCTGTTATTTTTCATACGGGAAGAGAGCAGCTGTTCTTCCTGAACCTGCATTCGTTGCAGGATGTTTTCCATGGAATCAGTAATGACTTTTCCTTTCAGACCTGCGATCAGAGTTTCGGCCGCCTGCTGCGAAGCCTGTGCCTTTGCCAAAATCTCATTTTGAAATGCCAGCTTACGTTGCATGAGTGACATCAGGCTTACGATATCACTTTTTTGTGCGGCATTGTCGCTGGTGAGTTTTCGTAAGCGGGTAATGCTGTTAAAAAGACTTTCGCGTTTCTGCTGGTAATCTTTGGTAAAAACATCGTTTTTGGTAATAACATATCCCCTGAGACCCGATTCCACTTCAAAAAGAGAGGAACGTACGGCGTTGATGCTTTCAATTACCTGGTGGGTGTGGCTTACCCAATCAGAAGATTTTTTATGGTGGTGAATGTTCTGGTACGTGTAAATAATGAGGTAAACAAGACCGGCAGAAAGCAATAGCAGTACAGACCAGATGGACTTTTGAATTTTCAAGGATATCGGTTTTGGAAAGCAAATGTAACTTTCAATCCGAATAAATGCAATTCCTTAGCCGATTGCACAACCGGGTTGACCGAATTGAAAGAGAGAAAAAGTAAGAAATTTCAACGTTATCCACATTTGTATGCGTTATTTTATCCGCAGCCTTTCGTATGCGTGGCAGGGCATCGTGCAGTTTTTTTTACGGGAACGCAATGGGCAAATCCAGGGGGTGCTTGCATTGCTTGTGATTGCTGCCGGCGCCTTTTTCGGCATCACCAAAACAGAGTGGCTGGCCATATTGGGTTGTACCGCCCTTGTCATCAGCCTTGAAATGCTGAACTCCGCCATCGAAAAAGTTTGCAACATGTATACAACCGAATTTCACCCCGCTATCAAAACAATCAAAGACGTGGCGGCAGCAGCAGTGCTTTGGTCGGCGGTATTTTCGCTGGTGATCGGGTGCATTATTTTCCTTCCCTACATCAGCAGGCTTTTTGCGTGAACCTTGTTTGCGCAGCCTCAACTCCGGTAACGTTCCTTGTGCGCCTGTAACATGGCCCCGTACTCCGGGTCGTTTTTCACCTGCTGCCATACATCGTAAAAAACAGCGGCACTTTCTGCTTTTACAGGATCACTGTTTTACGGCAATACTCCTCTGCCATGGGCGCCGCTGACGCTTTTTTTATCGGCCGGTACAGGACCATCGTATTTTTTTCCGGATTTGTGATTGGCATAACGACGGCTGCGGGTATAACCCATTTGCAAATACTTGCGGGCCATGTCCATGCCCACAAAATCATTCTGCTTTTTATACCGGAGAAAGAGCTCCAAAATTTTTGCTGCTGAAGCTTTGGCAATAGCGGGTGTCTTGAACCGCCAGTGCGGAAGGATCTCCGTTTTGTAGGGTTCTACCAAAAGAACGCCCTGTTCGCCAACGCCAGTCCGGTATAACTCCGGGTGCTGCCGCAGATCAAGATTTTTATAGTCCAGCGAATAATCAAACCTGGCAAAGGGCATAAACAGACGAAGTGAAATTGATGTCGTGCATTCCAAACAAAAAAGAATTCAGGTGCTGGCAACGGGCATTGGAATCTTCAGCACGTTGCTTGTCCATTCCCGTATTTCTTTCAGCAACTCCGGATCGGAAGCCAGTGACTTTTCGTAGGAAGGAACCAGTTCGCTGAGTTTTTGTTTCCATTCCTGTGTGGCCGCTTTTTGAGGGAAACACCGCTTGATTAAACCAAGCATGATGCTTACCGCTGTGGATGCGCCGGGAGAAGCACCCAGCAAGGCCGCAATGCTGCCATCAGCTCCGGCTACCACTTCGGTACCAAACTCCAGTACACCCCCTTCTTCTTTGTCTGTTTTGATCACTTGTACCCGGTAGCCGGCAACTGCCAGTTTCCAGTCTTCCTGCCGTGCGGCTGGGTAATAATTTTTCAGGGCATCCAATCGTGCAGCTGGCGTTAACCGTACCTGGTCGATAAGATATTTTGTCAGCGGCAGGTTGTGAATGCCTGCTGCCACCATGGCTTTGATGTTGGTAAGTTTGACAGATTTAAACAGGTCGAGCATAGACCCGGTTTTCAGGAACCGCGTGGTAAAACCGGCATAAGGACCAAAGAGGAGCTCCCGCTTTCCTTTTATCCAACGGGTGTCGAGATGCGGCACTGACATCGGCGGCGAGCCTACATCGGCAAGACCGTAAACTTTGGCCTCATGCTGGCGGATGATCTCTTCGTTGGTGCAACGCAGCCATTGCCCACTGACAGGAAAGCCACCATACCCTTTGCCTTCCGGAATACCAGACTTCAGCAACAGGGGAAGAGAGCCACCCCCTGCGCCAATGAAAACAAATGAGGCACGGATGGTGCGGCTGTTGCCGGTAGCCCTGTTTTTTACCCGTACTTCCCATTTACCTGAACGCTTTTTCAACCGGCGCACTTCGTGGTGAAAACAAAGATGAACATTGGGATCCTTTTTCAGGTAGTCAAAGAGGCAGCGGGTAAGTGAGCCGAAGTTGACATCGGTACCCATATCCATTTTGGTAGCGGCAACAGGATCTTTCTCCTCACGTCCTTCCATAATTAAAGGAGCCCATTGCCGTATCTGTTGCGGATCGGTGGAAAATTCCATTTCCTTGAAAAGATGACAGCCGGTTAATGCTTTATGGCGCCGGCGCAGGTAGTCTACATTCTGCTGGCCCCAGACAAAGCTCATGTGCGGTATGGGCCGAATAAATGAAGCCGGTGGTTGTATCATGCCTCTTTCCACAAGGGTAGCCCAAAACTGTTTGCTCTCTTCAAACGAGGTTGCGATCTTCACCGCTTTGGTAATATCAATGGAGCCATCTTCTTTTTCGGGAGTATAATTCAGTTCGCAAAAGGCAGAGTGGCCGGTGCCGGCATTGTTCCAGGCGTCGGAACTTTCCTGTGCTGCTGCATCCAGTCGTTCAATGATCTGGATGCGCCACGATGGTTCCAGTTGCTTAATGAGAATGCCCAGCGTGGCACTCATAATGCCTGCACCAATCAGCAGCACATCGGGTTCGTTATTGTAGGGCTGACCTTTGTTCATAGCGGTAGCGGCAAAAAAGATATGCCAACGAAACGGTGAATGATCATTTGTGCAGAGCGAGTGGAGGAGATTGGAAGATTGTGCGGAATATTTAGTGTTCGGGCAGGAGGCAGGTGGTGGTATCTTTGTGCCCATTTAAATTCATGCTGATGTGTGCTGCTGCAACTGATGTAAAACCCAATATTGTTCTGAGTGTTCTTCAAAACAAATGTCCGCGCTGTCGTCGGGGTGCTATGTTTCAAACCGGCAATCCTTATCGGCTTCGTTCGGTGCTGCGCATGAATGAGCGTTGCCCAGTTTGTGGGCAGCCGCTGGATATGGAACCAGGTTTTTATTATGGTACCAATATGATCAGTTATACCCTTGCAGTGCTTTTTAGTGTTCTTACGTTTTTACTGTGGATGTTGACAATTGGTTTTTCACTCAAGGATAACCGTTTCTTCTGGTGGCTGGGCATCAACGCGGTATTGCTGGTACTGCTGCAGCCCCCCCTTATGCGGCTTTCCCGTGCGGTGTGGATTTGTTTCTTTATTCGCTATAGTCCGCGTTGGCGTGAAGGCGACATTGTAGAACCGGAACGGGTGAACAAAGAGCAGCAGCATAACTGGTGAGGCCGTGGTTACGTCAATCGTGAAACCTCAGACATCAAACGGTAGTGTCTTTGAACTTTCATCCTTTCAGCAATAGTATGTTTCATCTTTTCAACTTGTGAACAAGTGAACGTGTATAAACGCTTCCTGTTTCACTTCTGACGTTTGACGGTTCACGTCCTCAGTTGTTTCTCGGCTCCAGTGGTTCCTTGAATTCGGCACCGCAATGAAAGCAGTGGTAACACTGTTCGGGCATGAGGGCAAGGTCGCCTAAAAAGAAAGTAATGACAGCGCTGAGCCAGTTGACCGGCTTGCGTATGGTGTTGATGAATTCTACTTTGTGACTATAACACTTGGGACAGATGCAGTTGCTCTTTTTTTCATCAGCTATGCGCTGCAACAACGTGCCGGCCCTGTTCATCTGCTCCTGCTTTACCATTAGTTGAATACCTCCAATTGCTGTTGTCCAAACAGGAATGATGGTGGTAGTGGTTTCGTTTTTCAACCAGCACTCGATACCCTCGTCTTTCAGGCGTCCCAGGACAATATGAGCATCGATATAGTTGTTAAAAGATTGAACAGAAATAAAACTCATGGTACAACAGCGCAACCTTTTTCAGAAGATGTGTGCTTACACAAGATAAGACAAGGAGGGAAGATTTGATAAGCTTGTTTACTTTTTGCTGCGCAGCGGATAAAACCGGCGACAACAGTGAAAAACATGTACGTTGTAAAACAATACTTTTCCCGACTTTTTCGCTTTAGAATCCACTGCTGTAGCTGGTTTTACGCAACGGCATATAGCAGGCTCAGCGCTATATACCTTGTATAACGTTTTACTGTAAAAATTGCGGCAAAGATTCCGCAAACCCGGCGCTGGGAAGGCCTTTTTACGCCTTCTTCGCAACCTTTAGAGGGTTATGGCACATTTTTCGTCTTATCTGCTGTAAATATTTATTCACTTTTAAATTGAATGTTATGTTACGCTGGACGATTATTTTTCTGATTGTTGCTATCATCGCAGCCATCTTTGGTTTCGGTGGTATTGCATCTGGTGCGGCTAGTATTGCGAAGATCCTTTTCTTTATCTTCTTGGTGCTCTTTGTTTTGAGCCTGATCTTCGGCAGAAGAACAACAGATGTATAACACCGGTCTGATTTACTGTCGTGACGAGTGACACTGTGCAAATAGTAACAGTAAAGAATTTATATAATCCCACGTTTCTGCGTGGGATTTTTTGTTGCTGAAATGCAAGGAATTCTAAAGGGATTTTGCCTTTTAAAACTGTGCTTTGCTACCTCAAAGATCAGGCGGATAAGACACAGCAGATATCACAATCCGACTTTACCTGTATTTTCTTTCGCCGGTTTGCTGTTATTTACCCCTGGGGTTGGTACTTTTTTTCCCCTATTCATAAAACGGGATACTTGTATTATACAATGTTTCCGCAGCGTGACTTCATTTTTTGTTCTGCGAATTATTTTCAATAAAACAGAATTGCTGTTCCTGCAGAGATTTTGCGGAAGTAATATCTGCTGCCAATAAGCGGAGAAGGTTCTGTAAACATACGTGAAACCACAAATAATCAGAAAACTGCTTTGTGCAGAATTCACGTTTGTAGTTTTACGTTAGATTGCGTGTTAAGCAATGCCTTACATGCTGCGGCGATACTGTCCGCCAACTTCGTAAAGAGCATGCGTGATCTGTCCCAGTGAACAAACCTTCACCGTTTCCATCAGTTCGGCAAACAGGTTACCGTTGTTGACAGCTACTTCTTTCAACCGCTCCAGGGCTTCTTCGGATTTGCTTTCGTTTCGCTTCCAGAAGGCCTGCAGGTTAGCAATCTGCTGCTCTTTTTCCTCTTTTGTAGAGCGAATGACTTCACCAGGCAATACAGTCGGACTTCCATTCTTATTCAGGAAAGTGTTCACACCGACAATGGGAAATTCGCCGGTATGTTTCAGGTGCTCGTAGTGCAGGCTCTCTTCCTGTATCTTGTTGCGCTGGTACATGCGTTCCATCGCACCCAGTACGCCGCCGCGTTCTGTTAACCGATCGAATTCGGTTAATACAGCCTCTTCTACCAGGTCGGTCAATTCTTCAATGATAAAAGAGCCTTGAATAAAGTTCTCGGTTTTAGCAGAACCCAATTCGCGGTTGATGATCAACTGGATGGCCATGGCCCGGCGAACACTTTCTTCCGTAGGGGTGGTGATGGCTTCATCATAGGCGTTTGTGTGCAGCGAATTACAGTTATCGTAAATGGCATACAAGGCTTGCAGCGTCGTACGGATGTCGTTGAAATCAATCTCCTGCGCATGCAGGCTTCTGCCCGAAGTTTGAATATGGTATTTAAGCTTTTGCGAACGGTCGTTTGCCTTGTATTTATTCTTCATGGCTTTGGCCCAGATGCGCCTGGCCACACGGCCAATGACGCTGTATTCGGGGTCCATACCGTTGGAGAAAAAGAAGGAAAGGTTAGGCGCAAAATCATCGATGGCCATACCGCGGCTCAGGTAATATTCCACATAAGTAAAACCATTGGCCAGTGTAAACGCCAGTTGTGTAATGGGATTGGCGCCGGCTTCGGCAATATGGTAACCCGAGATAGATACGCTGTAGAAATTGCGAACCTGGTTTTGGATAAAATACTCCTGCACATCGCCCATCAGCTTCAGGGCAAATTCGGTGGAAAAGATGCAGGTATTTTGCGCCTGGTCTTCTTTTAAAATATCGGCCTGCACCGTGCCACGAACCTGCTGCAGCGCTACTGCTTTCAGTTTTTCGTACACGTCTTTTGGCAACACTTCATCGCCGCTTAAGCCGAGCAGTTGTAAGCCTAAACCATTGTTGCCTTCGGGTAATCGTTCCGGGTAAGAGGGGTTATAGTACTTGGGTGGATTGCCATGCCTGTATTTTTCGGCACTGCTCTTTTTTACTTCCTCCCAAAGATCATTCTCTGTAATGTACTTTTCGCATTGCTGGTCAATAGCGGCATTCATGAAAAAAGCCAGCAACATCGGCGCCGGACCATTGATGGTCATCGATACCGACGTTTTCGGATCGCAAAGATCAAAACCGCTGTAGAGTTTTTTCGCATCATCCACCGTCGCAATGCTTACACCGCTGTTGCCGATCTTTCCGTAAATATCCGGGCGGTAAGCCGGGTCTTCACCATACAGCGTTACGCTGTCAAAAGCCGTGGAAAGGCGTTTGGCAGGCTGCCCCTGGGATACGTAGTGAAAGCGTTTATTGGTGCGTTCCGGTCCGCCTTCACCGGCAAACATGCGGGTAGGGTCTTCTTCGGTGCGTTTGAGCGGGAACACGCCGGCGGTATAGGGAAACTCTCCCGGAATATTTTCCTGCAGCTGCCAGCGCAGAATATCACCCCAATCCTTGTATTTGGGCAGCACCACCTTGGGAATGCGGGTGCCGCTAAGCGATCTCGAAGTCAGCGGCTGCCTGATCACTTTGTCGCGAACCTTGTATTCAAAAAAGTCTGAAGCGTATTGTTGCCGCAGGGATGGCCAGGCTTCGAGTAATTTCTTACAATCGGGGTGAAGTTGGCTTTCAAAGTTTTTGCGCAGAGACTCCATATCTGAGAGATATGGCATCTCTTTTCCGGCCATTTCTATTACACCATTGATCTGGTACAGTTTAGAAGCAATAGCGCTTTGTTCTGCCACCCACTGATCGTAGCTGCGGTTGTTCTCCGAAATTTCGGAAAGATACCGCACCCTTTTAGGCGGAATGATCTGGGACTTGGTGGTAGTATCGCTGACATGTGCATGCAATTCAACCGCGCCAAACTGCACGCCGGTTTTCTTTTCCACCGTTACCATCAGCTGTTCAAACAACTCGTTGATACCTCCGTCATTGAACTGCGCGGCAATGGTTCCTACCACCGGCAGTTCTTCGTCTTTGGCTGTCCACAATCCGTGGTTGCGTTTATATTGCTTGCGTACATCGTGCAGCGCATCCAGCGCACCGGCCTTGTCGAACTTGTTGATGGCAATCACATCGGCATAGTCCAGCATGTTGATCTTTTCCAGCTGGGAGGCAGCGCCGTATTCCGGCGTCATCACATAAAGACTAACATCGCAGTAATCAAGGATGGAAGCGTCGCTTTGTCCTACACCGGCACTTTCCAGAATGATAAAATCAAATCCTGCAGCACGGCAAATGTCCAGCGCATCCTGTACATGGGCACTCAGGGCCACTTCGCTGTCGCGGGTGGCCAGCGAACGCATATAGGCGCGGGGAGAAGAAATGGCGTTCATCCGGATGCGATCGCCCAGCAGGGCACCACCGGTTTTTTTCTTGGAAGGATCCACCGACACTACTGCAATGGTTTTATCTGCAAACGCATTCAGGTAGCGGCGAACAATTTCGTCTGTCACCGATGACTTCCCAGCGCCGCCGGTACCAGTAATGCCCAGAACAGGAGCCCCTCTGCCGCCCAGGGAGGGAGTGTCTGCTGCACTTGCCTCTTTTTGCGGCGTATCATTTTTTGCCTGGCCATTTCCTTTCTGCAATTTTTCCAAAACAGGCTTGTAATCCTGCCCAACTTCAGCAAGCGTAATGGCCCTTGCTATTCTGCGAATGTCTTTTTTCTCATCCAGCGGCAGCTTGCCATTCCATTTTTGGCTGGCTGCCCAATAAGGGTCTGTGAGTCGGGAATCTCCCTCACCCGGGGAGTCGGAGGGGGCCGGGCTACACTGCCGTATCACATCTTCAATCATGCCTTCAAGACCCATTTTCCGGCCATCGTCAGGGGAGTAGATGCGGGAGATGCCGTATTGGTGCAGTTCATTGATCTCCTGCGGGAGGATGGTTCCACCCCCACCGCCAAATATTTTGATATGGCCGCAGCCGGCATCATTCAGCAGGTCTTTCATGTATTTGAAAAACTCCACGTGGCCACCCTGGTAAGAGGTAATGGCAATGCCCTGCGCATCTTCTTCGATAGCGCATTCCACAATTTCTTTTACACTACGGTTATGTCCCAGGTGAATGATCTCGGCACCCTTGCTCTGCAAAATGCGGCGCATGATATTGATCGCAGCATCATGACCATCAAAAAGCGAGGCAGCCGTTACAATACGGATTTTGTTTTGTGATTGGTAGTTCATATAGCCTAATAAACGCCGCAAAGGTAGGCGAAAACAGCCCGCAAGCCTTGCTGCAAAGCCATTTGCATAAGGCTTTAACGAAACCTGCCGGTACAGGTTCCCCGGGTTCAAGCAGAAGGCGGATGCAGAAACTACGTAATTCAGTAGCGGTACATCGTAAAAAAGCGAGAAAGATTTTCGTAGATATACTTGCAAGTGTGCGACTTGCACTATATGTTTGCGCTCACAATTTCTCCGTAAGAATACGAAAAGTCAAGATTTTATCGGAAGGGTTTCGCATACTTCCATCGCTCTTTTACATAGCATCACCTGAGAGGCTGGCTTCTTACTGAGGCGGCAGACAGGTTGGCGGAGTTCTCTTTATGAGGCTTCCGATAGTAGAACAGAAAAAGTTCTTGTTACGCTGTAATTTGATTAACAAGTATTTATACCATATTTCTCTGGACGGAAATTAATCCCCATACTTTTTAAGGTGGGGATTTTTTAAAATAAATTGGTTTATATTATAAACTATTTTACATTCGAATTAGAAACAAATGCTATGAGAGAGTTTTTTTTCCTGCTGATGCTGTTTATCCAATTCACCATATTAAAGGCCCAAACGGTTGTTAGTGGTACCATAACGGACAATAAGGGCAAACCCCTTATTGGTGCTTCCATTACTTTAAAAGACACTTACGATGGTGCCACAGCAGATTCACTGGGCATTTTCCGTTTTACCACAACCGAAACCGGAACGCAAACCTTGGTGGTGACGGCAATGGGCTATAAAACGGCAGAACAGGCCATACTACTTTCCGGGGACTTGAAGCCAATTGCTTTTGAGCTTAAGGAAGAGTTCAACGAAATGAAAGCCGTGGTGATCACGGCAGGCACCTTTGAAGCCAGCGACCGCAAACGGGCTGCCGTGGTGTTAACTTCACTGGATGTAGTAACCACCGCAAGCGCCAACGGCGATGTGACCGGCGCCCTGAAAACCCTGCCCGGCGCCCAGCAGGTGGGAGAAAGCGAAGGCCTTTTTGTCCGGGGCGGTACGGCGGCAGAAACCAAGATCTTTATCGACGGTACGCTGGTGAACCGGTTCTTTTTCCAGTCGGGACCAAATATTGCGGGGTATGGCCGTTTTAATCCTTTTCTTTTCAAAGGCACGGTGTTCAGTACTGGCGGCTATTCGGCGCTGTATGGCCAGGCCCTTTCTTCGGCGGTTATCCTGGAATCCATCGACCTGCCGGAGCAAACTTCTGCTACCGCAGGAATAAGTGTGCTGAGCGGCGCCGCAGGCTATCAGCGCCTGAACAAAAAGAAAACGGCATCGTGGGGCATTAGTTACAACTACACGAATCTGGGATTAGCCTTTGGTCTCATCAAACAAAAGCAGGATTACTTCAAGGTGCCCGTTATTCATAATGCAGAAGGAAACTTCCGCATCAAGACATCTTCATCGGGCATGTTGAAATATTATGGTGTCTTCAGCACAAACCAACTTGGCTTTACGGTACCCAGCATCGATACGTTGGGCTACCTCGACAAATTTGGTTTGAAGAATATCTACCTCTATCATAATCTTTCATACAAGGATCGGTTGGGCAGTCAATGGAAATTTGCAGCAGGGGTTTCGTACACCAACAGCAAGGATGATATAAGCGGTGCGCTGCAGGATGAGTCAAAAAAAGATGTGGTGCTGAACGGACTGGAATTTAAAAAATTCGGGCTGGATAAAACCGGTCGCTATCTCAATGCAAAGCTGGTGCTGGATCGCAGGCTGCACAGCCTGAGTGCCATCCGCTTCGGATCGGAGTTTAACCACAGCAGTGATCCTTCCACCTATATTGATTACAACAACAACCGCTATGGCGGCACGCTGAAGCAACACATTACATCCTTGTTTGCCGAAACGGATATTTATGTAACCAATGCACTGGCAGCCAAGATAGGGGGCAGGGCCGAGTACTCTTCCTACCTAGATCGTACAAACCTGGCACCACGGGCCTCGCTGGCTTATAGAACCGGCAGAGAAAGCCAGGCTTCACTTGCTTACGGTGTCTTTTACCAAAACCCGGAAACACAGTACCTGCCAGCAACCTCGCCGCTGAATTTTTCAAAGGCCACACATTACATCGCCAATTACCAGAAAACAACCTCGCTGCAGGTGTTCCGCGCCGAAGTGTTTTACAAAAAATACGATGCCCTGCTGAAAACAACGCCGGTAACCGGCCGTGAAGGCATAGCAGCCGACAACAGTGGTTATGGCGATGCAAGAGGCTTCGAATTTTTTTACCGGGATAAAAAGACCATCAAGAACTTTGATTACTGGATATCGTATTCTTATCTGGATACGGAACGGGATTTCCTGAACTTTCCTTTTGCCATCCGTCCCAACTTTGCCGCCAAACACACGGCATCACTGGTGGCCAAAAAATTTGTGCTGCCCTGGAAGATGCAGTTCAACGCATCGTACAATTTTGCCAGCAGCCGGCCTTACTACAACATTGTAGCCAACAACGGAAACTATAAGTTCACCGACCGGGGCGAAGTGCCCGACCTGCACAATGTGAGCTTCAGCCTGAATTTTATTCCAACCATCGGAAAGGAAAATGCAAAGTCCTGGGCGGTGTATGTGCTTCAGGTAAACAACGTGCTGAACCTGAAACAAACCTACGGTTACCAGTTTTCGTATAATGGTTTCCGTAAGGAGGCGATTGTTCCGCCCTCACGCATGTTTGTTTTTATCGGTGCTTTCTTTTCGTTCGGAATCGACCGGACGCAAGATGCAATCAATAACAACCTGTAAAGGCAACTAGCAATCAAGGCGACAAGGCAGAAAGAATAACAATAAACTACAAACCATAAACTGTTATAACATGACTTTCGAACAACCTCCACAGGGAAAAGATCCCATGCTTTGGAATCTTGCTAAACGCAGGGCTTCTTTTAAAACGCACCTGGTAACCTATATCGTTATCAATGCATTCTTTTGGGTGCTGTGGTATCTTACCGGCGGACGCGATTACAACAGGGGCATTCCCTGGCCTGTTTGGCCGGCGCTCGGATGGGGCATCGGGCTGGCCTTCCACTATTTCGGGGCCTATGTTACCGATGGTCACAGCGCCATTGAAAAAGAATATCAAAAATTAGAAAACAAAAAAAAGCAATCATCATGAAAAAGGTTCTGTTCTTTCTAACGCTTCTTTTCAGTACAACTGTGCTGCTGGCCCAAAGCGAAAAATTTGTAAAGGCCATGCAGGATAAAGTGGTAGCTGTGGATTCAGTTCGCAACACCGGGGAATTGCTGGCACTGTCGGCTGCCTTTGAACGCATTGGCGATGCCGAAAAGAACCAGTGGCTGCCCTATTATTATGCTGCCCTTACCCAGGTGAATGCAGCTTATATGATGGGCATGGAAAACCTGAAGCCCGAAAAAGTAGATCCCATTGCCGACAAGGCGGAAGCGCTGCTGGCCAAGGCAGAAGCCAACGTGCAGAAAAATTCAGAAATTTTTGTACTGAAGAAAATGATTGCCTCCTTACGCATGATGGGCGACCCGATGAACCGCTGGCAGACTTACGGTCCGCAGGCAGCCGAAGCCCTGCAAACTGCCAAAGCCATCAACCCCGACAACCCGCGGGTACTTTTACTGGAAGCGCAGGACAAATTCTTTACACCGGAGCAGTTTGGCGGCAGTAAGGCAGAAGCCAAAAAGCTGTTTGAAGAAGCACTGAAAAAATACGAAACATTCAAGCCGGCCACACCATTGGATCCTGTTTGGGGTAGAACCACAGCTGTATATTTTTTAGGCCAGATCAAGTAGGCAAGGCACAAATCTCTTTTGTGAGTGGTGAGTGGTGAATGATGCGAGAGAAGCGACTTAAATGCACCACTGACCACTCACAAGTGAAGAAGCAATTTAAGAGCCAACTGTAATTTTTTTTCGAATACGGGCTATCTTGCCCCTATTCGACTCAATGAAAAAGAGCATGGAAGAAAACTTCTCGCCGCAGCAAAGCCTGCAATTGATCGAAAGCATGATCAGGAAAGTGCGAAGCGATATCAGTGAAAACCGCTTCTACTTTTTATTGTGGGGATGGCTTACGTTTTCAGCTATTCTTAGCCAGTTTCTGCTGAAAGTAGTGTTTGATTACAGGCACCATTATATCGTATGGCTTTGCATAATTCCGGCAGCTATCATCACCATTGTAAAAAGCAACAAAGGGGCCCGATCAACTTATCGTACCTACGTAGGCGAAAGCATGGGCTATTTATGGATGGGTATTGGAATCAGTTTTTTTATTCTTACGTTTATCATCTCTGCTTCTATCGGGTGGCTGTATGCCTGGCCGTTTTTTATCCTGTTTTATGGGATGGGTACCTTTATCAGCGGGCAGTTTTTAAAATTTAAACCGCTTATTATCGGTGGTATTTTTAATTGGATCCTGGCTTGCGTTTGTGTACTGCTTCCTTACGATTACCAGTTACTGGTTGCTGCTACAGCTATTCTAACCAGTTATATTATTCCGGGTCATATCATTCAAAAACCAATTGCTGATACGTATGGAAGAAAAACAGCTGAATGAGAGGGAAAGCCTGCAGTTGATCAAGCAGATGATCACGATGGCTAAAAAAGAGCAGCGGGACGACGGGAGAGGCTGGATCATCTGGGGATGGCTCCTGTTCCTGGCTTCGCTGTTAACCGTTGCCAACCTCCATTTCCAGTGGTTCCAGACATTTTTCTTTTGGAATGCATTCGGCCTGGCTACCATTTTGATCTTTGCTTACGAAGCTATTGCCGGTAAGTTTTACAAACGCACTGCCGCGGTAAAAACCTATACCGGCGATCTGTTCACCCGGCTGAATGCAGGCTTTTTTATCTGCCTGATCTTTATCCTTGTAGCCCTGAACGTTGGCACACGGGTGATTGCTAAAAAATACGGGGTCATGGATATGACCTTTATCAATATCGGTTATGCCCTGCTGATCAACCTGTACGCCTTTTGGATACTGATCTATGGAACAGCGCTCAATTTCAGGCCATCCATTATTGGAGCGTATTGTACTTGGGCTTTTGGGGCTGTGGCCTTATTTGTGCAGGATTTTGAGCAGGTGATGCTGCTGCATGCCGGGGCCGTTTTGGCTGGGTACATTATTCCGGGGCATCTGGCAAACAAAGAATTCAAACGGCTTAAGAGAAAGGATAAAGTAACAGAACGTGTTTAAAGAACTGGATCCCATATTGCATTCACAATTACGCCTTGCCGTTATGTCGCTTCTCATCGGAGTAAAGGAAGCGGAGTTTACATTTTTGAAAGAAAAGACCAGTGCTACGGCCGGTAACCTGAGTGTGCAGATACAGAAGCTGAAGGACGCCGGTTATATTGAAGTGCAGAAGCAGTTCAAAGACAATTATCCCCAAACCATCTGCCGCATTACACCCAAAGGCATTGATGCTTTTGAGACCTATGTAAAAGCTTTGCAGAGTTATATCCAGAAATAATCAAACATTCTGTAATACCCTGTTAACGTCTCCTCTGCAGCGCTATCCTGTACTACATTTGTTTTGATGACTTCTATCATTGAAGTAGCCAATCTCACAAAGCAGTTCAAAGAACTCACGGCAGTGGATGCACTTTCGTTTGCAGTGCCAAAAGGAGAGGTATACGGTTTCCTTGGGCAAAACGGCGCCGGCAAGTCCACCACCATCCGCATGTTGCTCACATTGATCCAGCCTACGTCGGGGCATATCTCCATCCTTGGTAAAAGTCTTGCAAACCACCGCAAAGAAATCCTGCAGCAGGTAGGTGCTATCATTGAAAAGCCAGACATGTACAATTACCTCACAGCCCTCGACAACATCGGCATCATGGCCCGGTTGAGTGGTATTCATCTATCCAGAGAATTCCTGTTGCAGCACCTTGACAGGGTGGGCCTGAAAGGGCGGGCAGGCAGCAAAGTGAAAACATTTTCGCAGGGCATGAAGCAGCGCCTGGGTATTGCCTGCGCCCTGGTGCACAACCCGCAGTTGATTATTTTGGATGAACCCACCAATGGGCTCGATCCGCAAGGCATCGCGGATGTTCGTAACCTGATTTTGCAACTAAGCCAGGAAGAAGGTAAAACGGTTTTTGTGTCCTCGCACCTGCTGAGTGAAATTGAAATGGTAGCTGATTCCATGCTGATCATTGACCGCGGAAAAAAAGTTGCGGAGGGCAAGGTGGCAGCTTTGCTCAATCCTTCGGACACGCTGGTGCACCTGGATACAGCCAACAATTCAGCTGCAAGGTTGTTATTAGCGCAAAGCCAGTGGCAGGCATTTCTACAAAAAGCTGAAGAGGGCATCCTCCTTAAAATGGATAGACAGAAAGTGCCGGAGCTCAATGCTTATTTGGTGCAGAACGGCGTGGCTGTTTATTCGCTGCACGCCAGGCATTCACTGGAAGATTATTTTTTATCACTTACAACGCCAAACCAGCATGTGGCAGCTTACACGCATTGAACTGTTTAAAATTTTCCGGAAGCCCCGCACCTATATTGCCTTTGCAGCCATTGGGCTGATCATTCTTCTCATCCAGTTGGCCATGTATGCTGACGGTGAGCAGTACCTGGAGTTTATGCTGCAAAACATCAATGCTGCTTTCGACATTGAAGGCAAAAAGCTAAACGGCTATTTCATCTTTTATCTTATTCTGCATACGCTGTTGGTGCATGTGCCACTCCTCATCTGCCTGGTGGCCGGTGATGCGGTAGCCGGTGAAGCCAACATGGGTACCCTGCGGTTGGTGGTGACAAAGCCGGTAAGCCGCACACAGCTGATGTTAAGCAAGTTCTTTGCTTCTGCTATCTACACTATCCTGTTGCTCACCTTTATGGCGGCGCTGGGGTTGATAGGATCTATTGCCTTGTTCGGGGTGAGTGACCTGATGGTACAGAAAAGTGACATGTTTATCCTGCTCGATAAAAACGACGTTTTGTGGCGGTATATGGCATCGTATGGATTTGCGGCATTGTCGATGATTACTGTGGCTGCATTAGCATTTCTCTTTTCTGTATTTGCAGATAACTCCATTGGTCCTATCATCGGTGCTATGAGTGTGGTGATTGTGTTTACGATTTTAACCACAATGGACATTCCGGTTTTTTATGCGCTGAAGCCGTATTTATTCACCAACCATATGCTCAACTGGAAAGGCTTTTTTGATCAGCCGGTGGATGTGCGGGAAGTGTTAAAGTCGGCGCTGGTGCTGCTTTTCCACATTGTTCTTTTTGTTTCTTTGGCTATCTGGGCCTTCCGGAAAAAAGATATTTTATCCTAAACGCATACCATGAAATACCTACTTCTCATTCTTGGTTTTTTTACGGCAACCGCAGTGCTGGCGCAGGACGAGGAAGCCCTGCTGAAAAAGGTTCGCACCAAACTCGAAAAAGTAACCGATTACCAGGCCGAAGGCAGGATGAAGCTTGATGTTTCCTTTATCAAAGCACCAGCCTCAAAGGTGACGGTGTACTATAAGAAGCCCGATCGGTTCAAGGTGAAAAAATCGGGTGGTATTTCCATTCTGCCCAAAGGTGGCGTGAGTGTGAATGTAGCATCGCTGCTTTCCGGCAGCAGCTATCAAACAGTTCCCGGCGGTGCTTCTGTTGTAGATGGTGTACCTACGCAGGTTGTAAAACTCATTCCTGCCGATGATGCCAGCGATGTGGTATTGTCAGTTTTGCATATCGATGAAAAGAATGCTGTCATCAGGAAAGCCGTGGTTACAACGAAAGAAAGCGGTACGTACGAAATACAATTGGCCTATGGCGCCTATACTTCCTGGGGACTGCCCGATAAGGTGGTGTTTACCTTTAACACCAGCGATTACAAACTACCCAAGGGCATCACCTTCGAATATGAAAAAGGCGGTGAAAAGAAAGTGCAGGACAAGGCAAAGACCAGGAAAGGAAAAGTAGAGATCACCTATGCCAGCTATAGCATCAACAAAGGCGTGGATGAAAAACACTTTCAATAATTGTCTTCGGGTGCCGGAGCGATCTGGGACAGCAATGCGGACGTTGAAGCAGGATAGCAGGATGCTGAAATTCGAACAATCACTTTGGTAACTAGGGCTTCGTATTAGCGGGATGCCGTTGCTGTTTTTTCCCTAAACTTGCATGTACAACCCTTTATCATGACCATTGAAGAAAAAGCACAGTTTTTACGGCAAGATTTTATTCCCATGCTGGAGGCGCTTCCTACCGAAGTAAAGCCAGCCTGGGGTAAAATGACGGTGCAGCAGATGATCGAGCATTTCTCCGACAGTGTCCGTATCGCTTCCGGAAAAGCAATGCATACAGAAGTAGTGACGCCGCCGGAACAACTGGATAAAATGCGCAGCTTCCTGGAAAGCGATAAACCATTTCGGGAAAATACAAAGAACCTGTTGATGCCGGAGGTGCCGGCGCCGGTGCAGAATCCTTCAAAGGCGGAGGCGGTAAAAGAGTTAAAAAGCGAGCTCCAGTTTTTCTTTTCCGTTTTTGAAAAAAACAACCTGCAGGTAACCCGCAACCCTTTTTTTGGCGACCTGAATTACGAGCAAAACATTCAGCTTCTTTATAAACATGCCTTGCATCACCTGCGGCAATTTACGTCGGAGGTGACGAATGGGAATGCGCACTAAAGTCAATTACAGGTGCTTCTTTCTTTGTATACCTGAAGTACAGTCAACAAGTACTGAAACCTTATTACGATTGCTAAATGCTATAAAAACATGACAGAACAGAACAAACAACACGAAACCCTGATCGTTCCTGCACAACAAAAAACTGCAAAGCTTGAAAATTATATTGTGGGTCGCTGGGTAACAGGTGATGGCGAAGGACAACCGTTATTTGATGCGGTGACCGGTGACACAATTGCTGCCGTTTCTACCAAGGGGTTGGACTTTGCTTCCGTACTACAATATGGTCGCGAGGTCGGCAACAAAACCTTGCGCAAACTAACCTTTCATGAACGCGGCCGAATGCTCAGGGCATTGGCAATGCACCTGATGGCCAACAAGGAAAAGTTTTACCAAATCAGCTATCGCACCGGTGCTACCCGCGCCGATAGCTGGATTGATATTGAAGGCGGCATCGGTAACCTCTTTGCCAATGCTTCACTGCGCCGGAAGTTCCCCGACCTTCCTTATTGCACCGATGGCGAGCCGATTGCTCTGAGCAAGGGTGGATCATTTATGGGACATCACCTGCTGGTGCCCAAAGAAGGGGTGGCGGTGCATATCAATGCATATAATTTCCCGGTGTGGGGTATGCTGGAAAAATGTGCGGTGAACTGGCTGGCCGGTGTGCCGGCTGTGGTAAAGCCGGCGAGCATCACCTCATTCCTTACAGAAGCGGTGGTAAAAGAAATCATTGCTTCGGGTATTTTACCGGAAGGTGCACTGCAACTTATTTGCGGCAGCGCCGGCGATATGCTTGATCATGTCACAGCGCAGGATGTTGTCACCTTTACCGGTTCCAAATCAACAGGCCTGATGCTGAAGTCACAGAAGCGCATACTGGAAGAAAGTGTGCCGTTCAATATGGAAGCCGATTCGCTCAATGCCGTTGTGCTGGGCAGGGATGCTGAACCCGGCTCGCCGGAGTGGGACATTTTTGTAAAGGAAGTACGCAGGGAAATGACAGTAAAAGCAGGGCAGAAATGTACAGCCATCCGCCGCATTTTTGTACCGGAACACCTGCTGGAAGAAGCGTATAAAGCAATTGGAAACTCGCTGGCGCAAACAGCAATCGGCAATCCCTTAAATGAAAAAGTAAGAATGGGGGCTCTTGCCGGAAAGGGGCAGCGGGACGAAGTAAAGGCAAATGTGCAAAAACTGCTGGCTTCTGCCCAACTGGTATACGGTTCACTGGATAGCGTCGAAGTCATCGATGCCGATACGGAGAAGGGTGCTTTCCTTTCGCCCTTGCTGCTTTTGAGTGAACATCCTTTTCAGAATACTGCTGTTCATGACATCGAAGCTTTTGGTCCGGTCAGCACCATTATGCCGTATAAAGACCTGGACGAAGCAATTCAATTGGCCAAAAAAGGCCAGGGCTCCTTGTGCTGCTCCATTGTAACCAATGATGACAGGTTGGCTACTGCGTTTGTAGTAGGTGCCGCAACACACCATGGGCGGATCCTGGTGCTGAACCGCGACGATGCGAAAGAAAGTACAGGGCATGGCTCACCACTTCCCCTGCTGATTCATGGCGGCCCGGGACGTGCCGGCGGCGGTGAGGAAATGGGTGGTGTAAGAGGTGTCAAACACTACATGCAAAGGGTGGCGATACAAGGTTCTCCTACCACCATCACGGCTATCACGCAGCAGTACCAACCCAACGCAAAAGGTGTTCAAACCGGTGTGCATCCCTTCAGAAAACATTACGAAGACTTGCAGGTAGGGGAGCAGATCATCACGGAAAAAAGAGTGATCACGTCAGAAGATATTGATGCTTTTGCTGACCTGAGTGGCGATCATTTTTATGCACATAAAATGGGCACCGATTTTACCGGCACCATGTTTGAAAAACAGGTAGCCCATGGTTATTTTATTTTGAGTGCCGCCGCCGGTTTGTTTGTCGATGGCAGCGACCTGGGACCGGTGCTATTGAACTACGGCATCGATGAACTGCGCTTTACCAAACCGGTTTATCCGGGAACGGAGCTGACGGTACGGTTCACCTGTAAAGAAAAAGTTCCGCAGGATAAAAAAGAAGAAACGGACATTCCGAAAGGCATCGTTAAATGGCTGGTGGAAATGCTTGACGAAACAGGGGAGATCGTAGGCATCGCAACGATATTGACAATGGTGAAAAGGAGAGATTGATTTCTCGCTGAGGCGCAGGGAACGCGGAGATTTATTAATTTAAGGTTATGGAAATTAATACCATTACCGGCGCCATTGTTGACGAGTCAATAAAAATTCACACAGACTTAGGACCCGGCCTTTTGGAGTCAGTCTATGAGGAATTGTTGGCATATCGGCTGGGTAAAAGTGGCTTCATTATAAGACGGCAAGTGCCTATACCTGTTGTATACGAAAATATAAAAATGGAGCTTGGTTTTCGTGCTGATCTGATTGTTGAAGATTGTGTTATTGTGGAAATAAAATCTGTTGAAGCGTTAGCGCCTGTGCATCATAAGCAGCTGCTAACTTATCTGAAGCTTACAGGAATAACTGTTGGCCTATTAATTAATTTTAATGAAGAATTGCTGAAGAAAGGACTTAAACGAATCGTCAATAACTATTTACCAGCGTCCTCTGCGCCTCAGCGAGAAATAAAAACGTAGATAAGATGGCAAAAGACTTAATCAACGGTTATGTAAATTCTGAAACACACAATGGCATAACAACCATTGAGTTTTTCCACCCCCAGGGTAATTCACTGCCACGACGGATGCTGGCCGATCTTGCCCGCCAGGTCCACACCGCAGGTATAGACAACGATACAAAAGTGATCGTGCTGCGGTCAGGTGGCGAAAAAGCATTTTGTGCGGGTGCTTCGTTTGACGAACTCACCCGCATTGAAAACAAGAACCGAGGATACGATTTTTTCAGCGGCTTTGCTGAAGTGATCAACGCAATGCGTACATGTCCCAAACTCATAATCGGCCGCATACACGGTAAATGCGTGGGTGGTGGTGTTGGCCTCGCCGCATCGGTTGATTATGCCATTGCGGTAGAAGGCGCTGAAGTAAAGCTCAGCGAGCTGGCCATTGGTATTGGGCCGTTTGTTGTAGGTCCCGCTGTTCAGCGCAAGATGGGCCTTTCAGCTTTTTCGCAGCTTGCCATTGATGCTACCATGTGGCGCAATGCCGATTGGGCCCGGCGCAAAGGCCTCTATGCTGAATGCCACCCTTCGGTGGAAAGTATGGACGAATCCATCAGCCGGTTATCCAACCAGCTTGCACACTCCAGCCCTGAAGCCATGAGCGAATTGAAAAAAATTTTTTGGCAGGGCACCGATGACTGGGATGAATTACTGGCTCGTCGCGCCGAGATCAGCGGACGGCTGGTGCTGAGTCATTTCACCCGGGATGCAATCGAAAAATTCAAAACAAAGGCAACAACGTGAGGTGAGTAGACTTGAAACAACAAAATCCTGATAATAAAATCATTTCTGTAGATGAAGAAAAGCTGTGGCAGATCTTAGAAGAAGTAAAAGATCCTGAAGTGCCGGTGCTTTCCATTCTTGACCTGGGTATTGTGCGTGATCTTTCCTACAAGGATGGTAAAGTAGAGATCATTATCACACCAACTTATTCCGGTTGTCCTGCCATGGATGTTATCTCTATGGATATTCGCCTGAAGCTACTGGAAAAAGGCTATCGCGATATTGCAGTGAGGCAACAACTTTCTCCTGCCTGGACTACCGACTGGATGACGGAAGAAGGCAAGCAAAAATTAAAAGCCTTTGGCATTGCACCGCCCAATCCCAAACAACAGTTCTGTATGTCGGAAATGTTTCGCGAAGAAGCCGTGCAGTGCCCGCATTGCAACTCGTATCATACGGAACTGATCAGCCAGTTTGCATCCACAGCCTGCAAAGCCATGTATCGCTGTCTCAATTGCAGGGAGGCGTTTGATTATTTTAAATGCCATTGAGAAGTTGACATGTTCACGAATTTACCAGTTTACAAGTTGTTCGGCTCACCGGCTCCGCAAAGGAAACAATCCTAGATTTGATCTTTAAATCATTTACATGTCTTCAATTCTTTTTGAGATAAAAGATTCGGTGGCAACCATCATATTCAATCGTCCGGATAAATACAATGCCTTCAACAGGGAAATGGCCTTGCGGCTGCAGGATAACCTGGATGAATGCAAAAGCAAAGAGGTACGCAGTGTCTATATTACCGGTGCCGGAAAAGCCTTCTGCTCCGGCCAAGACCTGGAAGAAGTGGTGGACCCGGCCGGTCCTAAAATCGAAAGCATCGTGGGAGAACATTACAATCCCATCATCAGAAAAATTCGCCAGCTGGAAAAGCCTGTGATCGCTGCTGTAAACGGCGTTGCCGCCGGTGCCGGTGCCAACATTGCCCTGGCCTGTGATGTGGTGGTAGCTGCACAAACCGCTTCATTTATCCAGGCTTTTTCAAAGATCGGGCTGATACCCGATAGCGGCGGAACCTTCTTCCTGCCGCGGCTGATCGGCTGGCAAAAAGCATCGGCCCTGATGATGCTGGGTGATAAAGTCAGCGCTGAAGAAGCCGAACGCATGGGCATGATCTATAAATATTTTCCAGTGGAAACCTTTGAAGAAGAAGCCAGGAAGATTGCAGTTACATTAGCGCACATGCCTACCAAAGGACTCGCTTACACAAAACAGCTTCTTGATAATTCACTTGACAACAGTTACGAGGATCAACTGCATGATGAAGAAATTTTTCAGCAACGTGCCGGCAGCACAAAAGATTACAAAGAAGGCGTGGAGGCCTTTTTGCACAAACGAAAACCCAATTTTACAGGCGAATGAGCACACAGGCAGAAAGGGACACACTGGCAAAAAGCGTAGTAGATAAAATGATGCAGCACGATGCCTTTAGTCAATGGCTGGGTATTGAAGTGATCGCTGCCGGCGAAGGTTATGCGAAGTTGCAGATGACGCTGCGGGCTGAAATGCTGAACGGCTTTGGCGTGGTGCATGGCGGTGTTGCATTTTCGCTTGCCGACAGTGCGTTTGCCTTTGCCTGCAACAGTCGCAACAATTTATCTATGGCCTTGGATACAAACATAACCTTCACTAAATCCACCCAACCCGGTGATGTACTTACGGCGGAGGCCAAAGAACTGCACAACGGGAAGAGCACTGGTCTTTATCTCATAACGGTTACGAACCAGGATGGTGTTCAGGTAGCGCTTTTCAAAGGCACCTGTTTTCGCACCGGAAAAACCCTTCTCCATCCATGAAAGAAGCGCTGCTCCAGGCCTTCCGGCAGCATCCCGATCTTGCCCTGCTGGCGAGCCTGGGGATCAGTATTGTGATTGCCGTCCTGGGGCTGGTGCCCAGCTTTTTTATTACGGCCGCTAACATTCTTTTTTTTGGTTTCTGGCAAGGCGTGATGGTTTCTTTCCTGGGCGAAGCTTTGGGTGCGGTGGTAGCGTTTTATCTCTATCGGAAAGGCTTCAAGAAAGAAGCGTCACAGCAACTGGAAAAGCACCGGAAGATAAAGTCGCTGATCGATGCGGAAGGAGGCAAAGCGTTCTGGCTGATTTTTTCCCTGCGATTAATACCGTTTGTTCCATCCGGGTTGGTAACTTTTGCCGCGGCCATCGGGAAAGTGTCAGCCATTACATTTTTAGTGGCCAGTTCTATTGGCAAATTGCCTGCGTTGCTGTTAGAAGGATACGCTGTTTACCAGGTAACCGAATTCGGCTGGCAGGGTAAGGTGATTCTTACTGTTTTTGCACTTTTCATTCTTTACTTTGTTGCAAAGCAGATCATCCCTTCGAAGAAATAAATTCTTTCTATGGCATTTTATCAGTTCAACGGCATCAGGCCGGTGGCTCATCCCTCTTCATTTGTACACCCACAGGCAGCAGTTACAGGCGATGTGGTTATTGGAAAAGACGTGTATATCGGTCCGGGGTGTGCCCTTCGTGGCGACTGGGGGAAGATCATCATTGAAGACGGCTGCAATGTGCAGGAGAATTGCACGGTGCATATGTTTCCCGGGGTAACGGTCTTACTGAAAAAAGGCGCTCACATTGGCCATGGTGCCATTATTCACGGAGCTACCATCGGTAGCAATTGTTTGGTGGGTATGAATGCCGTGATCATGGATGAAGTGGACCTGGGTGATGAATGCATTGTCGGCGCTTTGTGTTTTATCAAACAGGGTGAAAAAATCCCCCGCCGCTCTCTGGTGGTGGGTAATCCGGCGAAGATCGTTAAAGAAGTGAGTGATGAAATGATCGCTTGGAAAACCGAAGGCACCCGGCTGTACCAGCAACTGCCGCAGCAATGTTTTGAAACACTTCTTCCCTGCGACCCCTTAACCGAAGCTATCCCGCAGGCGCCTGTCTTTACGAGTCAATACCAACCGTTTAAAAAACAAAAATAGGCTGCGAAGAATGCAGCATAATTTTTTGTAATTTAACAGGCCCATTCACCAACAAATTTTAGGTTATGAGAAGAACTTTACTCTTTGCCTGCCTTTCTGCAGTTTTCCTTTTTTTACAAATTTCTCCCATCGCTGCGCAGGCAGACCGTTTTGCCTACGCCATTACTGATCTTACAAAAGACGGTGCCGGCTGGAATGCGCTTCGGAAACTGGACCTGCAAACTGGCCAGTACAGTGATGTGCTTATCAACGGCACAGACGCTGCCCGAAAAGCTTACGATGCTGTGACCCGCAAAGAGCTGACGCTGCAACCCGATCAAAAATGGGGCAACTTGTTACAGGCGCCATTTTCCACCGGTGTGGCTGCCGCGGCTTTCGACAGGGCTCACAACCGTCTTTATTTCACCCCCATGTTTGTTGACCAGCTCCGCTATATTGATCTCCGGACAATGCAGGTATATCACGTAGGGCAGGGCTTCAGCGGCACCGGTAACATGCATAATGATGAAGCTAAAATTATTACACGCATGGTGATCGCACCTGACGGTTACGGTTATGCAATCAGCAACGACGGAACTTCTTTTATCCGTTTCTCTACCGGTAAAAAACCAACTATCGAAAAGTTAGGATCATTGGTAGATGCGCCATCCAACAATGGGGTATCCATTCATAACCGCTGCACATCGTTTGGTGGCGATATGATCTGCGACGACGAAGGCAATCTTTTTATCCTGACAGCCCGTAACAATGTCTTCAAGGTAAATGCAGTGAACAAAGTGGCTACGCATGTGGGGAGCATTCAAAATCTTCCGGCCAATTTTACCGTAAACGGTGCCGTAGTTGACAATGAAGGTGCTTTGCTGGTGAGCAGCGCGGTGGATGCCTCTGCCTACTACAAAGTCAATCCCAAAGACTGGAGTGCGGTGAAGCATGACGGTCTTAGTTCTGTGTATCGCAGCTCGGATCTTGCCAACAGTAATTACCTGTCTACCCGCAGCAACCGCGATATGCCCACAGTGATGGCGCCGCAGGAACGCTTTGCCAAACTGATTTCTGTTTATCCCAACCCTGTTACTGCCAATCGCATTTCGGTGCAGTTCAACAAAGTGCCCAATGGTGATTATACAGTCGAACTGACTGATGTCCTGGGTCGCAGCGTAATGGTCCGGAAGGTAACCGTTGCCAATACCGACCAAGTGCAGGTGTTGCCGCTCAACGAAGGCAATGCAAAAGGAATTTACATGGTAAAAGTGTACGATGCCGGTAACCTGTCGGTGTTTACACAAAAGGTGATGGTGCAGTAGGAGGACCGGCCCTACCTAACCTCCCCCGGTAGGGGAAGGCCACCAACGGCACAGTGCCTTGCTTTTGCCCAATACGTTTTAGCCTCTGTCACTCTTTTGGCAGAGGCTTTTTCATTTTATGTCAGGAATGACTACTGCTTTCTTCACGCACCCAAGCCCAAAGGAGTTCAATGTTTTTATTTGTGTTACCAGCGACAGAATAACGATTTGGCTTCGCTTGCGTCGCACTCTTGTACGTTCTGATCTTTATTCAGCAGAGAGCCGTCCGGCTTGAAACGCAGGTCTGCTGCCCTATATTTGTTTGATGAACGCATCACCGTCCTTCTGGCAGGCTTCGTGGCAGCGACTGAAGAAGAATAAAGGCGCCATGGCCGGCCTGGTAATGATCGTCATCGCAATTTTAATTGCCATTTTCGGCTACTTTCTTTCTCCTGATCCTTCACCCTTCGCCAACAGGATCATCCTTGAAATTGGCGGCGAAAAACCGGGTTATACCAGGGACTTTTTGTTGGTGAAAAAAGACCGTACTATCGAAGCTGATTTCTTCACACGTCTTGTTTCAGGTAAGCCCGATGTTTACGATTATATTCCCATTACTTCATGGCAGCAGTCAGGTGATAGTGTCATTGCGCAGCGCTTTATCGATGAAGGTGTCACCGAACGCATTGCCTATGCAAACACGGCTTTGTCAGCGGACCCTGTGATCACCAAACGGTTTTATGTCGGTACGGATAAATACGGCCGCGATATTCTCAGTCGCCTGATCATTGGCACAAGAGTCAGCCTGAGTGTGGGTCTGATCACAGTAATTATTTCACTTTCGGTTGGTATTCTTCTCGGCGCTATTGCAGGCTATTTCCGTGGCAGGGTAGATGAAATGGTGATGTGGCTGATCAACGTGATCTGGAGCATTCCTACGCTATTGCTCGTTTTTGCCATTACGCTGTTGCTGGGAAAAGGTTTTTGGCAGGTATTCATTGCTGTTGGATTGACCATGTGGGTAAATGTGGCACGTCTTGTCCGCGGCCAGGTGTTGGTGACCAAAGAGTTGCAGTACGTGGAGGCAGCAAAGGCGTTGGGATATTCCCATTATCGCACCATTGCCAAACACATACTGCCGAATATCTTCGGTCCTATCCTGGTAATTGCTGCATCTAATTTTGCCTCCGCAATTGTTATTGAAGCAGGCCTTAGCTTTTTGGGTGTAGGCGTACAGCCGCCACAACCCAGCTGGGGACTCATGATCAAAGAGAACTACAATTTTATCATCACGCAGAATCCCATGTTGGCAATGGCACCGGGTTTTGCCATCATGCTCCTGGTGCTGTCGTTTAATTTGCTGGGCAACGGGCTTCGCGACGCGTTGAACGTAAGAGGAAAGCTATAGGCTTCGATGCTTGTGTCAGATGTTATTTTACCAATCTCACCTTTTTCCAATAACCTGTTGTCTATTGCTTATTGTTTCCCTATCAGCAATGATCAGGAAAGAAAGGCACAGGTAAAACACACTGCCAACTTTATCGGTCTCAATCAGGTCGCTCAAAAAATTCACGGTGCATTGCATCCACAGGATAGCGCCGATGGCGGCAACGGTTATTTTCCAGAAATGCGAAGAAGTCTGGCGGTAGATCTTTTGTGCATACCAAAACATGCTTCCTATCAATAACAAAAACAGCAGCAGTCCAATGATGCCTTGTTCTGTCAACAACAATAAAAAATAATTGTGCACGGTTGACTTTTCAGGGTTATCACTCACCCACGTACGAAAGGCGGGAATCGTGTATTCTTTATACTGATGGTAAAACGTGGTAGGTCCAAACCCTGTCAGCCAGCGGTCACTGCTCATATTGACGCCGGCTACCCAGCGGTAAAAACGTTCAGCCGTGGATACATCCTTGCCTCTATAGGTTGCCGCCAGGTGATCGGAAAAATTTTCGTGAAATACAGTGGATTCAAAATGCGGCGCAAACTTGAGGTAGCGGTCATTGTGCTGTAGCACGGCAGCGGCTCCAATAACAACAAAAACAAAGACTAAAAAACTCCTGAACAGCCAATCCTTTCTGATCAGCCAGTAAGCAGCCACGCCTGCCGCCAGGGCCAGCCAGGCACCACGGGCATAAGAAAAATAAAGCGCCGCCAGAACGATTATTATCGAAATAAATAACAGCACCTTGAGGGACTTAGATTTTGTCAACTGAAAAAAGGCAACCTGTAGCGGCACCATAAATACCAGAAGGGCAGAATAATTTACATGGTTACGAAAAAACGGTGCAAGCACTTCGTTAACAGTGGCAAACGTAAAGCCAAGTGATGCATGTTTTACCAGGGCCAAACCAGTGGCCAAAAGCATGGAAGAGAGTAAAGTGACAGCAGATTGTTTTACCAGCTTTTCGTCACCTTTTAAAACCAGCGGAGCGCCTACAAAAGCCAGGAGATACCAGCTTTTCGCCAGCAGGTATTTTATAGAAAACGCGATGTATGTAGACACTGCCACCGTTATTACCATCCAGGCAAACCCTGCCACCAGGATGAGCAACAGATAGGTATGATGAAAAGCATTTTCTTTTTTGCGATGCTGTGTCATCCAGAGCATTACTACGCAAAATGCAAGCAATAGCATCAGCGGCTCGTCCGGCAGATCAGTGCCGAAACCATTGCCAAAGGTTTTTTCTACCGACCATGGAATGGAGAAGAGCAGCACCAGGAAAAGGGTCTGCGGATGCAGGACCAGCAAAACTGTTGCTAGCAGCAGTGCCGGTGCAAACAGCAAAAGCATTTGCGAAGAATACGCGGCAACAAATACAACAGCCAGCAGCAAAAAACTGCCAGCCAGGAGAAATGGTTTGCTGCGGCTTGTTGTCATAGGTCCTTTCTGCGGCTTTCGGTAATCAAAAGGAGGAAAACGGAAAAAAGGAGCGAGGCAAAAAAGGTGAACACCACCACCAGCGTTGTTTGCGGCTTGTCATGCCAGGGTGATGGTCGTGCGGGTTCTACTACGAGCAGGGCCTGCGGATTAATTTTTAAGGCCAGTTCGTATTCATTGATTAGCCGCGCATACAGCGGTGCTTGATCCGCTATTTCCCCTCGGGTAGTTGCATCAGGTCGTGAAGGCCGGTCGGAACTGTCCGTATAACCGGTTTGGTTGCCTGTACTGTTTTGCTGTGCAGCGTAGGCTTCTTTTAACCGTTGCAGCACCCGGCGATTATTTTCGGCCCGCAACTGCTGATGAATTGCATTCAGTTCCTGCACCATCGCATTAGCGAGTGCTGCCGCAGTATGCGGATTTTTATCCCACACTTTTATTTTCAACTCGCCGTAGCCTGTGCGGTGAATGCGGGTGTTCTTCTTTAGGGTTTTTGCCGCTTTTTGAAGCGCTAACACATCAGCGCTGTTTGCTGGATCGTATTCTGGAAAGTGAAATTGTTTTGTCACTGCCAGAAAGATGGTATCTAGTTTTGCCGTGCCCTCTATTTTATCCAGGGCGTCCGGCTCGCCAAGTTCACTGTACAGGCCTTCGATGTTTTGGTTAAAGATGCGGGCTCTATCACCGGTTTCGGCGTTGGAAGGCAAGGCGGTTACTTCACCTAAATATTCTTTAGGGCTTAGTAAGCATGCTATAAAAGCAACAAGGGTAGCAAGAAGGGTGATCAGCAATGCTGTTTTCCACCTGCGGGCAAGCACACTAAAAATATCAGGCATGCAGCTTATTTAAAAATGGCAAAAATGATTTTTTGATCCTATTCCGTCCGGCCAGCAAAAAAATACAACTTAGTAAAGCAATGCAACCTATAATGGCCCATACATTATCGGTAAACTTTTGCCCGGCGTAAAACACCAGGCCAAAAATAAGTGCTGCAGCAAGATAGAGAGCGGCCGAATGTGCAGCCGGCTTGATCTTTAGTTTTTGCGATGCCGTAATCCACAACCCGATGCCGCAGCTATATTGACTAACAAGAGCTGCTATACAGCAACCCAAGGCGCCATATTTCGGAATCAGCCAAAGATTTAATACAATATTCGCTGCAACGGTTATGAGCAGGATGCGAATAAATTGCCGGAATGCACCCACTGCTGTTAAGGCAGTACCATAAATATGCACCAGGTAATATGCCGGTAGTGCGGCCATGGTGAGTAGGATAACAATATTGGTAAAACGATCAGTGGAATGATAGAGTAAGTTCTGCAGCCAGGGTACAAACAGGGCAACAAAAGCCAGTGCAATTACAGCGAAGGTTAATAGTCCATGGCGGGAAAACAGCACCACGTGCTGTATCAGGTCTTTCTCCCTCCTGTTACGGGAAAGGAATGGAAGCAGAAAGGAGGCGGTCAGATAACCCAGCATACTGCACGCATCCAGCAGCCGGTAAGCCATGGCATAAATACCTGCCTGCAAAGCCCCATCCGGATGGAGCTGCGCCAGCAGGAAGGCATCCAGCCGGTTATGTGTGGCCATCAATAAAATCAGCAGAATGAAAGGCAGAACCCATGTGGCTATTTTTTGCAAGCTAACCTTTCTCCCCGGCACGAATATGTTTCTTCTCCACAGGTAAAAAGCCAAACTGCCAACGGCAGTGGCCATGGAAACAGTTTGCAGTTGAAGGAAAAGCAGGATGGTTATGGGTTTGAATAGGCCATACACCGGCCCGGCACACAAAAGCAGGAGCAAGGATTTGTCCAGAACGGAAAAAAATGCATCGGTTTTAAAGCATTGAGCTGCTGTTAAGATTCCCCGCAGAAAAACAAAAAGCGAAATAAGACTGTGAATGACGATCAGGTAGAGCAAGATGTTCCAATCTGTAATACCTGTCAGCAGGGCGATGGTAGTACAACACAGCGCATAAATGCAAACCAGGAAAAACTTTAGCCGTAGAAGTTGTTGTACACTCAGCGCTTCTCTTGCCGCCAACCGTTGGTTCAGCATATTGGTAAGGCCAGCATCGGCAATAAAAAGAAGTATATACGTAAGATTAAACAAGGCAAAATAGGTTCCATATACCTCGTGGCCCACAATGTTCTGCACCCGCCGGTCGATCAGGAAGATCCAGGCAGGCTTGATCAGCAGGTTCAGGAGGAGCAGCCAGGAAAGACTTTTAAAGAATTGTTGGGCTCCCATATCAGGCAGGTGTCACTGTAATGGTGCGGTTCAGGCTTTCTTCCAGCGAAATAAAGGTTTCCGTGCGTTCGATGCCTTTGATCTTCTGCAGTTCATCGTGCAGTACGGTACGCAACTGAACAATGTCCTTGCATACTACCTCGGCAAAAATGCTGTAGTTGCCGGTGGTATAATTAAGCCGTACGATCTCCGGGATCTTACGCAGGTCCTTTGCCACCGTATCATAAAGTGAGCTTTTCTCCAGGTAAACACCCACAAAGGCAATGACGTCGTAGCCCAGTTTCTTCAGGTCAACATTGTACTTCATGCCGCTGATAACGCCGGCCTCCTGTAGTTTTTTGATGCGGACATGGATCGTTCCGGCTGATACGTACAGTTTTTTCCCGATTTCTGCATACGAGATGCTGGCATCGTGCATCAGTTGCTGAATGATGCTGAGGTCTAATTTGTCAAAATTCAAATCCGAGGTCATTAGTAAGAGGTATTTTGAAAAAAAATTAATTAAGATCTAAATTATTGAACAGAATCTAAATTTCTTCAATAATGTTTGAAAATTGTGTAAGCGCCCTATCTTTGATCTATCAAGTTCATTGAAACAGTCAGCAAGGAATAACAAAGAGGTCGCCATACGGCTGCCGATTGCAAATTGCCTGTTGCTGATTGAATATACTGTGGGGTGATGAAATTTTTGGCAGACATGCCCTCTTGTCTCGGGGGTGAGGATCACAGGATAAACTAAGTGTAGAGCCGACGTTACTTTTGGTAAGGCCGACCAGGGTTGACCACTAAACTTTGCACTTATGCTAACTGCCTCGTGGAGGTTCGAACCCTCCCCCTACAGCTTCTTCTCATGTGTTTATTTAGCCCGCAAACGATTGCTTCTCAATGTATTGCGGGCTTTTTTTATGCCCTCTTGAAAAGGCTGGTGAAAGTGTGCTGGTGCGTTTTACCGACAGAGAGGTAATTCAAGCCCGTTTCATCAGCAACCTTCCATTATACATCTTTTGCCAGCTCCTCAGCTTTAATCACCCGCACCGTATTTTCTTCCATCGGTTTTGCCGGCTGCGTGTACCTAAATCTGTCCTTGTACCTCAATACAGGCTGTTCAATTAATCTCCAGGAGGCATAAGAGACCACCAGAAGAATAAAAAAATTTTCTGCAGCTACAAGATAAATACTGTTTGTTGCCAAACCGAAGGGCAGCCGGTTATTAAGAAAAGTCAGCGCTTTTGACGAAAAATGAGGAATCATCAGGTGATACAGGTAAATGCCATAACTGATCTTTCCCATTTCAACCAGCCACCGGTTCTGAAGAATATAAGTGGAATGCATGCTTTTTTCTCCCTTCCTGAGCAAAACAGAATTGATGAGAACAAACGTGCAAATGGCAGTGAGCGTTCTGGAAGGCACAAGCACGACAGTACTTTCGCTGAACACACGCAATGCCTGCAGCGCAAAACAAAGCCCTGCGATCCACAGGGATGGATAGTAGATTTTTTCAAGCAAAGGGGATCTGTAATGCAGTAGCCAGGCCAATAATGCACCAACGCCGAACCCATCGAAACACGAGAATGTTACAACATCGCCGATAGTTACCTGGCCCCCAATCCCAATCGCAATCGCCGCTAGCATTATCCATGGCAAATACTTTTTGTTGGCAAGGATGATAACCCATGGCCATAGAAGATAAAACTGCTCTTCTACGGCAAGCGACCACAGATGCGAGAGCATGCCATCCCAGCCATTTTTATAGAAGTAAAAATTCGATGTATAGGTAACGAAATAAAGAAAGGACTCCCGTATGTCAGTTGCTGTTTTGGGACCAAGTATAAAAAGTGCCGTTATAGCCAGGTAGTAAATCGGGAAGATCCGGAGTGTACGACGTGCATAGAAGTTTTTAAAAACGGACCATTTGCTAGTTCCGGCCACTGCAATTTGCTCCCTGTTTTCCAGTAAAATTCCGGTGATAAGAAAACCGCTTAGTGTAAAAAAGATATCGACCCCATTGAAAAAGCTTGTGTAGGTATTCAACGGATGGCCTTCCGGAAACCAATGCGTTATGATAACGAGTAAAACGGCTATGGCACGGAGACTGTCGAGTTGTTTTATATACTTCATGTAAATCTGGTCAACGCGGTCTTCCTTATTGGCCGAACCGCACACATTGTGCTGGCTAAAGTAGCCTAAAAGAAAATGGCTGTCAATAGCAGCGGTATTCTTTTGAAATAGAACATCTGTAGGATGAGCGTATAATTAATGGTTAGGAAAAGGATAGGTGTAGCTTTTTTGAAGCCAGGGTCAGATAATGCAAAATCGCTGATATAAAAATTATGATACTAACCATCTCAAGCAGCTCCTGCGCAGTGGTGGTGATCATTAAAATAACCGGGTCTTCGGCCGTTGCTTTCATTAGATAACCTTCAACGGATTCGATTCCGGCGGCTGCAAAGACAAATAAGCACCCTGCAACAATGAATTTATTTCGTACCGGTTTTGGCAGCTGCATGACAAACCTGAAATTATAGATCGCCACCACAAAAGCAAACAAAGTGTAGGGTATGATCCAGGTCCAGAATAAAAAACCACCCCTGTCATCGGTGAAAACCAGACGGGTTGCCTGCTCAATCCGTTCATGAATCTTCAGCGCTTCATCCAGCGCAAGAAAAAGAAAAACAAGAGAAAGCAGCAGCCACCGGGTTCTGTTTGTATCCGTGACGGCTGTAATCTTATAAACAGCCCACAACAGGAGCGCCGAAAAAAGCAGCAGGATTGCAGAGAAAAACGTTGGAAAGTTGTTTTCGTGGTTAAAGTTGAAATACATATCCAGGTGCCGGATAAAACCAGAATCGTTACTATTTAGAGAAACGATCAACAGCGTTGCCAGGTGCAGTAAAAATAAAATCACTGTAATACGCAGAAGCAAAGAAGTAACACCTGAAACTGATATGCAGTGTTGCTGGTCTTGTTTATGTTCATCTGTTCGTTCGGCAGAAAGATAGCTTTCCTCCATCCGGGTAAAACGTAGGTGTGGTTTCATGGTAACTAAGGGTCTTGGCCGATCTCTGATTGTTCAAATGCAACCATCTTCAACCGTCGATAAAAATGTTTAGTGCACAGCGTGTAAACTGCAGCCCTACTATTGCTGTTGTCAATTAAGACAACCTGTAGCTTTTTCTTGTTTACAATCCCGATTACACGTCGCTTACTAATCGCTTTTGTCTCTTTGAATGGTTCAGGATCGGAAGGTGCATATTGTATGGTTTTAACTAGGTTAGGGTTATTCGGTAGTGTTGTACTAAAGATAGCTTATGGCAGTAAGAACCCGAAATAATTGCGCACTAAAAATGGAAACAAATTAGTGTTTAGAGATTCAATTAAAAACATACACATTATTTAGGGATCAGGAGTGGCTTTGATAGCTAATGGTTCGAATGAGTCTATGCTTGGAAATTGAAGTGTGATGCAAACCAGCTTACTCATGCTGTGAGGACAGATTGTTGCAATAGTATAATGAAGCAAAAGAAAAAAGATATTCTTATTTACAGAACAATACAGGGCTTGCATTCTTCTGCAATACTAAAAATGAAATCAGGCCAGCTTTTGCGTCTGGGAGAAGGTAAAAACTTTGCAGCTACAGGCTAAAATAATGGCATCTTGTCAACCTATAACAGGATGCCAATGAATCACTGCAAAACTTAAATTGCATTTGCTTCTTCTGCAAGCATGTTTGTTTGCCTGGCCAGCGACTCATCTGTTGTTACCAGCAAATTGTTGGCGCCACGTACAACCTTGTGAAGATTGCCGGCCTGGAACTCTGCTATACTGATAAACATCGTCTTTTGATTGGCAAAAGAGAGTACAATGGCCTGGGGATATAGGAGGTTCAGTTCTTTTGTTGCCTGGGGTGTTTCTATCCATGCTTTTGTCCAATAGATCCTGACATCCTGGACTTCCTGTCCAACGATTTCCTTCCAACTGTTTTCGTCAGATACATTCCAGGTTCGTTGGCCTGCCTGCCCCTTTTGAGCACCGGTGTTTAAACTGATGTTCAACCCGTAAGCGTTGTATTCTTCTTTAACTTGGTCATAACTCTTCCAGGATATCTCAACAGTTTTATCATTTGTAAAATAGAGGCGAACTGAAAAGTCTACCGTGTGGATCTGGGGATGATCCGTGGCGTAGCATGGCTGTGGATGAGCGGGATAATAATCAACCTCTGTATAATCTACCTGCCGCAAAACCCAGCCGATCATCTGCCGGCTCTCATCCATAAAATTGGTTTGATGTATCGAAAGTTTCATTCAAGAGTAAGGTTTGTTTTTGTTCACATCACATATCTTTCTATAAGCACGTCAGTCGGTTGGTTGAACGTAAAACATACCTGCTCTAATAAGGTACAAAATGCTGATCTTTCAGAGGATGTAGGGGTGGCGTTCCGAAGTGGAATCCGGGGTGCAAGATAACGTACTTAGCCATCCAACACTACGGCTGCGGATTAAAATTTTATAAGAATGGTGGAGAAGGTAACCCCGGCCAGAAGTTTTTCAGAAAACAGGTTTGCCTGCGAGACCTTACACATGATAAAAAATAGCCGGCTTTCTGCGTCGGTTTACATCCAGGGGCTATTGTGCAAGAAAACTATGTCTTCTCTGCAGGCAGCAACTGCTTGTTGAAACCCAAAGCCACCAGCTTTTCGTAGGCTTCCCATACTTCTGCCGGAATTTCCTGGTAGGTTTGAAAGCCTTTTGCGGGATAAAGCTTGATACGCTGTAAATCACCCACCATAATATTGATGACCTGCTCCATAGGTATCTCACTGGTGGGATAGTCTTCGAACGCGATTTGCGGAGAGGTGACAACGAAGCTTTTTCCTGGCCAGGCCTTTTCAAAGGTGGCAAGACTCCGCCGCTCCATGTAAGGCTTTTGTACCACAATGAAAGTTTGCAGGTCAAGGCCTTTTTCCTGCAATAGCTGCCGAACAAAGTGGATGTTCTCGCCGGTGTTGGTAGAACGGTTTTCCACCAGAATTACCTCCCTGGGAACACCGTTCTGCACGGCTATGTTGGCAAAAAGGTCAGCTTCCGTTTCGGTCCACATGTTTTCGGTAAGACGTCCCAGTCCGCCTGAAAAGATCAGCAGCGGTGCCCATCCCTCCTGGTAAAGCGCGGCCGCCCGTTCGGCCACCCGGGTATCGTGACTGCCCAGAGTAAGGATGCAGTCTGATGGTACCAATTTATGGTTAACATGATGGTAATCCCAGATTCTCCTGGCTAATGAGAGAATGTCAGTGTTATGCATGCCCCGAATGTAAGTGCAAAACCGCTTTCTCCGGTAATACCATGCCTTTTGAAAAAGGAGTGGTAACAAATTACCCGGCAGCCATATTGGTTTTTATCTGCTGTGCGTACATATCCTGGTATTTGCTTTCAACTGGTTTATCCTTACAGATGGAAGCGTATTCGTGCAAGGCTTTTGTTTTTTGCAGCAGGGCTGATTTGTTCGATTCTGCAAGGCTGGTCAAAAAAGAAACCATGACATCTTCAAATGGCTTCCAGTTTGCCGTGCGAATTGAGCTGTGATTGTCCTGGCTCATTTTCAGTTCGGACAACTGCAGCGAATCCATTGTTCCTCTTTTAAAATAAGCTGTAAACAACCGGAAGCCATCAAAGTAAAAATCCACAGCCGTGGGAAAATAAAATTGAAAACGGATCCGCGACTGCGGGTGCAGCAGTATCCACTGCTCGAATTCTTTTTTGTTGAGAAGAAAAAGTTCCAGGATTTCTTTTTCGGATTTAGAAACCGTAAGCCGACAGGAGGCAGGCTGAAAAAAACGTTTCAGGTTCATCATTGCAGCGGATTTGGATTGGGCTGTAAATATAAGAGCCGGATCGGGAATGTCAAATAAAGAAGGGCTGAAATCTTGTTTTTCCACTACGGGTGCGAAACAGTTTCCGTCCGTTGGTTCATGCGAGCAGGAAACGGCCCCTACATGTTTCTCTTTTATGTAAACTTTCGGATTACTTACAGTAGACTTATGGAAGCACTTTTTCCAGGTAAATCAATTTGCCTTCGGCGGTAAACCCGGTCATGTAAAGCCGGTACTTTCTTGTATGGTCATTGTTGTAAAACCGGAGGACTGTTTTCCCTGTTTGCGAATCGGGTGGTAACAACGAATGACGGAAGAGGATCGTTCTGTCATCGCCAACCGTTGTATCGGTAATCTGTTCAGCAGTTGACAAGACAGGCGCTGCAAATTTTCTGTAGCCGGTAAGGGTAAAGCGGGGAAGTGCGGGAGAACTGTAGCCCGACGGCATGTCGCCCCGGCGGGTATAAATGGCAATGCTTCCACCGCCGGTTCCTCCCATCAGCCCACCCTGAATCACTTTGATCATAGCCACATCATTCGGGTTGATGTTTTGCACATAATCATACGAAATGTTCATTTCATCAAGGTAGATCTGAACACGCTGGTTCCGGAGATAAGGCACTACTATATTATCTTGATAGGAAACGGTTAAGCCAGAAACCCTGCCCTGCATCCATTCAATGACATTGTTGAAAGTAGTGAGTGTGATCTGATCATCGTTTACGAAATCGAAGATCTGGGCATGCTGCGATTTGAAAGCTCCTGAGGATAAACGCTCATCCAATGCTTCCGTTTTTGTTTTTATTCTTGCGGTGACCACAACGGCTTCCAGCATTTTGTTTTTTTCAGCCAGCAACAGTTCCTGCTGTCGCTGTTTCACTGCTTTCTGCACCAGCAGCGGAAGCGTATCGGTCGGCAACCGGGTGGTAAGTATGTAGCTATGGCCAGGCAATGTCTGCAGCAAAGGATGGTGATGATTCTGGTGTGTAAATACAATAGAAACATCGCCTTCTAAAAACTTCCGCTGGTCGGGTTGATAATAGATTTGCAGGCTGTCGGTAAAAAACAGGCCCTCCAAAACAAAGGTTCCTTCTTTATCAGTTTTTACCTGCACAAAGCTGAGCGTGGAGTCGGCTGCCCTAATGATCAGGTTCATGTCACGCAAGGGTTGCGGCTTGTTTCCTTTTACCACCCTTCCGCTAACAGAGAGAAACCGTTCGGGCTGAATCCGGATAGCAGGTGGCGTTTGCCGGAGAACAGTCGACCATGGCACCAATTTTTTTTCCTGGGTCAGCAACAAGGCTTGCAGTGCTGCCATTTTTGAGTCGGTCACTTCCGTTACATACCATCCCGCATTTTGAACCGGTGCAGAAAGATCAGCAGTAAGGTAAACAGCGCTTAAAAAATCACCCGTTGGCAGTACGGCTGCATCGGATACCTGAATGGTATAAGATGGCCAGGTGGAGGTATCAATGGCCACCTTCCAATGGTTATAGCCTCGCCCTTCAACAGAAAAGGTGTCTGTGGTAAAAACTGGTTCTGTAAACTGCAGTTGCTGCTGGTGAATAAAACAGAGCCGCTCGGAAACTGGCTGGCTTTTCTCGTCAAATAGCGTGACCTGAACAAGGCCCGGCGGGAGGTTTTTAATGTCAATACTTCCTGTAATACCACCACCCGATTTTGTAATGGAAGAAACATAAAAGGGTTGTTGATTATAGGTGGCGATTAGTTTATACCCCTTACCATTGGATGCAATATTTTTGAACAGGATGCTGTAACGAAGTGTACTGGCATAATTTGCTATTTGTAACAAGGACCCGCTGTTTTTTACTGCAGGAAGAACAACCTCCTGTGTGTTGCCTTGATCATCTTTCAGCAACAGTTTGTAGGTTTTGTTTGCGAAGGACAAAAAACGCACCTCACCGATCTCGTTGTTATAAACAGTTACATTGGCAATGGGTGTATTGCTATCACCTTCTACCAGGCTGCCGGTCCAGCTTTCCGGAAGGCTGCCTGTGCTGAAAAGCCGAACGGCAACGTTTGCCACCGCGCTGTCCAATAGTTGATTCCCTTCCACAAAAGCTTTGGCTGTCCATTGTACTGGTTTCTGATGTAGTTTTTGCGATGAATAAGGGTTGTAAACAGGGACCGGTTTCAGGTATTGAAGATCGTTGCTGAAATTTAGCATCCACCGGGTATAAGCACGGATATAATATACATCTTCGGCCAGGGAGGCAGGCAGGTTAAAACTACCATCGCCACTGCCATGATGCAGGTAAACAATCTGCGAATCGAGCCGGTTTTTGGCGCCATCATAAAACTCAACATATAAGTTGGTGGAAAGGGAAGAGGGTTCGTAACCCGACAATACATATGCTTTGTAGAAAATAGTTTCACCGGCTAGGTAGGCAGGCTTCGAAAACTGTAGCACTACTTTTTCCTGCGGAAAATCAGCTGCGTAGGCTGCAAGCTTTTCTTCGGGACTTTGTGCAAACAAACCGAGGGCAACAAGGCAGGTCAGCAGCAGCAAAGGGATTCTCATGCAGTGAATGGCTTTAAATGGAATTGCAATTGTAATCACAATCCAGTGCAATTGAAAACTGTAACGAAGATTTTAACACGGCAATCCCCTTATTAAAACAGGCAACGCCAATCAGTCCCTTTCTTAAATATTGCAAAGCAAAGCATAGGAAAAGAGGCTCGCCGGGAGCCTCTTTTGTTTTTATTCTTTTATCAGGTCTTCTATTTCCACTTTCTCAAGTCCCCTGTGAGCGGGGCCGGTAATGACATCCCCGTTCAGGTTATACCGTGCACCATGACACGGGCAATCCCAGGTTTTTTCCGCACGGTTCCAGTCCACCACACATTTGGCGTGGGTGCACACAGGGTTCAGTGCGTAAATTTTACCCATTTCGTCTTTGTAAACAGCTAGCGTGGTGCCTTCATATTTTACCAGCCTTCCTTCACCGGGTGCAATTTCAACCAGACTTTCAATCTTATCTGCACCAAGTCGCTTGCCTACAAACTGCGCTACCACATCGGCGTTCTCTTTTACAAACTCCATAAAGCCGGCTACCGGTTTTACCCGGCCGGGGCGGAAGAGTGCTGCATATTCACTCTCACCTTTTGTGATCAGGTCTGCTAACGTAATGGCGGCAATATGGCTGTAGGTAATACCATTTCCGCTGTAACCGGTAGCCACGTATACATTGTCCGAAGCCCCCGGCAGGTGGCCGATATAAGCCAGTCCATCAGACGGCTCAAAGTATTGCGATGACCAGCGATGGGTAACGGTTGCCACATCAAAATGCTGGCGTGCATGCGCAATCAGGTTGTTGAAGCAGGCTTCCGTATTTTCCTGGTGTGCTGTTTTATGATCCTCCCCACCGATGATCAGGTAATTGGTTCCGTCGATATTCTGCGTACGGTAATAGTGATACGGATCGTACATATCGTAGGCTAATGAGTTCGGGTACCGGTTATCGGCCAGTTGTACAGCAATGGCATAGCTGCGGTAAGGTGCATTGCGAAAGTGCAGCAGGTTGATGTGCGGCGGAATATGCGTAGCATAAATAAGATGCTTTGCCCTGATGGTTCCTTTGGCTGTTTTCACGTCCAGCCATTCTTCCTGCTTATCTGTATTCTCTACCCGGCAATTTTCCATGATCATTCCGCCCATGTCTGTGAATGCATTGGCAAGTGCCATTACATAGCGGGTGGGGTGAATTTGGGCCTGCCGCCTGTAGATCACTGCTTTTACAAAGGATACCGGCACCGGAATTTTATCCACCCATTCCACATCTACTCCGGCTTCCCTGGAGGCTTCATAGATCTTTTCCAGTTCTTCGGCCTGCTGATCGTCCACGGCAAAAAGGTAACCGTTCTTTTCTTCAAAGCCACAGTCAATCTTATATTCTTCCACATGTTGCTGAAAAAGATCTCTTGCCTGGTTGGTAGCTTTTGCAACCAGTTTTGCGGCTTCTGTGCCAAAATCACTTTGGATCTGGTCGTATGAAGTGTCAAAAAACGTATTTATATGGGAGGTGGTGCCACCGGTGGTTCCAAAACAAAGCGTATGCGCTTCGGCAACTGCACACTGCAAGCCTCTTTTTTGCAGCAGCAAGGCTGTTGTGATGCCGGTGATGCCGCCGCCAACAACAAGTACATCAAAGCTGCCTGTGTTGCTGCCGGCTGGAAGGTTAACGTCCTGAACTGTATCCTGCCATAAGCTGATAGTTGCCCCGTCTCGTTTCATGGTTTTTTTGCTGGTATGCTTAAAAAAACAATGCCCGCTTTTGTGCACAAAATGGGTAATGGCACAGAGTATGCACTTCTATTAATTGTGTAGACGATTTTATAATGATAAATGTGATGCGATGAAAAAAGTGTTGGTAGCGTTGGCGTTCTTTCTCACGATGAATACGGCCGTACAAGCGCAGAAGAAATACAACTTTGAAAACCTGAAAGGCAGCTGGCGGAATAGTAAAGGAGCAGGTTTGGATATTGTGGACAGCAACACAATCTATATTGTGTATGGCGAGCAGAAAAGAAAGGTAACAGATAGCCGGGCCGATTTCAGCAAGTCCCCAGTTTGGCTTGATCTTGCCGTAAAAGATTCCAGCCAGGTGGTTACACTAAAAAGCCTCTTGCTTTTTGTAAGTGATGACCTGATCCAGTGGCAGGTATTTGACAGCGAAACAAGACCTGCATATTTCAGTATGGATCGTGGCGATATGTTTTTCCTTAAACGGGTTTCGGAGATGATCAATTAAGGCAACTGCCTTCCATAACTGTTAGTGCTCCGGAAACGTTGCAATGTCATCCCATTTGTTTCTGCAACCTGGTGCAAGGCTTTTAGCTGTTTCAATAAATTGTATAAGCTGTGGCATGCAGCGTTATATGAATACACCGCAGTTTGTATAGGAAGAAATCATTGGGATGAAATGTCAACAACATTTAGCTGGTGAGGACCGGCATCGTATGAATCGTAGCTTTCAACATCCGTTACCTCACCATCTTTCTTCATCTGACTCCGGTGGTGGTGTGCGGAAAGCTTGCAGCGTTTTCTTTTTTTCTTCTATCCGTTCGAGGAGCAGGTCTGTCAACAATTCGCCGGCATCCACGCCGGAATTCTGCCGCAACACCGTTTTTACTCTTGCCTCCGATACATCTACCCGGTAAAGCAGTTGCACCAGTGATCCAAAATCGTTCAGCAGTAACTGGTTAAGATAATGTGCCAGTCTGCTCCTGATGGAACGCCTTTCCATTAGCGGCAATCCTGCATTCCATTCCTGAACAAGTGCCCAGACATTCATCCGGCAAAACTACCTTTTCCTATCCCGGCATTCAACCGCTAATCATGAAATTGTGCAAAAAACTACGATGACTGCCGTATTATTGACGTTCTGAAACAAAACTGTGCATGAAGAAAACTGTCTTTATTCTATTTTTCATAGTAATGGGCCTTTGTGGTTATTCCCAGGGAAGTATCAAAGGAAAACTGGTCGACTCGTCGGGGAAGAATCCCCTCGGTTTGGCCACAGTTACTGTATTTGAAGCGGCCGATACCACACTCGTTACATATCGCTTAAGCAACCCCGAAGGTGAGTTCAAAGTACCGGGCATTCCGCTGAACAAGTCTTACCGCGTGGTGATTACATTTTCAGGGTATGAGGCATTTCGTAAGGAATTTACCCTGACCAATGAAGAAACCATGGATTTGGGCAACATTCGCATGGAACCTACAACCAAATCGCTTGATGAAATTATTGTGATAGCGGAGCGTCCACCCGTTACTGTAAGAAGAGATACCATTGAATTCAATGCGGCATCTTTTAAAACCCTCCCCACATCACTGGTAGAAGACCTGCTGCGCAAACTGCCCGGTGTGCAGGTGGACCGTGATGGCAACATAACCGCCAACGGCCGCCGTGTGAATCGTATTATGGTGGATGGCAAGTCATTCTTTGGTGATGATCCCAAAATGGCTACCCGCAACCTGCCGGCTAATGTTATTGATAAAGTTCAGGTAACAGAAGACAAGGATGAAATTGCACGCAACAGCGACGGTGACCTGACCAATGTGGGACAGGTAATTAACCTCACGCTGAAGAAAGGGGTGAAAAAAGGCTGGTTCGGGAAGCTGTATGGCGGCGCAGGCACCAAGGATCGCTACGAACTTGGCGGGATCGCCAATATCTACCGCGATACATTACAGTTGAGTGTTCTTGGCTTCAGTAACAACATGAACCGCAGCGGCTTTTCGTTCAAAGAAGTGCAGGACATCGGCGGCTTCAACCGCAGTGGGGCCCAATCAATTATGATCAGCAATCGCGGCGGCCAAACCGGTTTTGCCCTGAATGGAATTTCATTTGGCGGACTGGATGCCGGCATTGCCCGTACCACAGGGGGTGGCTTCAACCTGAACCATGCACCCAACCGCAACAAATCATTCTTCCTGCAATATTTCTTTGGCAATACGGCCAACAATATAATTCAGACCAATAACGTGCAGCAGTTCATCAACGATACCACGGTGAACAGTCTTACCCGGACCAACAACGATCGTGAGGCCTATACACACAATGTAGGTGCCGGTGCCAACCTGAAGCCCGACTCTTTGACGGACATTAACTTCCGCGCCGGCTATGCTTATTCCACCAGTGCTGATCACATCAATGCATTGGTGAATGTGGCCAATAATAAAACAGGACAACTAAGCCAGGGAGAAGGTGTTCAGCGAAACAGGAACTATACCAACTCCTACAACCACAACATTTTTATTACCCGTCGTTTCCGGGCTAAAAAGGGGAGAACACTGAACTTCTCTAACTACACCTATTATAACAGCAACCTGCAACGGTACATTACCGAAGCGCAGAACAGTTTTTATTATCCGTTGCCCTACGACAGCGATTTCAGCCAGCTGCGCCGCCAGGAGGTGCCTTCGCTTTCGGTGAACACCAACCTGAATTTCAGCGAGCCGCTTACCAAGACCCTGACCTTCCGCTTCAACAACCAATACCAGTTCTTACAGGACATGCAGGATATTGGCATCTACTACCGGGATGCAAAGAACAACTATGACCTGCTGGACGAAGCTCAGGCAAGAGGCTTTGAACGCGACCAGCACCGTGTGAACTCGTATGTGGGACTGTCGTATAAAATAAAGCAGGTAACGCTTTCGGCCGGTGTCAACGGCCTGTGGCAATCCATCAACAACGAGTTTAAAAAAGTAGCCTCACCGGTTCGCACCACGTTGTTCGATGTGCTGCCTTCGTTTTCGCTCAACTGGAAGCAGCTATCGGCGCAGGTTAACCGCAGTGTCAATGCGCCTGCTATCAGCAACCTGATACCGGTTCCCGACAGCACCAATCCTTTCGCTATCCGCTATGGCAACCCCGACCTGAAGCCGGCACGGCGCACCTCGTTTTATGTGAGCAACTTTTCCTTTTTGCAGGGCTCCGGTACCAGCTACAACATCTACATGAATGGAACATTTACCGATGACGATGTGGTCATGAGCCGCACGGTTCTTCCCAATGGTGTGCAGGTAACAAAGCCCGTAAATGCCAGCGGCAGCTTTAACCTGTATGCGGGTATTGGTTTCGGAAAAGAATTCAAGAACCAGCAGAAGTTTATTTTTTCGTTCCGCTTTTCGCCTTATGTCAACTACGACAGGCGTAAACTTATCGTGAACAATAACGTAAGCACGGCCTCTACGTTTGGCCTGGGACCAAACTTCAACCTGAGCTTTAACTGGAACGACAAAGTGGAAATGCGCCCAATGTACAATCCCAGCATCAACCGTACAACCTACACCGATCCTGCTTTCCGAAACATCAAAGCGGTAACGCATTACCTGGAGAACGAATTGATCGTTCGCCTGCCGGCCAAACTTGTTTGGGAAACGAATATTGCTTACCGTTACAACAGCGAAGTGGCACCGGGACTTCCCAAAGAAAACCTGCTGTGGAATGCAGCCGTTACCCTGCTGATGTTGAAGGGTGACGTGGGCATGCTGAAGCTGGGCGTGTTTGATATCCTCAACCGCAACAATGGTTTCTACCGCTTTACTTCACAAAACCAGATCACCGATATGCAGACCAATGTGCTGCAGCGGTACACATCACTTTCATTTACCTACAACATCCGCAACATGGGTGCCGGTAAAAAAGTGGGCGGAAGGGACAGGCTGTTTATCTTTTAAGAGCGGCCCACTGTGCATGGCACAGACCCTTGCTTTTGCGCAATACATTGTTAGCCTTCATCAGTTTTTTGATGGAGGCTTTTTCTTTTGTGTGAATGGAAAGATGGCTGCATGTTGAACACTCACCAAAAGTCCCAATAGCTTCACTATGAAAGCGCCGGGTGTAACCCGGAGAAAAGATGATTGCAATGGAATGAACAGAACACCGGCAGGGGTTCAATGTTTCGTTTTTTATATTACCAGCAGCAGAGCAACGATTGAACTTCTGTTGCGTCGCACCCATCAACGTTCAGAACAATGCTGGGCAAGAAAGCGTCGCACCTAAGCAGGCCATTGCAGCCGTGCCACTTCCCCTTGGGGATACAAGGGGCCGCTACTTATTAGGCAGGGGGGCTTTCAATACGCCCAAACTGAACAAGGCAAAATCATACTTAGCCGGATCTGCCGGATCAAATTGCTTTAAATGTTCGGTTAATTCCAGTGCTGTAAGCCAGTCGGTTTGTTTGCGGGTGATCAATCCAAACTGTCTTGCCACCCGGGCCACATGCAGGTCTACAGGACAAATCAATTGCGCAGGAGAGATGGTTTTCCAAAGGCCAAAATCAACGCCGCAGTTATCGTGGCGCACCATCCAGCGCAGAAACATGCACAGCCGCTTGCAGGTAGCGCCTCTGGCTGGCGTGGCAATGTGTTTTTGGGTGCGCTGCGGCGCATCTTCCAGCGAAAAAAAGTAATGGTGAAAGCCGGTCAATGCATTCTCAATGTTTTCGTCTCCCGGCTGCATCCATTGGCTGAACGCCGTTTCCAGCGTTTCCTGTTCTGAATAATGATGGTGTAGAAACTGGATGAAATAGAGCAGGTCAGTGGTATTGAAGGTGCGGTGCTTGAAGTGGAGCAGTCGCTTTAAATCGGCATCATCATGCTCCAGGCAGAACCGGTACGGCGCATTGTCCATCAGGTGCATCAGTTCCGTTGTTTTGTTGATGATGATGGTGCGGTTGCCCCAGGCAAAGATGGCCGCAAAAAAGGCAGCGATCTCAATATCCTGCTTCTGGTTGAAGCGGTGCGGAATGGAGATAGGGTCGTGCGGGATAAACGAAGGGCGATTGTACTCTTCAACTTTTTCGTCCAGGAAATCTTTCAGCTTTTTGTTCACAGGGCAAAGCTAATCTACATAGCATTCAGGAGCTGTGGTGTTATCCGGCATCGTGTTTTTTGCTCAGAAATTTTATATCGGGATGATGGCAGTTTTTACTTCAGGGTACTTGCAAATGCAAGGATCTTCTCGGCAAACCATTGCGGTTCTTCCTGGAATGGTGCGTGTCCGCCGATGTAATGCACTGTGGTCTGCTTTGGAAAGCGAAAACTTTTATAATGATCTACTCCAATGGCAAAGTCCTTGTCGCCGGTCATAACGAACACCGGGCATGTGATGCCGGCTGTCTGCGGAGTATAGTCCATCCAATATTCCGAAATATTCCAGCATTGCGTAGCAAAGTCACGGTTGAACCGTCCGGTTGACAATGTCACGGAGTCATTGTATTTCTTTTCCCAGGCATTGCGGTACATCAGCTTATACCAGCTGTCTTTTTCCGAAAGCAGGTTGTGTACAATCCCCACCCGTTGCATCAGCGGCTTGTTCTCATCGTTTAGCTCTTTATTGTGTTGCAGGCCCAATTCCTGTTTGCCAAAATCCACATGGCTTTGCATGGATGCCTGCATGTTGATGGTGGCATTGATATAAAGCAGTGCCGAAACATTTGTAGCATACTGCAGGGCGTAGTTGGTGAGGAGAATTCCACCAAATGAATGACCCATCACCGCCCATTTGTGAATCCGGAGGTGTTGCCGAAGTTCATCCATGTCCTGCAGCATGCGATGCAGCGAATAATTGCGGTTGGCAGCAGAATCGGAGCGGCCGCTTCCCCGCTGGTCAAAGTAGATCATCTGCAGCCTTTTTTCAATTATCGGCGCACCGGCCATGGCTTCGTAATAATAGGCAGTAGAACCGGGGCCGCCGTGTACAAAAAGGCAGGGCTTGCCTGTTCCTGCCATCCGCACATAAAGCTTTACACTGTCTGAGGTTAGAAAGTAAAAAGTCGAATCAGTTGCCAACAAGGGCTTTACACTGCACAACAGCAAAGCAAGAAGCAAAGATTTCATCCAGAATTTTAAGTGATTAGACGCAGTATGCTATAAATGGTTACATCTTCTGACAAAGGAATTCCGGAGAATTGCTAATCAGGAAGAAAAAACTTAATCCGTCGCTGTAAATGGATGGCCAATAGAAATGTCCGGGAGAGCCGGAAGTACAGCCTAGGGGTGTAATACCAGAATAGGACTGCCGGTAATAACCGGGCGGCCAATATCCTCGCCGCCGTCTTTCTGTTGGCAGGAAGCGGTGAGTGCAGCCAGTAACACGATGAGCAGGAGGCGTTTGGTAAACTTGTACATACCGTTCTTTTTACAACACAAAAATGAGCCGACCGTAGCAGGTTTGAAAAGAGATGTGACGAATGACGGTTTTAACGTGACGAAAAAGGCATTGCATTTCCTGCCTTGGAAAATGCCGAGCATTTCTTGCAGGATCTGACTGAATCAGGGATTATGTGAACAGATCCCTCCTGTCTCCCGCAGGTCGACAGGAGGTTACAGACTAGAACGAAATCATCCCTTCGGAAAGCTTTTTGACAACTCGTAAGGCTGAAACCTGCATGTTTGCCTATACTTTCCGGTGGTCATCAATCTTGCGTTGGGTGCACTTATACGGGTGGAAAAATGGATATAAAATCAAAATATTTTAATAAAAAGGTGACTTCGGTTACTGATCATTTGCAATACAAAACTCCTTGCAGTGCCTGTTATATGGTAATTTAAACGTATGTATAAAATTGAGGCTGTTTTGTTTGTACAAAAACTTTACTTAACTTATCTGTGTTTTATGGACCTCTCTACGAAAAATACGCAGAAAGAATTTGAAGCCGTCCGTACACATGTATGTGAAAAGCTGAAAGGTTTAAGTGAGCATTTAACCTATCATAACATCGACCATACGCTTGATGTATTGCGGCAAAGTGAACGCATAGCCCGGGATGAAGGTATACAGGATGAATACAAGATTTACCTGCTGAAAGTGGCTGCCATGTATCACGATACCGGGTTTCTGCTGACTTATTCCAATCATGAAAAAGCAAGCTGTGAGATCTTTCGCAGTGACGCGGCCTTGTTCGACTTTACACTGGATGAACAGGCATTTATTACACGGCTTATTATGGCCACAAAACTGCCGCAGCAACCAACCGATCTGTTTGAATGCATTATCTGTGATGCTGACCTGGATTACCTTGGCCGGTCCGATTTTTTCCGGATTGGTGATGGGTTGCGTAAAGAATTTTTACACTATGGCATTGTGGCTTCGGACGAGGAATGGGATAAACTCCAAATGAAATTCCTGGCCGGCCATTATTACCACACGAACAGCTGCCGGAAAAACCGTGAAAGTGAAAAACAAGCACACATTGCGCAGCTTCGTTAGTTGGCCTTCAACTGCTTTTTTTTCATCTCTACCGTAATATGATCCTGCTCCCGCAAACGCCGGCAAAGTGTTTTCATGATGCCTTTTAAAATATCGGTGCTGGTCGCAATTACGTCGTAAAAATCTTCTTGTTCAATCTTTAGCAAAATACATTCGGTAAGGGTAGTGGCTGATGCCGACCGGGTATCGGAGTCGAGTACAGACAGTTCACCAAAAATTTCATTTTCGGAAAGGATGGCCAGTTGATGTTCACCATCATGAATGGACACCTGCCCTTTGTAAATGAAATACATGCAATTGCCCGGGTCACCTTTTGCAAACAGGGTAATATTCGCTTCCACCATTTCTTCCTGGCAGATGGATGCAATTTCTACCAGGTCTACTTCTTTACAGGCCTGAAAGATGGAGGAGTTTTTCAGTAACAGCACTTTCTCAATGATCAGCATAACGCGGTTCAGTCATTTTGGATAAAACAAAGGATCTTGTTTCGCTAAAAGCAGCATTGGTTTCGTTGACAGGTACCGTTCTCAATTCGTTGATCAACGGAATCACTTGGCTTTGCCAGGAGCTATACACACAGGCCGCTTTTGTCCAGTCGTTGAACCCATATTTATCAGTAATAACAATAGCCCTGAAAAACTGTTGCTCTGTGGTTGGTACCGTATGTTTTTTCTTCAAAACTGGGTCCAGCAGGAAATCAAATAATTCATTCAGGCCTCGTGCAGTTTTCTTGGGTAGTATCATTTCCAGCATTTCCATGCTGTTGTACAATTTGAGCTGTTCTTTATTTTCGGTGAGTTCAATAATCCTGTTGATCTCTTTTTTGGTGTACAGGATCACGCAAATCTTCAGCGCCACAGCCAGGTCATGCCAGATCTCCGTTTCAAGGGACCGTTGCAGCAGGTGACGGCTCTTCCAGTGCGGTACTGTATTCAGGTAACTTATCTTACTTATACCATTTTCAACAAATCGCTGCAGCAGGCCCCGGAACAAGTGAATATCTTCCACCAGTTCGGCGTGATAGCCACGGCTCCACAACACCTGAATGGCCCTGTCTTTATTTGGATGATCAGCCTTCAGAAGCGCCAGCAGGAAACGGGTCACTCCAGGACCTTTTATTTTGGCGGCAATCTTGATCAGTTCAGGTGTACAGTTGTCAGTCAGCTGCTGCGGAAGCAATTTCAGGTCTTCAAACAATCGTTCGCCATATTGGAACAAACCCTGGATAGCCAGGTATTTATCGTCGCGTTGCTGAAGCTTTTCCAAGATTACCGGTAAAATATCTTTCTTTTTTAGCTTGCAGGCTGCAACAAAAGCATTGCGCTTTACTGAAGGGTCTTCATCTTCCAGTAATGCAACGATGGTACTGGTAAAATCAATATGGCCGCATTCGCTGATGATCTCCAGGGCAAGTTCTCTTTCGATGGGATCAGCCGACTGCAACAACTGTTGAATGGCAGTGGCACCCGCATAAAATTCTCTAAATCCTTTCTGCTGCAGCAAAAGCAGCACCAAGCCTTTTCGCAATGATGGCGACAGGTTGTGCAGTTCGTCGATATAGTGCTGTAAGTTTTCGGGGTTCATCCTGCATAAAGCAATTGCAGCCATTTCACGCAATTCTTCATTGGGTTCTTCCCTGATCATCTTTTGCAGGAGTGGCGCATTGAGTGCGTTGAGTTGATTCAGCCGTTCAAATGCATACTGTTTCAACGGCAATTCGCTGGAAAGAAGCTGCTCTTTCAGGAGCTGCAACATATTGGGATACCTGCCATTATCCAGCAGTTTCAAGGCGTATATCTTTTCGGAAACGTTGCTGCTTTCCAGTCGCTCCAGCAGAATGGCATAGGTGTCGCGGTTATATACCACAACGCCTTCGCTGTTCATCACCCCTTTTGCAATGGAACGATGCAATGTTTTTGCATAGGCTTTGCGGATATAGTAAATCACGGCAGCCCATGCTAGCAGGTTCACGAGGAGCACCTTGATGATAAAGTTGATACTCAGATCTATTTTTAATTGTTGCGCTATTACCAGCGAGGAGCCAACAATCAGCAATGACGGCGCCAGCATGTAACCCTTGGCAATAATGTGGCCTTTCAACCGGTTATGGGCACTTAACGGTTGAAAGAGAATAAAGAAAACCGGTTCCTGCATGGCAGAACGGAGTACTTCGGTCATCATGGCCATCAGACCAAATTCCAGCAGCACATACCTGTCATCTGTATTAAATATGAAAAACAGGCAGAAAAGCGTCAGCATTACCGGCGTGATCATCAGACAGGTGATCAGGCCCAAGCGTTCAATCATACGGCTGGTAAAGACCAGTTTTAGAACAAGGGTAATAATCCTTCCGGCTGCAAAGAAGATGGAGATGTAAGTGGCCAACGTAGTCAGGTTCTGCACCCGTGCTTTTACCTCGGTGACAAAGGTGTAGTCGATCAGATTGAATACATTATAACTCAGTAGCGAAAGCAGGGAAATAAAAAAGATCAGTTTGTTGTTGAGCAAGAATGACAGCACCGATTGTTTATGGCCGGCGTGGTGCTGCGCATCATGAGAATTTCCTGACCTGCTTTCAATACTCTCCCACCGCTTTTTGTTAATTAACCGGTTAACCAGGAAAAAGCCAACTCCCAGCGAAAGCACGGAGAGCAGCAGCAGGTTATCGATACCGATGATGGGCATCAGCAGGGGAGCCGCCATGTAACCAATCAGTTTTGCCGGAATATCGCCTGAGCCAACAATGGCAAATACACGCCGGCTTTCCCGCACGTTGAACAGCAGCGATACCAAGCCCCAGTAGGCATATCCTGTCATCATGTAAAACAGCGTACCCCATACCAGCAGGGCAAAAATGACGGTGTTCTGGTCCATCGTCAGCAGGCCAATACGGAAAAAAACAAGGATAACTACTGATAGCAGTAAGATCGTTCGAAACAGGTGTAAGGGAGAAAGCTTTTTTTCCAGCTTTTCATAGCCAACATTCAGCAACAGCAAAAAACCGGCGACAATCAGGTAGGCATAGGCAATATTGGTTACGGCAAAGTGGTGAATAAAAAAGGTAAAGGAAACAATGTTGAGAAACGAGTGCGCAATACCAATAAAAAGTTGAATGCTAAGTAGGTCAAACACGTGGTTTGACTCGGAGGCCTTAATATTTAGTATACTAAGCAGCCGTTGTTTCATCTATTAAATATAAGCTCTAATCCTGTCAAGCTGCCAAATAAATGCAGGAAAACATTCATATTTATTTCTTTCTTAGAAATTAAATTATCTTCATATTTGCTGAATTGGTCGTCCTGTAACTGCTGCCATGATATCCTTCTAAAATCAGTCCTTTTAATCACCCCTGTGTTTGCGCTCAACCTTGCTGAAGCGGCATCACTGTTTACAGTGGTTACGCCGGCTTTTTTATTTGTATGTCCACTATAGCCAACCTTTAAACCGTCATCATGAGAAAAGAAACAGGCAGACCTTGTAAACTAATTTCCTGGGTTGCTAAACTGGCCACCGCCCTGATTGTTTTTTTCCAGTTCTCCGCATCGGCACAACAACCAACCATCCGCGATTTTGTTTTATTCGGTGGTAACAGCACGCAAATCGGCACTTCCACCACCATCAATGGAGGCCGCATTGGTAGCAATAAGCTGGTGCAAACAATTGGTAATACCAATATTACAGCCGACATAAACAGTGCTAACCGGGTACAACTTGCCAACAGCAATACCGTTCGCGGCAACATCACGGCAGAGAACAAAGTTCCGGGAGAGGGTGCCGTCTTTTCTGCCGGCTCTAATTTTTCCTTTCCCAATAACAAAGGTGAAATTCATGTTGGTGGTAATGTAACCATCCAAAGCGGAACTGTCAGGGGGACAGTGTATATGCCTGTTACGGCCTCGTACAGTGGCCCAAAGGCTGACAGGAGCGACAATCCCAAATTTCCGCAACTGCCTGCCTTGCCTCCTGCATTGCCGTTTATGCCTGCCGGTACAGATGATGTCACAACCACCGGTTCTGTAAAACCAACCACCGCTTACCGTAACCTGCAACTGGGCGGAGGAAAGTCAGTCACATTTGACGGGCCAGGTATTTATACATTCAACAGCATCAAAATCAGCAATTCCGATAACCGGCTGATCCTCGACTTTCAGGATAAGGCCAGTGGCTTTATCGTCATTCATGTACATGGTGATGTAGACCTTGACAAAGTGAATGTACAATTGGTAAGGGGGGGGCATCCCAGCCGGGTATACATGGAAGTGCATGGCAATGGCAGCACTTCACCCAGTGGTAAAGATGCTTGGCGAATTGCTAATGGGGCTTCTGGTTCAACCAGCGGTATCTGGTATGGTGCGGTGTGGGCACCAAACGGAGGCATATTCGTCGGGCAGGGATCAAGCCCTTCAAAGATTGAAGGTGCGCTGTGGAGCGGAACCGACGTAACAATAGGCAGTGGCGTTGCTGTAACCTATGTTGCACCGTTGCCTTGCCCGCCGGCTGTAGCGGATGCGGGTGCTGATAAAATCCTTGTTTGTCCGGCTACCCAGGTTTCCATTGGTTCTGCCAGCAGTAGTGGTACCATGTACACTTGGACAACTGTTCTGGATGGTACAGAAACCATAGTAGGCACAACGCCTGTCATAAACGTAACAAGAAAGGGAACATACACCTTAACCGTCAGCAACGGCTGTGGCAATGCGGTAACTGATGTAGTCGAAGTGGGCTATGAATCCTGTGTAGAACCGATTAATCCAAACACCGGTAAAACGGAAGAACTGATCGGTCATGAGTTAATGAACTTGAGCACCAACCTGGAGGAAGCCAAAAAACACCTGATCATTCTGGGCGAAAACGATGAATATGTTTTGATAGAGGCGGTTGCCGTTCTTGGTCAGGAAGAAGCGGCATTAAGTTTCCTTCGGGAGCATGGCTTAATAAATGAGATTCCCAATGGGATTGCTTACCAGATCATATCCGGGCAGTTTCCTATAAAAAATCTGCAAATACTTAATACAAGACCTGATCTTTTCAACCATTGTCGTCCGGTGTTTCTTCCATTGGGAAATGCAGGTGTTGCCACCTCTGAAGGTGACAAAGCCATTGCTGCCAACCTGGCGAGAGAAGGCTTTAAAATTGGTGGTGAGGGTATCAAGATCGGTGTCATCTCTGATAGCTACAACAAGAGTGATCTTTTGACCGATAAAGCAAAGCTGGATATCAATAACGGAGACCTGCCGGGGGCAGGTAATCCGGATGGCAACACATCGCCGGTAGAGCCGTTGATTGATTATCCCTATGGTGTACGCTCCGATGAAGGCCGGGCCATGTTACAGATTGTGCATGATCTTGCACCAAAGGCAAAACTGGCTTTTCGTACAGGTTTTGTGAGTGCAGGCGATATGGCGCAGGGAATCATTAAACTTAAAGAAGCGGGCTGCCAAGTGATTGTGGATGATGTAACCTACATTACGGAGCCCTTTTTTCAGGACGGTGTGATTGCCCGTACCGTAAATGCAGTAAACAATGCCGGTGTGGCTTATTTTACCTCAGCGGGTAACTTCGGGCAGAAGTCTTATACCAGCACGTACAGAAGTGCCCCGGCACCAGGTAACATTGCCAACTCTGCGCATGACTTTAGCGGCAGTGGCGATATTTACCAGCGGCTGCGGTTAAAGGCCGGTACCTACAGCATTGTATTGCAGTGGCAGGATGCCATTTATTCGCTGGCACAAACCCAGGGCACTGTCAACGATCTGGATATTTACCTGATAGATCAGGGAGGTGAAAGGATTGGCTTTAACCGAAACAACTTTGGTGGCGATCCATTTGAAATCCTTTCTTTCTCCATCAAACATCCCGATCCTTCCCAGTATATTGAAGCAGATCTTTTGATCACCAAGGCGAATAACACCGCTAACACCCCGCTTATTAAATACATTATTTTCAGGGGCGAAGCCATCATCGATGAATATTATTCCAACCAGTCTTTACTGGATAAATCAACCATCGTTGGTCATGCCAATGCGGAAGGTGCCATTTCGGTAGGAGCGGTATTGTTTTCCAATACAACCCCTTATGGCATAACCCCTTCAACCGCATCATTCTCATCATCTGGCGGCTCACCGGTATTTGTAAATGGTGTAAAAGTAGTTCGTCAAAAGCCGGAAATTACAGCACCAAATGGCGTTAATACATCTACCACCGTGGTAATGGGACCCGATATCGATTTTGTAAAGGATCCTGTTAATGGTTCTTCAGATGGCTTCCCGAATTTCTTTGGTACCTCGGCATCTGCACCACACGCAGCGGCGGCAGCGGCACTTATTATGTCGGCACGTAAAAAGTTTTATGGGCAGGATCTGAATGCAGCTAGTTTGCGAGATTACCTGTTTGAAACAGCGCTTGATATGCAGCCGGATGGTGTGGTAAACGGGTGGAACTATAAAGCAGGACATGGCCTGGTTCAACCCTATGCGGCGATTCGAACGTTTGCCAGTCCCACCCCAAGAATTGATGAATTGGTGTATGACCGGGAGTATACCCCGGGGGAAACGCCCCTCACGCTACAGGTAAAAGGCGAGCATTTTACAGACAATACGGTTATTTATTACCGTGGCCAGCCAGTTGAAACCGAAATGCTGGATGAACATACGCTTGAGGCCAACATTACAATACTGTCGGCAATCCGATCGGCCATCAATGTGTATAACGCACCTTTCCCCGGAACAACCAGTGCAAATGGAGGTTTTTCCAACACCCTTTACCTTTTCGCGGATGCGAAACTAAAAGTGGTGTTGAAAGCAGACGACAAGCAAAAGAAATACGGCGAAGTGTTGCCGCCCAACACGATGAGCATTTCCGTTAACGGCGATCCGCTGGCGGTTTTCAATGAAAAATTCAATGAGAATCTTTCCGCCGAAAGTCTGGGCCTGAACATCGCAACCTTGCGTTACGCCGATCCGACAGTTAATGCTCTCAGTGGCGTAGGACCTTATAGAATAGATGTCACAAGGGTATTTGATCCGGCAAATCCTGCCGATGACGCTTTACTGGAACTGTATGATTACACTTTGCAAAACGGCAACCTGGAAATCACCAAGCTGCCGGTTACCATTTCACCGCAGGACTTTACAGTGAACTACGGCGATCCGCTGGATAATTTTTCGTTCAATTATGTCTTTGATCCTTCAGCAAACATTGCAGATGAGGCGGCACTTACAAATGCCATCAAAACGGCTCACGAGTTGCACGTCGATAACACTGTACTGGGTGTGATGAACAGTACCGGTGGTGGTGCGGCCGTCTTCTTCCAAAACCAGCTGTTGCCGGTGTACCAGAATGCAGCCATCATTTATGAAAACAAGCTGTATCCGATCATTGCCAATGCTTCGGGTACTGCCGTGATAATCCTTAACGGAGTGCCTTATTCTGTTGCCAATTCCACCACCACCGGTCTTCCTATTGTAGAAATAGACGGGCAGGAATATCCCGTTGTTAACGGTGGCGGCGCAGTTGTGATCCTGCAGGGACAAATTTTGCCGGTAATCAACCGGTCTATCGGAGGAGCTGTGGTGATATTGAACGATCAGGAATACCCGGTGGTAAATTCTCCTCTTACTGGTGGGGCTGTCGTTATTCTCAATGGAGAAGAGTTCCCAGTGATCAATGGTGGTGGCGGTGCTGTTATCCTTTTAAATGGACAATATCTACCGGTGGTGAACTCCCGCCTTACCGGTGGCGCCGTCGTTATTTTGAACGGGGAGGAGTACCCTGTTGTGAATTCCCGTCTAACCGGCGGAGCGGTTGTTATCCTCAATGGTGAAGAATACCCGGTGCAGAATAACCTCCGTACAGCAGTCACTATTTTGAACGGGCAGCTTTATGATGTCTTTCCCAATGCAACCGGTGGAACAGCCGTGGTTATTCTCAATGGTGATGAAGAAGGAACCGCTGCACCCTACCTGAATGGGGCCGGCGGAAGTGCCGTGGTTATTCTCAATGGGCAGATTCTGCCGGTAATCAACCGGTCTATCGGGGGAGCGGTTGTTATCCTCAATGGCGTAGCATACCCGGTGGTAAACTCAACGCGTCTCTCCGGTGGTGCCGTAGTTATCCTTAACGGTGAAGAGGTGCCATTGGTGAACAGCATTTCACCGGCGACGCTTACCAACATGAGCATGTCGGCCACACTGAATGCAATTGCCAATGCACGGACAATGACAGCACAGCCCAACAAATTCATCGACGTAGCTGCCAATGCATTTGTTCAGTTCAATAGCAATACTTCTACATCTACGCTGCTGAATGCATTGGCTTATGTAAATGCAAGAACGTTAGTGGATGCCAATAAACTTGCCAACGGGGAAGAGGTTTTGGTAAACCGTACGGGAGCTACAGCCGTTACGGTTTTGAATGGCAGCGGTGCCTACGTTAACTCGTCATCGTTAGATAAAAGTTCAACGGTAAAAACACCTGTAATTTATGACCAGGCAGACCTTAATAGCGCTGTGGGCAATATATCAACGATCTCCATGGAAGGTATCAATATGATCACAGGTATCAACAGCGGCGAACAGTATATCATCCCGGCGACGCTGTTCAGTCCGAATTTTGAAATTACCTATGATGTTGGCAAGGTCACTATCAAGAAAGCGCCGCTGAACCTGAAGGCCAGCAACGTAACAAAAGAGGTGGGTGATCTCTTGAATCTAAACCCATCCAATTTCTCAATCATTACGGGTAGCACCAAGTACACCGAAAAAATTGCTGTGGCAAACCTTACCAGCACAGGTGCAGAAGCCAATGCAACTATAGGAACCTATCCCATTCAAATCAGCAATGCCATAGGCAGCTATGGTACCGATATAGGCAACTACGAAATAGAGTATACATCGGGTAACTTGCAGGTAGTCTCCAGTTGTCCTGTAATTGTACACAGCCGCAACAACAGCTTTGTCAATACGGAAACCTCACAGGTTTCGCTGTGGCTGAACGTACAAATAAAAGTGCGGGGCCAATTGACAAAAGAAGGCGACTCAATTGAGCTTCGGTCAGGGAAACTGGTGCTTGAAAATATCCGGTATGAAAACCAGAGTGAGTTAAGGGTTGAAAGAGGTGTTATAATAGCAACGAAAGAGGTGACCGCACCGGTCTCGCATTATGATACCCGCAGACGTGCCTTTGTAACCAGAGTACCATTGGGTTTCAGCAGTACAGCAGACATCTTTATTACAGGAGCTGTTGTTAACTCAAAAAATGGATTTACCAAGTCAAAAAATGCTGGTTCAGTATTAAGTGGCGTTTTCCGCTCTAATGTCAACTTTGATGGACAATGGAATTATGCAATGGCAGCTTACAGCGCAGCATCAACATCCGATTATATTCAATACAGTCAATTGGCTGCTGATGAATCCGTGGTGGCAATGAGTTCCAGTTCGTTGAAAGCTGGCACACCAATGCCCTGGATTTCCAGAATTACTGCTGGCGGAACCGGCAATGGCGGCACCAACTATACCGGAAGTCCAAGCAACTATGACAATTTCTCTTCTTGTGTACCAGCAAGCACCAGCAACCGGACCTACCTTACTTCGGTAGGAGCCGGTGAGGAAAGCGGAAAAACAGCAACTGTACAGGAAACAAGCTTGCAGGCCTTCCCCAATCCGGCGCGGGATCATGTTACCCTGTCCTTCCTGCCACCAGTCACCGGCAATGCTACTATACAGGTAGTTGGCGCCAACGGAAGCAGGGTAGTGGAAATTTATCGTGGGATGGTAGAAGCGAATCGATTCTATACCAGGAAGATAGATACACACCAGTGGACAGCGGGAGTATATATTATTCAGGTGGTGTTGAATGACCGGATTATAAATCGTAAATTAGTTATCAGTCCTTAGTAGAATCCCCTCCCGTTGAACGAAGAATCGACAAATCAACGATCATGAAGTGTAAACAACTTTTCTGCGCAGTGCTGCTTTTGGTGATGATTGAAACGGGGGCGCAACAGGCAAGTCCGGCGGATACGGCAAAAGTGAATGCAATGATCAGCCAGATCAAAGCAACGGTTAGCCAGGACCCTGCGCTCGGCCTGAAAATGGCTACCGATGCCAAAGCCTTTGCTGAAAAGATCAACTTCCCCGTGGGTGTGGCTACCGCCGCCAAATGGATGGGAAATGCCAGCTTTTACCTGGGACAACCCGAGAATGCTTTGCTTATTTGGCAAGATGCACTCAAGATCTTCGAGTCGGCCAACGACAAGATGGGACAAGCTGATCTGCTGGGAAATATCGGGGCTTTTTATTATCACAAAGGTGATGAGGTGAAAGCATTGAAGCACCATCTCCGGTCACTGCGCATTGCAGAAAGCATAAACCACAAACCTGGTATTGCATCGGCACTGAACAATATAGGCGGTGTCTATTACATGAAGGAGGCTACGTACGACAAAGCCCTTAATTATTATCTCATGGCGCTTCCGCTTTGCGAGGAGCTGGGCGACCAGGCTAAGATCGGGGCCATTAACGTGAACATGGGCAATATCTACATGCGTAGAAACGAAAATGACAAGGCATCGCAGGCGTTCAATCGCTCCCTCAAAGCCTATGCTTCCAATCCTGTACAAATTCCGAATGTTTACATCTCACTTGGTGGACTTTCTCTCAAGAACAATAATTATAGAGAGGCGCTAAAAAGTTTCCAGCAGGCTTTGAACACAGCAAAGCAGACGAACAACCAGTTGAACATTGCCCGTTCCCTCGCCGGCAAAGCAAGTGTGTATGCACAGATGGGTGAGTATAAAACAGCCATCAGCAGTTATAAGGAAGCCGAGAGTATTGTTAAAAGTCTCAACGCCATGTTGGAGCTCGAAGGGCTGTACAAAGAGATGGCTGTCGCTTACGGAAAAACCGGCGACTATGCCAGGGCCTATCAGTACCAAGAACTCCTGTCCCGGGTTAAGGATACGCTGTACAACATTGAAACGGATAAAAAGCTGGCCAATATCCAGTTTGATTTTGAACTGGAGAAAAAGCAGAACGAGATCAACCTTCTCACCAAGGACAAATCCATCCAGGAACTGGAGTTAAAAAAGCAGCAGACGTTCAATACGGGTATGGTGATTGTGCTGGGACTGATCGTTGTACTGGTATTTATCCTGTACCGCAGTTACCGCATCAAAACCAAAAGCAATGTATTGCTGGATAAAAAGAATATGGAGATTGAACGGCTCATCCGTAATATTCTCCCGGCAGAAATTGCCAGTGAGTTGCGGTCTACAGGCAAAGCAACTCCCCGGAACTACGAACAGGTTTCGGTAATGTTTGCCGACTTCAGGGGCTTTACTACAATGGCGGAAAAGCTAACCCCGCAGGAACTGGTTACCGAACTCGGTAATTGCTTTATGGCTTTTGATGATATCATTGAAAAATATGGCCTGGAAAAAATCAAAACCATAGGCGATGCTTACATGTGTGCCGGCGGTATACCTGTACCCAGCACCAACCATGTGCTCAACATGGTAAAGGCAAGCCTTGAGATGCAGGACTTCGTTCGCAGAAATAACCAAAAGCGAATTGAGGCCGGGCTGCCCCCGTGGGAAATTCGGATAGGCATCAACGTTGGTCCCGTAGTGGCCGGGGTTGTTGGAAAAAAGAAATATGCCTATGATATCTGGGGTAGCACGGTGAACATTGCAAGCCGCATGGAAAGCAATGGTATGCCGGGACAGGTCAACATTTCATCGGCCATGTATGAGCTGATTAAAGACCGTTATGCCTGCGTTTATCGTGGTAAGATACAGGCCAAGAATGTTGGTGAAATTGATATGTACCTCATCGACCATGAAATTGGGCACTCTTCCAGGTTCCGTTCGCTGGGGGAATTGCAAAGGAAAGAAGAAGACGTTCAGCCCATTCCTACACACCTGTTACAATAACCTTATTCATGTGAATGAAAATGGGCCTGCTGGATTGCAGGCCTTTTTGCTGCGGAAGCAATCGTCACACGCCAAACTGCCGCAGGTGATGATCCACATGTTTCCAGCTTGTCAAACCCACTGTTCGGTGGAAAGCTTTCCGAAATAAGGATGCCAGTGGGCAATTGGTTCCTTGTATGATGCAAAGCGGCGAAGGGAGGCGATAAAAGCCTGCTTTTCATTTTCAAACTGCTCTTTGTCCACCAGCCCTTTTGTATGAAATTTTTTGGGTGCCTGCGCTCCTTTCGGGTAGCGGGGCAACAGATACAATACCACCCAGCGGACAAGGTATTGTTGAAGAGAAGTTCTTTTTGTCGTTGGTTCTGCCGGTGAAAGCAACTGTGCATGCACCAGGTTGCAGTGGTGAAGCATTTCAGTGACCGTCATTTTGCCCCAGTGTGGGGTACTTCCCGGGTGAAGCTTTTGTGCCCGGCTGATCACAGTTTCAGTGCATTCCTTGTCTAACAGGTTTTTTCTCATGCAGCAGAATAAGCAGTGAAAATAGGGCATCCATTGCAGAATTGGTTACCATGAATGTTGTTTGCTTTCGTGCCGCTATGGACGATGAATAACCTTCCCACTGCCGGAAACAAAACTTTCAAGAGTTGGCGTGCCCTTGTAGTAGATATTGCCGCTGCCGGCGATATCTGCCTTCAGGTGGTTAGCAACGTTCAACTCCGCTGTTCCGCTTCCGGTAATGGAGGCATCTGCATGTTCCGCAGCCAAGCCAAATGCACGGATATTGCCACTGCCGGAAATATCTGTTGTAAGGCTTTGTGTTGAACCTGCCTCAATATCGATGTTGCCGGAGCCGTATACTGAAAGAATAACGCTGTTGCTGGTAAAGGCACCTTTCACATCAATATCGGCTGAGCCATCGATCCTGGCGCCTTCAAAACTGGGCATGGTAACAAACACTTCAATGTTGTCATTGTGAATATTGGTGCCCTGCTGGTAGCCAACTTCCAGCGTGTTGTTGATTACTTTGGTTTCAAAAAAAGGCAGCAGATTATTGTAGCCTTTTACCTGAACGGAGAAAGCCGTGCCCTGTACAATATGCACATCGCTTGAACCGGAAGTAGAAACTTCGGTAAAATTGGCGACATTTCGATTTTCGGTTGTAACCGTGCCGCTGCCGCTGATCCTGTCCTTTGTGCAGGACGCCAGCAGCAACAAACCGGCAGCGAGAGGAGCAAATAATTTTTTCATACAATTGGTTTCGTTGGTTAATGGTAACACAAACGTAACAGCCTTTTCTATGCTGTCGTGTCAACGGATTCTTATCAATGTATGAACTGCAAAAAAAGTGAGATGAACAGTTGCTAAGTGAAGAGGGAAGAGAAAGACTCTTCTTCATTCCGTCGAATTTCGCTGCCCTTACTCCAGCATTTTCTTTAGAATAGCGATGCCTAGTCCATCACTGACAGCATTTTTATTGAATTGGTTCACCACCACCACAACTGCCTGTTTCGTTCCTTTCACAAACGCCGCGAATGCAGAAAAACCATAGGTGCCGCCATTGTGCCAGTAGATGGTTGGTTGGCCGGTCTGTTCCAGGGTATGCCATGCCCTGCTAACATGCACTGCCGGTGTAATGGCTACAGTGGGCTGCAGGAGTTTTTCGATAACATGCGTTTGAACTTCTCTTTTCGAGTCGGGAAGGCTCATCCCTTCCAGATAATTCAGCAAATCGTTGGCGGAACAGTGTACGCCTCCGGCGGGGAAAAGTACATTCATGTTCCAGAACGGTCGTTTGGCAGTGCCGAAATACCCTTGTGCCTTCCTGCTGTTGGCAGCCAATGCATCCTTCATTCCAAACGGATGAAAGACGGAGGTTTTCAAAAGAGTGTTGAAGTTTTTGCCGGCGATTCTTTCTGCCAGCCAACCCGCAAGACCTGCACCCAAATTTGAATAACTGCTTTTTCCATCTGGTTTGGGTGTGCACCGTTTCAGGTAAGCAAACAGGTCGGCAGCCGTGTAGGTATCATACGGGGTCGTGCTTGTCAGGGCAAGATTGTCGGGCAGTCTTGGCAACCCTGAAGTATGATTCAGCAATGAAAGAAAACTGATCTCCGATAACGCACTGTTGGTTTGTACAGAGTCGGGCAGATAGGGGAGGATGGAGGTGGTGTCGCTGATCTTCTTTACTTGTAAAATGGTTTCAAGAATGTACGCCGTAAAGGTTTTGGTGATACTGCCCGCTTCGAAAATCGTTGCAGAATCAAAGGGTATTTTGTTATCGGGGTCTGCATAGCCAAAGTTGAAAAACTGTTTGCTGCTGCCATTGAGCAAACCAATAAAAATGCCCGGCAGTTTTTCTGCAGCCAAAAGGCTATCCCCTTTCTGTTGTATAATGCGTTGCAGGTCCGTTTGTCCGGATACAGAACCCTGCGATTGGCTGCAAATGGTCAACAGTAAAAAGACGATGGAAAGTATTGTATTGTGCATAGACGATAACAAAAGTAAAAAGCCAAAAGCAGGGCGGCGCTTTTGACTTTTTAGAGGTTTAACGTGATGCCTTCTAGCCAATCGCCTGCTTCAGGTCTTCAATGAGATCTTCCGCATCTTCCACACCTATGCTTAACCGGATAAGTGAATCGCTTAACCCATTTTTAATGCGTTCTTCTCTTGGAATGGAAGCATGTGTCATAGAGGCCGGGTGGTTGATCAGGGACTCCACACCACCAAGGCTTTCTGCCAGCGAAAAAAGTTTGGTAGATGACAAAACTCTTTTGGCCTCGTCCACACTGTCATTCTTCAATTCAAAACTCATCATGCCGCCAAAGTCACGCATTTGTTTTTTGGCGATGGCATAATTGGGATGGTCTTCAAATCCGCACCAGTAAACCCGTCCGACTTTTGAATGGTTGCGAAGCCAGTGCGCAATGGCTCTGCCGTTTTCACTGTGACGCTGCATGCGCAGGTGCAATGTTTTGATGCCCCGCAAAACCAAGAAGCAATCCATCGGGCCAGGCACGGCGCCGCAGCTTTTCTGAATGAAATAAAGTTGATCTTTCAACTCCTGGCTGTTCATCATCAGCGCACCCTGGATGACATCGCTGTGGCCCCCCAGGTACTTGGTAGCCGAATGCATCACAATATCGGCACCCAGGTTAAGCGGTGTTTGCAAATAAGGTGAAGCAAAGGTGTTGTCTACACAAAGCAGCAGGCCCTTTTCTTTACAAATGGCTGCAAGGGCTTCAATATCGCAGATATTCATCAGCGGGTTGGTAGGTGTTTCGGCCCAAACCAGCCTTGTTTTTTCGTTGATGTATTGACGGATATTCTGCGCATCCTGCATGTTTACATAGTGGAATTTTATCCCGAATTTTTCAAACACTTTGGTGAACAGCCGGTAAGTGCCACCATACATGTCGTTTCCACAGATTACTTCATCACCCGGCTGCAGTAGTTTAATCACGGCATCAGTGGCGGCCACACCACTGCTGAAAGCAAGCCCGAATCTGCCATTCTCTATTTGTGCATAGGCCGTTTCCAGTGCCGTCCGGGTAGGGTTCTGGCTGCGGGCATACTCATAGCCTTTGTGCGTCGCCGGGGCTTCCTGCACATAAGTACTCGTCTGGTAGATGGGTGTCATGATAGCGCCAGTGCTCGGATCAGGTTCCATGCCGGCATGGATGAATTTCGTTCCTGTCTTCATGTGTTGAATTTAATCTGTCAAAGGTACAGCGTGAGTGGTGAGCGGTCAGTGGTTAGTTTCGAAGTTATTTTGATGAGCCACCGCTCATAATGGAATGTATCAATATCCCAATAAATAAATCATCATGTAAATCTTTCACAGTTTGTAATTCATCACTCATCATCAGAAGCGGCCGCAACTATTCACCTTTCGTTAACCTTGGGCCGTTAAACACATCCATGCTTTTTACTTCTTAAAGCAGTAACAATTAAAATCATCCACTATGAAAAGAATCCTTACGCTATTAATTGCCCTTGGAGCCATTACTGTTGCGCAGGCGCAATCCTCCCGTTCGTATCCGAATGACCGCAACACCAACAGGGACGTGATCCTTGGTGATCGCAACGACAGATCTGACCGCAATGATCGCTATGACGGACGCTATGAAAACAACACCCGCTATTCCTATTCATTCAGTGCCCGTGAACGTGACAAGCAGATTGACCGTATCAACCGCGACTTTGACAAACAGATCCGCCAGGTAGAGCGTGACCGCCGGATGCGTTCTTCTGAAAAGACCTACCAGGTGAGGCGACTGGAAACGCAGCGCCGTGAAGAGATCCGCGAAGTATGGGATCGTTTCCAGAGCCGCAACAATGCGCACAGCGATAACCGGCACAACAACCGCGACCGCCGTTGGTAACCGTCTGGCATCATGTTTCCAATGAAAAACAACCCCGCCCTGGCGGGGTTTCTTTTGCAGGCAGGTCCCGTGCCTGCTTTTTATGCACCTTTGCCGCCATGCATTTTCCGCTCATCGAGCAAACCATTCTGTTGCAGCCGGAGCCAGTCAGGTTATATGTGCCTGATGCCGGTGTGGTGCGAAAGGCCTATGAAAAAGGAGAGATTCCATTTCCCTATTGGTCGCAGGTATGGCCGGCATCCATTGCACTGGCACAGTTCATTCTTTCCCATCCTGCTTACATTGCTTCAAAAGATATTCTGGAATTGGGAGCAGGATTAGGCCTGCCTTCGCTGGTGAGTGCCCGCTTCGCGGCTTCAGTGCATTGTACCGATGTGGCGCCGGAGGCTGTTGCGGTGGTGAAAGCATCTACAAAATTGCTGAACCTGGAAAACGTGTGTACATCTGTGTTGGATTGGACCCAGCTTCCGCCTGACCTCTCATGCCATGTGCTCTTGCTGAGTGATATCAACTATGAACCGGCAGCTTTTGCTTGCCTGCAAAATGTGGTGAAGCTTTTTCTGGAAAGCGGTACCCGCATCCTGTTAAGCACACCGCAGCGATTGATGGCAAAAGACTTTATCATGCCCCTGCTGGTCTATTGCAATCACCAGGAGGAGGTGGTGGTGCATGAGGGAAAACCTGTGGCAACAACAGTGATGGTGCTGGAACCTACAGGAAAAGTTTCTAACCAAAATTTGTTTTGAAGCTTTTCAAACAGCCATAATCAAACGACTACCGGGTTCAATGCAAGGTTCTGCCGCTGGTGCCAATAGGGGTATATAGGGCGTTGTGCACTGGCCTGGTCAAGCAGCGACACCTGTTGGGGCGTCAGGTTCCAATCCGTAACAGCCAGGTTTTGCCGCAACTGTTCTTCCGTGCGGGCACCAATGATGATATTGGCCACTGTCGGACGTTGCAGGAGCCAGTTCAGTGCCACCTGCGGAACGGTTTTCCCTACTTCTTTACTCACTTCTTCCAGTGCATCCACCACGTTGTACAGATACTCATCCGGAACTTCTGGTCCCGTACCCGGAATATTTTTAAGTCTTGTACCTTCCGGCACCACTTGTCCGCGCCGGAGCTTACCTGTCAGGCGTCCCCAGCCCAGTGGGCTCCACACCATGGTGCCAATCTTTTGATCCAGTGCCAGCGGCATCAGTTCCCATTCAAACTCCCGGCCGATGAGCGAATAATAAGCCTGGTGGGCAATGTATTTGCTCCATCCATAGCGTTCCGAAATGGCGAGTGATTTCATCAGGTGCCAACCTGAAAAGTTAGAGCAGGCAATGTAACGAACCTTTCCGCTTTGCACCAGGTCGTCAAGCGTACGCAGGGTTTCTTCCACCGGCGTAACACCGTCGAAACCATGCATGTGATAAACGTCAATGTAATCTGTTTGCAGACGCCGCAAACTTGCTTCGCATTGTTGAATGAGATGGTGACGGGACGAGCCAAAATCATTCGGGCCACTGCCCATGGGGAAGGTAGCCTTTGTAGAAATAAATACATTCTGTCGGATGCCTTTCAGTGCCTCGCCCAGTACTTCTTCTGAGCCGCCGCGGGAATACGTATTTGCCGTATCAAAGATGTTGATACCGGCATCCATGCAAACACCAATCATGCGTTTCGCTTCTTCCACATCGGTGCTGCCCCAGGCTTTAAAGAAGTCTGTTCCACCACCAAAGGTTGCTGTGCCAAAGCTGAGAACGGAAACCCGTAATCCTGAATTGCCAAGCTGTCTGTATTCCATATACCTTTCTTTGCTTCAAAAATAAAAGCAGATCAAAATGGTTTTGATCTGCTTTTGCACATCTTAAAATTTCATTTCATGCAACGGCGCCTGCGGCTAACTGCTCTGTTTGCGGTTACTGCTGTTGCGGTCGCCCGACTGACGCAGGTCGTCAGAATATTGATCTTCTTCCTGGTCTATATTTTCGCCGCCGGCGTTTTGTGCACCGGTTTGCGTGGTTCCCTGTTTGTTGCCAATTTGGTTATCGCGACGGGAAGCCAGTTCGCTTTCTTTTTCATGTCCCCGATTATTGTTATCCTCTGCCATACAATTTGATTTAGAAGAAAAGCGCTGTAAAAACAATGCCACAATGCATTTTGCACTACCGGTTCCTCGTAAAATCAGTTGTGGTTAATGGAGCCGCAAACGCTTCAGCAATTCTTCCTTGTACGTGGTGCCTACGGGAATTTCCTGTTTGCCGATTTCCACTACATTTCCCTGAACTGCGTTGATCTTGTCAAGGGAAATTATGTAAGAGCGGTGCACCCGGAGAAACCGGTCTGCCGGCAACAGGTCTTCCATGATTTTTAAATGTGCACTGATCAGCATAGTGCGGTCTTTTAAAAACAACTTCGAAAAGTCTTTCAAAGCTTCTACATACAAAACATCACCGAAGGCTACTTTCACCAACTTGCTGTCTTGTTTTAAAAACACATGTTCGGTTTGCTGCGCCTGCGCAGGAGTAAAATTGTTTTGTATCAGCCTCTCTACCTTCTCCACCGCTTCGCGGAACCGGCTCTCCGTAATGGGTTTTACAAGGTAATCCGCCGCTTTCAGGTCAAAAGCTTTGGCAGCGTATTCGGCATAAGCCGTGGTAAAGACCACAAGCGGCGGGTCTTTGAGTGTAGACAGAAAATCGACCCCTGTCTTATCGGGCATGTTGATGTCGAGAAAAATCACATCCACACTGTTTTGGTAAAGTGCTTCATAGGCTTCGGCCACAGAACGGCATTCTGCCACTACTTCCCAGCCGGTAAGCCTGGCCACATACATGGTTACCAGGCTTCTTGCCAGGGGTTCATCGTCAACGACAATGCATTGAATCTTTTTCATAACAGCGGACAGCTTAATTGAAACAAATAAACACCATTTGCTGCGCTTGCAGAAAAGCTTGCTTTGCTGCCGAAAGAATGCTGCAGCCTGCGTTCTATATTTTGCAGGCCAATGCCACCAATCCTCTCTTCGTGTGATGCCTGGTATGTATTGGTGATGGCAACGTTCAATATTCCTTTGATGGCCCGAATCATGATCGTTATTGTACTGCCTTTTTCATCCGGAGTGTACTTGAAGGCATTCTCCAGCGCCGGCAAAAAAAGCAGCGGGGGAATGGTGTAAAAAGGCTGATCGCTTTCAAACTGCAGTTGTACTGCCGTTTCATTTAACCGCAGTTTTTCCAATTCAACATAATCCTTCAGCAACTGCACTTCTTTTTCCAGGCGAATCTTTTCGTCACCGGTTTCATAAAGGGTATAACGCATAAGGCCCGAAAGCTGTGCTATAGTGGCGGCTGCCTGTTCGTTTCGCTGTGCCATCACCAGCGCATAGATGTTATTGAGCGTATTAAAAAGGAAATGGGGGTTGACCTGTGATTTTAAAAAATTAAACTCCAGTTGCAGGTTGTCTTTTGCCAGTTGCAATTGCTGCACTGCCTGGCGGAAGTAACTGCGTCCGATCTTGATGGCGACAGGAAAGCTAAGCTGGATCACCAACTGGTAAATCAAGCCGCCCGTTAGCACCCGTACAAATACAATATTGGGCAGGCTTCGCTGCAGAAATTGGTAATAGTCGGGACTGTAAGTGGCAAGGCTTTCGCCGCAGCTTGTACAGCGGTTGAAGATGAGCCAGTCGCCCCAGGAAACAAGGGTAGCGATAGCAATCACCCATACAAATAGCAGCAAGATGCCCGAACCCCATTTTCTTCGGGCAAAAAACCGCGGCCAGATAAAATACATGAGCGAATAAAACGCAGTGGCGATGGTAACGGCGTTGTGCAAAGCCAGCAGATAAGTGGCCGGTGTGCCGCGTGCAGGATTGAAAGAGATGGTATTGAAATAATAATAACTGGCAAACATAAGGGCCCAAAACAGGATGTGCACCGCAGTGCGTAGACGTATATCCGTATATGTTTTCTCAAAAAAATCCTTTCTGCGTACCATGCGCTAAAGCTGCAACTTCTTTTTCAGCACAGGGAGAAGAACCGACCAGTAATACCGCCTTGCCAACGAAGCGCTGTTTTCTGCCAACAAAACATGTCGCCTATGCTTGTCCTTTTTTTCTCCCGATGCATTGCCGTTTGCCCAGGCTGCGTCGATCTTTTTTGTGCCGCTGAATCTGTTGGTTTCATTTTGTTTTCAAATCAGATCAACATGAAAAAAGTATTCTTTCAGTATCCCTTTCTTTCACGCATCCTGCTGGCCCTGTTGGTGGGTGTTGCGGCCATCGTTTTAAGCAGTTTCATTTACCAGTACCTTCCTATAAAACCTTATTTTCCTTTTGTAGGCGAGGTGCTCCTGATTGCTGCCACCGCGCTGCTCTACCGGACTGACGGACAAAGTCTTTCTGCACTGGGCCTTGCCATTTCGTGGAGAACGGTTGCTTACCTGTTTGGTGGATTGCTGATGGGTGTGGTTGCCTTTTTTCTTGTTAGTTTTTTACGTACACTTTACACCGGGGAACACTGGCACTTCACTTCAACAATCAATTTAATGGCATTGGCTAAAAGCCTTTATTTTATTCTGCCGACAGTGATCGTGCAGGAGCTGATGTTCCGGGGCTACCTGTTTACCAAAACTATCAGCAAGTGGGGTGTGCCTCGTGCCAATTTTATTTTTGCTTTTGTCTTTATGCTGGTGCATGTGCTGGATAGGGATGTGTTGCAAAACCCGGCGCAGCTGATCTTTCTGCTCATTGCCATTCCGATTGGTCATCTTTGGTTTGCAACCGCGCTGTTGCGTTCCAAAACCCTGCTTTTCCCCATTGGCCTGCACTGGGGTAATAACTGGGCAGTTCAACACCTTACCGGGTCCGCTGATGGGCAGAATACAATTTTTTACCTCACCGGTCAACAGGTATTTACTACCTGGCTGCCGTATGTTGTGATACTGCTTATCTTCAATGTCTTCTTCTTATTGGTGACGTTGGCTACATGGAAGTGGCATTGGCCGTTTGCAGGCAAGACAACCGCTACAGTTTCAAAGTGATCAAATTATTATTTACGTATGCTTTTCCCCATTATACTATTTTTGCTGCTCTTGTTTTTTACTGTCTTTGTGCCCGGTTGCTTTGGCTGGTGATAGGCCCGGGCATGACAAGCAATAGCCGGATTTACATTTCACGGCGGATGCAGCGAAAGGTGAAACCCCGGTTCAACGCTGAACAAAATTTCACTCTTCAAAAGAGCTTACCTTGACAACAAAAATCAAATATGCCTGCAGCCCACCTCGAAGTTTGTGCATTTACCATTCAGTCCTGCCGCATTGCACAACGGGCAGGTGCCGTGCGGGTGGAGCTTTGCGACAATCCGGTTGAAGGCGGTACAACACCTAGCTGGGGTGCCATCCGGCAGGTGCGGGAAACGGTGGATATTCAGTTATATCCGATCATCCGGCCGCGATCGGGAAATTATTTTTACGATGATGAGGAATGGGAAATTATTCGCCACGACATTGAAGCCTGCAAAGAGCTCCGCTGCAACGGCATTTCAATTGGTGCAGCCACGATTGATGCAGTAATCGATACAGAAAGAATGAAGCGCATCGTGGAATTGGCTTATCCCATGCGGGTGACCTGCAACCGTGTTTTTGACGGCACACCGGATCTTTATCAGGCATTGGAAGATCTGGTAGCTTGTGGGTGTGAAAGAGTACTGACCTCGGGCGGAAAAACCAGCGCACCCGATGCCGGTGATGTACTGGCAAAGTTGGTAGCGCAGGCGGCCGGGCGGATTTCCATTATGCCGGGTGCCGGTATCAACAGCGGTAATCTTACCCGGTTGCGAGCGGAATGCGGTGCCGCCGAATACCATGCTTCCGCCCGGAAAGCTGCACCCAACCCGCTGACCTATATCAATACAGCCGTAACAGACTATGGTGCTGTTTACATTGCCGATGAGGATGAAGTGCGGCGAATGGTGGACATTCTGGCAACAGCATAAATCTTTCCTTGAATGAATTGAAAACAGGATTTGCAGCTGTTGCAAATCCTGTTTTTCTGAATTTACTCATTGGCACTGCCACCGGAAGCCCTTTTGCGTCCTTCGTTTGATGTACGGCCCGGATCTCCTTTACGGCCGTTATCACTATTGCCGTGTTTCAGGTCAGAGCGTTCCGGGTTGGGTTTGTCTGAAGAGGACCGGGATGTCCGGTGTTTGGGTTGGCCTTTGTTCGAATTGCCACCTCCGCTGTTGCTTCTGTTTGCACTATTCGGCATATGCTATGTTTTAGTAGAAGAGTGCTGAAAAAAAGATGCCACTTCTGTTTCGCAGAAATGGCACCAGGCAGGAAATAGTGTTGTTCCCTTAACGAAAATGCAGGTCGTTATCATCATCCCGGTAGCGGTCGCTATCGCGACTGGAGCCCCTGCGGTCCTGGTACATTCGACGCCGGTTACGTACCATCTCCAGCCGGCGTTCTTCGTCTAACTCGCGTTCACGCCTTTCATGATCCATGCGTTCATCATCGCGGTCCAGCAGCCGGAGGCGGCGTTCGTCATCCGCACGTCTGTCCGAACTTGCCGGCTGTGCTTCATGTAGCCGGTTTTTGTACAGGTTGTCATCAGCAAAATAGCTGTGTCCATAAAAGTCTTCATTGTAGTCCGTGCGGTCTGCCTGTTGCCGCTTTTCAGACTGCCGGTCCTTATCCATTAGATCTTCCTCTCTGCCAAGCGCTACACAGATCAATCGCTCCGTTGTATCATCCAGGATATTGAGGTCATAAGTAGGCAGGTGCCGCAACTGTTCAAGTGAAACCGAAGGGAGCAGCACATCATCGTCATTTTTATCCAGTTCTGCCAGCCCAATAGGTATCAGCACTTTGTGCTTTTTCAGGTCCAGCTCATTATCTTTCAGGTCTACTACCATGTACCGCACTTTCCGCTCTTGTGCATCAACAATCAATTCTTCCACTTCGCCGATTTTTCGGCCACTGCTGTTGCGCACATCCCATCCACGGATATCGGACTCACCTTTTATCACGCCAAAATCAGAACGGTCAAGCTCCTGGAGACGCCTGTGTTTCATATTTTCCATACCATCTTATTTAATGAAAGCATTGCTTTCGGTTAACAAATATTTTCGGTTGTTGGAGGCTGTTATCTCGCTGTCGTCAGAGGAAAACTGTGCTGCCGGTAGAAGGCCATACAAAATAACCTGTGGTGTTGGCAGGCGTTATACTTTCCTCAGGTGTGTTGTTCCGCGTTACCAGGTAGTACACGACGGCGGCGGCAATCAATAACACCAGTACAATCCAGAGCCAGGAAGAATTGGAGGTGTGCTTTTTCGGTTCAACATGAATTTCTGCCATCTTCTTTGTTTTATGATTGATAAACTTATTTGCCGTTTAGAGAGTACAGAAATTGTGCCTGCAAAAAGCTGGGATAAAGAATGCACTGCACTTCCGGCGTACTCTTCCGTTCTGCCATCAATGGGTATAAAGACAGGAAAAGGAAAACGGCAACGATTGCTGCCGTTATCAAGAGCCATTATGCATCCTGCAAACCCTCACGGTCAATGCGTGCCGAAATGCTGTTGTCCTGCCGGTAATTTCGGTCACGATCATCGCCGGTGTCACGATAGCGGTCCCGGCTGCGGTCGGAGCGGTGACTGCCTCTCCGGTCTTCATACTGCCTGCGCCGGTTGCGCACCATCTCCAGCCGGCGTTCGTTGCTCATATCACGCTGGCGGTCCCTTTGATCGCCTGCAATAATACCGCCTTCGCTCCGGGCTTCCCATAGCCGCAGGCCACGTTCATATTCTTCTCTTTCCTGCTGCTGGCGGTTTGGCTGTTCCCGGTTATGTTGCGCAGGTTGTGTTTCATGCAAGCGGTTCCGGTACAGGTTGTCGTCGTTGAAATGTTCGTGACGATAAAAATCATAGTCTTCTTCCGGCGTCTGTGTTTGAGCCGTTGTTTGTCTTCCTTTCAGTTCATCGCTGTTTTGCGGGTAATAACGCATGGTCTCCTGTTTGCGACCTAGTGTGCTGCAGATCTTTCTTTCTACTTCCTCGTCTAACTGGTCTTCATCATATCTGGGCAGGGCACGCAACTGTTCAGCAGTAATGCTGGGCAGCAACACATCATCATCTTCTTTATCCAGTTCGGCAAGGCCAATGGGTATCAGTACCCTGCGGTCGTCCAAATCCAGTTCATTATCATCCATATCCACTACCATGTAGCGAACCTTTTTCTTCTGTGCATCAACAATCAATTCTTCCACTTCGCCAATCTTTTTGCCGCTGCTGTTTTTTACATCCCATCCGCGGATATCAGGTTCACCTTCTACAATTTCAAAATCAGAGCGGTCCAGTTCCTGCAACCGCCTGTGCTTCATATTATCCATACTCTACTCCGTTTTGTGAAAGCATTGCTTTCGGTTAAACAATTTATCGGTATATCAGCACCAGTAAACCGTGTTGCCTGTCACCACATGCGGCAGGCTGATGGCACCCGTTGTATTGGCTGGCACAGTTGTGTTGTCTGTATTATTGTTCCGCGTTACCAGGTAGTACACGACGGCGGCGGCAATCAATAACACCAGTACAATCCAGAGCCAGGAAGAATTGGAGGTGTGCTTTTTCGGTTCAACATGAATTTCTGCCATAACAAAAAGTTTAATTGTAAATAATTGAGATATCTAACAACTTCTAACAGAAACTGTGCCTGCGAAAACAACAGATACATGACTGTATGGCTCTGATCGGTATGAGATAGGCAAAGACGGCATTAAAATGGCGGTCTTATTGACTGTTATAAAATAAAAAGATGGCTCTCTACGAAAGAGCCTGCTTGGAGGATTAAAAACGTATGCATATGGATGAAATCATCAATCAATTGGATGTAGATAGCTTGCAGATAAACGATTACCAGGAACTGGTTACAGCCATGAAGGCAGCCTACCCCGACTGGCAGGGGGGCTTCTGGAGCCTGGATTCCATTACCAACCTCATAAAGAAATTCCCGGAGGGACAATTTGTGATGAAGGCCAACGGAAAAGTAGTGGGCTCTGCCTTATCCATTATTGTGGAGTATAAAAATTTTGGTGACGAACATACCTATAAACAGATCACGGGTAATTATACCTTCAATACGCATAGTCCGGATGGCGATGTGCTCTACGGAATTGAAGTGTTCATTCATCCTGACTACCGGGGATTACGACTGGGTCGCAGGCTTTATGATGCCCGCAAAGCTTTGTGCGAAAAGCTGAACCTGAAGGCCATTGTGTTTGGTGGTCGTATACCCAATTACCACCAGTATGCCGACAGCATGAGCCCGAAGGAATACATTTCAAGGGTAAAGCGGAAAGAGATCTATGACCAGGTGTTGTCCTTCCAGTTGTCCAATGACTTTCACGTAAAAAAAGTACTGACCGATTACATGCCCAGCGATGTGCAAAGTAAAGAGTACGCGACCCTGCTGCAGTGGGACAATATCTACTACACAGCTCCAACAAGGAGAGCTTATATCCCGTCCAGCTATGTACGCCTGGGGCTGGTGCAGTGGCAAATGCGGTCGTACAGCGACTTGGATGAACTGTTCACACAAGCCGAATATTTTGTAGATGCCGTATCGAGTTACAAAAGTGATTTTGCGCTGTTCCCCGAATTTTTTAACGGGCCTCTCCTGGCACAGTTCAATGATATGCGGGAGGCTGATGCCATGCGGGCCTTGGCGCAGTTTACCCCGGAGATCCGCGACCGGTTTCACCAGTTGGCCATCCGGTACAATGTGAATATCATAACCGGCAGCCTGCCCAGTATTGAAAATGGCCGCCTGCACAACATTGGTTATCTCTGTCACCGCAACGGCAAACTGGATAAGTACGAAAAGATCCACGTCACTCCCGATGAAGAAAGTTTCTGGGGACTGGAAGGGGGTAAATCCCTGAAAGTATTCGAAACCGATATTGGCAAAGTAGGTATCTTGATTTGTTACGATGTGGAGTTTCCTGAACTGTCACGCCTCCTGGCCGACCAGGGCATGCAGATACTTTTTGTCCCTTTCCTTACCGACACACAAAATGCGTATATGCGTGTCCGTTGTACGGCGCAGGCAAGAGCCATCGAAAACGAATGTTACGTGGCCATCTCGGGCAGCGTGGGCAACCTGCCTAAGGTAGAGAATATGGATATGCAGTATTCACAGGCAGCAGTGTTCACGCCTTGTGATTTTGCATTCCCGTCCAACGGCATCAAAAGCGAGGCAACTCCCAATACCGAAATGATCCTGGTAGCAGATGTGGATCTTTCCCTGCTGAACGAACTGCACTCCTTTGGCTCTGTACGCAACTTGCGTGACCGTCGTAAAGATGTGTACCAGCTTACCCTGCTCACAAACGGAGAGGAGGCCGAAACCATCGAACCCGAAGAAATGAGCCCGGCTGCACAGCCAGTGGCAGCACCAAAGCATAAAGAGGGGCCACAACCGGCACACGGATAAAATCCTGTGGTAAGCAGGCAGCCTTGCAAGCCTTTTCTACAGGTCTGTTTTTTGTTGCAGTAGGGCATGCAGATTTTGTGGCGATACCTGAGACCGCAACGAACCCTTATTTTCTTTTCCCTGCTGCTGGCCGGCGCTGCACAATTGCTTAGCCTTGTGGATCCTCTTATTTTTGGGAAGATCATCGACGATTATGCCACAAACCTTGGCAACCGTTCGCAGGACGAACTGGTAAGGGGTGTGCTGTACTGGCTGGGAATTGCCCTGGCGGTTGCCTTGTTGGCCCGCATTGCCAAGGCTTTCCAGGAATATACCACGCGGCTGGCCGTAGCCCGTTTCGGCATGCAGATTTTCAACGACGGCCTCCGGCAAACCCTGCGTCTTTCGTTCCAGGAGTTTGAAGAAAGCCGCAGTGGCGAAACATTATCAGTACTGCAAAAAGTAAAGACCGACACCGAACGGTTTGTCAATTCCTTCATTAATATTCTTTTTTCTTCCGTGGTGGGCATTGGCTTTCTCATCTGGTACAGCATTACCAAAAACTGGATGCTGATACCGGTGTTCGTGATTGGCATCCTGGTACTGGGCTCACTGACAGGGCTTCTTTCCAAGCGTATCAAAACCGTGCAGCGCAGCATCAACCGCGAGACCAATAAAATGAGTGGCGTGATCACCGAAAGCCTGCGCAACATCGAACTGGTGAAAAGCCTGGGCCTGACGTTTCCGGAAATACGTCGCCTGCGGGAGCAAACAAAAAAGATTTTCGACCTGGAAATGATCAAGGTGCGCAAAGTGCGGACGCTGTCTTTTCTGCAGGGTACTACGCTGAACCTCCTGCGGCAGTCGATTCTTTTTATCCTGCTTTGGCTCATCTTCCGCAATGTGCTCACCACCGGAGAGTTGATTACCATGCAGTTTATTTCCACCTCCATTTTTGGTCCCTTGCAGGACCTCGGTAATATCATCCTTCAATACCGTGAGGTAGATGCATCCATCAACAATTTTGACACGCTGATGCACAAGCCGGTGGAGGAACGCCCGGAGAATCCTGTGGAGATAGGAGACCTGCGGGAGTTGCGGTTCGAGAACGTGGTCTTTCACCACAAAACCGCTAATTATAATGCCATCGACGGCATTTCGTTTTCAGTAAAAACGGGTGACACCATTGCCTTTGTGGGACCTTCGGGTTCGGGGAAATCCACGTTGGTGAAATTGTTAGTAGGATTGTACCAGCCGGTGAGCGGGGCTATTTATTTCAATGGGGAACCGAGTACTGATATCCGCTATAACCAGCTGCGCAGGCAGATTGGGTTTGTAACGCAGGATACCCAACTGTTTGCAGGTACCATTCGCGATAACCTCGCCTTTGTGAAACCTGATGCCACCGACGACGAGATCACCGAAGCCTTGTACAGAGCCTCGGCCACCGGGTTGCTGGCTCGTTCCTCGCATGGCATTCATACAGTGCTAGGCGAAAGCGGTATGAAACTCTCCGGCGGTGAAAAGCAGCGTATCTCCATTGCCCGTGCCCTGTTGCGCAACCCGCGGCTCCTCATCTTCGACGAGGCTACATCAGCGCTGGATTCACTAACGGAAGAAGAAATCACCAATACCATTCGTGCCATCTCCGCCAGCCGGGAGCAGATCGTAATCTCGATTGCCCACCGGCTCAGTACCATCATGCACGCCGATACCATTTATGTGCTGGAAAAAGGCCGGGTGGCCGAAACCGGTACGCACCAAAGCCTGTTGCAGCAAAAGGGTCTGTACTATGCCATGTGGCGCCAGCAGGTTGGCGAACGGAGGGAAGGCACGCCGCAGGAAGCCGGCAATGGGTTTGCCAGAAGCCAAACGATCCTGGATGACATGGTGAGCGACAACAGCTCAGGAAGCCGGGAGGGGTAGGTTATCCTTTTGGAAGTGCCGGGAAAAGATGTTGGGATAGCATTTGTCAGGTTTGGTTTTGAAACACCATAATGGTTTTCATCGGCACAGTTATATGTTCCATTCAATTTAAAAAATCAATATTTGACGTTTCGTTTTCCGGGAACGGCTTAGATTTACACTATGAAAAAGCTTCTTCTTACTGCTGTTGCTGCGCTGGGATTTGTTTTGGTTTATGCCCAGCCTCCTGCCGGCGATGCCAAACCCGGCGACTGGTATGGTGCCAAAGTGCAAACCGACAATGCTGTTGATATTACCCAGGTAGCGGCACAACTGGAGTCAAAAGAATCGTTCAAAACAAAAGTAAGGGCCAAGGTCCTGGACGTGTGTTCGAAGAAAGGATGCTGGCTGACACTGGCAGTGAATGATACCACCACCGCAATGGTAAAGATGAAGGATTACGGCTTCTTTCTTCCGGTAGCAGCCAAGGGTAAAACCATTGTTCTGGACGGAGAGGTCAGCATGGTCACCACACCGGTGGAAGAGCTGCAACACTATGCCAAGGATGCAAAAAAGTCGCAGGCGGAGATAGATGCCATCACCCAGCCAAAAAAAGAGATTCGCTTTACGGCCAGTGGTATAACCATTGTTGAATAGCTGTTTTTGATTGTACAGCTCCCGGGAAAGTGTTAAACGAACTTCGTGGCGTATAAACATGCGCCACGTTTTTATTTCAGCAAAAGCGAAAGCAAACGAAACCTGCCTCTTTTAGGCGATAGTAACTTCAATTCCCAGTCCCTGGAGGGTTTCCACCATATGCTCGGAAATGTTGCTGTCGGTGATGACCTGCTCAATGTCTTCCAGTCCGCAGATGCGGCCAAAGCCCCGCTTGCCAAACTTGCTCGAATCGGCCAGCACAATCGTCTTCTGCGAAGCCTTGATCATGGCCTTGTTCAATTGCGCTTCCATCATGTTGGTGGTGGTAAGGCCAAACTCCACGTCAATACCATCCACACCTAGAAACAGTTTGCTGCACGAAAAATCTTCGAGCATTTTCTCGGCGTACAGGCCGGTAACCGAGGAAGAACTCTTACGGATGGGACCTGCCAGTTGGATTACTTCAATCTGCGGATGCTGAATCAATTCCAGCGCCACGTTCAGGGCGGCAGTAATCACTGTTAGGCTCCCCTGGGGTTTAATGTTTTTCGCCAGTGAAAGCACCGTTGTGCCCGATGCAATCAGAACGCAGTCATTTGGTTCAATCAGTGTTGCCGCTGCTTCCCCGATGCCGGACTTTTCCCGCGACTGTATCATCACCTTTTCATTCACATGCCTGTCTACCGTGTAGGGGTTGGTCAGGGTGCCCCCGCCGTGGGTGCGGTAAAGAAGGGCTTTGTCCTCCAGCATTTTAAGGTCCTTGCGAATGGTGACCGAAGAAACATCCAGTTCCTTGCAAAGGTCTACCACGTTCACGCTGCCTTCTTTTTTCAGTTTAGCCAGGATGTGCTGATGACGTTTGGTAAGATTCATTCCGGTGCCAAATTAAAACTTGGCTACACAGAAACCAAACTTTCGGTGCCAGCGGATGCATTTACATGTTCTTTCAACCTGTTTATAAAATTTTCGGTTTTGGTTTCGTTTGTTGGAAAATAGTTTTATTATTGCTTTCGTTTTATTCCTTTTAGATAAAAACAGAAACAAAAAGAAATCACCTGCTGCATGGAAGAATTGCTGGCCCATACATCGGTAAACAGGAACCTGCAACTGAAAAAGATCGCCGATCCCTCCGCAGTCTGGGATGTGCTGGTCATCGGTGGCGGAGCGACCGGATTGGGTGTGGCGCTGGATGCGGTGGCCCGTGGTTACAAAACCATTCTTGCCGAAGGGGCCGACTTTGCCAAGGGGACATCGAGCCGCAGTACCAAACTGGTGCACGGTGGTGTGCGGTACCTGGCACAGGGCGATGTGCGGCTGGTACGGGAGGCTTCTATCGAAAGAGGCCGGCTGTGCAGAAATGCACCGCACCTGGTCAAAAACCAAACCTTTATTATTCCCATTTACAGCCATTGGGATAAACTCAAGTATACTGTTGGCTTAAAGCTGTACGACTGGATTTCCGGTAAACTTACCCTGGGTTCTTCCGTTTTCATTTCCCGCAAGAAAACAGTGGAGGCCCTGCCCGGTGTAAAAACCGAAGGTCTGCTGGGCGGCGTGCAATACCATGACGGGCAGTTCGACGATTCGCGGCTGGCTATCAACCTGGTGCAAAGCATTATCGAAGGAGGCGGATGCGCCATTAACTATACCCGGGTAACGGGCCTGCTGAAGAACAGGGAAGGAAAAATTGAAGGGGCCATTCTGCGTGACGAGGAAACGGCTGTTGTGTATGGTGTAAAAGCAAAAGCTGTGGTCAACGCCACCGGCGTTTTTGTCGATGACATCCTGCAGATGGACAATGCCGCGGCACCCAGAAGCATCTGCGTGAGCCAGGGCGTACACGTAGTGCTGGATAAGAAATTCTTTCCTTCCACCCATGCCCTGATGATTCCTGAAACCAGCGATGGCCGGGTGTTGTTTGCCGTTCCCTGGCATGATAAAGTGGTGGTAGGCACAACGGATACGCCGGTGGAAGAAGCTTCGCTGGAGCCGCAGGCCCTGGAAAAGGAAATCAATTTTATTTTAGAAACGGCAGCCAGCTATTTAACAGCGAAGCCTACCCGAAAAGATGTCCTGAGCGTCTTTGCCGGCTTGCGTCCGCTGGCGGCACCCAAACAGGGCGAACAAAAAACAAAAGAAATTTCCCGCAGCCATAAGATCATTGTTTCGGCCTCCAACCTCTTTACCATCCTGGGCGGTAAGTGGACCACCTTCCGCAAAATGGGAGAGGACATGGTTGATTGCATAGAAGAGAAACTGGGTTGGAAGCATCGCAGGCCGGGTACGGCGCATCTGGCCATACACGGCTATGCGGAAAAAGTAAACTGGAACGATCCGTTCTATTTCTATGGCAGCGATGCGCAACTACTGAAGCAAAGCATGAACGGAAGCGCCGGCATCTGGATCAGCGAAAGCCTGAAGATTCACAAAATGCAGGTGAAGTGGGCGGTAGAGCATGAAATGGCCCGCACGGTGGAGGATGTACTGTCGAGAAGAACCCGTGCACTGCTGCTGGATGCAAGAGAAAGCATCCGCATTTGCCCCGAAGTGGCGCGCCTGATGGCGGAAGCATTGGGTAAAGATGAACGCTGGATAGAAGCTGAAGTAAACGCGTTTACCCGGCTGGCCCGGCACTATATACTGGAAAAGAACTAAGCCGATTGGCAACCTTGCTATATGCGTGTGAAAACATTACGACCTGCTGTTCACAAAGATCAACTGCCGGCGCAACGGATTGATCCTGTTTACCGGAGCCTGCGCCGCCAGGTTTTCCTGGGCATCTTTCTGGGTTATGCCGGTTATTACCTTGTTCGCAAGAACTTTTCCATGGTCATGCCCGACCTCATTGAACGCGGCTACAGCAAAGCCGATCTGGGTGTAGCGCTTTCTGCCATCTCTATTTCTTATGGTATCAGCAAGTTTGTGATGGGTACAGTCTCCGACAGGAGCAATGCCCGGGTGTTTCTTTCGTTAGGGCTGGTGCTTTCAGCGATCACAATGATGATCATGGGAATGGTTCCTGCCGCTACCGGTTCTATCGCTATCATGTTTATCCTGCTGTTTTTAAACGGATGGTTCCAGGGCATGGGATGGCCACCCTGCGGAAGGGTGGTGGTGCATTGGTTTTCGGTAAAGGAGCGGGGCACCAAAATGTCGGTCTGGAACGTAGCGCACAATGTTGGCGGCGGACTGATGGCACCGATTGCCATCGCCGGGTTAGCTGTGTTTGGTACGTGGGAAGGAAAACTCTTTTTCCCGGCTATGATAGCACTTGCTGTTGCCTTTATTACGTATTTGCTTGTTCGTGATACACCGCAGTCCTGCGGTTTGCCGCCCATTGAAAAATATACCAACACCTATACAAAAGATTACAACGAAAGCCATGAGAAAGAGTTGAGCACCAAACAGATACTGCTAGATTACGTTTTGGTTAACAAACTGATCTGGTACATTGCCCTGGCCAATGCCTTTATATATTTGGTCCGTTATGGCGTGCTTGACTGGTCTCCTACCTACCTGAAGGAAGCCAAAGGATTTTCTTTGAACGAAACGGGATGGGCCTATTTCCTGTACGAATGGGCCGGTATACCGGGAACATTACTGTGCGGTTGGCTCAGCGACAAAGTTTTCAACGGTCGCCGGGCGCCTGCTACCATCATCTACATGATGTTGGTAACGGTAGCGGTATTGGTGTACTGGAAAAATCCGCCCGGTAATCCGCTGGTCGATAACATCGCACTCATTGCCATTGGTTTCCTGATCTACGGACCTGTGATGCTGATTGGGGTGCATGCATTGGACCTGGTGCCTAAAAAAGCGGCAGGAACAGCGGCCGGTTTAACGGGTTTGTTTGGGTATCTGGGCGGAGCGGTGTTTGCCAATGCGGCCATGGGTTATGTAGTGGACTACTGGGGTTGGGATGGCGGTTTTTATGTGTTGCTGGCAGCTTGCCTGCTGGCGGTGGTCTTCACAGCCATGACCTGGAAAAAAGAGCGTCTTTCACACCATTCTTAAAATACAACAATTAGCGTATGAGAAGCTTTGCGTTTGCACCTGAAAGAATTTTAAAAGTCAAAATCTGGCTTTTTATTTTTCTTTTGATGGTGGCCGGGATCACTGCCATGGCCCAGCAAAAAACCATTACCGGCGTTGTGCGAAATGCCGAAGACAATCAACCCATTCCGCAGGCAACGGTAACCATCAAAGGAACCCGTACGGTTGCGCTTACCGACAATCAGGGTCATTTTACCATTCAGGCTGCACCAAATCAGACCCTGGTGGTAACGGCCATAGGCTTTCAGCCCATAGAAAGCGGGGTCGGACAACAAACGGCGATCAACTTCTCCATGACCGGTTCCAATGCGCAAATGCAGGATGTAGTGGTAACGGCCTTGGGTATTCGCAGAAATGAAAAAGCCCTGGCCTTTTCTACCTCCACTATTAAGGGTGAGCAGCTGACCGATGCGATCTCGGGCAACTGGACAGATGCCCTCTCAGGCAAGGTGGCAGGCCTCAATCTGGTACGTTCCAACAGCGGCCCGGCCGGTTCCAACAAAATTATTTTACGGGGGGAGAACAACCTCACCGGCGACAACGAAGCCCTGATTGTAGTGGATGGAGTTGTGATAAATCAGGGTAGCGGACGCCGGAGCGCTATTGGCGGCGAAGCCGTTTATGGCACCAGCAGCGACAACATGCCGGCCGATTACGGCAGTGGCCTGAATGATATCAACCCGGAAGACATTGAATCGGTAACGGTGCTGAAAGGCCCGGGTGCTGCTGCCCTTTACGGGCAACGCGGTGCCAACGGTGCTATTATCATTACTACCAAATCAGGTAATTCTAGGCGCAAAGGCTGGGGTGTAACGTTCAACTCCAATGCTTCCATCGAGCAAATAAACCGTTGGCCCGACCTGCAGTATGAATATGGCCAGGGGCTAGATGGCGCCCTGCATTATTCCTTTGGTGCAGGACCGGATGGCCCGAGCACCAGTGCCACCAGTTCGGCATATGGCCCCCGCTTCAACGGGCAGATGTTTTACCAGTACGATCCGGTAACCAATGCCCGGGGAACAGAACGAACGCTGTGGCGTCCCTATCCCAACCAAACCCGCGAATACTTTGAAACCGGCCGCACACTGACCAACAGCATCAGCCTCGATGGCGGAAGCGACAGAACCACGGCCCGTTTTTCCTATACAAACGTCAAGAACAACTGGATCCTTCCCAACACCGGGTATGGAAGAAACACCATTGCCCTGTCGGTGAACTCGAAAGTGAACGATAAATTGCAGATCAGTTCCAAGGTAAACTACACCAACAAAAGCAGCGATAACCTGCCCGGCGCCGGCTACGGCAACCAGTCCATTATGTACTGGTATATATTCTGGCAGCCCAACGCCGACCTGAACTGGTTGAAACGATATTGGGTACCGGGACAGGAAGGCCGCAGGATTTTTTATCCGTTCAGTACTTTTCCGGAGAACCCGTACGCTGTTGCCTACGAGTTCATCAACCGCAACAACCGCAACGGCATGACCGGCAACGTGCAGGCAACCTATAATTTTAACAAGGACCTGAGCCTGATGGTACGCACCGCACTGGATCTTTCGTACGAGCAGCGGGCACAGGAGCGTCCGTACGATGCCGGCTCCAAGTTCCAGAAAGGCAGCTACCGTACGCAAAGCATCTTCTCTCAGGAAGTGAACACCGATTTCCTTCTGCGCTATGCAAAAAAAGTAAACACGGATTTTGATTTTAGTGTAAGCCTTGGCGGTAGTACACTCAATAACCGGTACAACCGGGATGAAGTACGGGCCGACTCACTGGTAAATCCGGGCGTCTATGCTATGAGTAATGCCCTGGGCACCCTGGAAACCATTCCCTGGAAAAGCCGCTACCGCATCAATAGCTTTTATGGGCTGATCACAACAGCATATAAAGAATTCCTTTTTGTGGATCTGACGGCCCGCCAGGATTGGAACAGCGTATTGGCCACACCGGTCCGTACAGAAAACGCCGGGTTCTTTTATCCTTCGGCCAACGCAAGCTTTATTTTGTCGGAAGTGGTGAAAATGCCAGCCGCCATCTCCTTTGCCAAGCTGCGCTTTTCAGCTTCCAGCGTGGGCAGCGGCGGAACCATTCCTTACCTTACGGCATATAACTATGCTACGGCCGGCTCCTTCTTCAGCGGTGGTTTGCAAAACCCCGGCACGCTGGCTAACCCGGACCTGAAGCCCCTGCGCACCATCACCTACGAAGCGGGTATGAACCTTCGGATGTTCCGTGGCCGCATGGAGTTCGACCTGGCACTATACAGCGGCAATACCAGGGACCAGATCCTGAACAGGATCATCGACCGGGCATCGGGTTATACCCGTGCCGTGATCAATGCTGGCAGGGTTAGCAACCAGGGCATCGAGATCTCCCTGAACGGTACACCAGTAAAAAACACTGGCGGGCTTAGCTGGACCAGCAGCCTGGTATTCTCTGCCAATCGCAACCGGGTAGAAGAACTGGCCGACAGTTCTGTCGTACTGCGAACAGGACCGGTTGGCGGTGGCCAGATCGTAGCCAAAGTAGGCGGTAGCATGGGCGATCTCTATGGCCGTGGTTATGTACGGGCCCCGGACGGGCAAATCGTTTACGATGAAGCAACCGGTTTTGCCAAGATTTCATCGGACGTGATTCACCTCGGCAACACCATCCCTAAAGGCAAGGTGGGCATTACCAATACACTTACTTACAAAGGCTTTCGCCTGAGCTTCCAGTTTGATGCGCAGTATGGCGGTGTGGCCCACTCGCTGATGCATTATAAACTGGCGGAGCAGGGCAAGCTGACCAAAACCCTGCCCGGCCGCTACAACGGTATCATTGGAAACGGGGTGGTGATGGATGCCAGTGGCAAGTATGTGCCTAACACCACCATTGCAATGGACATTGATGAATACTACCGTTCACATTGGGGAATCGACAATGCAGAAGGCAGCACCTTCCGCACCGACTTTATAAAGTTCCGGGAGGCAAGGCTCGATTATACCATCAGCCCGAACCTGACCAAAAAGCTGGGATTGCAGCGGGCTACTCTTGGTGTATATGGCCGCGACCTTTTTATCTGGTCACCCTGGCCGATGTTCGATCCTGAATTTGGCACCCTGAGCGGTACCGATATTGTGAGTGGTTTTGAAGTAGGCCAGTTCCCTTCTACCCGCACCCTTGGCGTTAACCTGGTTGTTGCATTCTAATCTGAGTAAACATGAAAAAGATTTTCTGGATAAAAACGCTCTTAGCAGTAACGCTGGTCAGCATGCTGGCTTCCTGCACCAAAGATTTTGAAGAGATCAATAGCGATCCGAATAACATTCCCGAAGCCCTGCCGCAACAGTTGCTGGCCCCGGCCCTGGTGAGCACCTTAAGCTACAACATGCTCCGTAACCGCAACTTCAACAATGAGCTGATGCAGGTAACGGTTAACATCAATGATGGCGAAGGACAGGTGTTTCGCTACGACTTCCGCTCGAACCTGGCCGATTACCTGTACAACGGCTGGTACTCGGAGCTGACCAATTTCAAGGACATTTACAAAGTAGCCTCCGATACGGCATCGGGCAATTACAACAAATCCTACATGGCCATTTCGTTGATCTGCCAGTCCTGGATTTATTCCCTGCTGACGGATACGTATGGAGACGTGCCGTTTGAACAATCCAACAAAGCAAAGAAAGACGACGGTGAGATCTTTGAACCGGCATTTGACCGCCAAAAAGATATCTACCTGGGCATTTTTAGCATGTTGGAAGAAGCCAACACCCTGCTCGACGGCGGCCCGTCGATTGTAGCAGCCAGCGACCCGGTTTTTAATGGAAACATTTCCCGCTGGCGCAAGTTTGGAAACTCGCTTTACCTGCGGCTCCTCCTCCGTGTTTCCGGAAAGGCCGAAGTGGCTACTCAAGTAACAGCCAAGATCAAGGACATTGTTGAAACCAATGCCGGCAATTACCCGATCATGACCAGCAATGCCGATGCCGCCATCCTCCGCTGGACGGGTACGGCGCCTTATATTTCGCCGCTGATGACCGTGCGGGAACAGGATTTCCGGGCACCCAGCATTGCACAGTTTTTTATTGAGAACCTGAAGAGCTGGGACGATCCCCGCATCGACATCAGCCTGGGTGCCAATGGCATCAACCGCTGGGCCATTGCGCCCTACCTGGGTGCGTACGAAGGTGTACCCAGTGGCTACGCCCCCGGAACAGGCGTTCAAAAGTTGTCTTACTTTTATTCGACAACCTCTGCCTCAACACTCATGAACGAACCGCTTGCCGGCATGATCATGAACTATGCAGAGGTGCAGTTCATCCTGGCGGAAGCCGCTTTGAAAGGGTGGATCAGCGGATCGGCTGAAACCTATTACAACACAGGAGTGTTGAACGGTATCACCTTGTGGCTGCCAACCTGGAACAAGCCGATTGAAGAATTCCTGCGGAACCCCAATGGCAACGACAACCGGTTATCGGCTGCTACGACGTTTGATGAAAAAATGGAGTTCATTCACCTGCAGAAATATTATGCGCTTTTCCTCAACGACCTGCAGCAATGGTTTGAGTATCGCCGCACCGGTCATCCCAACCTGCCCAAAGGCCCTGGCCTGCGCAACGGCGGCGTGATGCCGGCACGGATGAACTACCCGGTGTATGTTCAATCTACCAACCCCACCAATTACAAAGCGGCCGTGGCCGCACAGGGGCCAGACCTGATCTCCACTGAAGTATGGTGGCAAAAACCCTGATGTTTGAAATGTAATTCATCAACAATCTTAAAAAGACGTCATGAAAAATAAGTTGCTATACAGTATTTGTCTCCTGACCCTGGTGCTACTCTGGGGTTGCCTGAAAGAAGACGATACTTACCCGGGTGGCACCCCTAGCCCTTATATCGCTGTGCTGGATCTGCGGGCTATCCACGAAGGACAGGATGTAACGCTTACCAAAGACAATATGTTCGGCGCCAATAAAATATCTGCATTGGTTACCTCTGATCACAGGGGCGGCAATACACCGGCCGGATTGCTGGTGGTGCAGGACAACCGCCGCCTGGGGCATCTTCGTGGCATTGCCATCAATGTCGGTGCAGCGGCGGCCGATTACCTTCCGGGTGACTTGCTGGAAATTGATGTGGAAGGCGGAACCTTAAAGCGGGTGAACGGCCTTCTCCAGCTAACGGGTATCTCCACAGAGAAAATAAAAAAACTTAGTTCGGGTAATGCCGTAACCCCGCTGGCCATAAAAAGCAATGAAGTGCTAGCCAACCCTGACCGTTACGAAGGCGTGCTGATCTCCCTTACCTCGGTAGGTTTTGATCCGTCTTACCCTGCCGGTTCTACCTATGCCGGCGACAAAACCATCAACGATGGTTTTGGCAACATGACTTTGCATACGGAGGCCGCTGCTTCCTGGTCGGGTAAGCCACTGCCGTTTCTTTCCAACTTCAGTGGGATTGTTTTTAGCGGTGCCGATGGGGCGCCGCAGTTGTGGCCCCGTACCGAAAGCGATATTACCGTTCGCAGTGCCACGGCTCCCAAGATTTCACCGGTTGTAATCACAGGCTTTCTGACCGATCCGGCCGGCGGTGATGGTAATTATGAATACATCCAGTTGCTGGCTACCCGCAACATTGATTTTTCTGTAACGCCCATGTCGGTGGCTACCACCAACAATGCGGGGGCTTCCACCCCAACCGGAGTGCCGGTAGAAGGCTGGGCCACCGGTGACCTGCGTACGTATAAGATCAACATCACGGCCGGTACGGTGCAGAAGGGCCAGTATTTTTATGTAGGTGCCAACAAAAAGATCTGGGGCAGCAATTCAGCAGATGTTAATCCTGCGTTCTGGGTAACCAAAATGTATGGAACCGATAATGGCGACGGCTTTGGTACCAAAACCAGCAACCTGCTGGCTAACAGCGGTAACGCTGGCGGCATTGCCGTATTTGACAAAACAGCCGTAGATGCCAGTACTGTGCCGGTGGATGTTATTTTTTACGGCGGAGCCGGAACTCTTTTTAGCGCCGGCCCGCCGGCAAGGGGCTACCGTATTACCAACACCGATTATTACGATGAGAAGCACCCGGTTACCCAGGATGAGCAGCCCTTTTATGCCCAGGGATCCAATACCACCCGGTTTGCCTTTCCAACGGTTGTGAGCGGCGTGGGTGGCTATTTTGCCAAACTTGGCGGCACGTACAACATTGTTACCGGCCGGTGGACTTCGGCCCGCTTGATGAACAACGTGCAGTTGAGCAATGCGTCCACACTGGCTGAGATTGAAGGCGGAACCACCATTGAACAGTAATAACAGTAATACGCACCCGGGAAATTATCGTTCAGTTTTGAAATGCTATATGCGTAAGAATATATCCGACTATCTCAATATCCATTCATCCGTAAACGGCATAGAAAGAATTTATGGCAATAAATAGAAGACGTTTCCTGGCACAGATCGCCTGGCTTACCGGTGGCTTGTTCTTTACCCGTTGCACACCGGCAAAAGACCTTGCCCTTAGCGGTAAAACCATTGGCGGCACCGTTTCAGCCAATGGAAAAGGGTTGAAAGACGTGGTGGTAAGCGACGGGTATTCGGTGGTGGTCACCGACAAAAAAGGCCGCTACGAATTGACACCCCATCCGGATGCCATTGCCCTCTTTGTTTCCACACCGGCCGGCTATACGTTTACCAATGAAGCTGGCATTGCCCGGCATTATAAACTGATGCAGCAGGTGAGCAAGGACCGCTCGAACAACTTTGTCCTGGAGCCTCTCAGGCGATCCGACGACGACCACCAGTTCATCATCTGGGCCGACCCGCAGGTAAAGAATGCCAAAGATGTGCAGAAGATGATGACGGAAACCGTACCGGACGTAAAAAGTCTCGTAGCCTCACTGCCACAAGACACCCTTTTGCACGGCATTTCCGTTGGCGATATTGTGTGGGACGAACTGCAGCTCTTTGCCGATTACAACAAGGCGGTGGCACAAATGGGCATTCCTTTCTTTCAGTGCCTGGGAAACCACGATATGGACTACCGCAAAGGCGGCGATGAAACTTCCGACGATACGTTTGCGCTCACTTACGGCCCTACGTATTACTCCTTCAACCGGGGGCAGGTGCACTACGTGGTGCTCGACAATGTTCGTTACCTCGGCAAGGAACGGGAGTACGATGGCTTTATTCAGCAACACCAGTTGGACTGGCTGCAGAAAGACCTTTCATTTGTTCCGGCTGATAAACTGGTTGTACTCTGTGTGCATATACCGGTGCATCGCAGCACCAAGAACAACGAAGCCCTCTACGCACTGCTGCAGGGACGCAATGTGCACATCATGTCGGGGCATACGCATTACAACGTCAATGCTATTCGCGATAATGTATACGAACATAACCACGGTACGGTTTGCGGTGCCTGGTGGACGGGCCCAATCTGCGCAGACGGCACCCCTTGCGGATATGGGGTTTACACCGTAAAAGGAAAAGAGCTGAGCTGGCAGTATAAATCTACCGGCAAGCCAATTGACTACCAAATGTCGATCTACGACAGCAACCTGTCGGCAACTGAAAAGCAGGTACTGGTCAACATCTGGAACTATGATTCGGCCTGGAAAACGGAATACTGGATCGATGGCGTGAGCAAGGGAGCCCTGGAACAGTTCGAAGGGTTTGACCCCTTGGCCTACAAAAGCATGCTGGGTCCCGATCTGCCCAAACCGCGTGGTTTTGCCGAGCCCAAAAAGACCGAACACCTGTTCAGGGCAATGGTACCCGCAACGGCGAAATCAATCAAAGTGGTGGCAACCGACCGGTTTGGAAAAGTCTATACGGCCACGCATACGATTGGCTCTGTTTAAAATTTTGCCTTTATGAAAAGACTCTTTTTTTTGTTTTCAATCCTTTTTGTCCAGGGTGCAAACGGGCAACCACCAAAGTGGGACAGCACACATCGTCCTAACAACTTTGCCTTGAAGGTGGACCTTTTCAGTAGTTACCCCAATGCTTCCAGTGACATTATTTTCCTGGGCAACAGCATCACGGCCGGGGTGGACTGGATGGAACTGCTCGGAAGAACGGATGTGCGTAACCGTGGTATCTCCGGCGACATCACGTATGGCGTTCTGGAACGGCTGCACGAGGTGACCGAAGGGGCGCCGGCAAAAGTGTTTATTCTTATCGGAATCAATGATATTTCGCGGAACATACCCGATAGTTTCATTATCGGCAATTACCGGAAAATGATTCAGCGCATCAAGCAGGAATCGCCCAAAACAAAGATCTATTTTCAAACCCTGCTGCCGGTGAACAACGAATTCACGCAGTTTAAAAATCATTACAACAAGGACGAACATATTCTTTTTGTGAATGAAAGCCTGAAGAAGCTGGCGGCAAATGAAAAGATCACCCTTATCGATCTTTACCCGCATTTTCTGGACAGCGATAAAAAACTGGAGAAAAAATACACGATCGACGGCCTGCACCTGAATGCAGAAGGATACAAGCTCTGGGCTTCTATTCTGAAGAACGGAAAGTATCTCGAAAATTAAGCGCATGAAGAGTACCTCAATGCTGGTGATGCTGGCAGTTACATTAGCAGCCTGCAGTGCACAAAAACAAATGACAACATCTTTTCCAAACGGACTGGATAAACAAGGCCACCGCGGCAGCCGTGGGCTGATGCCGGAGAATACCATCCCGGCCATGCGCAAGGCCATCGATTTAGGCGTTACCACCCTGGAAATGGACCTGGGGATTTCAAAAGATAAACAGGTAGTGGTTTCGCATGATCCTCACTTTCACGAGAACATTACTACCACGCCGGAAGGAAAGCACCTGACAAAAGGGGAAGCTGCCAAACGCCTGTTGTACACCATGTCTTATGACAGCATTAAAAAATATGATGTAGGACTAAAGCCGCATCCTGATTTTCCGCGGCAGCAAAAGATCGCTGTTTCTAAGCCCCTGCTGGCGGATTTGATTGCCGATGCCGAAGCGTATGCAAAAGAAAAGGGCCGCACGGTGTACTACAACATCGAGATCAAATCAAAGCCGGAAGGCGACGGCAAAAAACATCCCCCGGTGGAAGAATTTGTTGACCTGGCGATGGCAGTGATCAATGCCAGTGGAATCACTGGCAGAACGACAATTCAGTCATTCGATCCAAGAGCCCTGCAGGTAATGCATCGCAAATATCCTGGTGTGGTTACTTCCCTGTTGATAGAGGGAACCGATAAGCGTACACTGGATGAACAATTGCAGCAACTGGGGTATACGCTGCCGGTGTACAGCCCGCACCATACGCTGGTGAATGAAGCGCTGATGGAGGCATGTCAGAAGAAGAACATCCGGGTGATTCCGTGGACCGTGAACAATGTTGAAGATATGCGACGTATGATGATGTTGAAAGTTGATGGCATCATCACCGACTACCCGGATCTTTTTCAGCAGTTGCCATAAACGTAGATACATTTTGTGTTGCAGCTCTTGCAACCGGAATATAGCTTTTTGGCAGAGAACCGGAGTGAAACAGAAAGCGCTGTTATGTGACAATCTGTTTTATATTTAGTGCTTCGAACAGCCGAACCATATTGATAACATAATCTTGCTTGCATGCCTAATTACATTTTAGCGTTCGACCAGGGAACCACCAGTTCACGGGCCATCATCTTCAACAAAAAAGGCGACATCGTCGCTGTCGCCCAAAAAGAGTTTACACAAATTTTTCCGCAACCCGGCTGGGTGGAGCACGACCCCAACGAGATCTGGTCTACACAACTGGGCGTAGCCACAGAAGCGATCCTGAAAGCCGGTCTTACCGTATATGACATTGCGGGCATTGGCATTACCAACCAGCGTGAAACCGCCCTCGTGTGGGACCGCAAAACGTCGCAGCCGGTTTACAATGCTATCGTTTGGCAGGACCGGCGCACTGCCGATTATTGCGATGCGCTGAAAAAAGATGGATCAGCAACAGTCATCAAAGAAAAAAGTGGGCTGGTAACGGATGCTTATTTCTCTGCTACAAAAGTGAAATGGATACTGGATAATGTACCCGGTGCAAAGGCAAAAGCAGACAACGGGGACCTTTGTTTTGGTACGGTTGACAGCTGGCTCTTGTGGAAGCTGACGAACGGCAAAGTGCATGCAACAGACGTAACCAATGCCTGCCGCACGATGCTGTACAACATCCATACGATGCAATGGGACGATGACCTGCTGAAGATCTTTGGCATTCCACACAGCATGTTGCCGGAAGTTTGCTCCAGCAGCGAAGTGTATGGCCATACGCAACATTTATTAACGGCTGCCGATATTCCCATTTGCGGTATTGCCGGCGACCAGCAGGCAGCCCTCTTTGGACAAATGTGCATTCATCCCGGCATGGTGAAAAACACGTATGGTACGGGTTGTTTTATGCTGATGAATACCGGCACCAAACCCGTTCCTTCCAACAATAATTTACTCACCACCGTTGCCTGGAAAATCGGTAACGAAGTACAATACGCATTGGAAGGCAGTGTATTCATTGCCGGTGCCGTAGTGCAGTGGCTGCGGGATGGTTTAAAGCTGATTCAAAATTCCGGCGACGTAGAAGCCTTGAGCCTGCGGGCAGAGGATAACGGTGGGGTGTACATGGTGCCGGCCTTCACCGGCCTGGGTGCGCCCTACTGGAACCAGCATGCCAGGGGAATGATTGTAGGGCTGACAAGAGGCAGTTCCGATGCACAGATCGCAAGAGCGGCGGTGGAAAGCATCGCTTACCAAACCATGGATGTTTTAAAAGCTATGGAAGCCGATGCAGGACTGGCCATCAAAGAAGTAAGGGTAGATGGCGGCGCAACGGTCAATAATTACCTCATGCAGTTCCAGGCTGACATCCTGAATACGACCGTGATCCGTCCGCAGATCACAGAAACAACAGCACTGGGTGCGGCTTACCTGGCCGGACTCGCCGTGGGCTTCTGGCACGATACCAATGAAGTAGAGGCCTACTGGCAAAAGGGGCGGGTCTTTGAAGCAGACATGGCCGAAGAAAGGCGGGCGGCTCACCAAAAGTCCTGGAAAAAAGCCATCCGTGCCGCACAGGCATGGGCGGAAGACTAGATGGCGGATGACAGATGACAGCAGCAGATTCACTACAGTCATCTGTTATCTGTCAACTGTCATCCGTAATTTGTTACAAACCACAAACTACTAACTACAAACCTTACCATGAACATCTTCACCGGGGAAATTATCGGTACATTTCTTTTGATTTTACTTGGCAACGGCGTTGTTGCCAATGTGATCCTGAACAAAACAAAAGGCAACGGCGGCGGCTGGATCGTGATCACCTTTGGCTGGGCGATGGCGGTATTTGTTGGCGTGTTTGTCGCTTCCAAAGCTAGCGGTGCCCACCTGAATCCTGCCGTTACCCTGGCGCTGGCAGTAGCCGGAAAAATATCCTGGGGCGTGGTGCCGGAATACGTGGCGGGGCAAATGATCGGCGCTATGCTAGGATCACTGGGAGTCTGGGCTGCCTACAACCGGCATTTTATGGCAACAGACAATACGGGTACCAAGCTGGCGGTATTCGCTACAGGGCCTGCCATCCGCGGAACCTTTCCCAACCTGCTGACGGAGATCATCGGTACGTTTGTTCTCATTTTTGGTGTGTTGTTCATTATTGCACCGTCTAACAGCCTGGGTGCGCTGGATGCCCTTCCGGTGGCCTTGCTGGTACTGGCCATCGGGTTGAGTTTGGGTGGGCCTACCGGCTATGCCATCAACCCGGCAAGAGACCTGGCACCACGCATCATGCATGCGATTTTACCCATTGGAACCAAAGGAAGCAGCGATTGGCAATATGCCTGGATACCTATTGTCGGACCGATGATCGGTTCCGTTGCAGCCGCCTTGTTGTTTATGGCAATACCAAAATAAGGTGGGTGGCTTTAGGGGCAGTTTCTTAGCTGTATAAATGCAATCTCTAAGGTTAAGAAAGGAACTGCGCCGGTTTCGTTGGTCCATCGGAGTCTGTTACGACACGTTGGCCTTTTCTTCCACTTTGGGCGCTATGTTCTGCAGTGCGCTATCTTCATATTCAGCATGGATAGCTTCTTCTTTGTAGGGCGTTAATAGACTATAAACAGCCGTATCCGCAAAAGCGCCCCGCACAAAATAGTTTTCCTTAAAATAAGCCTCCTGGACAAAGCCTGCTTTTTTCAGGAGTGCTGCGGATGCCCTGTTCCTGGGATCGATCTGCGCTTCTATAGAATGGAGCTTTAGGACCTTAAAACCGTATTCCAACATTGGTTGAATGGCTTCGTACATAATGCCTTTCCCCTGCAGAAAGGGTTCCAGCATATACCCAATCTCGGCCCGGTGATTTTCTTTGTCGATGCGCCATAAACCAATGCTGCCCACATGCTCTGCAGGTCGCTCTTTCAAACTAATGCACCAGGTAATGCCCTCGTTCCGCTCTAAAGCACTGATGATGACGTTGACCCAATACGATGCTTCCTCCAGGGTATGGGTCAGGGGACGGTTGATGTATTGCATCACCGCTTCGTTTGACCGTAACCGTTGTACGGCAGGTGTGTCGGCAAGGGTCATCTGGCGCAGGAGCAGCCGGTTGGTTTCAATTTGTGGAAAGGGGGTAAAGTTGGGAGAAAGCATAGGCTCAATTTAAACAGATTTCGCGGAAAAGAAATCCATAATCTGCATGGAATGCAGCCTGCTGTTTTTTTGTGGTGTTGGAAAGTGGGTTCCGGTCATTCTCTTAGGTCAGCCAAGCTCTAGGATTTCCATTGCTAAAGCATGTTGTAATAGATATTTTCCAAGCGATCATGGCCGCCGAGGAAAGCCGCCACTCTTAGAATGAAAATATCTTCCGGGTTGAAGGCGATCCCGGTGCGCTTGTTTGTCCACGAAAGCAAGTTTGGTGTCGCCTGTTTATTTTAACGCTGATTTCATTTCAGTCCTTCCCCTGTATTTTTCTACCTTCGGCTTCCTTAATCATTACCATTGGACACCAGGCTTGCAATGTACTTCAGAGATGAAGAATGGCTCAGGGATCTTTTCGACCATGCCCATGATCTCATTCAGATTGTAGATGTAGACGGTACCCTGCTTTTTGTTAACCGGTCGTGGTCCGAACATTTAGGCTACAGGCAGGAAGAAATCCTGGACAGGTCCATTTACAGTTTCATTTACGAAGAAGACCGGCAATCTTACAGGGATTACCGCCAAGGGGTAATAGAAGGCCTTTTGAAAGGTACACCTATCGTTTTCAGGCTGCAGACAAAAGCCGGGGAATGTATATATGTAGAAGGCGTAGTGACTGCAAAACACCTGGCAGGTAAAGCCCTCTATACCCGCGGCATTTTCAGGGATATCACGGCCCGCATGGAAAATGAAAAGCAGTTAAAACAGTTAAATAGCAGCCTCCAGGAAAGGCAGCAAAACCTGCATCAATTGTTAGTGCATGCGCCGGATGCCATGATTGTAATTGACCAGGATAGCCGCATTGCATTCTGGAATCCAAAGGCAGAAGAAATTTTTGGCTGGACAGCGGCCGAAGTGCTTCATCAGCCACTCGCTGCCACCATTATTCCCCCGCAACACCGCGAAGCACATGAAAAGGGAATGAAGCGTTATTTGACCACTGGCGAAGCCCACGTTTTGAACCGCACGATCGAGATAACTGCATTGAATAAAAAAGGGGAGGAGTTTTATGTATCGCTGACCATTTCCCAGGCGGTGCAGGATAACAAGGTGGTCTTTATTTCCTTTCTCCGGGATATTTCCGAGCAAAAAAAGAACCAACTGGAGCTGGAAGAAAAAACCCGCCAGTTGGAACAAACCAACAAAAGCCTCGAAGCCTTTGCCTATGCGGCCTCCCACGACCTGAAAGAACCCATCCGGAAGATCCATATTTTTTCCGACCGGCTGAAACAAAAATGGTTCGACCGGTTTGAAGCGGAAGACCGGCATTACCTGGAGCGGATTGAATCGGCTACCATCCGGATGAAAACCTTGATTGATGACTTGCTGTCGTACTCCACTGTCAGCAGTGGCGTGACATTGTACGAGGACGTAAACCTTGCAGAAGTCATCAGGGAAGTACTGGAAGACCTTGAACTGTTGGTACAGGAGAAAGGCGCAGTCATCCGGGTTGATGCCTTGCCTGTTATCCAGGGACAGGCAAGACAGTTGCACCAGGCTTTTCAAAACCTGCTTGACAATGCCTTGAAGTATAGCCAGCCGGACATACAGCCCCATGTTCACATCCGGTCCCGGGTGGTATACGGGGCTGACCTGCCGCAGGCTGCTCTGGGATTGAGCGCAAGCCTGCCGTTTTACCTGATTGAGGTAGAGGATAACGGCATTGGCTTCGAACAAATAAATGCAGAACGGATTTTCCAGGTATTTACCCGGTTGCAAGGTGGCGCCAATCTAAGAGGGTCAGGAGTAGGGCTCTCCATTGTGCAAAAGGTGATCAGTAACCACGGTGGCTTTGTGTGGGCAGAAAGTGCGCCTGGAAAAGGAACCACTTTTTACATTGCATTACCCCGGCAGGAAAATAAGGCAGGCTGAAACAGGAAAGGGCTTTGCTATCATTTGCACCAAGAAATGGGTAGATGCAAAAAAAGTTACAAGGAGTTTTTTCTGGAGATGGGCTGCTGTGATTCAAGACAATTCTGTTTTTGGATAGATGTCCACTCTGGAGCCACCGTCGTTTGGGAGCCGTTCTTTCTGTATAACCTGCCATTTTTATTTTGCTTCACCCTGATGGTTCTCAGTGGCTTAGCTCCCATGCGAAGACCTGTCCCTCTCAAACGCTATGAATTCCGGGTTTTTGCGACTATGTTTGTCCCCGTTCGTACGCAGAAAACATTTTCCGACAGCTGAAAAACCTTATCACCGCGCCCCGGAAAATGGCAAACGATCAACTACCAGTATCTTCTGAAAAGGCCTCCCAATTCTCCTTTGACCAACCCTGATCCAAACCCTAAGGGCCGGCATTGTTAACCTTAAATGAAAACAATGATCCGTAGAAACCTTGCCAGAAAACTCTTCGTGGGTTATTCTTTTTTGCTGATGCTACCGGCAGCAGCGCTGAATCCCAGGATGCCAGCTTCGCTCCCGGTACGGCCAACCGGTACACCTTCCCAACCATTACATGATTCCACCAAACGCCTGTCACCTGACACTGCATCTGCTACCGGCGCCGCCCCAGGAATCGGTTTGAATAAAAATGTTACAGGCTTTGTTAATGCTTACCTGAAAAAAGAAGATGAGTTCCTGCAAAAAATGAAGGTCAGGAGTCAGCGTTACTTCGGCACCATTGAAGATATCTTAAGCACTTATTCATTGCCGTTAGAATTAAAATACCTGGCCATTGTTGAATCGAAACTGCAGCCGAAAGCAACGTCCCGGGCCGGGGCAAGAGGCATGTGGCAACTGATGCCTGTAACGGCAAAAGAACTGGGACTAAGGGTGTCGGGTAAAACCGATGAACGCCTGCACACCTACCGCAGCACCGTGGCGGCGGCCAAATACCTGCGGCGGCTCTATGCTGAATTTGGCGACTGGCTGCTGGTATTGGCTGCATACAACGGCGGACCTGGCACAGTGTACAAAGCCATCAAAAAAGCGGGCAGCAAAAACTACTGGGCCCTGCAGCGTTTTCTCCCTGCCGAAAGCCGCGGACATGTGAAGCGGTTTATTGGTGTGCATTATTTTTTTGAAGGCGAAGGCAGTGTGACCACGCAAACAAAAGCAGAAGCAAAAGCCTGGCAGAAGAAACTGGCCGAAGAAAAGGAATTGCTGCTGGCGAAAACAGCAGGACAAGATACAATAGCCACGCAGTTACCGGATAGTTTGGGCTGGGCGCATGGGCAGAAATGAGATGTGGCCGCATAACCATAAAAGATGGGCTGTCCGGCAGTCCATCTTTTATGAAAACAGGAGAAAGGTCAATAATCATAGTGCACCACCTTTCCGCTGGCGTTGTACACGGTAAAGAGCGATGTACTGCCATCGATGGTTTGCACCCGGAACAGGTTTTCTTCTTTCACTGGCAGCTCAATGCGAACGATATTGCCAATCCGGATAGCTGGCCGTTTGCGGAAAACCTCTTCTATGGCACGCGGCAGTTGCGGACGGCCTACAGCAGTGCGGGTATCCTTGCGCTGGCCGTTGGCATGGTATACAGCCGTTGAGGTGAGGGGTCCATTGGTGAAGGTGGCCGTCCAGTCGCCGCGGTACTTGCTCCAGCGCACATGGCTGGCATTCGGGTAATCGGCAGCAAAAGCCTGGCGCACCTTGGCAGGTTGATTTTTCGAAGTTTTGGGACCGCCTTTTCCCGATATGCCTTCCCACACAGCATCATCGTTTTTGTTTCCTTTTTGTTTTTTGTCATTCGAAGGTTCACCCAGGACCACCCGGCGGACTTCCTCACGGGATGTTTCCTGTTTGTGGCCCTTTCCTTTGCCCTTTTGGGCAAAGCTGGCGGTAGCAAGTGTAAGGGCAAGGGTGCCAATGAGTAGTTTTTTCATGGTGTCGGTTTAAGGGGCACAAAATAAACAAAAGCAGCCGGGAAGCAAATGGATAATAATCAAGTCCAATGGGAAATTTCGTAAATTTAATGAGCTGTCACTTTATCCCCTCCCTGTAGACCCCCTGTATAATAAACCTAACGGCCATGAAAAAACGTTTTTATCTTTTTTGCCCCTTTCTTATTGGTGGCGCAGCCATGGCACTGCTAACAGGTACTGCCGGTGAAGAGCTGCCCGTTATTCCGTCTTCCGCGGCAATCAGTTGTGCCCCGGGTGCAGACGGTGAATTTGTTACTAGCAATGGCAAGTTCATTCCGGTTATGCCCGGCTGGGGCAATCATTCGTATGCTATAACCACCGGCAGCGACAGCGCCCAGTTCTATTTTAACCAGGGACTGACGTTTTACTACAGCTACCATGCACGGGAAGCAGTTGCTTCATTCAAAGAGGCGGCAAGGTTCGACAGCAGTTGTGCCATGGCCTACTGGGGACAGGCCCTTGCCCTGGGGCCAACCTACAATTTTGGCTATGCCTACAAAATGAACGGAAGCATTCCGGCCATTCTGCAGGCCATGAACCGTCATGCAGCGGAGACCAGCGCCAAAGAAAGGGCACTGATAGCAGCCATGAACCTGCGTTACGACAGCAACGATCCTTCCGATGGGCAACGATCTGTTCTCAATGCACGCTATGCCGAAGCCCTGAAGCCGCTGGTGCATACCTATGCTGATGATATCGACATCAAAGCCCTCTACACCGATGCCGTGATGTTGCTTCATGCCTGGGACTTCTGGTACAACGACGGGCGGCCCAAAGCCTGGACGCCGGAGCTGGTGCAATATTGCGAAGACATTCTGCAAAAAGATCCGCGCCATCCCGCTGCATTGCACTATTATATTCATGTAACGGAGGCATCCCGCCAACCCGAAGTTGCCCTGCCTGGCGCCGACTCGCTGCTCCGGCTGTTCCCGGGTGTGGCCCATATGGTGCACATGTCGAGCCATGAGTATGAGCGCATTGGTTACTATGCCAAAGGTGTTGACGCAAATGAAAAAGCCGACCGCAGCCTGGTGGTGTACGACTCATTGGCAAAGGGGCTGTTGCCACAGGTGCATGTGCCACATTATTTTGCGGTGGATGCTTATTGTGCTCTCAGCGGCGCAATGCAGGAAAAGGCCCTTGCCAAATCCCTGGTCCTGCGCAACAGTGTACAGCCAACCGGAGAAGCCATGTACCTGCAGTACCAGTACATGTTCCCGCAACTTGCTATGGTGCGGCTGGGTAAATGGAACGATATTTTGCAGGACGCTACCCGCATAGAGCCCGGCTGGCGTTATGCCCAGATACTCCATCATTTTGCCAGGGGAATGGCTTTGGCCAGGACCGGCAGCCATAGCCAGGCGGAAGCTGCGTTAGGGCAACTCCGGGAGGCGATGAAGGACGAAGCCCTGCGGAAAAAATTTGTACCGCATACCAGCAGCCCGGCCGAATGTGCAACGGTAGCCGAAAACATTTTACAGGCAACGCTTTTCTTTGAACGGCGGGAACCTGCACAGGCAATCAGCGCTATCAAAAAAGCTATTCGTGCCGAGGATAGTCTTATCTATTCCGAACCAAAGATCTGGATGCTGCCGGCACGGCAATACCTGGGTGCTTTTCTGCTGCAGTTAGGCCGGCCAAAGGAAGCGGAAAACGTTTACCGGGAAGACCTCGTGTGGAATCCAGGCAATGGCTGGTCCCTGCTGGGACTCTACCAGGCCTTGCAGGCACAGGGAAAAAAGAGCGAGCTGGCAGGGCTGAAGAAAAAATACACGGCATCATTTTCAGAGGCGGAAGTGATCCCCAGCCGGTCGGCCTATTGAAGCTTTATACATTCGGCTGCGCATAAAAAAGGACGGCAGGCGCCGTCCTTTTACATTGCATCAAAAGGAAGAACCAAGGGTCAGGCCGGTACGCAGACCAAAGCCATTCATGCCGCTTTTCAGGTCAAAATCATCTTCCTGGTTGTCGTTGCGGAAGGTGAGCCTGTTGAAAGAAGGCCCGGCAAACACGTTAAGTACAAACCCGCTTTCCCATCGTTTCTGGTAGCCTGCTACAGCACCGCCACCAAGCGTGGTAATGTCGGCCTTGTTGCTGATTTCTTTGTTGGTGATGGAAAGATTCTGGTAACGGCCAAAGGGTGCAATATATCCTCCGTTGAGTGGTTTGCGCTGCCCGCCGAAATAAAAGCGTACTTCCGGAACAATACCAAAGCCCTCGTATTTATGCCCTTCAAGCCCGGCACCGGAATAAAAGCCGCCCAGCTGTACCGACAAGTTGTTGGATAAGGAACGTTCATAGGATACGTTCCCTGTCATGACCAGCAGGGAAAGCGGGTTGAATTTCAGTGCATTTTTTGGTGTTGTTTGTGCACTGGCAAATGTGGTAAGAAACAGGGCGATGACGAACAGGTAATTTTTCATGCTGCGTTGATTTGTGGTGATTTGTTTTTGGTTAGCGAACTTGTGCTGCGATGCAGGTACTGTGCTTTGCTGCATTGTTTTTTCTCCGAAAGATTGTGTTGGCATGGTTGATTGTTTTAATGATGAATGATGATCGCTTTTCAACAATACCCGACAGGGAGAAAAAAGCGTTGGGTGCTTTTCATGCTGTTAACAAGACTTTAGGAGAACAGCCTTTTTTCAATGCAGTGTGATGGAAAGTGAGTTGTTGCAGAGAGGGCAAAGGGAAAATGAAATTTTATCCAAGGAACTTTCTTCGGTTTCATTCAAAGTTTACATACTTGTTTGGCAACGGTTATGCGCAAGTGAAGTTTTTGGCGCCTGTGGAAGAGCGCACCGGATACAGCAATTAAGAGGAGTGGCAGGCATTACCTGTTGCCTGTGAATGGTAGATGAAATGGTGGAAGACAGCGGCGCTCCTGTTATGACGGTTGGCTCTACGCTGCGCAGGATCGTATGGGGAAGAAGGATGGTAGAAAAAAGCAAAGGGTAAAAACAGGAATAAGGTTTTTATCTCATGCTTCAGCGCCTTTTCTGCCGTAGGAAAGGGAGGCCGATGATGCCGGTACCTCCAGGTAGAAAAAAGGCCGGGCAGGAATGCGTTCAATGGTATCCCTGTTTTGCAACAGGATCTGCTGGCGCAAGGCCTGCAGGTAAAATTCATCTTTGCAGCGTGCAGGATTTACCGGTGCCGAAGCCACCAGAATACCGTTAAGGGTGAGGTTGAGTCGCATGGTTTCTGTTTTATTTAAAGGTCGGAAAGGTGTAGGTGTAGGGGCAACGGCATCAGGGATCAACCGGAATTTTTGCTGCTTCAATTGTAGGTCCTTGTGCAACTGCTCTGCTCCACACCGTCACAATCATTTCTCCTTGCAAACTACTCATGGAGCACTCCGCAAAATACCCAAGGTGCATCGCAAGGGAGAGGTCCAGGCCTTCCTGATGGCAAGCCGTGCTACAGAATGCAGGGCAAGCTATTCCTCCGCTATTTTCGCGGCATGGTTTCTTTTGTTCGGTTAACGCCTGGCGATGCAGCACTGCTGGCAGAGATTGGCGGCACCAGTTTATTGGAATCGCACGGGCACAGTGCACCTGCTGAGGTCATGCAGCAGTACGTGGAAAGGAGTTTCAGCGAGGAGGCCTGCCGGGCCGAATTGGCGGATGAGGCCAACCTCTTTACGGCCGTTGTTTACAACAACAGGCCAGTTGGTTATTACAAGATGATCCTGGGTAGCCCACATCCTGCCATTTCCCTGCAGCCGGTCACCAAACTGGAGCGCCTCTACCTGCTAAAAGAATATTACGACCTGAAACTGGGCCACCACCTGTTGCAGCAGGCTGTTGACCTTTCCAGGAGTGCGGGAGAAAAGGGAATGTGGCTGGATGTATGGAAGGAAAACCACCGGGCCATCCGCTTTTACCAGAAGCAGGGCTTTGAAACGGTGGGCGAAAGCAGGTTTGTGCTGACGGCAAACCGTACCAATCCCATCTGGGTAATGCTGCTCCGGTATGAAAGCCTGGAAGAAAACGTTTAATGCGTTCTGTTAGTGCTCCTGGCGGAGTCATAAAAACGGTTTTATACTTCCTATGTTGAACTGCCCAATAGAAAAACCGGGTTAAGAATATTTCCTCCCGCTGGAAACTTCATACGCCGGCACAGGCGGGCACTTTGCTGAAATGCTTACCTTCAGGTCTCATCCTATATGACGAAAGAAACACCCCATTCCGCCACCTGGCAGGCGCTTGACCTGAGCCTTTTTGAAGCAACCCCGGGACTACGGGTTGTTTTTTTACCGGATTCGCCCCGGTTTACCATGATTGCAGTGAGCCAGGACATGTGCCGGTTTGTTGGTCTGCCCCGGGAACATTTTATCGGCAGGAGTGTTTTTGATGTCTTTCCTGCCAACCCGGCCGATACCGAAAGCTCAGGGCATAAAAACCTCCTGGATTCACTCAACAAAGTGGTTCGTACCGGTGCGCCGCACCAGATGAAGCGCCAGCGTTATGATGTTGCGATCGGCGGTGGCACATTCCAGGAAATTTACTGGGAAAACACCAGCACGCCGGTGCTGGATGCGCAGGGAGAGATCTGCTGTATCATCCATACCGCCCAGAATATTAGCGAAAAAGTAAAGGCCGAAAAGCGTGAAGTGGATATCAGGGGCATGGAAAGAATTCACCGCCTGTTTATGGAAACGCCGCTGGTGATAGGCATTACCCGCGGAAAAGACTATATACTGGAACTGGCCAACAGCGAAGCGCTGAAGCTATGGGGCAAAGGTCCCGAGATCATCGGAAAGCCGCTGCTCCAGGGCATACCCGAAGCAGGAACACAAAACATTATCCCGGTATTTGATGAAGTGGTGAAAACCGGGAAGCCTTTTATCGGTAAAGAAGTGCCGGTGGTTACCCGGCGAGACGGCAGGGAAGAAGTGCACTATTTCGACATGGTGTACCAGCCCTATTACGATGATGAGAGCTTGCAGCCCTCTGGTGTGTTTACGCTGTCATACAATGTGACGGAGCTGGTGGAAGCCCGCAAGCGGGTAGAAGAAAATGAAGAAAAATACCGCAGCTTGTTTGAGTCGATGGACCAGGGCTTTTGCGTTTTGGAAATGATTTTTGACGAGGGGGGCCAGCCGGTAGACTACCGCTTTCTGGAAGCCAACCCGGTGTTTGAAGAACTGACGGGCCTGAAAGACGCTCTGGGCAAAACAGCCCGGGAACTGGTGCCTAACCTGGAAGCACATTGGTTTACCCTGTACGGCAATGTTGCCCTCACGGGAAAGCCTATCCGTTTTATCGAAGGCTCGGAAGCGATGGGGCGCTGGTTTGATGTTTATGCCTATCGCCCCGGTGGCGAAGAAAGTCGCAAGGTGGCTCTCCTGTTCACCAACATTACGGAACAGAGAAAAACCCAGGCTGCCATGAAGGTAAGTGAAGAACGCTTCCGCCACATGGTAGAGCAGGCACCTGTAGCCATTACCCTGACGCGGGGCCAGGACCTGGTGATTGAAAGCATCAACGATCCCATGCTGAAAATAATGGGCAAAAGAACAGCGGAAGAGGTCCTGGGAAAAAACTTGCTGGAAGCGGTTCCTGAGGTGGCAGGCCAGGATGTATTCAACCTCCTGTTAACAGTGCTGGAAACCGGTAAGCCCTTCCGGGGCACTGAGCTTCCTGTGGTGCTGTTCGACAACGGCCAGCCGCAAACCCATTACTTCGACCTGTCCTTTACGCCTATTCTGGAAGCCGGTAAGGCAACGGCCGTCCTGCATGTTGCAATCGATGTATCGGAGCAGGTACTGTCGCGGCGCAAGGTGGAGGAAAACCGGGAGGCACTGCAGATGGCCGTCGACATTGCAGAACTGGGCACTTTTGTGGTGGACCTGGTTCCTTTCAAGGGTCGTTTTACAGAGCGGGTGGCCGGCTGGTTTGGCTTTAGCGAAACGGAACTTGCCATGCAAGCCATTTTTGCTGCCATCCACCCCGACGACCGGGAGCGGGTAGTACAGGAAATTATGAATACCACCCGGGAAGAAACTTATAGTCGCCATGACATTACCTACCGGGTACAAAACCCCCAAACCGGAGCGGAACGCTACCTGCGTTCTTTGGGCCGCACTTTTTTTGACCAGGAGGGCAAAGCAGTACAGATCCGCGGCGTCATCCAGGACGTGACCGCCCAGGTACAGTACCGGCAGCAAATTGAACACAACGAAGCCTTGCTGCAACAGCGGGTAAAAGAGCGTACACAGGAACTGGAAAGCAAAAACCGCGAACTGGAACAGTTTGCCTATGCCGCCTCCCACGATATGCAGGAGCCGCTCCGCAAGATTGCCACCTTCAGCAATTTTATGCTGGAGCACAACAACACCCAACTGGATGAAAGGGGAAAAAGTTACCTGTCCAAGATTGGTACTTCCGTGCAGCGGATGAAGAACATCATCGACGACCTGCTGCAGTACTCGCACCAGACCAGGGAGGACAGGCAGTTTCTGCCCACAGATCTATCAACAGTGATAGGGGAGATTGAATCAGACCTTGACCTGGTAATGGAGCAGAAAGATGCTGTGGTGGAGAAAAGCTCGCTGCCCACCGTAGTGGCCGTACACAACCAGTTGCACCAGCTTTTTTACAACCTGATTACCAATGCCCTGAAGTTTGCCAAACCCGGCGTTCCGCCCCGCATTTATATCAGGGGAGAAAGCGTTGCCAATGACGACCTGCCGCAAAGCAGTAGCCTTGATCGGGAAAAAGCCTATGTGCTGATTACTGTAAGTGATAACGGGATCGGGTTTGAACAGGAATATGCAGGGCAGATCTTTACGCTATTCAAACGGCTGCACGGCCGCAGCGAATATGAAGGCACCGGTATCGGCCTGGCCTTGTGCAAAAAAATTGCGGAGAATCACGGAGGCACCATCTGGGCCGAAGGAAGACCGGGAGAAGGAGCAACGTTCCATGTATTGCTGCCGGTGGCGTAAAAACGTGGAAACACCAGCAGCCGGCCCATAAAAAAATACTGCCAGGTGGGGTGAAAAAATATTATATTTAAGATGCATCTATTCACCTCACCAAAACAAAAGCAGTATGAAAAAAGATCTTCTGAAGGTGCTGATCGCCTGCAGCGCCTTTGTCCTTTTCTCCTCGTGTAGCAGCACCAACAATGAGCCAAAAGTAGCCGGTATGCGGGAAGAGGCGACCGATTCATTGGCACTCTACCGCTACGGGGGCTTTGGCTCCGCCGCTAAGTGGGGCGAGCACATTGTAACCATTGCTGGCTGTCATGATTGCCATACGCCAAAAGTGATGACGCCGATGGGACCTGATTTCGACAGTTCCCGCTTACTCTCAGGCTTTCCGGCCGGCTCTCCCGAATTTGCCGTGAACCGCAAGGAAATGGAAAGCAAAGGACTGGCTGTTACCGGCGACCTGACTTCCTGGGTTGGGCCCTGGGGCGTTTCTTATGCCGCTAACCTGACCTCTGATGAAACCGGCACGGGCAGTTGGACGGAAGCCCAGTTTATGAAGGCACTTCGCGAAGGCAAATACAAGGGAATGGACAACACCCGGCCGTTGCTGCCGCCTATGCCCTGGAACGTATACCGCTACATGACCGACGACGAGATCAAGGCCATTTTCGCCTTCCTCCAGACAACCAAACCAATCAAGAACGTAGTGCCGGCACCAAAGCCACCGGTTTCTGCACCCAAACAGCCATAACAAGCGGCATTTGCTCAAAGCAAGGCCTGTTTTTGTTTTTGCTGCCAATGCAGTAAGGCCCATCCAGGCGAAGGGGATCATTGCACCAGGTATAAGCCGTGGATAGTTGCCTCGCCCAATGCCTGATGCACTGTTTTATCTGCTAACTAACGGCCTCGGATAAACGGTTTGTTGAGACCAAAGCTAAATAGGTGAATGACTGCCGGTATCGCCTGGGTGCAAACTGGTAGTGAATCAACCGGCAGCAGGTTGGTAAAGGATGATTATTACCGCATCAAAGCTTTTTTCGTTTAGGTTCCTGCTGGAGGGAACAATGAATACCGCCGCCATTCCAGTTTTGCCGGAGAACGTTGATCCAGACAAGCTCTCTGCCCGGGAAAGCCTGCTGTAGGATTTGGGCTACCCGGGCTTCTTTTTGCGCATCCGCATCTGTCCAAACAAAGCCAGACGAATTTCCTTTTTATGAACAAGGGTTGCATGGCTAGGGCTTTCCTGCTTTCAATAGGGCCTGTTTGAAGAAACGGCCCTGCCGTGTGGGGGTAAACTTCCAGTCGCTGATCAGCATGGGAGCCCATTGCGGGTCAAACACCCAAACGGAATACGAAATGCCGTTCTCGTTGCAATAGCGGGTAATGGCCTCGCCATACGATTCATCGCTGATGACAGGAACATGGGCGCCTTTTTCATCGGGTCCGCAAAACCCGATCTCGGTTAGCATTACCGGGTACTTTTTCGCCACGAAACCCCAGTCGGCCGTCCATTTTTCTTCCCAGGGTTTAGGCCTTTTTTGTGGGTAAGGATGACTGACATAGCCGATGCCCTCGGCATGGATTGGCTCATTGGCTACCGGAGTCAGGTCATAGGCCCAGTTAAAGCCGGCCACCAGCGGGATGGCTTTCGCTCCGTGTGCCCTGATAATGGTGATCATTTCCTCATTCATGGCCTTCCAGTCCTGCCAGGAACAAAGGCCCAGTTGCCCGTTCATCACCGTCGGTTCGTTGAACAGTTCAAAAAATGCAACGGTGGTATGGCCCTTGTAATGCGCCGCCATGGTGCGCCAGAACTCATAGGTTTCCTTGCGGGTGGTTTCGTAACCGGCACTCTGGTACATTTCGGTGCGCAGGTTGCCGATGCTGTGCCAGTCGATGTTTACGTACAGTCCCAGTTCTGTGGCCCATTTTACACCATCATCCAGCAGTTTCAGGTAAGCTTCTTTTCCCCGGCTGCGCCAGGCCCGGGGATGAACGGGAAAGCGGATAATGTTGGCCCCCCAGCTTTTGACCTGTTCAAAATACTCGCGGTTCCAGTGCCCGTCCTTCTCCAGCTTGTCTGGGTCACTCGCATCTAATCCGCGTAAAACAATCGGCTTGCCTGCAGCCATAAAACGGTTGCCCGATACTGTTACCAACGGCAGCGAATCAGTAGCCTGGCCGGAGGAAGGGTTTGCCAGGGAAAGCAGGAAAAGGATGGGTAGGATAAAGAGGACTGCCTTTTTCATAACGTGGTCGATTGAATGCTAAATATAGGACAACGCTGCTTCTGAGAAAAAGACTGCTGGAGCATAGCATTTCCCTTTCACCCGGTCTTCGCAAATAGCCTTTGGTAAGCTCTTATGGTGAGCCCTGCGATTCTGAAACGATTACAATAGGCGTTTTTAATAACGGCAATGATTATCCAGTAAAGCAGTGGATCGTTTATGAAAAACCAATGCGTCGCAGGAGCGGCTCGTACCGTGGATCTTCCCGCAGGGTATCCGGTATCCAGGATTGATATTTCAGGGTTAGCAGCAGGGGCTCCTGCTCCTCAAAAGCCTGCTCCAGGTGTACAAAGGCTTCGTCCAGCTCCTCCAGGGAAGCCAGCGCAATGCCCGTAAGGGAATGCGACACGTATTCGGTGGCGGCTCTTTCTTTCAGCTCATTCAGGATCTGTTGTGCCTTGGCAAACTTCCACACCTTGCAGTAGGCAATGGCCAGCACATTCTGGGCTAAGTGAAACTTGCGGGAAACCCGTGAAAGTTGCTCCAGCACATCAATGCCTTCCTTGTACCGTCGCAGGGCCAGGTACGAGAGGCCGAGGTAAAGATGGCAGATAAAAGAATCCGGCTCCTCATCCGCTCCTTTTTTGCAGTAAGTCACCGCTTCGGCGTATTGGCCTACTGAGTGCAGGATAGAACCATAGAGGCCAAGGGCCAGGGGAGAGAGTGGCTCCAGTTCAATAGCGATCCTGCCATGGGTGATGGCACCCATAAAATCGCCCTTTACCCAGGCCAGGTACAGGCAGCCATACCAGAAATGCGCCTGTGCGTAGCGGGAATTAATGGCCAGCGATTGTAAAAAGTTTTTTTCGGCTTCTTCCCAGTTCCACTCAAAACAGGTGTACAGGTAGCCCAGCGTAGCGTAGGGTTCGCAGGCTTCGGCATCCAGTTGTAAAGCAGTTTCCGCCGATTTCCTTGCCTTGGCAGTTACTTCGGATGGCGGCAGCAGGCCATAAAAGCCGGCCATCAGGTAGGCATCGGCACAGGCGGTGTGCGCCAGCATAAAACCGGGGTCCACTGTTATGGCCTGTTCAAGGGCCTGGATAGCCATGAGAAGGGTACCTCCCCGCTTGTTCATGTAATAGCGCCCCTTCAGGTACAGTTCATAGGCCCCTACGTTAGTTGTGGGATTTTTCGTAATCAGCTCCCGGTCGTTTTCCAACAGAGTGCATTTCAGCTTCTCGGTGATCGATAACGCCACTTCATCCTGCACGGCAAACACATCGTCCAGGTCGCGGTCATATTTTTCCGACCACAGGTGGAGGCCCGTATCCAGGTTCACCAGCTGCACCATCAGCCGCAGGCGTCGGCCCTGCTTACGGATGCTTCCCTGCAGGGCGGTTTTCACACCCAGCTTTTCCTTTACCTCCTGGAGATCTATATGCCGGGCATCAAACTGGAAGGAAGAGGATCGGCTTACCACCTTCAGGTCTTTAAGCTTGGAGAGGGAGTTCAGGATCTCTTCACCCACACCTTGGCTGAAGTATTCCTGCTCGGGGTCGTTGCTCAGGTTAACGAAGGGGAGCACCGCAATGCTTTTTTCAATAGGGCCGGAGGCTTGTGTTCCGCCAGCAGGCGGTGCATTCCGGGACTGCGGCGCCAGCTTTCCTTTTAGGGAATTGGGCGCTGGCACCACCAGGCCGGGATGGTTCAGGGCAAAAACTTCCATTTTGCGCCGGATGTTTTTAAACTGGTAACTGCCGACAGATACCGTTTTGAATTCAGGATGATTGCCGATTTCGTCAATTATTTTTTCAGAGAGCAGCACACTGCCTGCCACACCCAGCGATTCGATGCGGGAGGTAACGTTAACGCTGTCGCCAAAGATCTGGTTATCGTCAAAAACAATATCGCCGCTGTGCAGGCCGATTCGCACCGGGAGGGCAGGCGGCTGCTGAAAGGCTTGCTGCATGGCCAGTGCACAGGCAACGGCATTAACCGCGCTGGAAAAAATGCTCAGGGTGCCATCACCGTAAAACTGGATAATGCGGCCTTCATACTGCTGGTGCTGGCTTTCCAGGGTTTCCCGGTAACGGGCTCTCCATTGGATGGCCTGCTCTTCATTCTCCTGCATGAGTGAAGAATACCCTTCAATATCGGCAAACATGATAGCGGCAAGCTGACGGCGATGCTGTGTCACAGATCGGTTCATCGCATTAAAATTAAACCCAACGCCGTCAATATCCTATCATTGATGAAAAGGATTTTTCGCTCTACAATAGCTGGTGGGTTCTCTGTGCAATTGACGAAAGCCATAGCCTGCGGCAAAGGCAGAAAGTGGCCGATGCATACCGGCTTCCAATCTTTGCAAATGGCGGGTTGGCCCTTGCCTATTTTTCTACAACTCCTGACCTTACCTGCGACTGAAGGTATTCGTCCAGATTCTCCAGCCCCATGGTAAAGCCCTCGCGGAAGCCCATTTGAAGGATGGTTTCCAGGTCAGATAGATCATCAAACCGAAGATTGATGTTCACCGTCGTGCTCTCCCCGTCGCCGCTAAAGGCATTCTGCCAGTGCATTCTGGGCTTTGTATTATCCGCCACGGCCTGCTCGTCGCAAAAAGCATCGAGTCCGGAAAAAAGCTTTTCGGGATCGATCTGCTGGAACTCGAACAAACACCATTGTCTATCGCCTTCCGGCCCCACCATGCAATAATGCCAGTGTCCGCCCTCGGTAAACTGCATGGTTTTGGTCTCGGCCCGCCAGGGTTTGGGTGCCCACCACTGGTCCAGGATCTCGGGTTGGGTCCAGGCGGCCCACACCAGGTGGAGCGGGGCGTTGAAAGCTCTTTCTACCCGGATCGTTCTGGCCTCTTTGTCTACAACGAAATTGAAAAGGATTGCTTTGGTCATGGCTTTTTTGATTTGAGGTGAGTTAATACTGTATCGAGTTGATCGAAGCGTTTGGCCATCAGTTGCCGGAATTGCTCCAGCCAATTTTCGATCTCTTTCATCTTGTCGGTGTTGAGGTGATAGTAAATTTCCCTTCCCTGAGTATCCTGCCGTACCACTTCACAGGCCATCAGTACCTGCAGGTGTTTGGAAACAGCCTGCCGGCTGCTGTCGAAATGTTCGGCAATGGCGTTCGGCGTCATGGCTGCCGTGGCCAGCAGCAGGATAATCGCCCTCCTTGTGGGATCGGCTATGGCCTGGAATACATCTCTGCGGGTTTCCATCATATATGCAACGATATGGTTGCAAATATACATGCAACTATTTAGTTGCGCAAAAAATTATTTTTACTAGGCTTCAGGCGCAGTTCATTTCGCGATCAGGAAGTGGTACAAAAGATTTCCGGTTAATTCCTGTACTGTACGGTGCATCCGGCGGATATTGGCAGGATAAATTTTATGCATCACCGGTTATGCATTTCAGTTGGTACTGTAGATAGAGATGTTTTGGATGTACCGTCCTTACTTCAGTACCTTGATGGCAGCTACAATAAAGGATACCCACAACAGGGCAAACAGGAGCGACGAAAGCAGGACAAAAAACAGGGAAAGCAGGAATTTCTGTTTTTTTACGTTTGCCAGGTAAAGAGAAGCTGGTTTCATTGATGTTGGTATATATTTCTAAGCTACATGAATTCGGCAACGGAATACCGGCTGATAGGCCAATAAAGAAGAAGTATCGGCCAAAGGGGGTTCGGGTCAGCCTGACAGGGCCGGTCGTTTTCCATCCGACCGGTTTAAGAGAATCTTATGGCAAACCTTCCAGTGAAATGCAGAAACACTCCAGGTGCTATTGTAGTTTGTAGCAACGGTGCAAACTCCTGCCTGCTTAGCGCTGCTTGTTAAAGACGGACCCTCTCAGCTAAAGGTCCGCACTTGAAGGGTCGATTTACCAATATAATTGAGCAGCTACGGTACACATCTCTTCAGGTATTATCATAAGCACAGCTTATTGGCCGCATACCAAAACCTAACAGTTATCAATAAACGAAATAAAAAACGCAGCCACCAGGACTGCGTCTTCAATAGCGTGAATCTGTTCTCAATGACGGCCGTCTTTTTTGTCCATCTCATTGCCAATAACGGCACCGGCGCCTGCACCCACCACGCCGCCAATAACGGCACCGGCAGCCCGGTTCTTTTTATTAATGATCGCACCGGTTCCGGCACCTACTACACCACCAATCACGGCACCCTTGGCCGTTTTGCTCCAGCCTTTTTTTGCCGTTTCTTCGGCGGCGGGTTGTGTGCCGGGTTGCGCAGCACTGTTGCCCTCTTCTGCAGTAGTGGCACCGTTGCCCTGGCTATTGCTTTTTGTTGCGGCAGTTGTGGTTGCTTTTTTGCTTGTGGTGCGGGGTTTTTGCGGTGGCGGTGGCGCCTGCACCGTAGCAGTGGTATCCTGGTGCGGAAGTTCAGGTCCAACAACAAAGCTGGTATCGCTCTTCAACAAAGGGGTAGCTTCCGTGGTTTTGGGGCTATCCTGACAGGAGGCAACGGCAATTGCTACACAAAAGATGGGATACATAATTTTCATAAGTGCTGAATTTTGGGTTTGTAATAAAGGGTTAACGAATGGGCACAAATAAACGGCAGAAAAAAGGAGCCGCAAAGAGCCGGAGACAGAAAAGGTAAAACCACTTTGCAGCGGTAGCGGTTTTACGTGTACAGCCGGGGCGAGATAAGAAGGCTGGCCTCAGAGAAATGAGATGCCGGCAGCACTACAGCATGGCAGTATATTAGGGGAAGTTTATGAAAGAGGCATCATTTGTCCTTACCAACAACTCCCGCATCATATACCACCTGCCCGCCAATTACCGTCAATACACTGGTGGTGCCCGGAAGCTGTTGCAACGGCACCGTAAATATATCTTGTGAAAGCACGGCCAGGTCGGCCAGCATACCCGCTTTCAACACACCTTTTTCTTTCTCCTTATTTTCAGCGTAAGCCGAGCCACGGGTATAAGCGATCACCGCCTGCTCCCGGCTCACGGCTTCGGCGGGATTAGTAGGGTGCATAGCAGCAAACATGATATTCAGGAAAGGATTGTTCGGACCATCCGACCCGATGGCTACCGGTATGCCCGCTTCTATCAGGGAGCGGAACGGCTGGTAAGTCCTGGCACGTCCTTCTCCCAACCGTGTATGGTTGATTTCCGCAAATGTAAAATGCGAAGGGTTTACTACGGCCACAATGCCGAGGTCTTTAGCATCTTTCCATTGGTCAAAGAGCAGTCCGTCAGCATGTTCAAATCGCACCCTTTTGGCCCGCCATTGCGGGGCACCGGCAGCTTTTTTCATTTCTTCGATCACCAGGGCAGGCGTATAATCACCCACAATATGCAGCAGCAGTTGCTCCCGGCTTTGCAGCCCTTCCCGGACAATGGAACGTATCGTGTCCAGCGGAAAATTCAGGGTTCCCTGCTGCCCCGGCTGATCGCTGTAGGCTGACTGCATAAACGCCCCTCTTTCCAGCGGTGTGCCGTCCAGGATCCATTTGGTTCCCGATACTTCGTAACGGGCAGTGGCAGGGTAGGTTTTGCTCCACGAAGAAAGCTCCCGGCCCTTCGAGGAGGTTCCCGGGAAACGGATAATGCGGATGCGTAGCGGCAGTTGGGCTTCCCGGACTACCGACACCATCTTGTCGAGTTCCAGCGAGGTAGCCATATTCTGTACGGAGGTGATACCCATTCGAATGGCTTCTTCTGCAAACTGCTGAAAGCCCTTTACCAGTATGTCATTGGGCAACGAAGAATACCACCGGCGTTTAATGTCAAATTCGGCGTATTCGGCAAACAAGCCACTGAGTTCCTGGGTGCCCTTTATCCGTTCGTACCGGCCACCCACCGGGTCCGGCGCCGTAGGGGAGATGCCCAGGCGTTGCATGGCTTTGGTGTTCAGGATCGTGCCATGCCCCCATGGTGCGTTCAGGATCACCGGGTGCTCCGGCGCCACCTTATCCAGCGATTCCCGGCGGGCCAGGGTGTCTTCAATCAGGCGCAGACCGATGTTTCCCTGGATAAGCGTGCCTGGCGGCACCTGCTTTACCGTCATTGCCAGCGAATCCAGCACCTGCTGCAGGGTGGGGCCGGGGAGCATCGGTTCGGTAAAGTTGATGAACCGGCCGAAGGGAGTGCCATAGCCAATATGATCATGGGCATCGTTGATACCGGGGATCACCGTCCGCCCGCCCAGGTCAATCCGCCGCGTAGTAGCGCCGGCCCTTTTTTCAACAGCGGCTGTCGTGCCCACAGCCACGATCCGGTCGCCCCGGATAGCAATGGCTTCGGCATAAGGTACCGCCTCATCGGCGGTGAAAATTTTTCCGTTGGTGAGGATGAGGTCCGGCGCCTGTGCGCTACCCAAAAAAGGTGCGGTGGCGCAAAGGAGGATAAGGCTGAAGAATATAGATCGATACATATAGGAGTATTTAATGGACACAAAATTCAATCTCCAAAAGGCACATGCATAGTACAAAATAGACATTCTTACAGCTGTAGGTCAGCCTGCAGCCGCCAAGGGGTTTCCGACAGTTCTTTATCCACCACAGTAGGTAAGGTGCCCGTAAACACTTTGAAGTCCCGGATCAGGTGCATCTGGTCAAAATAACCCGCCGTGTGGGCAATAGCTTTCCAGCTAAGGGTGGGATGGATCTCCCGCATCCGGTAGGCTTTGGAGAAGCGGATTATGCGGGCAAAAAGCTTGGGCGAAAGCCCGATGCGTTCCTTACACTTTCGTTCAAATTGTTTAAGACTGAGGCAGGATTCTTTTGCCAGGTAGGCAATGGACGTGTGGCCGCCGCCGGCCACTAACACCTGCAGCGCTCTGTCCAGGTTTTCCACCGGCGTCACCCTGCTCGCCCACCGCAGCAAGAGAGCCTCTACTGCTGTTTTCATCCCTTCAAAATCGGCGGCTTCGCGGAGGCGGTCAGTGGTCTCACGGATATCCGTACCCAAAAAGTCTTCGCTGTTCACCGTGTAATCAACCATCCGGTGCAGGGGTAGCCCTAAAAGGCGGTGCAGGCCACCCACGCGAAAGCCTACCCGTACCACCACGTGATCGTGGCCAAGAGAAAGATTTACCCGTTCTACCTGCGGACCCACCAGGATGCTGGGCGGTGCCGTAAAGGTGGTACTGCTTTCAAGCTGGTGCACCGTCAGGGGATCGCGGGGATAAAAATAAAGACTGTGTTCCGGGATAGCCGGGAACAGGTTCACCGGCAAAGGCTCCCCCCGATCGTACTGGTTTGTGTAGATCATGATGTTGCTGACAAAACTTTGCAACAGGGGGTGTGCAGAATAAAAACGGCAGATCATTTTTCCGGAATGGAGAAGATACGCGTTTTGGAGGAATGCGGCTAATATAAAAACAGGGAAAGCACTTGCAAAAGCTTCCCCTCAGCGTGTGCAGGCAAGGGGCGGCGGGACGGTTCTGCTGTAGCAGGCACAATACCCTTCCCGGAAGCATAGCTACAAGTCAAAATTGCTTCTGCGATGCCTGTTAGTTTACCGGATCAGGTACAGCATGCTTATGGATAAAGCAGGTATTTGGTTCGCATCTTTTTGTAAGCGGTTAAGCCGGGCTCCCAGCTTTGGCGGATCTCCTTTTCCGGTGTGCCATCAACAATCTGTTGCCGGAATTGCGCCGTGCCAACCAGCCGTTCAATCACGCCCATCTCTCTACTTAGTTTGGAATCGAAAAATTTTTCCTTGTGCGGCGAGGCCCGGTAGAGATCCATCATCCATTGCAGGTTAAGCTTTCCGCTCTTGCGCAGCTGGTTTACATCATAGTTGCGCAGGTCAAGCCCATAACAAACCTGGTTCATAAAAAGCGGGGTTTCGGCCATACCCTTGATACTGGTTGGCGTAAAGGAAAAATCGTATTTGCCTTTTAATTCCGGGCTGCCAATCACCGTAAACGGATAAAGGGTACCCCGGCCATGATTGAGGTAGGTGCCTTCAAACAGGCAGGTGGAGGGATACAACAACACCGCCTGCTGGGTATTCAGGTTAGGTGAGGGCGGCACCGGCAGGGTATACGCCATGTCGTGGGTATAATTAGCCACCTTGATCACCCGCAGCTTGCATTTGACACCCTTGTTCAGCCAGCCTTCACCATTAGCCATATGCGCAAACTCTCCCACTGTGAGGCCGTGCGAAATCGGCAGGGGAAACATTCCAATGCCCGACCTGAACTGCATATCCAGCACCGGACCGTCAATAAGGTAACCATTCGGGTTAGGCCGGTCGAGGATCAGGAGTTCTTTTCCGTTCTCTTCACAAGCCTCCATCAGCCGGGCCAGGGCATTGATGTTGGTGTAAAACCGGCAGCCTACGTCCTGCAGGTCGTAGACCACAATGTCTACGTCGGCAAGATCCTGTCGGGTAGGCTTGTTCTTTTTGCCATACAGGGATATCACGGGTATGCCTGTTTTTTTATCCACCTCATCGTCCACCTGTACACCGGCACTGGCCTGTCCGCGAAACCCGTGTTCAGGACCAAACACTTTTACAATGGTTACACCCCGTTTTTGCAGGCTGTCTACCAGGTGGGTTTTCCCGATCACCGAAGTCTGGTTGGCCAGCATGGCTACCCGCTTGCCCTTGAGCAAGGGAAGGTAGGCTTCGGTTTGTTCGGCACCGGTTTGAATCTCCTTTTTGGCAGGAGGCGGAGCAGGGGAATAGGTGGTGAGCAGGTAACCGGCGCTCCACAGGAGCAGCATAAGAATGGGCTTCATGACGATGTATTTAGAAGGATTGATGCAAGATAGAAAATACTTGCACCCGGTGGCACGATAAGTAGCAAGGCATCGGGAAAGTTGTAGCCTGTCAGGAACAGTGTTGTATATGGAAAGCAGAGGGAAAATGCACTGTGCTTGGATATAGCTCAAAGCCGCAGACCAGCACATCCAAAGCCCGGGGAACACTTTACATAACAGGGAAAACCCCAACTATCTACGCCGGAAAATAAGTAGGTTTTTATGAAAGCCTTTCAACATGGTTTCAAGGGAATTCTTTTCCATACGGCAGAAAAATGGAGTGAAGTGAGCAGGGCCATCAGCAGGAAAACGGTTTTGCGTAGCAAGGAGAAGAACTTGTTTCAGGACGGGAAATATACCCGTCAAAATCGGAAGGAAAGAGGAGCAAAAACGAACTGCCCGATGGAACGAATGGGTTCAGAGAACAGGCGCATTAGATGGAAGACAGGCAGGGGTTATAGAAAGCGCAAAGAGGGAAAAGGCTGGGGCAGCATTGCTGAAAGGATGTTTGCAGGGCTCTGTTTACACTTCCGGGTTGTGCAGCGCCTCTTCCAGTATTTCCTCGCCTTCCAGCTGGCGCAGGATACGGCCCTCCATATGGTCGAGCACCTCTACAAAACCCAGGTACATTTCTTCTTTTTCCGTGGCATGCGGGGCAAGGGTGTTGATGAGAATAAGCGAAATATTCTCCAGGTACCGCCGGCCACCCGGGCGGCGAAAAAAGCTTTCCGCCAGGCTAGTATCCCCCTTGGCAATGGCGCGGATGGCGTCGGCCAGGTGTTCATTCATAGGAACAAAGGTGGCAATTAGGAGGGGAAAAGAAATGTTAGTTTTTGCGGCAAACCTCCGCAATGGTTCTGCCGGATTCTGTGGCTAAAACGTATAGTTGGTAAAACATTGAATAGCAAGAAAAACATGCTTGGGCAGCAGACGGCATGGGCTTGTGTACCTTGACTACACCTCAACACCTGTAATGTGTAAAAAAGCAAAGCCCCGCGGGAGCAGGGCTTTGCAGAAGGAGAGTAATAAGACTTATTGTACAGCAAAGGTTTTCGTTTTGACATTTCCTGCAGAAACCAGCCTGATGACATAAAGACCCGGAGGCAATGTTCCGGCAGCCGTTATGGCAACGGTATTCCGCCCCTTTGTTACCCGAATGGATTCGTTATGCACAAGGCTGCCCGCCGTAGTAAGGAGCTGTAGTTCCACTCTTCCAGTTGTTGCCGAAACAAAAGAAACAAAACCATTTCGTTTGAGCGGGTTCGGATAAATTTCCAGCTCCTCAGCCTTTTCAGCACTCCGGAAAAGCAGCACCTGGCTGTACGTGCCATGACCATTGGCTTCAACCAGTTTCAGACGGTAATACAAGGGCTGTAAAGGAAAAGAAGAAATGTTATCCTGAAACGTAAAATCGGTGCTGCCATCAACAGCCATTCGCTTTCCGATGCCGGCATAATGACGGCTGTCTGTGCTTCGCTCAATTTCAAAATGGCGGATGCCTGCCAGGCTCTCTGCCTTCCACCTGAGCACAACGGTTTCACTGTTCCGGGTGCCGTAGAATTGCAATAGTCCCAATGGCAGGGTAACACCGTTTTTCTCAACCAGTGTTGGTGCATCATTGGTCAGCACCGGCAGGTTGTAATCAAAATAAATCGAGGCCGTGTTGTGAATAATCTCACCGATGCTGACATCCGTTCTCGGCCGGATCCTGTATACAATATACCCATGGCTCGCAGGCTCGTTCCGGTTGCTGTCAGGCAGGAGGATGTTGGAGAATGTCCAGGCCAGGTTTACACCATCGTTGATGGTTAAAGTGTAGGGATGACTGGCACTGACCATTTGCAGGGATGCGGCATCCAGTAAACTGCTGAGCGTATCCCTCACTACAACCGTGAAGGCAGTATCGGTGCCGGTGTTCTGAAAACGGATCAGGTATTGGAGCGATTCGCCGTTCGTGATAAAGGCGTAGGGAACAACACCGCCATTGTTTTCGGCTTTATCATTGGGGTCATAAGAACCCACCACCACCTGCTTCAGGCGGGCGGTATTATCATGGGGTGTTTCATCGCCCGCTACCGGGCTGATAGAGGCCAGGAAGGACAGCGTGTCGCCGTTGTTAACCGCTGGTGGTGCTGCAACCTGCAGCCTGACATCGATAGATGCCGAGTCGCCGGGTGCCAGGCTCGCCACATTCCAGGTGAGGGTATGACCGCTGCCGGAAGGTGCTGAAGGCAAGGTCGCCATAACATTGGTCCGGGTGTCTTTGTCCAGCTTCACTTGCGCATTTGTTACCGTTGTTGTACCTGCATTTTTATACTGGATGCGATAGGCAACATCAAATCCGGGCCTTGCCGGCTGCAAGGCAAAAAGGCTGATCACCAGGTCTTGCTTATCAGGAAAAGGCTGCAGCGCAAAACTGATCGAATCGGTATTGAAAAAGGTAGTGAATCCCGTGTTGATCGAAGGCGGGGTAACCTGGTAATAAGGGGAGGTTACACCAATGACAGTGGTGTAGGAACCGGTATCTACATCAATACTAAACCGACCGTTATGTAATAGAGTGGATCGCTGATAGCCGTCTTGCTTTTGCACCGTTACCAGCAGTTGCTGGGAAGCATAGGGCTCCCCGGTATCTTTTATTCCATTAAAGTTGGTGTCAAGAAAAACACTTCCCTTGATGGTATTTCCATTCCCCAGGCGTACGATGTAGGCATCACAATCCGTTCTGCCCAGCGGCCTTCCAAAGCCCGCAATCATAAAGTCATTTTCCGCCAGGCTGAATCCGGCAAAGGCAGCTTCGTCATTGCCGGTGCCCACGCATTTCTGCCATAGGATGACTCCGAACGGAGAAAGTTTTAACAGCCAGGCATCGGTACCCCCATTACTGGTTTTTACTGTTCCATTTGTTGAACTGGTATATCCCGAGACAAGGAAATTGCCATCGGGTGTAAGCCCAATTGAAAATGCTTCCTCATCATAGGCTCCGCCATAGAGTTTTGACCAGCGAAGCTGGCCATTTGGGGAGGTATTCACTACCCATAGATCCTTCATCCCCGCACCATTATGTATCAATAAGGACGAACTTGCAGAATAGCCCGCAAAGGTATACGTGCCATCGGCATTGAACGTAATCGCCTTAAATGCCTCATAACCCGCGTCACCGTAGGTTTTCTGCCATTGGATCGTCCCCAGGCTGTCGGTTTTTATCACCCATGCATCCGTTGCCCCAACATTCGTCATAACATCACCATCTCGGGAGGAGGAAGTACCGGCAATCAGAAATCCTTTATCGGGTGTCTGCCGGATCGCATAAGCTGTATCATTACCTGTGCCACCCAAACATTTGCGCCAACGGATCGAACCCTTATTATCGAGACGGAGCAGCCAGATGTCAGTACCGGCAGAATGATTCCCGATAACGTCACCATCCGAAGAATTGCTATAGCCAGCAACAATCAACTCGTTATCTGCTAATCCCTCAATGGCCATCGCACGGTCGTCCCGGCTCCCGCCAAACGTTTTTTCCCATTGAAAGCCGCCATTGCTGCTGTATTTTGCCACATAGACCTGGCGGTCCGGATTAGAAGGATCGCCGGATAAGAGCTGTTGGCTAGTAAACCCCGCTGCAGCATACCCTTGGTCAACCGTTTGGGTAACGGAAAGAAATGCAGAACCATGGGTGCTAACCGTGCTGCTTGGCCCGTTATGATTCCTGGGAACATTATCCCACTGTACATTCCCGTTGCTATCCAGCTTCGCCAGGTAAGGCCTCTCCCCCAGGCTTTTGTTGAGGATCATTGTTTTCTGACTGTACCAACCGGTATCAACACCGGCCAGGATCAGGCCCTTGTCCCTGGTGGGCTTGGCATCAAAAACAACTTCATCGTACTGTGCTTTCGTGATATATTTTGTCCATTTGGCGGCGGGCACTTGTGCAAAAGAACCAAAGGCCAGGAGCAGGCACAAAAATGAGGTACAGAATTTCATAAGCAGTTATTAAGGGCACTAATATAATCAACAAAACGGATCAGAAGGTTCCCGTTCCTGACAGCGCCACCAAGGATGTTTATCCTTCCGGCTGTTCTTGCTGCATACGTCCTAAAATTTCCGTACCTGTTAGGAATAAATAAGTAGTAACAGGAAGGAATAACCGTAAAATGCTATATTGCCGGACGAAAGAAGGTGAAACCCTATAAAATACGAAAGCCATCCTTGTGATGGCTTTCGGGCAATGTGCGGCAAGGCTTAAAACGATTTTTTCAGGTGCTTGTCCACCCGGCCGTTGTTGAACAACTCGGCAATGCCAACCACGGTTTTGTTCTCGGTCAGCACCTGCAGGCGAACGTTTGAAATTTCATTCAGCTCAAAAATTTCATGGGTGAGTGGCGTAAGTTTCACTTTCCGGTCCGGGAAAGGAAAGAAGTACAGCCCGCCGTCTTCCCACACGATTTTCTTCTCACCAAAGGTGCCCGCATAGTTTTTAAGCGTGGCCTCGGCTACCTGCACCGGTTCTTTTTTCGACTGCAGGGAAAGCAGCTCCCATTCGTACCGTTGTTTGATGGTGCCGGTGCTCTTGGCTGCCAGGCCTTCCAGTGCTTTAACATGGGCGGTAAGGAGGGCCTCCTCGGCCTTTACCTCGATATCAGGCTTTACACCCACACCTTCCCAGTTGGTGTTGGTAATGGGATTGATGGCCCGGCCGGTAGGCACCCACACGGTAAAGCGGTCGGTGGCACGAAGGGTGCCGCCTGGGTGGGCGCCGCCGCCTGTGGTTTCACCAATGATGGTGGCCCGTTTCAGGTTCTTCAGGTTATATGTGAATTCCTCGGCTGCTGAAAACGTTTTGTTGCTGGTCAGTACGTACACGGGAATGTCGGGACGGCGTTTGCCCTGTACATGCGGCAGCGTCCAGGTTTGGGTATTTTGGTTGGCAGGCCGGAAATAAAAATTGTTCAGGTGTACCGGTTCGGCGCCATAGAGGTAACTGGTGATCAGTTGAATCATCGAGGGACTGCCGCCACCGTTTTTGCGCAGGTCAATGATCAGGGCACTGGCATTGCTTAAAAAATTCATGGCGGCCACCGCGGTCTCACCGCCAAAGCGGGCATCGGTAAAGCCGCGCAGGTCCAGGTAGCCCACATTGCCTTCAATAAGCTTTACTTCCCTGAAGCCATAATTACTCATACGCATGTTTTCGAGGTAGGAAGACGGCGGTTCATCCCCGCCGCCTGCATTGTTTTGCAGTTGCCTGGAGACCTGAGGATTGAACGCTACCCGCAGGTGTTTGTCCTTGCTCACGGACCGCAGGTCTTCTGTCAGCTTTTCGGCAAAGCTGGCCACACTGGCCGTTGCCTTGTATACACCCTTCTGGTAGTTCTCGCGGATGAGGGTGCTCATCTTTTGGGCCACTTCCGGAAAAACATAATTGTCCAGCAGCCGCCGGCTAACGGAGTCGATCACCTGTTTTTGCTCAGCGGGTTCAATCCGCACAGAGCCTTCTTCCTGGGCATTTGCCAGGGGCGATAGAAAAAAGGCCCACGCTGCGAGCAGGAAATAAAGCTTGTTTCTCATGTTCTCGTTTTTTTCAAATTAGGACAAACGCTGCTCTCTCTGCACAGCAAAATGATGGGCATGATCCGGCTTGTCGGTTTTTTACACAATACGCTTTCAGCAACGATAAAAATCTTGCACCGCTGTATGCTGGCCAGTGATGAAAGGCGGGCTGCAGGAGAAATCGCGTAAGCTGCGGGAATGGGGGCTTTTGCGATACCTGCATACCAGAGCAGCAGCGGAAGGCATCTATTAGTGCAACTCCAGCAATCACGAAACAGCCGTTACCTGTTGGGCAATGGCAGATACATGTTCGTCATCGGTGCCGCAACAGCCGCCAAACACGTTCAGCTGGGGAAAGGCTTCTTTCAGTTTCCTGTATTCGATCCCTAACTGGTGCGGCTGCCCCCTGTCCAGTTCCGTCGCTTCATCCAGTTCTGCATGACTCTTACACGAAGCGTTGGCCCGCAGGCCTTTGATGCGTTGGGTCCAGCCTGCCTGCTTCGCTGCCTGCAGGTGCTGCGAGAAATGATCGGGGTGCGCACAGTTGATCATGTAATAAAGCGGTGGCTGCGAAGCGTTGCTGTCAACATGGGTGATGGCCTCTTGCAAAGACATCCCAGTCGGCAGCAATCCATCCGTTTCTACGGTAAACGAAATGACCAACGGAAGATGGCGGGCCGCAGCGGCACGGGCAATACCGATCGCCTCTTCCACGTAATTCAGCGTAAACGCCGAGACCATATCCACGTCGGTGCGACTGAAAACCGCTATCTGCGCAGCGTGATAGTCTTCCGCTTCTTCAGCCGTCATAATGGCTTCCGGTTTGTAACCATCGCCCCGGGGCCCTATATTCCCGCTGAGGATAATGGTGCGGATGTCGTTCGCAAACTCTTTTCTCAGCTCTATCAGGAGCTGCACGGCTTTTTCATTTACGTCTGCCAATGCGGCTGCAGGATAGCCTGTCTTTTCCAGCCACTCGGGATTGGCCCGCCAGGTGGGACTTTCCAGGATAAAACCCGTGTTGAAATTCCTGGCAATGTTCAGGTATCGCCGGTAGTAGTTCTTGATGGCCTGGTAGCCCTCTTCATCCTTCAACAGGTCAAAGGCGGCAAAACAGGGAAGGTCATAACCTTCCAGGAACAGCAACGTTGTTTCCATACCGCCATCGGTTAAAAACAGATCAGCCGATACATGGGGAAGGGTTGTGTGATGATAGGTCATAGCAAAGAATTTTGTTGGTGGTGAAAAAGGTCTCTTTTGTTGCCCGGAGCGTGACTTTTGTTCCGGCACGTTGTCAGCGGAGACAGGTACCCGGTAGTGCCGAAAACAGGGCCTGCGCTACAGGCTGATGGCAGCCAGTCCGGTCATGGTTGTTAAAGGAAAACAGCTGGCACCTTGGTGACCGGTTATCGCTGATCAGTGCTGCGCTACGGCAGGTTCTTCTGCTTCTTTCCCGGCCGGCACCACGGCTTGCAGGGCGGGTGCTTTTCGTATCGGCTGCCATTTCCAATAAGTCAGGCTGCGCCAGGCCCATTCCAGCGGACCAAAGCGAAAATGCCGCAGCCAGAGATGGCTCCATACAATCTCTATCGCCCATACTGCCGCTACCACGTAGTAGGTCTGGTAAAGCTGCAGCTTGCCGAAATAACCAAAACCCACGCCGTAGAAAAACAGCCCGCAGAGCAGGCTTTGCATCAGGTAATTGGTAAACGCCATCTGCCCCACGGGCCGCATAAGCCTGAACAGCCAGCGGAAGGCACCCCATTTGTGCAGCAGCATAATACCCCCGAAAATACCCAGTGCCCGGAAGGTTCGTGAAAGTTCGTAAAAGTCAAAGGCCACAAATTTAGCGTGGTCAAATGCGTTGAAGTGGTAACGGAACTGCAGGTTGATCCGCCAGTAGGAGAGCAGGAGCCCGATACCCATGCCCCCTGCAAACAGGATCCAATAGGTACTGGCCTTGTGCTGTCCGGTAAGGATGCCGTTTTTATAAAAGGCCATCCCGATAAACATAAACAGCAGCACATCAAAAAACAAAAAATGAAAAATGGCGGTGGTTTCGCCCTGCATGCTGACCTCGCTGTGGTTGGCGTACAGCCGGGCATAAGGTCCCTGCACGTCCCGCAGGTTGCGCTCCATACGCTCTTTCATTGCCTCGGGTGAGGTTTGTTTTTTCAGGCCCTGGTACTCTTCCAGCCGGTCTTTTTGAAACGCGGTAAGTGGCGTCCGGGTGGTGTCGATCCGCGAAATGGCTTCGCCGGTGCGGATGGTGCTCTTGTCGCGGTAAAGGTCCACGTTTTCCCGTGCTGTTTGCAATACCAGGCAGGCCGCTGCAGCCATCAGCAGCGGTTTTGGCGATAGCCTGCGGAAGGCAAAGAGCAACATGCCGAAGATGGCATAGCAAAAAAGTATGTCCCAGAACCATAATAACACATAAGCATTCACCAGCCCGAAAAACAAGAGCCAGAGCTGCCGGCGGAAATAAAGCTCGGCCGGTTGCAGGCCCTTCATCCGGTCTTCAAGCCGGCTGATGAACAGCAGCATGCCTGCCCCAAAGAGCATGGAAAACAAGGCCCGCTGGCTGCCCTCCAGGAACCACTCTACGCTGTACCAGGCGTAAAAATTTACACCGGTAAAATTGTCCATAAGCGTGGGATGAAAAAAAGCAATACGGGGCATGGCAAAGCCGGGAATATTCATCAGCAGAATGCCCAGTACGGCAAAGCCGCGGAGGCTGTCAAGGATCAGGATGCGTTCGGCCTGCGTGGTAGGAACAGCGGTGGGAGTGGTTTCCTGTGTCATGGTGGTTGGTTTTGCCGGCAATGGACCGCTTGGCAGCTGGCTTTGCAGCCATTGGTCTCAGAAAGATATAATTTTTCTACGATATGTATGGATGGTTTCCGCGATAGGGAGGGAGAGAAAACAAAAGACGCTTCGCATGGCATAATGATTGGACCGTGCAGGTACCGGCAAGCTTTTGCATCGATAACCCGTACTACCTAGTGACATCGGTTATGGATAAACGAAATAGTTTTCGAATGAAAAAACAGCTCTCCTGCATTTTGCTCCTGCTAACGACAGCCTGCAATCAGGAACCGGCTGCCGTAAGGGGAAACGACCGGGTTCAAAAAGAAAAGACACCTGCGCAAAGCCGGTATACAGGCTTGCTCTCCCAATTCCGCAACATGCAATTTGACACGCTTTGGGTGTATTCGACAGGGGATGGCAAAGGTGAATACGAAGGAACAGCGCTGGACAGTGCGGCGGCGGCTTTGTTTCCACCTGAAATAGCCGAAAAACACTTTAACCATTCGCCGGCATTGTTTGCGGTGTACCAGTTTCCGCTGGCGCCAGGATTTACCGGACTGCTGGCCCGTACCCCCGACTGGTATCTGCCCAATTCAATCAAGCTTTTTTATTTCGATCAGCAACAGGACTCCATCACCTCGTACGTGGAACTGGCCCAGCACTGGGGTGATGCGGGAGACTTTCACCGCAAAGACACCTGGTTCTTTCGAACAGGCGACAGTAGTGTACAGGCCCTGGTCTGGTTTTACGAAGAACATGACAACAGCATAGAGGATCCATCGGACAAAACCAAACGTGTGCGGCAAGCCTTAGCACTTTTGAACCTGTCTGGACCGAAGGCGGATACGCTCAGTAAGGATAGTGCTGCCCTTGCTTCACGGTTCTCCCATCTTACCGGACCATTGGTGGCAGATCCATACTAAAGCAGAAGGCAGGAAACACACTACCCTTTTTCTTTCCGCATTTTCATGTCAAGCAGGCCAATCACAACAAAGACCGCAAAATAGCCGATTGAATTCCATTCGTGGTTTTCCAGTAAGGGCCTGCCGGACTTTTGTACCGCATCAAAGGTTTGCGCAGGAAAGGCATAGGGGTATTTGGAAATGTGCTTCCAATGCAGATTCAATGCAATGATGCTGCCGATCAGGAGTGCCAAACCAATACCCACAGGAACAATAAAATTTTTGAACCGCAGCGACAGCCAGTACTGAATGGCACTGATGCCCAAAATGGAAAGGTAGATTCGTCCGTTAAGCTGCAACAGCAACTGCCAATCCACACTACGCTCCAGGAACGTAAACTGCGGATTAAAAAGATTGGCCAGCAGGGCAGTAAGAAACATCAGGAGGTTGAAGAGCAGGAAACAGGAGATGATCATCAGATGAATCGTCAAAAACTTGGAGAAATAGATATCGCCCAGCGATTGGGGGGAGCTGAACACCTGCTTCCAGGTATTGTTCTTGAATTCTATCTGCGTGACCAATGTGGTTACCAAAATAATATACATCGGCAAAAGAAACACCGATAAGATCTGCCATCCCATACCGAAGAATTTCCCCCAGGGATCGGCCGCAAGGTTTTTGCCTGCATCGCCATCTGTAAACAAAGCAATAAAAAGAATCGTGGGAATAAACGCCGCACCGATCACACTAAGCCAGAAAGAAGCGGTGCGTTTGGTCTTCAGCAGTTCTGCCTGCGTAGAAACGAGTATGCTCATACGTTATTTGTAGAAGTGATGTCAATGAATAATTGTTCAAGGTCGTTTTGTTGTGGTTGCAGCAGGTACACATCAATGTTTTGCGCTATCAGCCTTCGGGCAATGGCGGCGGTACTGTTTTTACCGGTAAAAGGCAGTGCGATGTAGCCATTCCGTAGTGCGGCTCCCTGCTCTGCCAGGAGTTGCAAAGCGGTTTCGTTGTCGCTGGTATCTAGTTGCAGAAAGCTTTGCTGGTTCTTCATGTTTTGCAGCTCGGGCAGCGTACCCTGGAACAGCAGCTTTCCTTTATGGATAATGCCTACATGCGTTGCCATGCGTTCTACTTCGGCCAAAATGTGGCTTGATACAATGATAGTGACGCTTTTTTCCCTGTTCAGCTTTTTAATCAGCTCCCTTGTCTCAATAATACCATTGGGATCCAGCCCATTGGTGGGTTCATCCAGGATCAGGAGCTCGGGATTGTGCAGGAGAGCAACCGCAATCGACAGACGCTGTTTCATACCCAGCGAAAACTGCTTTGCTTTTTTGGCCCCGGTTCCTTCCAGCCCCACTAACTGCAGTACAGCACCAATGTTTTCTTTTGAGGCGCCATACACTTTCCGATAAACCTGGAGGTTTTCTGTTGCCGTTAAGTGCCCGTATAAAGATGGTTGCTCAATCAGGGAGCCAATGTTTTGCAGGGTTTCCAGGCGGTGCTGGTCAAACTCTTTCCCAAAAAGCCGGATGGAACCCTCTTGTTTTTTCAACAGGCCCAGTAGCAGTCGGAGCGTGGTGGTTTTACCGGCGCCGTTGGGGCCCAGGAAACCATAGATGCTGCCCTTTTCTACCCGCAGGTTGATGTTATCAAGGGTCTTTTGTTGTTTGTTGAAATGATACGTGAGCCCTGTTGTTTGGATGATCGGGGTAGTAGTCATGATGAGAATCGGGGTGGTTGCTGAATCGTTTTTATGGCAGTTATAAGGCGCTTGTACAGGCCTGTTGAAGCATGTGAAATGTGGGTGCTTTTGCTGCCGTTATGGTTTCACCAAAGAGGGCAGAAGCAAAGTTGTTTCAACGCTTACAGTGCCTTGAAGGTTGGTTCGGAAATATCCTGTTGCCAGCTCGCCCCAGATCAGGAGGAAGAGGAGCAGGATGCCACCAACAACAGGAAGGAGGTACGCCGTCTTTTTTAGCTTTCGCATGGCCAGCTCGCAGGAAAGGCCGGTAACCAGCAGCAGGATGCCCATAACCATAAAGTCAAAAGCGTCCCAGTTTACCTCCGTTGTAAACTGCATGGCAACGAGGGGAATGAGCAATAAAAGCGGCACGGCAGCGATGATTCCTGTAAGTCTTTTGTTTGGTGCAGTCATGGTACTGTATTTTATTGGTTTCTGAATTTGTCGATACTTTAAAAGAACTTTGAAACACAAAGTAAATACAATAAATCCGGACTTTCCAAGGAATATTTTGCCTTTTGGGCTGAACGGTTTTAATCTGATGTGAACTGTAAATAGTCGGGGCTATTTCTAAAATAAGAACCTTTCCCGGTGCATCTCACCCGTCGGCGATTGGTGCAGAATGTGGTGAACAAACCGGTGTTTCCTTTCACCCGGGCCAGTACAAAAGGGGCATAACCCGGAAGTCGCAAGTCATCACCCATTGCCTATGACCGATTCGTCAAAACTCCCTCATCGTATACCCATGGCAGTTATATGATGAACGGTAAGTGGGCAATTCGGCACCCTTCTATTTTTGCGGCAAATTTTCAAAACTCTCTGTTTATGTTTAAACAAACACTCTTAGCCTTTTTCGTAACCACCACCTTCTTTTTCGCTACCTCCGCCTTGGCACAAACGGGCCCTGGCTACAAGACAGGACTGGGTATGCGCTTCGACCTGGGTGAAGGCAGCCTCTATGGTTTTTCAGCCAAACATTTTCTATCGCAGCAACTGGCCGGTGAAGCCACCCTGTTGTTTGGTACGGGACTGAACGCTTCGGTGGGAGCTGAACTGCAGTACCATGTGCCTATTGCCAGTGCAACCGGTTTGAGCTGGTACGCCGGCGGTGGCCTGCAGGCCCTGTTTACCAAGTACGGCGGCGGTACGCCTATCTGGTTGCGGCCCATGGCTGGTTTGGATTACAAGGTCGCCAACGCACCACTTAACTTTTCGTTCGACTGGCGCCCGACCTTCCAGCTCAATTACGGCGGCGGTTCCGACATTGGCCGCTTTGGACTGGCGCTTCGCTTTACCCTCTAAGGTTAGCGTACAGTTTTTTTCATCCCGCCCCAGAGGCGGGATTTTTTTGCTCTCTTTCCGTTCGGCCGGGCGAAAAGGATGGTATGCTATTGCCAGAAAACAAAAGCCCGATAGATGACGATTAAAAATGGAATGCAGCCACCCATTTTATTGTGATGAATGAACAAGACCGGACTCATTATCCGCTGTAAATCCTCAGGGCATCATGTAATACATTCTGAGCCGAATGAGCCGGTTGCCGGCGAACTCCATCTCAATGCTTTTTTCATAACCGACATCGGCCACGTAATACATGTTCTCGTTTTCGCCCGGGAATTCTTGAAGCGAAGGGTAGGCCTGTTGCACTTTCTGCCATTCATCGCCAAGGGTAACGCTTCTGGATGTACGGTAGGTGCTGTCGGTAAGAATGATCTCCTGCACCCAGAACTGCCTCCCGTTTTGTGGCGGTGAGTAGAGTTGCAGCTTCAGGCCGGGAAAGCGGAGGCGTTTGATGAAAGCACCGGCATGGGTATCTGAATTTTTACCTGGCCGCCACGTCTTTTCTTCCAGGGGTTTGCCCAGTGTGTGCATCAGGTTCACCGTGCTGTCCCATTGCCGGAGCGACAGGGTAGTAGAAGGCAATTGAACAGAATAAAGCCCCGTGTCGGCTGGTTCCGCTGCCGGCGTGGAAGCATCTTGTTTGCCGGAGGTGCATCCTGCAAGCAGCAACAAAAAGAAAAAACCTGTTTTCATACACTAGCATGTTGACAATGGAAGCGCAAAATTTACGCCTGTTCAGTTTTGCAACAACCACTGTGACCACACAAAGTGTCCACTGTTCCGCAACCGGTATGCGGTCGAAGTAAGCTTGCGCAGCAGCGCTCCTTCTTTGATGCATAATATCATGTTTGGTAATCGTTCCTACCGGCTTCGGTGGTAACTACAGCAGACAGGAATAAAAATTGACTGGTAGTTCACTATCAAAAAGGATTGTGTATGAAAAAGGTAATGCTGAGTTGTTTTCTTCTTTGCGGATGCCTGTGCAGTTGGGCCCAGGAAGGTGAGGGGCCGGTTGCTTCGCCACCACAGGCCGCCTACCTGCAGTTTGGTGGTTCGGGCCCGGTTTGGTCCATTCAGTACGACAGGCGGTTCCGCCCCAAACGCAATGGCGCCGGTTTTGCAGCCGGTGTAGGCTACTGGGGCAGCCAGGGGGTCAACGCCGTTTCCATTCCCGTGTCGTTGAATTACCTTATCGGGAAACAAAAACATTTCCTGGAACTGGCGGGTGGCACCACCTTTCTTACCGGCACCGTGGAGTTCTACGGGGAAGCCTCAGAAGGCAGCGGCTTTGTTCATCACCTGAGTGCCGGCTACCGGCTGCAACCGCTGAACAAAGGTCTTTTTCTGCGGGCAGGCCTCAGTCCCCTGTTTTTTGGCAGCGAGTCTGTTCTTGGCTTTTACCTGGGTGTGGGAGCCGGATTTTAAATCATTTACCCGGGCATAAAACAAACTGTCAGCGGGTATATCCTGCACCAATGCCCGCAGCAGGTCCGGGTTTTAGGGAAGCCTCCATGAAACTCCGTAGAGGGTGGACAAACTTCCTTCGCAGCCACTTCTACAATGCTTTTAAAGAAGGCAGATCTTCCTGGTGAAATGTACCTGTTGGTTTTTGCACTAGAGACGTCATATTCCGGTACAATAGCACTCTGTACGTAGAGTTCAACCTCGGTTTTCGGAAGGGTCGGTCAGTACCTGGAACGTTGGGAAACTGAAGTTGCAGCCTTCCTGCCTCAAAAGCGGAGGCGGGCCCTGATCAATCATTTTTTTTCGTGGGGAACAGTCCGCACAGGGTGGAGAAACAGGACCGGCATTCTTTTTTCTGCAGAGACCAAAACTTTCCAAATGATTGACCCGGTTCGGAGCTATACCACAGAAATCAACTACAAAGACAAAAAGCTGGCGATCACCATCGTGCAGGGAGAAACCCTAAGCAACGACTGGATAGATTTTGGCGTGCAGAGCGGGGATGATACCTTTCTGGAGGTATTTGGCAAAAACCCCATTCCCCTGGTGGTCAAACCCAAACAGGAGTTTAAAGCGGAGTACGACCTGTTTCAAAATACACCCGAACAAATAGAACTGGTCAGGGAAATCTGGAACGCCATTCAGCGCATCTATTTCTGATCTTTTGTTGCCAACGATTGGGATGCAAAGCAACAAAGGACGATTGCAGCTATTTCCGGCAGGCTGCCCGGGTAACGCTGTTCCCACGGATAGATGCCACAGAGGCAGTAAATGGAAAGTAGAGGGAACGCGACTCACAGCAAAAGCTTACCACAGCGTTTCGGTTATGGTTGGTCGTGATCATCCGCATGCACAAAAATGCAGGAAATAAAAAAGCCCTTTGCAACAACTTGTTACAAAGGGCTTGCGATGGCAGGACCGGTTATTTTTTTACAAAACTCGTCTTGTATTCTTTCCCGGCTGTTTGTACGGTCAGGTAATAAAGTCCATTGCTTAATCCGGCAACGGACACTTGTTGCCCCGTGGCGATTCGTTGCTGGCGCACCAGCACACCCCGCGCATCGAAAAGCTGCAGCACCGCCGTACCGCTGCCGGGAAGGTTTACAACAAAATGGCTGGTTGCCGGGTTGGGATAAACCTGTACCGGCGCAACGCTGTTGCCCACCGTCAGCACTCTTACATCCGAATAGCTAAAGCGGCCATCGCTATCTACCTGCTTTATGCGGTAGTAAAGCTTTTCCTGCAGCGGTGTTTTATCGGTATAGCTGTATGCCCGTTCACCTGTTCCGGCACCCTGGCTGTGGATGGTGGTCAGTGCGTCGAACCGGCTTCCATCCGTACTCCGCTCCACCACAAAATAGGCATTGTTTTCCTCCCGTGCGGTGGCCCAGCGGAGCAGGGCTTCCCCGCTTTTTTCTGCAACGGTAAAGGACAGCCATTGTACCGGAAGGGTTACACCAACAACTGCCGATCCGCTGGCAACAGCAGCTGTATTGTAAACCGGCGCTGTTGATCCGTTGTATTCAAAAATGCTGTAGTAGTAGGTTTGTCCCGAAAGGCCGGTGATGGTCACCGAATTGCCGGTTCCGGCATACACCACGTATTCGGCCGGCGCTATCTGGCTGCCACTCTTGAAAACGGCATTCGCCGGATATACACTCAGGTTGGCCGGTGCGCCGGTAACGGCACTGCCTTCTTTAAGTACCACAATCCGGCCGCTGCCGTTGCCTTTTGTCCAGCTAAGGCTTAATTCCTTTGAACCCGGTGTAGCGGTAATGACAGAAGAAGGCGTAGCCGGTGCCGTGACTGTACTGGCCGTTGCTGCCAGCGTAGAAGCCGTCAGGTAACGGATCAGCGAACCGGTACCGTTGTACTCGTACACCCGGAAGTGATAGGTGGTAGACGGAAGCAGGTTGGTGATATCCACTGCACTGCCGCTGTTGTTATACACAATGTATTGGCCGCCTCCCAGGTCGGTGCCCGCTGCAAACGTTGCGTTGGCAGGATAGTCTGTGGCGTTGGCCGGTACAAAATCAACAGCACTGCCTTTGCGCATCACTACGATTCGTTTTTCACCGTTGCCGCTGGTCCACTTCAGGGTCAACTTGTTGCCATCAGCTTTTTCAGTTTGTGCCCCTGTAGCCGCTACCGTGGGCACGGTAGCTCCCGGCTCATCTGCCGTGGTAAATACGGTAGTGGCCGGGTTGCTCAGCAAATACGCCGGTGCACCGGACCCGTTGAATTCATAGGCCTGCACGGCATAGCTGGTATTGGGCTGCAGGTTGGTTACGGTAAAATTGCCGGTGCCACCGCTGATCAGTACCACGTAGTTGCCATCGCCCATGTGGGTGGAGCTCAGCCCGAAGACAGTATTGTAATTGTATTTTACCAGGTCCTGCGGCGCAGCGGTCACCGATGTGCCCTGCCGCATGACAAACAGCCGCGATGCACCATCACCTTTGGTAAAATTGATGGTTGCTTGCGTGGCCGCTATCCCGCTTACGCTGCCAATGCTTACCTGGGTGGCAGGGCGCCCCAGCGTGGATGCAGCCGCCGCCAGCCAGGAAGAAGTAAGGTAATCCCGCTTGCCGTCAACGCCGGTGTTGTACTCATAAACGGCGAAATGATACGTGGTGCCGATCTCCAGGTTTTTCAGGTCAACACTGTTATAGGTGCCGTCGTACACCACAAACTCACCGGGAGCCAGCTCCTGACCCTGCCCGAAATTTTCATTTGCCGTATACGAAACCTGGTCTGCCGGTTTCGCCGTTACCGCGGCCCCTTTGCGGGCCACTACCAGGCGTGCCGAACCGTTGCCGTTTGTCCAGATCTGCCGGAAGGAATTGCCTTCGTGCAGTGCCGACCAGGGATTGGTAGAAACAGCGGTCGGCTCCAGCGGGATGGTAAAGCTGGTGGTGGCAGCCGTTGCCGAATACACGGGCGCACTGCTGCCGTTGTACTCGTAAATGGCCGCATGGTAGGTAATGCCGGGCTGCAGGTTGTTCACGGTAAAGTTGTCGCCGTTCATAAGGCCAATCACGCAATAATTGTCCGGCGCCACCTGTGTGCCGCTGCCATAGTTAGCATTACCGGCATAGGTTTTTAAATCCTGGGGCACGGCATCCACGGCACTTCCGGCTTTCATGATAACCATCCGGTAAAGACCATTGCCGATGGTGAATTTAACGGTGGCACTACTGCCGGTCATTTTCGACACGGAAAGGTTGGAGGCGATGCTGGTGGGAGTGCTGGCGGTGCTGCTGCTTGCCTGCGAATAGCTGCCGGTGAGATAATATGTGTTGCCTGATTTGTCTATATCGTACTCGTATACCCGGAAATGGTAAGTGGTGTTCGGTTCCAGTTTGGTGAGGCCAATGCCTGTACCGGTTGTGGCGCCTACCACAAATTCACCGGGAGCTATCTCGGTGCCGGCCGTTCCAAAAGCGGCATTGGCAGTATACGTCACCCCGTTTACCGGCACTGCCGTAACCGGCGATCCTCTTTTGGCAATGAAAAGGCGGTGGGTTCCGTTACCCACAGTTACGCCATAACTAAAACTATTTCCCTCCACGTAATTCGAGCGGGGTGACGAAGGCGCTATGGTCGGACCGGCATGTGTTTGTGCCGAAAGGACCGCACCGGGCCGCAGGTACATCGGCGAAAGGTTGCCATTGTATTCAAAAAAGGAAAAATGATAGACGGTGTTGGGCTCCAGGCCTTTGATAACCGCAGATGCTCCCTCGCCTTTGTACACCACAAAATGATCGGTGCCAACCTTTGTGCCGCTGCCGAATATATTATCGCCTGCATAGTAGTTGGTTAAATCGGCAGGCGTTTCCTGTACGGCTGCAGCTTTCCTGGCCAGAATCACCCGGCCCCTGCCGCCGCCTTTTGTCCAGCTCAGGGTGATGGTATTGCCGGTTACGGTTGTAGCCCCAAGTGCAGAAGTCTGGGTCAACGGTGCTACAACTGTAGCCTGGCTGCCGGTCAGTGGCAGCGACAGGTATTCCGTACCGGCGCCGGTTCCGTTGAATTCAAAAACGGCAATGTAATACGTGGTGCCTGGCTTGAGCTTGTACGCAGTAAAAGAAGCCCAGGAGCTGCGGCCGGTAATCACGTATTCGCCCGGTGCCGTAAACTCTGTTCCGGGTGTGCCAAAATCATCATCACCTGCGTATTCAACACCATTCACCGGTACGCCAGTAACCGGTGAGCCTTCCTTCATCACAATCATCCGGTAAGTACCGTTTCCACCGGTAAAACGGCCATAGAACTGGGCGCCATCAATATCGGAAAAGGTTAGGCCGCTGGCCGGAACCGTGGGTGGTGCGGCAAAAACAAGGCTTTGTACAAAAAGGGAAAGGAAAAAAAGAATAAAGTTTCGCTTCATAAAGTTGGTTATTGGTAATGGAATAAAAGATCACATCGCCCCTGGGCGATCAAAAGGAAAACGGTTTGGTAACAGGATAAAGGCTGCCTTTACCCGGGATATGGGGCAGCGGGTGATTCAAAACGGCAAAGCATAAATAGCTGTGTTTGAAAGCGGGGCGAAAATAATCGTCCTGGTTTTTTGCTGCCGGGGGCTTGTGGGTCAACCGTAAATTTCAGCGGGCAAAAGGTGGTATTCTTTACATGAATTGCTGACCTGGTTGTGGCCGAAAGGGTGAGAGGGCGGTACACGGTATTGTATTAACGGGGTCGGATAACCGTAAGCTTTTAAGGAATTACACTGCTCTTTTTTCTGCCATGGTTGGCGAGGTGGCTGTAAACCCAGGGAAGGGTAGGTGCCGGTAAAAATACCCCCCTGTATGCCGGATTTTTCTGCGGCTCTGAGACGACAGTAATGCGGAGAATAAGCAAAAGGTTCTTCTTTCTTTCCAGGTACAACGAGCCGGAAAGGTGCTGCCCTTATTTCTGCCGTTGGCGCGGAGGCCCGGCCTTTGCGCAGCCTTATTCCGTCCTTAGATTCTTTACCGGGTTGGCCATGGCTGCTTTGACGGATTGATAGCTGATGGTCAGCAGGGCTACCAGGAAAATCAGCAGCGTAGCCAGGCCGTACATCCACCACCGCAGTTCAACACGGTAAGGATAATTTTCCAGCCATTGCTGCATAAACAGGGCTGCCGCCGGTATGGCGATAAGGGCAGAAAGCAGTACCAGTTGCAAAAACGAAACGGAAAGTGTCCGGGTAATGACGGCTACGGAAGCACCCAGCACTTTTCGGATGCCGATCTCTTTTGTCCTTCTTTCAGCGGCCAGCAACGAGAGGCCAAACAACCCGATACAGGAAATAAAAATGGTCAGCACAGCCCCGAAAGAAACAATCTGCTTCCACTTTTTTTCGGCGGCATATTGTTGTGCGTTGTCAACATCTTTGAATTGGTACTGGTAAGGCTGAAAAGGAAACAACTGTTTGAAGGTCTTTTGCAGGAACGGCAGCACTTCGGCTATTTTATCCTCCTGCACTTTCAGGTAAATATCCCGCAAAGGGTACTTCGGATTGGAAACAAAGATCTGCGGACCGATCTTTTCATTCAGCGAGGCATAATGATAATCTTTCACCACGCCGATTACGTTATATTTTTTGTTGTTGTAGTAAAAGTCAACCACGGCTCCCACCGGTTCTTTCCAGCCGGCCATCTTCACAAACGATTCATTGACAATAACGCCGCTGGCAGTATCCGTCGGGAAACCGGCTGAAAAGTTGCGACCTTTTACAACCGGTATCTGGAGAAGACCCAGGTAGTTTTCGTCAATAACCTTCATGTCGAAACTGACATCCTGGTTACCGTTGATGCGGGCCATGGTTCCCCAGCGGCCACCCTGGTCGAAGCTGATGTTCGTAATCGCAGGATTTTGCAGGAAACGGCTCCGGATGATAGCCAGTTTCTCACGGTTGATAGGTCCGGCCTTTAGTACCGCGACATGTTTGTCGTTATAGCCCAGGTCAAAATTGACCAGGTAATTAAACTGGGAATAAATGATGACCGTGGCAATCACAAGAAAGGTAGCGAGTGAAAACTGCAGCACCACCAGGCTTTTCGCCAGCAGGTTACGGCCGCCAAACCGCAGTTTGCCGTAGAGGGTTTCCACCGGGTTGAAACGGGACAACACCAGGGCCGGGTAAATGCCCGCCAGCAATCCGGTTAACAGGAACATCCCGGTAAAGCCTGCGATCAGTTTGGCATCCAGTAAATAAGAAAATGAAAGCGCTTTGTTGGCCACGGAATTGAAAAGGGGCAGCAACAGGTTCACCAATATGATAGCCAGCAGAAAGGCCATAAAGCTGAGAAGAAACGATTCGCCAAGAAACTGGAAGACCAGTTGGCGCCGCTGGCTTCCCATTACCTTCCGCACACCAATTTCCTTGGCACGCTTCATCGACCGGGCAATGGTAAGGTTGATGAAATTGATGCAGGCAATCAGGAAAATAAACAGGGCAATACCCGAAAGAATGTAGGAGTATACCGGGTTACTGCCATCCGTTAATCCGTTTTCCGCCTTGAAATCCTGGCTGAGGTGCATGTCGAGAAAAGGCTGCAGGTGGAAACTGTAAGTTTCCTTCATGTTGTATTTTTCACGGGCTTCTTTCAGCTCATTCCCGGCATTGCGGGCAAAGGAGGCCGCCATCTTGGCTTCTATCGCTTTGGGTTGGGCACCGGGTGGTAAAACAACAAAGGTGTTCAGGTAAAAGTTCAGCCAGTGCTGGTCGTTTTCTGTAAGCCGCTTAAACGACATCGGCACCAGCATGTTGAATTTGATCGAAGAGTTCTGCGGTGCATTCTTAGCGATGCCTTTCACGGTAAACGTATGAAAGGTGGAGTCGTTTTTGAGCTGGAGTGTTTGTCCCACGGCATTGGCGGTGCCGAAATATTTTTTAGCAGTTTCTTCCGATAACACCACTGAGTACGGATCGTTCAGCACCGTTTGCGGGGCACCCTGCAACAGGGGAAACGAGAACACGGAAAAAAAGTTGGAGTCCACTGCCAGTGCATCCTGTTGAAAGACCTCAGCTCCTTTTCTCACGGTAAAGCCATCCTGCTGTAACCGCACAAAGGTTTTGATCTCCGGGATCTCCCGGTGAAAGGTCGGACCCGGCATCATACCGGCAACGCCCATCTTGTCTGTGTTGCCATCCTGCCGGTGTGCAACAGCGGTAATGCGGTAAATCTGGTCTACGTTCTGCAGAAAGCGGTCATACGACACTTCATCTTTTGCATACAGGAAGATCAGCAGGCAACAGGCAAGGCCAACGCTTAACCCCGACAGGTTGATGAGAGAAAAAATTTTATTGCGGGAAAGGTTGCGCAACGTGGTAACGAAATAATTTTTAAGCATCTGCCGGTTTTTAGTAGTGATCGCGTACGCAGGTTTTTCAGACGGCCGGGCCTTCCGGTTGAATGCTCCTGGTAAGTGTCACAAGCCAGGAAAAACCGCAACTTGCGCCATCAATGGACAACATGGATGGGTAGAAGGTTAGGACAACCAGGCTTGCTATACGTTTCAATAAAAAAACTGCTACGGGATGTTTTCTGACGGCAGGATTAATGCCAGGGAAGAGGTGGCTGACTGTCAAGTGCTTGTAAGGGGCTTACCGGTGCAGTTTGTTCGTTTTCGAACAGATGCTGTTTCAAATCGATACACTGGCGCACAGGGAATGGAGTGAAGTTCCCGGCTGTGCTCAGCAGGAGTGGGTTGGTGCAGCTTCGCACAAAGAGGTAGCGGGTGAAGGTGAGGAGGTCAGCGCCATCTCTATTTTCCTGTTGGTTACCTCCGCGGATAGGCCTAATTTGAACTGGTTTCTAAATAACGCCATATGAACAAACTCTTCCTCTTTTCCCTGCTCTTGCTTACCGGCCTTAAACAGGCATTCGCTTCGGGACCCGCAGCCGACTCGGTTTCTATCGAAGGACGGTGGGATATCACCATTAACATGAACGGCAAACCGCAGCCTTCCTGGCTGGAGGTACGCCATTCGGGCCACCGCACCCTGGTAGGTGATTTTGTGGGTACGGGCGGCAGTGCCCGGCCGGTATCGCAGATACACTACACCGGCGGCCGGCTCAGTTTTGCCATTCCACCGCAATGGGAAAGCGGCAACGGCGACCTGGTGGTGGAAGGCGAAGCGAAAGGCGCCGGGCTTGCCGGTACCATCACCTTTCCGGACGGAAAGCAATACAACTGGACGGCAGAACGGGCCCCTTCTCTGAAGCGGGAAAAGCCGCCGGTGTGGGGCAGCCCCATTCGCCTCTTTAACGGTAAGGACCTCACCGGCTGGCGTGCACTGGGCAAAGAAAACCAGTGGCAGGCAAAGGACGGCATTCTGTTCAGCCCCAAATCGGGCTCCAACCTGGCCACGGATGCAACGTTCACCGACTTCAAGCTGCACATCGAGTTTCGGTATCCAAAAGGCAGCAACAGCGGTGTCTACCTGCGCGGCCGCCACGAAGTGCAGATAGAGGACAGCAAGGGCAACGCTCCCTCGCTGGGCGGACTCGGTGCGGTGTATGGCTTTATCGCCCCAAGCAGCCAGGCAGCCAAAGCGGCCGGCGAGTGGCAGTCCTACGACATTACCCTCGTAGGCCGGATGCTGACCCTCGTGGTGAATGGAGAAACGGTGATCTGTAACCGTGAAATTCCCGGCATTACCGGCGGTGCGCTGGACAGCAGGGAAGGCGAGCCGGGGCCCTTCTACCTGCAGGGCGACCATGGTCCTATCGAGTACCGGAACATTATCCTGACACCGGCGAGGTAAGCTGGGATATTACATTAGCAACAACTTCGGGCAAACAAAAAGGTCCCCGCTCCGGCGGGGACCTTTTAGCGGATGTGTGATACAGTTATTTCTTTTTGATCTCCACCTTGAGAAGCCCCTGGAAGGCGCTCCACAGTGGTGTATAAAGGCTTGTGTTTGAGGTGCTGGAGATCACGATCGTTCCATTGGTTTGCTCCGCACCTGAGAGCCAGGACTCGTTTACACCCTGCGTGAGCAAGCCGAGTGCAAGCGTACTGAGTGCTGTATAGTCGGTACCGGCGTCGATGGTAGTGGGTGTTTTCTTTTCATACTTCATCTCGAAGGGTTCATGAAAACGGATCACGACCGGCACCGCCGCACTGCCGGCTGTGGGGGTGTAGGTTCCGGTCAGCTCCAAAGAAGAACCATTGGCAGGAACAAAGCCGATCTTGAACTCAATTTTTTCATAGCTACCGTGGGGAACAGTGATGTCGCCGAGGGTGGAGAGGGCGGCTTTCAGGTCAACGGTTTTCGGTACGCTGGATTTGTACTCCACCTTGTTTTCACCCTTTGCTTCAAACTTGATTTCGGAAACGGATGCGGTGCCACCGGTCCACTCCAGGAACGAACCCGCTATCCTGCCGGTACCGCTAACGGTGGAGGCATTGGTGGTAGCAAACTGGTAGGTGACAGTGCTGTCCTTGGAATCCGCATCTTTTTTACAGCTGAACATAAGGGTCGTAAACCCTGCGAGAAGAAACAGTGAGACTTTTTTCATAGAGTGGTTTTATGTAAAAGGTGAGTAAGACGGGTACCTTACAGAAAGGTTTAACATGCATTGTCTTTCCTTTTATGCCGTTGTTGGTGGCCCGACGATTATTGTTTTAGAAACGGGACCTGCTCCTTGCCGTTTCTGATAAAATAAAGCCCTTTGGCGAAAGCGCTGACAGCAATCGAAATAGTGGGGGTGTTGGCAACAACCGTTTTTACTGTTCTGCCGCCTGCATCCTGGATAAGAATTGTTTTTTCGGTTCCACCGGTTTGTATAGAGATCACATCCCTTGCCGGGTTGGGATAAACCACCAGTTGACCGGCGCTGCTCATTTTAACGGACGCAATCGGGCTGTAGCTGAATTTCCCGTCCGCATCGGCCATCTTCAACTTATAATAATTCACACCGGAATACGGTTGTGCATCCACGAAAGAATAGCTAACCGGGCCCGCACTGTTGCCCCGGGCTTTCACTGTCCCGATTTTGCTGAAGCTTCTTCCATCCGGGCTTCTCCATATTTCAAAGTGGGTGGTATTTTCTTCCGTAGCGGTTTGCCATTGTATAGTTACTGTTGTTCCAAGCTTTGAAGCGGAAAAATCTTTCAGGGTAACGGGCAGGGTTGCCGGGAAAGTGAACGCCGCAAACCGGTTGACAGTCGATCCATTCATTTGTGCAAACGCTCCGCCGAGATACAAATGCGTGCCGGTGAAGGCGATGGCTTCTACCGTGCCGTTTGCATTGGGGTTCCATGTGGTAAAAGCACTTCCGGTAGCGGCACTCAGGGCAGCGATCCTGTTCCGGGTTTGTCCTCCGATGGACGTAAAATCGCCACCTGCGTAAACAACAGAGCCGTTTACCGCCAGTTTGTATACCGTGTTGTTGGCATTCGGATTCCAGGCAGCCGCAGTACCCGTAGCAGCATCAAGAGCAGCGATACGGTTCCTGGGCTGTCCGCCGATGGAAGTAAAAGTCCCGCCGGCATAAACAGTCGAACCATTCACTGCGAGGGTGCGTACAACATTGTTTGCCGCCGGGTTCCAGGCGGTAGCGCTTCCGGTGGCGCCGTCCAGTTCAGCAATATAATTCCGGCTTTGTCCGCCGATCGTTGTAAAGGAGCCGCCCGCATAAACACTCGCTGTATTTGCCACCAATGTCCGTACAATACCGTTGGCGTCGGGATTCCAGGTAGTCGCAGCACCGGTTGTGATGTCCAGGGCTGCAATGTTGTTTCTTGTTTGGCCACCAATCGATGTAAATGATCCACCCGCATATACGGTGGAACCGTTAATCGCCAATGTATTCACAGTGCCGCTGGCAGCCGGGTTCCAGGTGGTGGCATTTCCTGTCGTCGCATCCAGTGCGGCAATGCGGTTTCTTGCCTGCCCGCCGATGGACGTAAAATTTCCGCCAGTATAAACCGTAGAGCCATTTAGGGCCAATGTGAACACCGAATTGTCCGCGTTGGGATTCCAGGCAGTGACTCCTCCGGTAGTGGCATCAAACGCTGCTGCATGTCTTCTCGACTGCATGTTAAAAGATACAAACCCTCCTCCAGTGTAAAGATCGGCGCCGTTTAAAGCCATGGTCGTAACAAAGTCATTGGGATTCGGGTTCCAGGCAGTGGCATTGCCGGTAGTCGCATCCACAGCGGCCAGCCGGTTACGACTTTGCCCGCCGATAAAATTGAAGGAACCTCCTACAAAAACAGTTGACCCGCTAACAACAATTGACTGAACAGTAGAATTTGGGTTTGGGTTCCAGGCAGTGGCATTACCGGTGCTAGCATCCAGTGCAGCAATCCTGGACCGCCACTGTCCTCCAATAAAAGAAAAATAGCCGCCTACATAAACGGTAGAACCGCTAATCACGAGTGACCGAACCTCGTCGTCAGCATTTGGATTCCAGGCAGTGGCCGTGGCTGTGCTCATTTCCAGTGCAGCGATTCTGTTTCTGGTCTGCCCTCCGATAGCGGTAAAGACTCCACCCACGTACAACGTACTGCCGCTGATAGCTATTCTGCGAACATCACTGTTTGCGTTGGCATTCCATGCAGAAGCGGCTCCGGTTGCGGCATCCAGTTGGGCGATATAGCTTCGGCTTTGCCCGCCAATAGAGGTAAAAGCCCCACCGGCATAGATGGTTGAGCCGTTGATAACAATTGAACTGACAGAATTATTTGCGTTTGGATTCCAGCTTGTAGCAGCTCCCGTGGAGCCATCTAAGGCGGCAATGTAATTTCTGGATTGTCCGCCGATGCTATAAAACTGGCCGCCAGCATATACTGTAGAACCATCAACAGCCAGTGTAAAAACAGAACCGTTTGCATTCGGGTTCCAGGGATGGAGCGTACCGTCGGCATTGATCCTGGCGAGGTAATTCCTGGTTTCGGAGCCTACCTTGGTAAATTGTCCGCCAATGTACCAGCCACCGCTGCCATCCGGTATTACGGCATTTACAATATTATTTGGTTTGGCATAACTGGCATTATAGGTGCCCGTACCGGTGTTGACCACCGTACCATACGGCACATTGGGACCAACGTTATAAAAAGTGCCGCCCAGGTAAACGGTATTGCCGTTGGTCAAAATGGTATTGACCGTGCCGTCGGTGACATAAAAATTATCGAGGTGTGTTTGTGCCGGCAGCTTTAAAAAAGAAAAAAGCAGGAAAAAGGCAATAACAAAAAATCGGTAGAGGATTGGTTGTTTCATAAGCGGATTATACTGGTAATGAATTCAGGTATCAGTGAAAGGGCCGAAAGATAATACCGGCAGTGCTGAATGGCAACAACCCGACAATATTTTCTGGTGTGGAGGGGATGGCCGGCGCACCGTAGCCCCACCACAACGCCAACAAGGACAGAAAAATCAAAACAGGTTTTTTAAGTCCTCCGGAAGACTGATAACAGAATGTCTTCCCTCTTCACGCACCGGGAAGGGGACAAATGTTCCCTCGTAATACCAGTAAAAACCGGTTGTAATATTTCCCTGCGCTTCGTTATACGATTTATATACGGCAGGATGAACGGCCTGGAGCAGGTCCAGCACATTTCCGTCTTCAATGGGCGCTGCAATGGCAAGCTCTTTCGACGGTATGGCCACCAGACTGCCATAGGTCCCGATTGCTTCTGCCGCATTGTTTTCCATGTCCAGCAGCATGCCAGCTGCATAATCGCCGCTGAAGAACATATAGCCTGGAAACTTGTCCAGGAACAGCCAGGCTTCTGTGTTCACTTCATCTTTGGGGTTGTTTGCAATGGCAATGCGAAAGAGTTCTTCTTCCGGTACCTCCCATTGCTTACTCTCATCCCGCAAACAAAACCGGAACTGGTTTTCATATTCAATAGCAAGCACGGTAACAGTGCCGGGAAAGTCAACCCTGCTGACATAGTTGGCTGCTGTGTCGGGGAAAGCCTCCGGTGGCTTGATAAAAGCACGCAATAACCCTGACGCATAATCGAAATCCTTAAAGAAATAGGTATACGCTTCGCTGTGGTCCTTTAGTCTTTCAAAATGCGCTGCAAGAATCGCTTTCCATTCCTGTTTATCGCATGCCGATAGCTTTCTTACCAGGTTGTCCAGGTAACAATGCTTTTCTTCTTCTCCGCTTTCCAGAATGATCTCACCGTCCCTGATAGATACAATCTGCGCCTTCTCTTCGGCAAAGTGTTCTTTTGCGAGTTTGATAAGCAGGTTATAGTCCTCCTGGCCAATAAGTGACGTGTACTTTTCCGGGATGGGATACCTTGTCGCCTTTTTGAAAAAATTGAACATAGGGTGCTGATAGGCGACTAAAATAATAGAAACTTTCAACTGTACTAAACGGCAAGCTTGAAAGCGTTACTGTCCGCCTGGCGGTTTGTGAAAAGTTTTGTGGCGGGACCCGTGTATTCCTTCACTGATGCATCTCCGCAGCAACGGCAGGACAGCTTGATGTTAGGAATGCCGTAGCGAAATGTTTAGGCTGCAGCAGCGCAATGACAGGCACTACAATCCTTGTATGGTGCGGCGGCTGTGCCAACACAGGTTTGCGTACCCTTCTAGTTCGGCAGCTTTTTATGAGCAGGAGCATCGCCATAAGGGGTTGCTCTGCGATTACCAGGAGTATTCGCTGTTGCTGCGCATCTTTTTGGGGCCAGTGCCTTTCAGCAGAAACCCCCGCCCACGGCGGGGGTTTCTGCAGGCTTTTTTGCGCCGCCTACTCTTTTTCGGCGTGCAGTTGCAGGTGCAGGTCCACCATGGGTTTGATGTGATGCTCACCGGCGGCCGGATCGGAGGCATAGTTCATGCCCCAGTCGAGGCGGTTGATGCTGAACAGGGCCTCTGCCTCCAGCGTTTCACCCGTCAGCTCCAGGCGGGCCGGGAAGGAAATGCTTTTGGTGGTACCAAGCATAGTGAAGTTTCCGGTGATCAGGGTATTGGCGCCGTCCACCACACCTTCCGCACCGGTGTGCTGGTAAGGGCTCACGCCAGTGATGTCGAACCTGGCCTCGGGGTGAACCAGGGCATTGAAGAAATCAGAGCTTTTCAGGTGCGCTTCCAGCTGGGCTTTCAGGTCGCCTTCCAGGTTCAGCACATCTAGCGACACGATGGGAATGGTAAACGAACCGCTTTGGAGTTTACCGTCTTTTACCTTCAGTGTGGATTCGCTCACGGAAAAGGTGCCCGTATTGAAATAATCATTGGCCAGGTAACCTTTCCACTCCACCTGCGCGGCATTGCTCTCCACCGTGTAATCGACAGCCTTGTTTTCATTTTTTTCTTTTTTACAACTGGTAACCAGTGCCATCAGTCCGAGGACATAAACGATTGCTTGTTTCATGCTATTTGTGTTTTGTTTTTCGGGATTGTATGGGCAGGGAATCTCCTTCACGGTCATGCCCTGTTTTAGAATGATTTTGAAAATGGTTTTTTAGAAGTCAGGAAGCCGACGGTGTTGCACCCGGCTCTTGGCTGTTGTGCCGTAGTAATATGCTGTCAGTGCCCGGCTGCTTTTGTGGGACCTTCGCGTAGCGGTGGAAAATGGTTTGGCAGATGGCAGGGTGCGGCGTTGGTTGTAGTGGTAAGGATGTGGTTTTTTTGCATGGTTGTTTTGTCTTGCGGGTGCAAAAATGCCCCGCCGGCACTTTGTAGAAAACGTATGTTGGTATGAGTTGGGAAAAATGATGTATGAAGCGGCGGTGCGGAAATAGAAAAGGAGGATTGTAGCAACGGCTAAGAGGGAAAGCCATGGATAAAAGCCCATAAAACCAACAGCAATGTCTCCGGGCAATAACTCATCAAAGACGAAAAGTATAAATCTGTCGGCAACGTTTTTTTCAATGGCAGCTTTACATTAACAGGAATAATAAATTTTACAACAAAATTGCAAACAGGGTGGCGTTGCTTTGAAAAGACGGCGCTGTTAACACTGCCGAAGTTTTCAAAGGCAGAAATCAATCAAACATTGACGACCATAGCTGGTTATCAGTATGACAGTCTTATATTGATGATTTAGCACGTCGTTACAAAAGGCAAGAAGGATCAGGTTAATGGGTTAGGCAAACTTTCATGGAGCCGGTATGTCAAAACTCAATTTTTACATTCGGAGTATCATTTGTATCAGTTCCATAATAAAAAACATACAAACTGCCATAGTTGTAAATGCCGGCACCATACAATCTTGTTTCTATAAAGTATTCATAGGTGTTGTGATTAGGATCAGCAGAAAGCGGCTGAACTTCTATCCAGGTGGGGTTGAATCCTCTTTGAATAAACACTTTAAAAGGTCTCCCTTGCGGGACATATAAATATATGTTTTTGATCTCAAGTGCGGCATACCAGGGAAAAATCCAATTCAGGTTTTTAGAATAGTATGGGTTTGTCATTGAGCCCGAAGGCAGGACCGTCACCATCAGCGTATCTTTCGAAGATAACCCGCCATTATCTGTTACTGTCAGCTCAAATTGATAAATACCTGGTGAAAGATTCTTTGCAGTAGTTTTTGCAGCTTGCGAATCAGCGATCGCCACAAGGGAACCGGAAATCTGACGCCAAAAAAAGTTCGTGGTCTTTCCGTCCGGATCATACGACGCACTTCCATCTAGAGTTACGTTATCGCCGGGAAGCATTATTGTTGTGTCTCTTCCGGCATCGGCAAAAGGAGGCTTATTGTTGCTGACAGCGGACCTGTTGTTGCCGCCGGAAAATGAGAAATCTTTTTGGCACGAAACAAAAGAGAAGACAATTGCCAAACACAAAATTGCAGGTTGAAATAGTGTCGTTGATTTCATGGCAAATAAGGCTTTGTTGTGAAATCCTGCAGATTTGAAACAAGGAAGCAGAATATTCAGGCACATAAAGGTCCTGAATATTCTGCCCCAATTCTCAGAATTTTATGTAACCGTCGAACGTAACTTCAAACGTGGACGTATTCTGGTCACTGATTACAACAGCATTGAAGCTTCCGCTGGCATTTTGAAAGCGGCCGGTGCCACCTACAATAATGAAATATTTTATACAAATGAAATGTTGAAATTCCGCGTTAACTCCCTCAGCCGTTCAAGTTGATCTGTAATCGATAAAGTGCGGTATTATACGTTGAGAAATCAAAAGGCTTCCCTTCTGTAGTTGTATCTGTTAAGACCCCGGGCGGGCGGACAAAAACAAGCATGTATGTTTGCAAAATGAAAATAACCATCCGGCATACCACCCATCCTGCCCTGGCACAGGTGGTTGATTATTTCCTGTTTTTTACACAAACAGGAAATAGCCTGTATGGTTACCATACGTTCCCCAATACCAACCTGTGTCTGGCCATATACCAGCAAAACCAGATTGAACATGGCCGCAATGAAGAACGTAACTGGTATACGGTAAGGGCAGGTGGCCGGATGTACGCCAGCCGCTTATGGGGATTTCACCCCATGCCGCTGCAGGTGACCATTGCTGCGCCGGTACAACAGGTCTGTATCAATTTCAGGGCAGGGGCATTGCGCCATTTTACGGACAAACCTTATGATGATCTTCTGCAGTCCGACCGGGTGTTTGAGGAAATCTTCGGAAAAGATGCAGCCTCTGTTCTTCCCAGGCTGTTTGAAGAGACGGATGACCAGGATAGAACCACCATGCTGGAAATGTTCCTGTTGCAGCGATTGTACAGCCGAAAGATCAACCCTGCCATTGATTGGAGTATCCGCCGGATTTACCATACGGCCGGCGATATTAGGATACACGAACTGGCCGAAGAGCTGCAGGTGAGTCCTTCCACCCTGTTCAGGAAGTTCCAGGCCATTGTAGGGCAGGCACCCAAGGACTTTATAAAAACGGTCCGGTTCAGGGCCACGCTCCATTCACTGCTCACCCATAACGGTAAACTGGTGCAGGTTGGTTACCAGCATCATTATTACGATCAGGCGCATTTTATAAGAGAGTTTAAGCAACTGGCGGGTTTGTTGCCGGGAGAGGTGCGGACCCATACGGCCGTGCTGAACAACCAGTTTGTGTTTCTTCACCGCCATTCCGCATGATTTTTACAATCCCAGCAAAAAGGTGCAGGATAGCTTTGCCTTGTTTCCGCAACAAAAAGCGTAAAACTGGTTTTGCCCATGAAAAAGAACCTGGCCTTTATTTTCCTGCTGACAGCCCTGCAGTTATGCCGCCCCGCAGCCAATGCCCAATCCACATCCTGTTCCTGTGCGGAATCACTGGAGTTTACCATTCGTCAGTTTGAAGACAATTATGCCGGCTTTCGGGATAAAACGGAAGGCAAACAAAAAGAATATCTTGCCCTTACCAATGCTGCACGCCAGGGGGCAAATAAGGCAACCGAAAAGGAGTGTTACCAGTTACTGGAGTCATGGATTGCTTTTTTTAGGGAAAAACATGCGGGCATCCTGGTAAGGGGTACACCCATTCAGTTCCCAGAGAAGGCAAGCCCCGATACCATCAGGGCGCTGGTCAGCAATGCAATACGTGCTGATATCAGCCGGCAGGAGGTGGAAGCCTATTTCCGGGAAAACAAACACCAGCTGCACCCGGCAGAGGGTATATGGCAGGAGCGGACCTTGCAATACGCCGTGTTACGGCAGCCTGGAACGGATGATACTTTTACCGGCATGATCTGGAAAGGCGACAGTCTTTACTGGATGCCTCAGCACATCAGGTTTGAACTGAAAATCCGTCCCGGTAACGAACTCAGCGCCATTGTGTACAGCCGGGCAAGAATGGCTTACAAGTTTTCCGCTGCCATTGATAAAAACATCATGATACTGGGGAACGACGATCTCCGGTTCGAGAAAATTTACCCGGCAGTAGACAGGCCGCATTCCCTTGCTTCTTACCAGCCCTTGCTCCCCAATCTTCGCCTCGCTGTCAGAGCTATTGATTCGCAAACAATGTATTTAGGAGTTCCTGCATTCCGGTTCGATTACAAACAGCAGCTTGATAGCTTGCTGGAGGCCCACCGTAATGAACTCCGCTCAAAACCTTACCTGGTCATCGACCTGCGGAATAATGGTGGTGGTTCCGACCAGTTGCATCGCTCCATCTTACCGCTGTTGTATACCCGTCCTATTTACCACAAGACCTTCCAGCTATGGGTGTCGCCGGCAAACTTTCATACGCAAAGCGATATTGCCCTGCGGTTTGATGGCGATAACGAAAAAACAAGGGCATACATTGAAAAGATCCGGAAACAGGTTGGCGGTTTTACGCCTTTGGTGATTGATACCATCCGGTTTAACGAAGTGCTGCCAAACCCACGGAAAGTGGCTGTGTTGGTGAACCGGAACACCGGGAGTAGCGCCGAGGTTTTTGTATTGAAAGCCCGCCAGTCGGATAAAGTGGTCATCATGGGAGAAAACACCACCGGGGTAGTGGACTACGGGAACATGATCAATGAAACACTTCCTTGTCATCCGCAGTGGCAGGTTTATTTTCCCATCCTCCGGTCGGGACGCTTGCCAGATGAAAAATATGATGAAACAGGCATTGCGCCGGACGTGTTCCTAAAGCACCAAGAAGGCGACTGGATTGAACTGGCAAAAAACTACCTTCAGCAAAAGGGGCAGAAAGAAAAGAAATGAACCTCTTTTCGTCTGCCCGGGCATTGCTACAGGGCATGCAAGGCCAATTGCGAGAACCCTCATTGATGCAGATTTTTTAAAAGCAGCAAACAAAAGCTGCCAACAGATCGTTTGAGGAACAAGACGGATATCGAGGGATTATTTAATCATCAGAACTGTTCCTTTTTGTAACTGCACTGCCTCCCCTGAAAAGCTATACCGGCAGGTCCACACAAAAACAGTTGAACTTTGCCTGTTTCCAGCCCACCCCAAGTTGCTATTGTTCGTGCTGAAAAGCAGTTGGCCCCACCGATTGAATATTTTCAGCTCATAAAAAGACAGCCTGCTTGTTACAAGAGGCTTGAATGCATCATTTTTACCGTCTCCGTTAGGGGTAAAAGCAGAGGAAAAGAAAATATTCCTGTCACAGCCGTCACGTTTTTCGGTAATCAGGATGCTATCCCGTACGGTTCCCCACTGCGTGGTTACATCTACCCAATACAAGCCAGGTGCCTTTGCCGTAAAAGTTGTTGTCTCTAGACCACTCTGCCACTTGTACCTAAAACCATCCTCGTGGCGCAGATTACTGATCAGAAGAGTATCGTAAATACACAGTTCTTTGTCGCTGCGCAAATCAACATTTGCACAAAAAGGAAAACAGACACAGGATTCTTTAAAGCGATCATTACAGAATCAGCTTTTATTCCGCAGGTATTGGAAGACTGAAGCCAGTACTGCCGGGAATAGGTGACAGTGATGCTGTCAGTTGCGGCGTTATTTGACCACACATAATGCTTTCCGTCCGCCCGGGGTCTTCGCCATTGGCCTGTGCCCCGCCCATGTGGCGAGACCCCGGGTTCTCTATCTTTCTGCCCACCCGGATCATTTCGGAAAGCCATGTGCCTGGGTATTTGTGGAAGGCCCCTGACAGAACGTATCACCCAATCACCACGTCTTCCATTCTCACCAGATGCTTATAAACGTTAGCTCCTGTAGCAAAGTAAAATCCTGCACTGCTATGCGGGTACAGCGCAAAATCAGCCACCAGGTTCCATTTGCCCTTCACCGGGTTGTGGTGCATATACGCTAGTTTCTGTTCGATAAAATGCGCACTGTAACACACTTTGCCATCAAAGCTTTCTTCAAACACCCGGTGGATCTGTCCTTTCTTTGCCTCCCGCTTTTTCACGGCCGCATGCAGTTCCTGCAACAGCGGTTCTTCGCCCTTTGCTTCCAGCCGTTTGATGATCTCATAGGACAAAAACCGTTTGGCATTGCCGACTACGGCATTGGGTGTTTTGAAAGTGTAAGGAAGGTGCACCAGCACGTGCAGGTGGTTGGGCATGATGACATAACCAATAATGCCGCCTCCTTTCGCAACTACATAATCAAACCACTTGTACACGGCATCATAGGTATTTGTAAGTGCAAACAGCGGCTTCCAGCCAAAGCAGGTAAAGGTGATAAAATAAACACCGCCGCTTTCAGCCGTTTGTGTTAGCCGTACCGACATGGTTTGAAGATACGCGATCCCGGGGTCTCGCCACCTCACCTGCACACAGGGCTTTCTGCGAAGACCCCGGGTGAACGGAACGGAAACACGAAAATTGCAAAGTTATTGGTGCCGCCATGGGCAAAGGCTCATACGAACACCTGCAACGGCGGTTAAGGAATTTATACAGTATGAACATCAACCGGCACGATCATCCTTCCTGCATTCTTCTTCCACACGGGCCAGCTGGTCTTCATTGATCCACTTCATCTGCAGGGCATGACGGGCGGCCGAAAGCGTTTCAGGCAGCAGCATCATTTCGGTTCCCCCTTTTGTTACCGCTTCGGCAATGCGGTGCACTTCCCTGTCCCGCTTTTCCCCCGAAACATCACGGATATAGATACCCAAAATGCGGCCGGGGTATTCCGCTACCACCTGTTGGTAGATCTCCGGGTCGTGCTGGCCGCTGTCGCCAATGCAGATAAAGTTCAGGTGCGGGAAGGTGTCCAGGATACGGCGGATCTGGAGCAACTTATATTCCTGCTCACTGGGTGCGGCATCGGGCTTGTCGAAGCGGGTACCCTTGTCGCGTAAAAAAAGAGGCCCTTCCGGTATGTCGTGGTATTGAAAAAAGTTGACCAGCAGGTCAAAGAGGTTCCATTCGCTGCCGGAGACATAGAAGAGCGGGTTCGAGCCCCGGTTATCGTAGCCGCTGCACAGTGCCCGCAGAAAGGCGGCGATACCGGGAAAGGGGCTGCGCTCCGTGGCGTCTTTCAGCAACATCAGTTTAAGCTTGCCCAACAGGTGGGTAATGTTTGACACCAGTACCGTGTCATCGATGTCGGAAATGATCCCGAACTCCGACCCTTTAGAAGGCACAAAAATGATCCCCTCCGCTTCCAGTATATCCTGGCTCCCCTTGGTTTCCAGCAGGCGCAGCTGCATTTTGTTTCCTGCTTTCTCATAGTCGATGGGCTGGTCAAACCGGAACGCGAATTCAAAAAAGCCTTCATCGTCTGTTTGCATTTCCAGGCTCCTGCCGCCATAACTGGCACCCACCCGGATGCCGGGAATCTCGTCCGACTCGTAACGCCGGTAGGTATTTTTTAAATGACGCAGGGTGCTGGCGCCTTCTTTTTTCTCCTTTATTTTTTCTTTTTCAATCACCCTTCCTTTGAGGTACACACAGGTATCGTTTCCATAGCCATAATACGGCATGATCATCACCGGGTCCAGCAGGTGGAGTGATTCTTTTAGTGTATGCTTGGCTGTTATAAAGCCGTGCTCCAGGTGCGCCGCTGCCTGTAAAAGCTTTTCTTTTATACCCGATTTGCCGTCTGCCATTTTTATCCGGATGAATTTCTTTTGGAAACATTTACGTGACGCAAATCCTGGTCCATGAAATACAAAATGGAAACCGGCGGATGATTTTGCCCCCTATCTGCACACAAAGCACCAGCGGAGAACGCTGTGTGTAACGTTTTTAATTAACACAAGCTTACCCTCTTCCGGCCCCCGTTTTCAATTCGGGGCATGATAATTGACCTTGTATAGAAGCTTAACTTTTCCCTTCTTTATTCCTTCACAAGGTTATAGGCTACAAGCCTCTGCGCTTGTTCGATCACGCACTTAATAAAATTTTTATGAAAAGAAATGTACTGTTTCTCCTGGCCGTTACCTGCCTGATGGCTACCTTGCCCGCTGCCGCCCAGAAATACAAATCGGCTTCCGATACGGTTAAACTGAACAAGGAATGGGTGAAAGTCAGCAATGACGTTGCCGAACTGACAGCAGAACTGACCATTGCACAAAACAACCTGCCGGGCTATGTGTCCAAGGCAGCCCAAGCCAAAACCGATGCACAAGAAACGGCACAACAAAGCAGCGACCAGGCTTACAAAGCAACCAACGGTGATCTCGGTGATGCAAAAAAGGCAAAGAAGAAAGCAAAAAGAGCGCTGAATGATGCAGAAGATGTCAGCGACGCCAACGACGATACCAGAAAGCAGAAAAAGAAGATCGATAAACTGACTGCTCAATTGCAAAAAAAGCAAAAGACACTGCAGGACCTGGAAGAAATGCGCACCACCATCCGGCTGATGCATCAATAAGCAGTCAACTGTAAAGAACAAACAACGGTTATCCCTCACATTTTAAACAAACAACATGATCCCCTGCTACGAACTGAGAACCGGGAATATTATCCTGGTCAACAACCGCCTCCGGAGAGTCAATATGATCAGCAACAGCGAAACACTCACCGACCAGTCTTTGGTGGGTGTGGAAAGCGCCGGTTACAAGGAAAATGAAAACTATCCTGTTCAGGATATTCAGCCGGTGCCGATGAGTGAGGCTGTGCTGGAGCAGTGTCATTTCACCTACCATTCCTACTTTAAGTTCTGGCAGTTAATCAGCACGGAAGGGGCCCGCACCGAAATGGACATCGATCCCGATTACAACCTGATCGACTACATGCGTCGGCCCGTGGTGAAAAAGATTGCATCGCTGCACCAGCTGCAAAACATCTATTACACATTGCATGGCAAGGAGCTGGACTTTGATGTGGAGACAGCTGTCGTGGTAGATGGCACGGTAAGAAGTGTGGCGCATACCAACTAGCGATCGGTGCTAAAACGGCCTAAAAAATTCATCCCGCCTTTTCGTTAGGTTAGCCCTGCTTACTGACGATAGAGGCGGGATGTTTATTGTTTGTAAGACCTTCTTTCCGGTCCTCCTGTTGCGCAGGAACCCTTCTGCAGGTGCAGATTCACCTGTTCGTGAAAACCTTATTATTGCGCATTTTTGATATAATGAGGCGATTCACACTCCTGCCAGTATTCCACTATTTTCCGGATGACGTTTCTTAATTTGTCGTAATTGGAGGGCTTGACAAAAAAGCCCTGGATAGACCTTGAATATGCGTCAATCACATATTTCTGCTCGGCACTTGTCGAAAAGAAAAGGTAGGGGATTGATTTCATCCGCAAATCCTCGTTGTTGTGTACTTTTTCCCGCAGCTCCATGCCGTTTAATTTGGGCATGTTGATATCGGAAAGAACAATAAAAGGTTCTACGTCGGTGTTGGTGAGATAGTCCAAAGCGGCGATGCTGTCGCCGAAGAAAATGACCTCATTGCCGTAATTCAGTTCGGTAAAGATGTCGGTTAAAACCTCCTGGTCGTCCAGGTCATCTTCAATGATTATGATGGGTCCTGTTTTATTCATTGATGCAATATTACGCGGTTACTGGTGTTCTCCCGGCCCTGGGCTGCTCTACCCCGATCGAAAGTAGGCAAACTTGTACCGCAGCAAACACGTTGTCTTGCGTCAACACCACCAATGATCACTCTTTTCGTTGCTTACTTTGGGCTTCTTCTGCACCAATCTCCAGCCTTCGCATGAGCATTTCTTCAAACGTCCATTTGGCTTGATAAGCCTTTTCATCCCGTAGCGTAGTAACAGTACCATCTTTTGCGGCTGCCGGTTTTGCTTTCCCGTCCTTTCCTTTTTGCTGAACATTTGCGACCGGCTTTTTTGGGGTGGCATCACCGGTGGTTTGTGCAGCGGCACCAACTGAAATCATCATAGTAAGTATAACCAGGCTCACGAATTTCATACACACCATTTGCCCTGTATAAAACAAATGACTTGCCAATCCGGGGTGACGATGGTATTTGAAAGAGAGGAGACAGCGTTATACAGGAAGGAAGGTCAGCAATCAATGTTTGAAGAATACGACGGATAGCCGGGCTTTTAACGCAAAGCCACAACCTTTCCAACATCCTTATTACCCGGCTTCCACTTGTGTAAAAATCCGACACATCCAGATCCTTTTATCAATGCAGGAGAGGAGAAGGGCCGGGGCCGCTCTCTCTTGCCGGCTGCCGCTTATCCAGCTATTAACGTAGGTTAACTTATGAATGAAATACCTTTTGGGTACAATTAAATTTTTAATTATGAAGAAGATTTTATTCCTGACGCTGATCCTGGGTGCCCTCCTCTCCACTACCGCCTATGCGCAAGCGGCCGGCGATCCGCCAAGCATGCTGCAGCAGATGAAAGAAAAACAAAGGCCAGGGTTGGTAGAGAAAGTAGGACTGACCGCAGAGCAGGCGGATAAGGTGATTGAACTCAACTATGAAATGCGCATGCAGCTATCCAAGGAATTAAAAGATTTGCCTGAGGCTGACCGCAGCAAAAGAATTGCAGAAGCAAAAGCGGCCAAAGAAAAAAAGTTCGCTGAGTTTCTGACGGCAGAGCAAATAACAGCGATGAACAGGTATTACGAAGAGATGGGAAAGAACAGAGAGAAACCAAAGAGCTAAGCATACCTTACGAATGGAAAAGCTGCCGAAAGGCAGCTTTTTTTGTTGGTATATCACCCGGTAATGTACATGGCTGCGTCTGGGCCGGGAACCGAACGGGTTGCCTTTGTTCTGGCAAGACGCTGTTGTTACGAACGGATCTTCGTCACAGCCTCAGGATGCTATCCTGCCGATTGCAGAACACGATAGATAGCGTTGAATCTATATACTGCTCTTTCGTTTGAAAAGCTTCGGTGATCGTGTACAGGCAATGCTTCCAGGTTTTCTGCAGGTTCTGCCTTCAATTTACAGTTGTGCAGGTAGCAGCGGCGTAAGCCCTTATCTTACCACCTCGCTCACCAGAATGACCGGTGTTATGTTGGTATAATTGGCAAAGTCGGCCCGTATGGCCTCCCTGTTAGGGGCAATGGCTGCCCCATAATCGGACAGGCTTTTTACATAAAACGTCCCAATGGCCATGTAGGGTAAAGGTTGGGCCGGAATGCCGCTGGCAATGCCTTTTTCAATGGTGTATTTTACCAGGTTCGAGCCCAGGTACCCGGCCACCATCGGCATGTGCTTTTCTTCATAATACGCCATGTTGAATGTTTTGCCTTCTGCGAAAGGATACATGACGGATATTTTAATGAGTCCTTTTTCAGCAGCGGAATAGGCATTGCCGGGTGCAACCGCTGCCTTCTCCTGGCCCCATGCTGCAACGCTTGCCATGAACAGGAGCAACGACAAAAGAAGTTTAAGTTTCATTTGTTTTTTGGTAGAAGTTAAGCAATAAGATTCGGGGTGAAGCATCATCCTTCCCCGAACGTAGCCGCCAGCCTTCCGTTTGAGAAACACTACGGACCAAGCCGGGCAACGAAATGATGCTGGCGTCCTGCCTGGCACCGCCTCACAACGCCGTTTGTTCTGCTGGCTGGCCTGCGGGAAGTTTGGACATGTCCATATAGAAAACCTCCCAGGTGTGGCCGTCAAAATCTTCAATGGTTCGCTGTTGCATAAAGCCATAGTCCCGTATCTCATTCGGTTCTGTTCCACCGGCGGCCAGTCCGGCCGACACGATGCTGTTCATTTCCTCCACACTGTCAACCGACAGGGAGAACAGTCCGGCTACAGCCGATTTGGTGTCGGCAATGGGTTTGCTGGTAAAGGAGGAGAACTTTTCGTGTGACAGCAGCATCACGAAAATAGTGTCGCTCCAAACCATACACTTGCCCGTATCGTCAGAAAACTGCGGATTGTTGGTGAATCCCAATGCCGTATAGAAGTCCACCGATTTTTGCAGGTCTTTTACGGCCAGGTTGATAAAGATTTGCTTTGCCATATTGATTGGTTTAATGTTGAAGTGATTGTACCTGGAAGTTATCTCGCAAATGCCATTCGTCAGTGGTCAGTGGTGAATGGTGAGTTGAATTGACCCTTACTCACCACTGACAACTCACCACTCACGAAGCAGCGATGCCATTTTATGAGACCATTTGTATTTCTTCCTTAAATTTTTCCCTTGTACCGGGCATCATAATCCACCATCCATTCAATACCGTATCTATCGCGGAACATGCCAAAATAGGAACCCCAGGGACTGTCGCTGATGGGCACTTCAACTTCTCCACCTGCTGAAAGGCCGTTGAAGAGCCTGTCGGCCTCCTCCCGGCTTTCGGCGCTGATCGAGATCTTGGACCGGTTCTCCTGCTCATTGACCCTTCCCATGAATTCCGGAACATCATTGCCCATTAAAATGTTTCCGCCAATGGGCAGGGCAATGTGCATGATTTTATCCGCCTCATGTTCGGCTATAGGATGTCCGTTGGCCGGCAGGTCCTTGAAACGGACGATGTTGGCGAACTCGCCGCCGAAAACCGATTGGTAAAAGTGGAAGGCTTCTTCGGCGTTGCCGTTGAAGTTGATGTGCGGGTTGATCAGTGCCATCGCTAAAATTTTATGTTTTCAAAACTAGCGCACAGAAAACATTTCAGCGGGGGCTTTCGCGGCAATGTGGAGTGCTGTTTGCGCCAGGCCGGTTGTGCTGTGTGATGGCTGCGTTCTATTGACGGTACACAAAAACAGGGATGATTTTAAAGGTACTCCCTGTTCATTTGCCTGTTGGCCGAGGTTTGGACCTGCGGCCGGTGCTGATTGCCTTTGTCTTGGCAAGAGGCTATTATTACAAGCGGACCTGAATCACAGACTCAGGCTAGCCCTCCTACAGATTGATGGATACTACGGATAGCAGAGTAAATCTTATTTTTTGAGTAGCACGAAGGACAGTAGGGCTTCTATGTAACTGTTATCATTGGTATATTTATGAACCAACATGAAAATCTATTTAGGAGTTACCGACAACAATTGGTTTAGTTACTTAAGCAAAATTTTACCTGAGGATATTAACTTTTGGCAGCCAGGTGGAAATGCCAATTTCAAAGTATTAAGTCCAGGTGCTCCTTTCATTTTCAAACTGAAAAGCCCATTGAATAAAATTGGTGGTGTCGGTTTCTTTTCAAGTCAAACATTTTTACCAATCAACATTGCCTGGGATGTATTTGAAGAAAGAAACGGTTGCGGTTCTTTCGAGCAGTTCAGGCAAATGATTTTACAATACAGAACGGATAAGGAGAATCTCAATCCAACAATTGGGTGTATTGTTCTCACCAATCCTGTTTTCTTCAAACAAGAGGATTGGATAGATGTTCCCGAGGATTGGAGTAAGAGCATTGTTCAGGGAAAATCGTACGACACAACAGCAGGTGTTGGATTGGCATTGTGGCAGAAAGTAGAGATGCTTCTGAATAAATACTTATCTGAAACTGCTTACGAAGGAGAAAAGAGCCAATTGATTTTAGAAGATACAGAAAGTCCAAAATATGGTAGCTCTATTTTGAAGAAAGTAAGATTGGGGCAAGGTGCATTCAGGGTGTTAGTTACAGATGCTTATACACGGAGATGCTCAATCACAGGTGAAAAAACGTTGCCTGTACTAGAAGCTGCACATATAAAACCTTACTCCAAATCAGGGCCGCATTTTATTTCGAATGGACTCTTGCTCCGGTCAGATTTGCACAAGTTGTTTGATGCAGGATATATTACGGTTACAAAAGACTATAAAGTTGAAGTGAGTAAAAGCATAAGAGAAGAATTTCAAAATGGCAAAGAGTATTACCAGTATCATGGCAAGGACTTAGTTTACTTACCAGCACGGGCTTTTGACAGGCCAAATGAAAAATACATCGAATGGCATAATAGTATTTTTAAAGGTTAGCTAAAAGCTTGGACCTGAGTCGCAGACACAGGCCAGCAAGCTTATAGTTTGAGAACACTACCGATAGCAAGGAATTAGTAATAGCAAGAACCCTTCTATCTCAAATGCCATTCTTCATCATCTAACCTTTCTTTCTTTATGGTTTTTTCAAAATATTCCAATTTCTTTTCAGCCCACTTCCTGACATTTTCAAGTGGGTGATTAAGTAATTCCCTGACAAGTATCTGTAAAGAAGTATAATATGGGACTACTGATCCGGTATAGCCAAATGTTCCCATATTTGCGGATAATTCCGCGAGGACAGCCGAATTATTGCCGAATTCGTCAATTATAGCTTTTGCTATCGGATGCCACTGCGACTTGCCATCCCTATCTTTTGATAGAGGCATCATATTCGCAATTCTTTTTGGCGCAATTTCAGGATGCTTTTTACACCACTTAATTATTTCTTCATAGTGCTCTTCATCACTAAATAATATTCCTTCGCTTTCATGCCATCCATTTCTGGCTCCAATCAAATGTTTTAATCTTAGATATGACAAAGAGTTAGAAATTATAGCGTCGCCAATTACTAGCCATACTTCATTAAAGTATTTTTTCAAGATTAGGTCTAATATGCTTGTAATGTGGCTGTCCGAAGAATATCCTAAAATCTCTTGTGATGATTGCTCAATAATTTGTTCTGTTATTTTTTTCGCAAAAGCTGCTTCTTTGTTTTCGTTCAATATTTTTTTTACAAATTCAGACCAGTAATAAGAAGCCATTGTGTCAAATTCTGGTAAATGAAGTAAGAGATTATTACTTGCAATCAACTTATTAACCAAAACTTTATTGCTTTTCCAATTGTCTTCATGGTCTAAATCAAACATAAAAAGCAATGAAAGAGAAGTCCAAACCCCACTATGACCGTATTCGCTTATTTTCTCACATAAAAAAACGACTTCGTCCTTTGAAAGATTATCTAAGGCTCTTCCATATTTAAAGTTTTCAAACTGTGAAATAGAAAAGCCTTTCTTATCAACTAAAAAAAATAATTTTTCAATATCTGAAAACGTTGGATTTATAATCCTGAAAAAATAAAATGAGTACTGATTAATCAAATCATCTTGAAGAATGCTATCTAAAAGTTTAATTATGACTTCCCTTTTATTGATAGCAGAAAGAAGACCTGCAATAAATTCTGGATTTTGGGCCTTTTTTTCAATTTTCCCCAACTCCATTATTGACAATCGTACTACTTCTTCAACATTGGGATAAATCTCGCCAATTTTTTTTCCAAAATTGAAAGCCTGCCTCTGTTCTCCAGTCAATATATTCTTAATATAAATGAACCAATCAACACTCTTATCATGCAGTTCAACTGCGAACGCCTCTGCATTGATTTTTGGTTTATCCACATAATGCCCATCGTCACCTATTTCATAAGAATCCCACTCAGGTTTGGATACTTTAAGTAAAATCTGATGTTCTAAATCTAATGGTGTCAATTCACTGATCAAGGAATTGATCAATGCAATAATTTCCGGTTCTAAATGTTTTTCGTAACTGACAGTCTGTTTTAAGTTATTGACTGCGCCAAGCCAAATACTTCCTTGACATATGGTTGTTTTTCGTATTGCATCTATTATTAGATTGTGCTGTCCATGAGCAATCAAAGTTCTAATCGAATTGACTATAGCCATAGCGGCCATTTCCGAATTTTCATCATTGGCACAAGCAAGGTTGGAAAGAATTCTTATTATTTGATTCCAGTAATCAAATATTTCTTTCCACGTTTTTGGAACATAATCTTTTAGGATTGGCCCACTACCCTGAATCTCGGGACCGCCGCTTCGAAAGAACCCCTCATACCTTAAACCATAAGACAATGCATTAATTGCAATTTGTGTGTAATCGCCATCATTTTTAGCTAGCCCCCAATTTATTATTGATAGTCTCTCATTAAAAGAAGCTTCTGTTCCTGGTAAATGAACTTGGAATAAATGTTTGAATTGATTTGTTGAATTATTAGCCCAACTTTCATTTTCTGCTACTGCGAATGAATATAAAATTTTAGCTGCCTTTTCAAAGGTTTCTCTTCTAAAGCAGAGCTTCTCTAACGCCCAAACTAAATTCCTCCTACCCTCTGTTATCTGCAGCATTTGAGCTTTGGTTAAATTAGAAAATGCATGCTCTAACGCTGAGGCAGTTGCACCTGGGTTCACTTCAACAACATAGCGGAAGAGGAGTGAACCCCATGAAGTGTTAAGCACTTCCGCTGAGCCAAAAGGGCTTCTAGGTCCCCAGAGTTCTGCAACAATCTCTTTTGCTTTATCAATTTGGTCTAAGTCTTTAAATCGTTCGAAAAATCTTTCATCTAGGCCGACATCTTTCAATTCCTTTATTATATCGATTATTTTATCATAATCAGTATTTATAAGCCAGTTTGCCGCTAAGTTTACAGCAAGAATAGTAGGTCTAACTATCAAGAAAGTCCCTCTTCGCTCAATTATATCCTCTCGTGTAAATTTTAAGATTGTTTCTCTAAATTTTGTATCGCTCAATTGCCCATCGTAAACTTTCGTTCGAATAAATTCTGTTTGATTCTTCAAAGACTTTCTTAAATCCGCATTGATTACTTCTCTAAAACTATCATCTGGGAATCCAAATGCTGAGAAAACTGCACAAGCCCTTATAATGTTATATTCAATATCGTTTTCTGGTTTTGTTCCAAAAAGTAGCTTTTTAATAAAATCTTCCAACGGATAACTATTCAATTCAGAAAGCGCCTGTTTAATAACAGCATCGCAAAACTTTATTGCCATCCACGGATACCCTTCTGACAACTTGTTGACATACTCTCTATCACTTGGTGAATGTGACAATGATAGCCTGTCATCAACTATCTGTCTTACAACATCTCTCTGATTATTTCTTTCAATTTTAATCTTTGCATCCTCAATCGAAGGATTATCGTCAAATCCGATTGTTATAATTTTAAGTTTGCCATCGCCATTTACTAAGGCAGATAAAATTAAATGGTACTTGCTTTCACAATTATCTATTACAATAATTCCCTCTTGGCTGTTCTGATGAGATAAGATATAGTTCTTTATTTCACTTATATCATTACTACCTGCTATATCACAATAGACAAGAAAACTTTTCAAATCATCATTACGGAACGACTCTAGCACTAACCTTGTTTTTCCTAGACCTGAATGTCCTGATATCCTCAGTGCTTTTTGAGTGCGGATAGTTTGAAGTATTTGCTCAATGTTTGTTGTTACAATTTTATTTGTAAAAAACTCATTTTTGCTTGCATTTACTAATTTTTCCCATTCTTCCCAAATAATAAATCCTTGGGGCCTAGTAATGCCATTATAAGATTGGATTAAAGTGACTGCTGCTATATTCTCATTTGCCCAATCTTTAATCTTATTTGCATCATAAATTAAAATCTGAAATGTATTGTAGTTTTTATGACCTGCTAACTTTATGGCTTCTCGAAATTGGTCTATGCGTAGTTTCTTCTGTTTATCATTCAGAGATTGTGTTGTAAATAAAACATAACAACCATTTTTATTTACCAAGTTCTCAATTTGGCTTTTAAGCTTTCTAGGCTTTTTATCTTCTTCCGGCTCCAGTATTTCCTCTTTGCACTGTTTCGGTTGAAGATTAGTCGCTTTATTCTGAAAAATTGTAAAAGGATTTTTTAACCAATTAGTCATTGGAGGATTCCCATTCCAAGTAATACGACCATCAGACCCTGCATCACCTGTTGTGATATCAAATGGGACATGTCTATCCCAATTTTCTAATTTATTCTTTTCAGCTTCTATTTTGATAAGCTTGTGAAGCAATTCTGTTAATTGAATATCATTAAGGCTGTTTATTTGCTTTAGCCCAATCTCATTAATAAGTGCCATCTTTTATTATAACTTCTTTACAAAGTAAATAATCCCCCGCTATCCTGAGTGTTCCCAAAAGAAAAGAATAATCGATCTGGTTGGCCTTAGTCTGTGACGAAGGCCCGTCAAAATACGCATGTTTAAGTGCTATCACCCTTTTTCTGCCGTTTTTGGTGTTGAGGCGTGGGTTAGAGTGCCGGCCCACCAACAACAAGGGATGAATGATCGTGCCTTTCGCTGTCATATCCGCCATCATCACGGAATACCCTCACTTCTTTACAGCCACTTGCCTGGAGTGGAAGAAGCTATTGGCACCTGGTCAGTACAAAAACAGCATTATTGACAGCCTGCGCTTTGGGGTAAAAGATGAAAGAGTGATGGTGTATGGCTTTGTCATCATGCCCAATCACCTTCACCTGGTGTGGCGCCTGAAGGCAGGTCGCAGGCGATCCGACATGCAGCGGGATTTTTTAAAATTCACTGCGCAGCAGATCAAAGAAGACCTGGCGAAGCATCACCCGGCCGTACTGCAGCAGTTCCGGGTAGACGCCAAAGACCGGCAATACCAGTTTTGGGAGCGAAACCCCCTGTCTGTGGCGTTATGGACGGAGAAAGTAGTGCTGCAAAAGCTGGCCTATATTCACCAGAACCCTGTGAGAGCAGGTCTCTGCCGGTGGCCGGAGGAGTACCGGTATTCGTCAGCGTTAGTTTATGGGACAAGTGTGGACAATTGGGGTTTCTGACGCACCTGCGGGATTAGGCTCCCGTCTTGTTGTTGGTGCACCCGCCGCACGAAAACAAGGAAGAACACCAACCTTTAGATTTGCATTCAGGGTTTTAGTATCAAATACTATTACTGTTACTACTTTCTTTTTTTGCTAATTTTTTTCTTTGTGGACAATGCATTTTTGT
>DASYHD010000014.1:0-199614 GCA_035998945.1 Flavisolibacter sp. | reverse complement strand
GCCAACAGGCGTGTCCGGATCTTTCAGTTCGGGTGTGTTTACCATCTCCGGCACACCCACTGTCTCCGGTACGTTCAACTACACTGTGACCACCACTGGTTCACCTTGTGTGAACCCGCAACTCAGCGGCACCATCACTGTAAATGCAAACAATACTGTAACATTTTCTTCATCGGCGGGAACCGATAATCAGTTGGTATGTCGCAATAGTGCAATTGCCAACATTACGTATAGCACAACAGGCGCTACAGGAGCCACTTTCAGTGGTCTGCCTACCGGCGTTACCGGATCCTGGTCTGCCAATACAGTAACGATCAGCGGTACACCCACTGTAGCTGGTACGTTCAACTATACCATTACCCTGACGGGGGGCTGCTCCGTCGTTACTGCTTCTGGTGTTATTACCGTGCGTCCTACACCGACAGCCACTATCAAGGGTTCAACCGCAGTTTGTGAGGGTACTGCTGCCCCCAGTGTTATTTTTGAAAATCCACTGGCGCTTCCTGTTATTGTTACCTACAAGGTCAACAACGGTACCGACCAGACCATCACTGTACCGGCCAGCGGTTCAGCAACTGTAGCACAGCCTACCAATGTACCAGGCGACTATGTTTATTCACTTGTCAGTGTAGCCTACCAGGACAATGCCCCCGGATGCTCCGCCACTGTATCCGGTTCGGCCAAGATCAGTGTGAATGAAGCACTGGAAAAGCCAATCTTTGCGGCGGGGGCCACTTCAACACGCTGCCAGGGAGCCGGCTCCGTCACCTATTCAGCTACGGCTGTATACAGTATTGAAATCAAATATACCCTTGATGCCGCCAGCATAGGAGCGGGGGTGCAAATCAACCAAACCACAGGCGCGGTAACGTATCCTGCAACATTTTCCGGGACGGCAACAATCACCGCCACGGCAAGAGGATTTAATGCGGTTTGTAATGAAATGATCGAAACGGAAACGCACACCGTTACCGTGAACCCTGCACCCGTTGTGACCCTGACGGCCAACCCGAATACGGAAATCTGTGCCGGCTCGGAAGTGACCTACACAACGGAGAGTGGAAAAACGGATTATACCTGGACGGTAGCCGGAAATGCCGGCACGGATTATACGGTAATTTCCGGCGGGCTAGGGTCCAGCAGCCATGTGGTAAGGATAAAATGGCTGACGGCCGGCGCCAAAACCGTGACCGTTAATCACAAGGATGCAAACGGTTGTTTCGCGGTAACGGCAGCAGCGCATACCATCACGGTGAATCCCATACCCACTATCGCAACAACGGGAACATTGAACCCGGTTTGTTTTAACAGCACTGCGCAGACGACAGCCCTCCCCTACAGCGGCACGGCCCACAACCCGACATCGTATAGTATTGACTGGAATACAGCGGGTATTGCAGACCAGGGAGCCACAACATTTCCCTTTGTTTCCGGTAACAGTTCTCTGACAGGAATTGTAATACCAGCCGGTACACCTGCTGGCACATACACCGGCGTTCTCACAATCGATGCAAAGGGATGTACAAGCACACAAAACATTACCCTAACGGTGAACCCGCTGCCGACGGCAACGATCGATGGTAATGCGACGGTATGTATTGGCAGCACCCAGCCGGTGGTGACCTTTACGGGTGCCGGCGGTACAGCTCCTTATACCTTTACCTACAAGATCAACAACGGCACCGATCAGACGGTGACCTCCGCTATAGGCAGCAGCACTGCAACCGTTGCCCAACCTACCGCTGCATCAGGTACGTATACTTACACGCTGGTGAGTGTGAAGGACGGGTCTTCCACCCAGTGCTCCCAGGCGCAGAGCGGATCAGCAGCGATTACCGTGGTAGCAGCAGCCACCGTCGTCAAACCTGCTAACCAGGCGTTTTGCCACAATGCCACGGCAGCCATCCCTGTCTTTACCGGCACGAACGCCACTTCCTTTACCTGGACCAACAACAATCCGGCTATTGGTCTTGCCGGCAGCGGTACAGGTGATATTCCCTCGTTTACGGCCACCAACAGTGGAACAGTCCCCGTTTCTGCGACCATCACCGTCACACCGGTGAATACAGTGAATGGTGTATCCTGTAACGGTACCCCACAAACCTTTACCATCACGGTCAATCCGCTGCCGACAGCTACCATTGGTGGTACGACAGCGGTGTGCAAGGATGCCACCCAACCGGTGGTGACCTTTACAGGCGCCGGTGGTACAGCCCCTTATACCTTTACCTACAAGATCAACAACGGAGCGGATCAGACGGTGACTACTACAAATGGCAACAGTGTTACGGTAGCGGCACCCACCAACGTCGTGGGCACCTTTACCTATACGCTGGTGAGTGTGAAGGACGCTTCTTCCACCCAGTGCTCGCAGGTGCAAACAGGATCGGCTGTGATTACGGTGGATGCACCCTCAGTTGGCGGAAGCATCAAGGAGGCATTCACAAGGGTTTGTGCAAACGCAGCTAGTGGAACATTGACCCTGGAGAATCATACAGGGTCTGTCGTAATGTGGCAATATTCCACCAATGGCGGCACAACATGGACTGATGTTTCCAATACAACCGCCACCTTGTCCTATCCAACGGTCCAAACGCGATTATACAGGGCCCTTGTTAAAAATGGTACATGCAGCGTCGTTTATTCTGACACTGCCGTGATCAGTGTGGATCCGGTTACCACGCCCGTTGCGACGGCAAATCCGGCTATTATCTGTGCAGGTGAATCTTCAACACTTACCGCAACGAATGGATTGCCTTTTGGAGGGAGCGAATTCGATGGAACATTTAACCAGGCGAACCCGGCCGGATGGCGGATAACGGAGAATGGAAGGGAAATTAATTTCCCTGCCAATGCCAATAATGCCAGCACATTCCCCTGGAGTGAAACGAATGGCCCGAAAACACCATTCAATGGGGGAACAACCTATAATAACCTGCAAACAGATGGAAAATTTGCGATTGCCTCTGGCCTGGGTAGCACTACCATGGAAACACCGGTTTTTAGTACCATTGGCATGACGACGGCGGCACTCGAATTTTACCAGGCCCTGGTCTTTGCTGCAGGCGCCAGCGGTAAAATAGAGATTTCAACAGATGGAGGTCAAAACTATAACCGGACCCTGATCGAATATACAGGGCCACGGACAATTGGTGTTCCTGCAAGTAGCTGGGCGCCGTTAAGCATTGATTTGTCTGATTTTATCGGGTTATCGAATCTGCGGATCCGGTTTACGTATACAGGTGCCGATCAAAGTAACTGGGCATTGGACGGAATGAAAATTGCCGGTCCACCTATCGATCTTGACTATGTATGGTCACCCGCTACAGGATTGTCATCAACAACTGACCAGACGGTTATCGCTACGCCTACACAAACAACAACGTATATTTTAGGTACTTCCTTAAATGGTTGTCCTGGTGGAAGTAACCCGGTAACCGTTACCGTGAACCCGCTACCAACAATCACATCCACAGGTACGGTTGCGCCGGTTTGCTTTAGTGGCACCCCGCAAACATCTACGCTGCCTTATTCAGCCACCACACATAATCCCACTACTTACCGGATTGACTGGAGTGCTGCTGCCAACACTGCAGGCATACCCGATCAGGGCAATACAACCTTTACCTCTGCAGCAGGTGGGGGCAACATCAACAGCATCGCTGTTCCAGGGAACCTCCCGGCAGGCACCTATTCTGGGGTGATGACAATCAGTAACGGTAACAACTGTACAACCACACTACCCATATCACTGACGATAAACCCGCTGCCCACCGCCACCATCGATGGTACGACAACTGTTTGCCAGAACGCCGCAGCACCTTCCGTAACCTTTACCGGTGCTACCGGCACAGCGCCCTACACCTTTACCTATACTGTGAGTAACGGAACGACAACAACGACCCACACAGTCATCTCTTCCGGTAACATTGCAACGGTTCCGCAATCAACGGCTACTGCCGGCACCTTCACGTATACACTTGTCAGTGTTCGAGATGCTTCGTCTACCACCTGTTTGCGTACTATTACCGGGCAAACTGTAACGGTAACCGTCAACCCGGAAACCCTGATTACAACACAGCCCACCGGGACCACCAGTTATTGTTTGAATGGTACGCCAACTGCTTTGAGCGTTGCTGCTTCCGGCACTGGTCTTACTTACCAGTGGTACAGCAATGGAACCACCAATTCAAACGCCGGTGGTACGGCCATCAGCGGAGCCACCGATGCATCCTTTACCCCGCCAACAGCCGGCGAAGGAACCGTTTATTATTATGTTGTTGTAACGGGGGCCTGCGGTGAAGTACCAAGCAATCCTATCCCGGTAACGGTTGCACCACCTTTGGAACTCACTGAATTATCGCCACTGCCTAAACAATGCTATGGCAGCACAGTAACGTTGCGAATCGATGTCAGGAATCGGAATGCACAGACCCAGTTCCAATGGTACAAAAACGACCAGCCAATTACAGGAGCAACGGATGCCTCTTTTGTCATCAATTCGATTTCCCCTGCCAATGATGGAAATTACCATGTTGTTGTTACAGGCGGGGCACCATGCAATACCATATTGACTTCTCAACCCATTTCTTTGAGTTCGTATGTGCAGGATTATACGGAGTGGACATCCAGCCAGGAAACTGGTGTTGACCCCATTGAATGGCATGAGGAAAAGAACTGGACCTGCGGCATTCCTAATTTGTACAAGGATGCCCTGGTGCCCATCGTGTCTAATAATAAATACCCCTATATCGATAATGCTCCGGATACCGGCGGTAGAGTGCGGAACCTGATTATTGCAGCAAACGGACCAAACCTTAGAATTGATGGGATTTTAAAAATTGCCGGGAACGTAACCAACAATGGTAAGATTGATGCCTACCTGAACGGTACGGCCAGTACCGGTACTATTGAATTTGTCTCCAACCTCAATTATTATGGGACTTCCGGCGGCTACCCGGACAATGTAAACAATTCAACACCATTGACATTGGGTGGTTCAGCAGGAATAGACGATACCCGGACCCAGCATTTGAAGATAAGCAACCTCGCTTCCTTTACGATTCCTGTAGATGTGTATGGACAGCTTTCTTTCGTTGGTGTCAACCGATCCTTAGCAACCGGCGACAAACTGACACTGAAATCGATTTCCGTGCCCGCAACAGCCATGGTCACCGATATGACCAATGGTACGGGCACCGATCAGGGCAACCGGATCATTGGCAAGGCAACTGTTGAACGCTACATACCTGGCTCCAGTGGCCGGAAATGGCGATTGCTTACGGCTCCTGTTAAAGATATAACGATTAATGCCGCCTGGCAGGAAAACCGGACCTGGCACAGCGGAATGGCCGTTGAAAATACCAATCCTGGCTTTGGTACGCTGATTACCGGTGGCAGTGGATTCACCTCCGCAGGAGCTGCCAATGGAGCAGGCTTTGATTACTGGCCTTTGCCTGTTGGTGCAACCGCCTCCATTCGCCGGTATGCCGGGTCATCCAGCCTGGTGAGCAACGATGATGCAACCTGGCCAGGTATACCAAGCACGCTAACCCCGGGAGCATTCAACAGCAACCAGGCCTACCTGTTGTACATCCGCGGTGATAGATCCTATTCAACCGGAACTGCCGCCGGTACAACCGTGCTGCGGCCCAAAGGTGAAATGAAGGAGATGCTGAGTCATAGTATAGACCTGGTTCCTTCCAGTCATACGTTGATCGGGAATCCTTTTGCCTCACCACTAAACTTTAAGAAGATCTACGATGCCAACAGCACCAAAATCCAAGATTATTTCTGGAACTGGCAGGCATCTGTCTATGGCTATTTTGGCGTGGGAGGATATGTGCTTATTAAACCAACAGCCCCGGGTAGTCCTGTTTATGAATCTATACCCAATACAACCATGACGCCTTCACCGGCGGATGCCAACATTCACTCGGGTAATGGATTCTTTGTTACGCCCAAAACAGGGATCACCTTCCCGGCATCCATCACCATCAACCAGGCACACAAAACAACAGGCATTCCCGCCCTAAACATTTTCCGGCAGGCCGATAAACCGGCAAAGGTTTATGCCAATATTTTTGCAGACGAGCCGGGGAATAACCTCGTCTTGATGGATGGTGTGCTGGCGCAATACGGAACAGTGGCACAAAAAGGAGAGAATTACAACATCGCTAAAGCATTCAACGGTGGTTTGAATCTTACTATTGAGAGAAGTGCACGAAGCCAGATTGTTTCCGATGATCCCATTCCCAACCCGGGCGACACGCTGAAGCTCCGGCTCTGGAATGCCTCCGCAAGGGCCTACCAGTTCAAGCTGAAAGGCACTGATTTTGACGGAACCGGGGTTGTACCTTACCTGGTTGACAAACACCTGAAAAAAGAACAGGAGATCGGCACAGCAGATCAAATAGTTCCTTATCCTTTTACCATCACGGGAGAAGCCGGATCAAGAGATCCTTACCGCTTCAGCGTCGTCTTCAAACTGGCGCCCCTTCCACCAGCAACCCTGGTAGCGGAAGAAAAGCGGAATGGCGTACAATTAACCTGGAAGGTACCGGAAGACCTGACCGTTGCCCAGTATGAGCTGGAAAAGGCAACCGATGGTACTAATTTCACCGCGGTTTCAAAAGCGGCCTCGAAACGCAGTGCCGACCCGCAGGAATATGGGCATTTCGATGGACAGGCCGGCATGATCACCCATTACCGGGTGAAGATGACCGGTATCAGCGGTGCCGTTGGCTACTCCAATACAGTAACGGTACAACTGGCCCAGGCTTCGGGTCTTACACTTTATCCCAACCCGGTGATGGGCAGCACCGCAAGCCTGCAATTCACCACCAAGCCGCAGGGCCGTTATAGCCTGGTGCTGTTTGCGCCCAACGGGCAAAGGGTATCGCAGCAGGTGGTACAGCACAACGGCGGTACGGCTACCTACCAGGTACCGGTAGCCAAACTGGCCAGCGGAAGCTATACGCTGGAAGTGGAAGGGCCTAGTGGCAGAAAAGAGAAAATACAGGTGGTGATCACGCACTAAGAGAGGTTGTTATAAACAAAGGCTGAAGGACTGCCGGGATGTTATTGTCATCCCGGTTAACTCTTCAGCCTTTTTTCTTTTATTGCGTTACCATTTTTCCTAATAGAATTTTTTGCAGCGGAACAATCTCCTTTCTTTTCCTTCGTAACCTGATGCTGAACGACTGTGAGGCCAAGCCAGCCGAAGCCTCCAAAATTGAACGATATAACCATTTCCGGAATGTTATCTCATGAAAGGTGAAGCATGTAAGGCTGTGGATTGTGAGGCTAATCGTCAGATTTAAAGCCACTGTATTAATGGCCCTGCTGCAAGACCCTTCGACAAGCTCAGGGTGACAAATACCAGCTCAAACGCATAGTCAAAGCCGTTTATAACAAAACTCACAGATCCCTCCTGCGTCGGGATGACAAGCACCATACGGCACCGTTGCAGACAGTCTGCTGTTCGAGGAGGTTGTGTGCGAAACGCCTCTCTCTTGTCATGGCAAGGAAGGAGCCAACTGTGGGTTGTGCCGAAGGAAAACGTGTTGCTTTAATAGCTTCCTGCAACAGCCGTTTGATAGCCGTTCAAAGATCCCTCCTGCGTCGGGATGACAAGCAAGAGGCGGTAACGTAGCAGTCACACCGATAATTTACGTGGTAGAGATTGACGTGGTAGAGAAAGCAATGCTTCTGGATTGTCATGGCGATGCATTCTTCCTCAGCACAGGCTGCGGAGGGATCTTTGCATTCACCTATCCTAAAAGGCTGAAAATGCAGTAACTTAATTGGTATGTACCAGAAGACATTTTATGTTTATATTCTTACCAATGTTTTAAAGACAGTGGTGTACACCGGTGTCACGAACGACCTGCAGCAACGCATTCTTGAACACTACCAAAACAGGGGGCAACAACACAGCTTTTGCGGCCGGTACCATGTTAACTGGCTGCTTTATTTTGAAGGGCACCGGTATATCAACAATGCCATTGCAAGGGAAAATGAGATCAAGGGCTGGCGAAGAGAAAAGAAGATGAAGCTGATAGGGGAAATGAACCCGGAGCTGCGGTTTTTGAACGAAGACGTATTTGGTAAATGGCCGCCTGACAGCCTTACCGGCAGGGTGTAAGACTCTGCAGCTTTTTGTTAGCATTCCGTTTTACAGCAAAACCCAAAGATCCCTCCTTCCTCGGGATGACAAGTGAGATGCAATACCGCTACAAGCACCCCGATATCCGGAAAGGGTGTGAAGGCAACGTCTCTTGCTTGTCATGGCGAGGAACGAGCCATCTGTGGATCGAACTAAAAAAAGGTGCAGATTGGCATACAACAATTGATAATCGTTTCCTGTTGGATGCATAGATCCCTCGTGCCTCGGGATGACAAGCACGATGCGGCACCGTTGCAGGCAGTCCACTGTTTGTAGAGGTAGTAAAAAACGCCTGTTGCTTGTATAAGCTCTTGCGAATACCATTTCAAAGCGGTGCATAGATCCCTCCTGCGTCGGGATGACAAGCACGAGGCGGGGCGGTAGCAGGCACACCGATAATTGAGGTGATAGAGAATGCAATGCTACCTGCATGTCATGGCGGTGCTCTTATCATCTGCACAGACTGCGGAGACATCTTTGGACTGCATTGTTGAAATGCTATTGCTGCTTTACAGCACCCAATAGATAGTATCATGCACAGATCCCTCGTACCTCGGGATGACAAGGGAGAGGCGGGAGAGTAGCAGCCACGCTGTTTATTGGCGGGGTGGTGAACGAAGCGAAACTTACTCTTCCTGCTGTTTCGTGTAAGGATAGACTTTGATAAGCTCAGACTGGCAGCCGGTCTTCGAGGAGTCTTCGGCAAGCTCAGACTGACACTCGCTCCGGAAGATATTCGGCAGGCGCAGACTGACAGCAGGTATTCGAGAAGTATTTGACAAGCGCAGACGGAAGCCTTTTCGGAAGGTCTTCGGCAGGTGTTGGGTGAGTACGCAAAAATTAAATTCTTCTGTTCCCATACAATAGCCAACAACTACTCTATAACTTTTAACCTACAACCTAATAACCAATAACCAGTTTTCAATAACGAATATCCAAACACCAATCACTGCTACTGCCTACTGTCAACTGCTTGCTGCCAGCGGATGATGTAACTTCTACAAGGATCCACTAAGGGTTTTTACTAAAGAAAAAAGGGGAAATACTTGCAAGTGTCGCCGGGGCCGCTTATCTTGCACCCCGAATCCAATCCTCCGGAAAACTGCAAGACTGATCCCCGGATCAAAACAAACATCCAGCCTCCTGTTAAAACCCTCACTGAAAACGATCACCGCTGTTGTACTTTCGTTAGCCCGGTCCGTTTTCACCAATCTCCTCCGGAAAGCCGTTTCACCGCACGAAGAGTGCCCAATTGTACTTTATGAAACAGCCGTACCCGCGTTCTGCACGCTTCAACAGGAGCGTACCCTCTGTTAATTTGGACCAGGCAGCAAAAAAAGCCCTGGCGAAATTTATTCTTTCAACCCTGTTCTTCCTGCTCCTGGTTTCCCGTTCCGCGGCCCAGAACAGTTCCGCCACCTGGACCTTAACAACGGCCAACAACAACCTGGCCACCACCGGATCGCTTTCGGCATCAACCATGACCCGGGGTGCCGGCGTAACCGCCGTGGGGTTTAACGCCAATGGCTATACGTCACGAGCATGGGGCGAAGCTTCGCTGGAAGCCGCACGATTAGCTAACGATTACCTGCAGTTTGCCCTGACTCCCGCCAATGGATACACGTTGTCCGTTTCGGCCATCCAATTTATTGCATCGGTTTCGCAAGTAGCCGCTACCAACGGTGCCAGGCTCCAGGTGCAATATGCCACCACCGCCGATTTTGCCGCCCCGGTCAATGTGGGTGGGAATGCAACCCTGACCACCACGGCAACTACCGTTGCGAACACGGGGCTGGATATCCCCGTTGCTGCCGGTGGGACCCTTTATGTAAGGATTTATACCTGGGGCCTGTCTTCCGCCACTACCGATTTTACGTTCAAAGATGTCAAAATACTCGCCAATGCCTGCCCGGCTGTTACCATCAGCTATCCCAGCCCCGGCGCCTATTGCAGATATGCCGGTACCACGGTGGGGCCTACCCGCACCGGTCTTTCCGGGGGCAGTTATACGTCTTCAGCGGGCCTGGCCCTTAACAGCTCCACGGGAGTGGTGGATGTAGCGGCCAGCACCGCCGGCGTTTATACCGTCACTTATACTGTGAACGGTGGTACGGGATGCACCAACATCCAGGCCACCACCACCATCACCATCAACGACCTTCCCATTGCCTTTAAGCTGACAGGGCCCGACGGGGCCGAGGGGGCTTTCTGTACCAACGGCACCCCGGCTACCTTTACCCTCAGCGGTTCACAGGAAGGGGTCACCTATACCTTCAATGCCATCAACCCGGGTGGCAATCTGCCTCCGGGACAAAACTTTACCGTGGAAGGGGTAGGCGGTACCCTGGAGTTTGTGCAAACTCCCGATGGCAAGTGGAGCTATAAGGTAACCGGTAAGGACGACGCTACCGGTTGCTCCAATACCATGGAAGGTTTGCTGACGGCCGTTGACGGCCCCAGAGTTACCAGCCACCCGGGGGCGTCCCTGGCGGTTTGTGCCGGGTCTACCGCAACGCTCACGGCCAATTTCACGGCTGCCAATTCCCTGATCTGGCAGGTGAGTACCGATGGCGGTGCCAACTGGTCGACGGTTCCCAACAGCAGCCCTTACACCATCACCAAAACAGCCAGCAATTCCAGCACCACGCTTGCTATCAGCAACGTTGGTACAGCCTTCAACGGCGCTATCTACCGGGTGATGTATGGCGGTCCTGCAGCCTGTCCTATCAATTACAGCAACGGGACCATGCTGACAGTTTCAGTGCCGGTCAGCATTACGGCGCAACCGGTATCGAAAACCCTCTGTCACAACAGCAACCTGGTTCTATCCGTGGGAGCAACCAACGCCACCGGTTACCAGTGGTATAAAAACGGTACTGCCATTGCCGGTGCTACCGGTGCCCAATACACCAAAACCTACGATGCCGCCACTGATGCCGGTTCTTATTCTGTACTGGTGAAAGGGAATGCACCCTGCGCTGACAAGGCATCGCAAAATATTACGGTTGCAACGACCACCAGCACCACCACCACCTGGCAGGGACCGAGCGCCGGTTCGAATCCATTGATGGGCACTGCCTGGGAACTGGCTTCCAACTGGTCGTGCGGCGTCCCTACCCGTACCACCGATGCGATCATACCGGCGGATGTCATCGATGGTTACCCAACGATTCGTGCGGCCGTAAGCGGTGAGGTACGCAACCTCACCATCAACGGGGGTGGCTTCGGTGCTTTTCTTACCGTGAGCGGTAAGCTGCAGATCTTTGGCAACGTTATCAATAACGGGGGCGTATTTGACGCGACTGCCGGCACGGTTGAATTCATCGGCAGCTCAGCCCAGACGATACCGGCAGGGTTATTTACCGGCAACACCGTGCAGAACCTGGTGATCAGCAACAACGTGACCCTTGCCGGTGCGTTGAACCTGACCGGGGCCCTGACCTTCGGAGCTGTGAACAACAAAACCTTCGCCACCAGCGACTACCTGACTTTAAAATCCAGCCAGGCAACTACGGCAAGGGTAGGTGACCTGACCAATAACCATAGCAACAGTGGCAATGCCATCACGGGCAATGTCACCGTAGAGCGATATATCCCTGCCCACAACAGCCGCCGCTGGCGCCTGCTCACGGCACCGGTTACCGGAACATCGATCCAGCAGGCCTGGCAGGAAGGGCGCACCTGGAACGGCAGCGGGGCCGAACAGGGCGAATTTGGCACCCTGATCACCGGCCAGCAGCAGGTTTCCGTCACCACGGCCAACAGCAACGGCTTCGATTTCTGGTCGGCCATCGCCGGCGGTTCGGCTTCCGTACGGAGATACATTCCTTCTTCGGGTCTGAGCAGCAATATGGGCGCCAACTGGGCGGCCCTCGAAACCACTACCACCGCCGGCTTTGGGGGACACGAAGCCTACCTGCTGTTTGTACGGGGCGACCGTACGGTTTCAGCCGGCTCGCTCCCGGGGTCTACCAACCTCCGGGCAAAAGGTCCCCTGAAGCAAAATACGGCCTACAGCTTCACTGTTCCGGCTACGCAAAGCCATACCCTGGTGGGTAATCCCTATGCTTCGCCCATCGACTTCAGCAAGCTTTATGCGGCGAACAGCACCAGGATCCAGCCCTGGTTCTGGATCTGGCGGGCTTCCCTGGGCACCACTGGCGGCTACGTGATGGTACAGCCCAACGGCACCGGCGGTTATGAAGCCGTACCGGGCGATGGTACCACCATCGCCGTTGAACCTATTATCGGCTCGGGTGAAGGCTTTTTCGTGGTACCGGCAGCAGGGGCCACCACAACCACCAGCATCACCCTCCTGGAAGCGCACAAGTCGTCAGGCAAGCCGGCTATCTCCGTGTTCCGCCAAACCGGTATAGAGCCGGCCAAACTCCGGGTGAACCTTTTCAAACCCTTTGAAGGGGAAAAGACCCTGCTTGATGGGGTGCTGGCCCAGTTCAGCAAGGAAGCGGGTACCGACAACCGGGCAAAAGCGGTAAACATTGATGAGAACCTGTCGATCAAAAAAGGCGGGCAGGACCTGATCGTGACATCGGGAGCGGAACCCAAAGAAGGCGATTCCCTCCAGCTCCGGTTGTGGAACACCGTGCCCGGCGAGTATACGTTGGAACTTGCTGCAACAGCCTTTGCGCAGGATGTACCGGTGGCTGTTTTGTACGACCGTTTTGCGAAGAAGGAATCAATCCTGCCGCTTACAGGCAATGGCTTGCCTTATACCTTCAGCGTAAACGGTGAAGGGGCCAGCCAGGACCCCCAGCGTTTTGTGATCTATTTCAGGGCAGCAAGGGTAGAAACGGTAAAACCGGCGAGCCTGGTAGAATTGGAAAAAAGCGCCACGCTTTATCCCAACCCGGTCAGCGGAACCGCCACCAACCTGCAATTCAGTGCCAAACCGGCAGGCCGCTACCACCTCACCCTTTTTGCACCCACCGGCCAGGTGGTAGCCAAGCAGGTGATGGAACATGCGGGCGGCACCGCCACTTATCCCGTACCGGTACAGGCCCTTGCCAGCGGCACCTACCTGCTGGAACTGTCCGGACCCGGAGGGAAAAGCGAAAGGTTGCAGATGGTGGTGGGGAGGTGAGTGGTGAGTGGTGAATGGTGAGTGGTGAGTGGTGAGTGGTGAGTGGTGAGTGGTGAGTAATTAGTAAATATTCCTTACTGATCAAAATTAGAAAAAGATGAGCAGGTACCCGGATACTGCGCCAGTGTCACCCTTCGGCTATGCACAGGGTGACATGGTGGAAGGGGATGGCACCAAACCCTCACCCAAACCCTCCTGCCGGGGCGGCTTTTAAAGACAAAAGCTTCAGCCTTAACGATTCAGAATGGCTTTCTGCAAAATTTTAATTTGGTCAATAAGCAAACAATATTATTTTTAATCACCCGTTTTTAAGTGTAAACCCTAAAAAAACGGCCCAGACGAGATACCTATGTCAAAAGCCCGGCCATCACAAACTGCTGTCCTATTGTGCATTACTGCGCTCTGCAGCCTTTTTGCCTGCGGGCCGGCTAAAAAAACAGCTTATTTTCCAACGATCACAAGGGATACTGTCCTGCAAAATACGGCAACACGCAACCTGGATATGGATATCAAGCCCGGTGATGCCCTGGCCATTTCGATAGCCAGTGCTTCTTCAGAGCTTTCTTCCCAGTTTACCACCGGTGGCAGCGGAGAGGGTGGTGGTTATCATGTTGACAGGGCCGGGAATATCCAACTTTTCCGCCTGGGTACTATCAGGGCGGCCGGACTGACCCGCAGCAGCCTGGCAAAAAAGCTGGAAAGCGAGCTTTCGCCCTGGTTAAAAGAGCCCATCGTTACCGTCAATTTTCTGAACCGGCAGGTAACCGTGATGGGGGAAGTGGGCAGCCCGGGTATTATTGACCTGAAAGCCGACCAGATCTCGGTGATTGACGCCATTGTCAGGAGCGGCGATTTTACCGAAAATGCACAACGCGAAAACGTGATGGTGATCCGCGAAACGGCAGCCGGAAAAGAATTCCGGCACATCAATCCCCTGGATCCCGCTATCTTCAGCTCGCCCTATTATTACCTGCAGGACGGCGACATGGTCTACATCAAACCGGAAAAAGAAAAGGGAAAGGAAAAGCTTCCGGTACAGCAAACAGTTTCTTATATAATCACAGGTATCTCTTTAATTACATTGTTAATCAGGGGATTCCGCTAACCGCAGCCATGAGCGAAAACAACCAGCGCAATACGGAACAGTTCTTTAAAGAGCGGACGGAGACCAACCTGGTCATCCAGCTGATCCACCGTTACCTGCCCTTCTGGCCCCTGTTTGCCCTGACCGTGAGCATGTCTTTGGCAGTGGCCTATGTGTACCTGCGTTCGCAGCCCCGCATTCATATGGCCACGGGGCGTATCCTGCTCAAAGACCCCCGGCAGGGTTCCGAGTCGAAGGTGCTGGATGCCCTGAACATCTTCGGTGAAAAAAAGATCGTGGAGAACGAGATCATTGTCATGCGGTCATCCACCATCATGCAGGAAGTGGTTCGCCGGCTGGACCTTTATACAAGTGTTTACAACAGGGGCCGCGTTCGCACGGAAGAACTGTATGCCGATCATTCCCCGGTTCGCTTTATCGCCCTTGACAAAGATTCCATCAACTGGGGCGGACAGCACCCCTTTGACGTAGACTGGAAAAAAAACGTGATCCTTCTCGGGGGAAAAGCCTATCCCATCGGGGGTACCCTCACCATGAACGGTACCGTGTACCGGATCGAACCAACTCCTAACTACAACCGCCACGCGGTGGAGAGCAAGAATCTTTTTGTTGACTTCACAGGGGTAGGAGGAGCTGCCGGCGGTCTGGCCGGGGCCATCTCGGCCTCCCCCATCTCTGCGCAATCGACCGTCATTGATGTGCGCATGCATACCACCGTACCCCGCAAAGGCGTGGACGTACTCAACACCCTCTTCCAGGTTTATAATGAATTTGCCATTACCGACAAAAACCAGATGGCAGCCAAAACCCTGGCCTTTATCGAGGACCGGCTTAACCTGGTTATTAACCAGTTGGACAGCGTAGAGCGGGACGTACGCGACTACAAAACGGCGAACAACCTCTATGACATGAGTTCGCAGGCCTCCCTTTACCTGGGCAAGGTCCAGGAGTCGGACCAGCGTAGAGCCGAGATTGACCTCGATCTGGAGATCCTTGCAGCGGTTGCCGATTATATCAGCGACCGCGGCCGGCGGCCAGGGGTCATGCCCTCCCTTGCCCTGATCAAGGATGGCGCTCTCGGTGGTCTTCTGCAACGGCTTTACGAGGCGGAAGCGGTTCGCGATAAAGCGAGAGCCGTTGGTGGGGAACGGAGTGATCCCGTACTCAACAGCGAAGCGGAGGTCCTGCGCCTGAAGGAAGCCATCCAGCAAAACCTGGCTACCCAGCGAACTAACCTTCTTACTGTTCGAAATACGCTGAACCAACGTATTGCCAGCAATTCTGCCCTCCTCCAAAGTGTACCACAAAAGGAGATCGGCCTGATCAACATCAGCCGCCAGCAGGCCATCAAAAACAGTATTTATACCTTTCTTCTTCAAAAGCGGGAAGAGACGGCCCTGAACTCGGCCGCTACCATCGCTGACCTGCGGGTGATTGAATATGCGTACAGCTACGGGCCAATCAGCCCTATCCCGAAGAATTTTTACACGACAGGCCTGATCGTGGGCCTCCTGCTGGCCGCCGGTTTTATCGCCGTAAGGGAGCAGCTCAACCGCAAGGTCCTCTTCCGCCAGGAGATCGAGGCAAGGGTGGCTATACCGGTGATCGCCGAGCTCCTGCAGTTGCACGACAAAGGGCCGATCGTGGTCAACGACGGCAAGCGGTCGGCCATTGCCGAACAGTTCCGTTCGCTGCGCACCAACCTTTCCTTTATCGGCATCGATGAAACGGCTAATACCATCCTCCTGACCTCCAGTGTGTCGGGAGAAGGCAAAAGCTTTACGGCCGTGAACCTGGCCCTCTCCTTTACCCTTACGGGGAAGAGAGTGGCCCTCATGGAGATTGACCTGCGCAAGCCGAAGCTGAGCAAGCTCCTGGGCATCGACCGTTCGCCGGGTATTACCGATTTTATTATCAACAAGGCAGGTTTCGATGAGGTGGTAAAGCCAACGGAATACGCTAACCTTTTTCTGGTGCCGGCCGGTACCATCCCGCCCAACCCCTCCGAACTCCTGCTGAAAGAACGCTTTACCATACTGATGAAAGAGATAAGAGAGAAATTTGATTATGTGATCATCGATACGGCACCGATTGGGCCGGTCACCGACGCCTTTCTCCTGAAAAAGTTTGCCGATGTTACTATCTACATGGTGCGCCACGATGTAACCCCCAAGGTTTACCTCAAGCTGATCAACGACCTGGCGGAAGGGGAGAAGTTCAATAACATGACAATCGTATTCAACGGTCTGAAACGCCGGGGTTTTGCCTATTACGGCAGCGGCCTGGGCGACGACAGTTATAGCTATGGTTATGGCTATGGCTATGGTTATGGCTATGGTTATGGTTATGGCAACGGGGGGTATTACCAGGAAGACGGTGGTAAAAAAGGTGGTATCCGGGCCATTCCGCGGCGGTTGGTGAAGAAGATCCGGTCGCTGAAGGTTTGGTAATGGAGGAGGATAAGGTTGAGGTTAAGGTTAAGGGGGAGAAGTTATTAGGTTATTAGGTTATTAAGTTATTAAGTTATTTGGTACTTGCGTTATTTGGTTATTGCGTTTTAGGGTGGGTGAAAAGGGTTGTGGGAGTGAAGGATTGACGTTTGAGGTGTCATGTGTTCGCAGCAGTTCGTCAGCGCTTTCCATTCTCCGTCTGGCTTTGTGAAGCCTGATCGAAGACCTGCTGTCAGTCTGAACTTGTGGAAGACAGGTTCATACGAAGCAGCCGGAAGAGCAGGAGTCGGAACGATCATCACCACGCTAAAGGGCGGGTGGCCGCAACAGGATCGCCTCTCCCTTGTCATCCCGAGGCAGGAGGGATCTTTGGACCGCGTTGAAAACAAACAGGCTATCAGTCTAAGCTGACACCTGTCAGTCTTAGCCTATCGAAGACCAACCAAAGATGTAAAAGAAACCCTGGTTAAAAACCGGGAAACAATAAAATTCACAACAGGACCGGTCTCATACAAATAACCGGAACCTGTTTCACGTCTGACGTTTGCCGTTTGACGTATCAAAAACCGCCTTCAGCGACACAAAACGGTGTAACTGAGGGACAGCGAAGCTTTGCCATGTCAGAAACAATCACACATTGGTACGCCGTATACACCCTACCGCGCTGGGAGAAAAAACTGGCCCGTAAACTTGAGGAAGTGGGGTATGAAGTGTTTTGTCCCCTAAACCGGGTGAAAAAACAGTGGAGCGACCGCAAAAAAACCGTACAGGAGCCCCTTTTCAAGGGCTATCTCTTTATCCGCCTGGAAGACGCCCGGAAATGGGACGTAAAAAGTATCCAGGGTATCATCAATTTCGTGTACTGGAACGGGAAACCCGGTATTATCCGTGACGAGGAGATCGAGACCATCAAACGTTTCCTCAACCAGTTTACCGACGTGCAGGTGGAGGATCTGAAACTGGCTGTTGATACCAGGGTAAAGGTACGGGGTGGCCTCCTCATGAACTACGAAGGCACCATTATCGAAGTTTCCGGCAGCAAGGCTTTTGTGCGGATCGAATCTATGGGCATACAATTATCAGCCCTGTTTGAAAAGAAGAACCTGGAGCCGATTTGAGGAAATAGGAAAGGAGGCAACAAGGCAAGGAGACAACAAGCAATAGGCAATGGGCAAAGAGGCATCATGACAACAGCGAAAAAGGAAGCTTTACCAACAAAGCTACTGTTCCTCTTTGCTGGCACTGTTTGTCTGATCCTGCCGGGACTTGCCATAAAGGATAACCGAAACCAAAACGCCTCTACCTTGTCATCCCCAGGAACGAGGGATCTGTGCTGACAATTGAAAAGAGCCTAATCGAAAGAACACAAAAACAAAACAACCAAGAGTCGCTCCTAAAACCAGCGCTCCAATTGTATAAAAACAGACATGTCCACCCCCGACATTCTTTTCCTCACCCTGCGCACCTTTTCCGCCACCGGCGGCATTGAAAAAGTCTCCCGCCTGGCAGGCAAAGCCCTGTGCGAAGAAGCAACGGAGAGGGGGATGAACATTCAGGTATACTCCGCTTATGACCAGACACAAGATGTGGATAGCCGTTACATTCCCGCAACTGTATTCCGGGGCTTTAGCGGATCCCGCAAAACCTTTGCCTGGCACAGTCTCCACACCGGCCGCAAGGCCAGGGTGGTGGTATTAAGCCATATCAACCTGCTTTCGGTGGGATATGCCATTAAAAAGCTCTCGCCGGCCACAAAACTGGTCCTCCTGGCACATGGTATCGAGGTCTGGTCGCCGCTGGCGGCCTGGAAGCGAAAGGCCCTGCAGGCCTGTGATAAAGTACTCGCGGTCAGCAGCTTTACCCGGGAAAGGATGCGGGAGCTTTTTGGCCTCGACGAAAATAAGCTGCAGGTGCTGAACAATTGTATCGATCCTTTTTTGACCCCCTTACCCGGAGCTGCAGCCCTGGAACGCCTCCGCCAAAAGTATGGACTTGCCAGAAAGGACAAAATTGTGCTGACCCTCACCCGTCTTGAAGAAAAGGAACGCCCCAAGGGGTACGATGACGTGATGCAGGCCGTAAAAAGCCTGCAGACAGAATACCCGGGACTTCGTTACTTCCTGGTAGGCAAGGCCACAGCCGGTGAAAAAGCCCGTCTTGATGGATTGATCCGGGACCTAGGCCTCGAAAGCACAGTGATCCTTCCGGGTTTTGTACCGGAGGAGGACCTCGCGGCCTATTTTGCACTTGCTGATGTTTTTATTATGCCCAGCCGCAAGGAAGGTTTCGGCATCGTCTTCATAGAGGCTCTCTATTACGGCCTGCCGGTGATTGCCGGCAACCGGGATGGTTCGGTAGATGCCCTTGCAGGCGGAAAATTTGGTCAGTTGGTAGACCCCGGCGATGGATCAGCGGTCCGCACAGCCCTCCAGCATTGCCTGGAAGGGGCTGATGCCTTCCTCCCCGAAAGGGAAAGCGTGCTGGCGCATTTTGGATTCCCGGTTTACAAAAAGAAGCTCTGGCAGGCACTGGCGCCGTTGACGAGTGTTTCAAAAAAAGGGGCAGGATATCGAAAGAAAGTAGTGAGTCGTTAAGCGAAGAACAAACAAAATGAAAACAATAGGAACCAAAAAAGGGAGGATCAAAACGGGTCACCTGGAAAAAACCTGGGTGAAAGAGGAAGACTGGGACCTGGTGGTAGAGCCCCGAAGGAACCTTTTTACCTTTAACCTGGCCGAAGTCTGGCAATACCGTGACCTTCTCTTTTTATTCATCAAACGCGACCTCACGGCCCAGTACAAACAAACAGTTCTCGGGCCACTCTGGCATTTTATTCAGCCGATGCTGACGACCATTGTTTTTCTCGTACTGTTTGGCAAGCTGGCGAATTTTCCGACCGATGGTGTACCCCCAGTGCTTTTTTACCTCAGCGGGATTACCATCTGGAACTATTTTAGCACTAGCTTGCTTGCCACCAGTAACACCTTTGTGGCCAACGCCGGCATTTTCGGCAAGGTCTATTTCCCGCGCCTGGTCATGCCCTTGGCTACCGTACTCACCAACCTGGTAAAGTTTGGCATTCAGTTCCTGCTTTTGCTGGGAGTTTTAATCTTTTTTGCAGTGCAGAACGGACATAACTACCTAGGTAAATTCATGCTGCTCATTCCGTTCCTGCTTCTGCTGATGGCCGGCTTTGGCCTGGGGTTGGGCATCATCATTTCCTCCCTTACCACCAAGTATCGCGATTTTGGGGTGCTCATCGGCTTTGCCGTCCAGCTCCTCATGTATGCCACCCCGGTAGTATACCCGGTTTCTTTCCTAGAAGGAAAATCCTACATGGCCTGGGTGGCTTGGAACCCGCTTTCACCGGTGGTGGAAGGTTTTCGTTTTGCCCTTTTTGGAACCGGCAGCTTTCAGCCCGAGGCACTTGGGTATAGCCTTCTTTGCATGGTCATTCTTCTGTTTATCGGAATCCCTCTTTTCAACCGGGTCGAACGCACCTTTATGGATACAGTATAAACAATACCGCTATATTTAAACCTTTTCGCAACAAGGAAACAACTTGTATCCATGAAAATCAGAATAATCAATAACCTAATAATCAATAATCACTCCCAATCAAATTTTTAACCTGAACCTAAACCTCAGCTCCGTGTCAACCGTCATCCGCCTCGAAAACATCTCCAAACAATATCGCCTTGGGTCTGTCAGTACCGGATCCTTTGTTCATGATCTAAATCGGGCTTGGCACCGCATTCACGGCAAGGAAGATCCTTATTTAAAGATAGGAGAGCAAAACAACCGAACGGCAAAAGGAGGCAGCGAATATGTATGGGCCTTGAAAGATATCAGCTTCGATGTGCAACATGGTGAAGTGCTCGGCATCATCGGACGCAATGGAGCAGGGAAAAGCACGCTTTTGAAAATACTTAGTCGGACAACTGCTCCTACGACTGGTAAAATAAAAATAAAAGGTCGTATTGCTTCTTTGTTAGAAGTGGGTACCGGATTTCATCCTGAATTGAGTGGACGCGAAAATATCTATCTCAACGGGGCTATTTTGGGGATGACCAAAAAGGAGATTAGGTCCAAGTTCGACGAAATCGTAGACTTTGCCGGCATTGAGCGTTATATTGATACCCCGGTAAAACGCTACAGCAGTGGCATGTATGTACGACTGGCGTTTGCTGTAGCAGCACACTTGGAACCAGAGATTTTAATCGTAGATGAAGTACTGGCAGTAGGTGATGCGGAGTTTCAAAAGAAGGCACTTGGTAAAATGAAGGATGTAAGTAAAAATGAGGGAAGAACCGTTTTATTTGTAAGTCATAATTTAGGTTCTATCAAACAATTATGTAATCGGGGACTGTTAATGGATAATGGAAGAATAACAATTTCTGGATCTATAAATGAAGCAGTAAATAGTTACATCTCCTTTTATAATAGCAATCTTAGTAATTTAAATAATGGGTTTATTGATCTATCAATGCATCCAAATAAGGTTAATAAAGATGAAGGTATCTTTTCAGCTCAATTAATGAGTAATGGATTTCCAGTAAGTAGTGTCAATCCTGGTGACGATTTCACTTTACTTATAAAGTATAGAACTACTCGTAAAGTGACATATCCTGAACTCGGCATTGTAATCAAAGATAATGAGCAAAGAGCACTTATCGGTTTGAATAATAATTTCACCGGACAAAAAATAGATATTACATCTGAAGGCGAAGACCAACTTAGGATTGTAATACCTTCTTTGAATATTTACTTAGCAGGAGAATATACTGTGAATTTATATTTTGCACTTGCTGATAACGATTACGAATGTTTGTATGAAGCATTTAAGTTTAAAATCAGCGAATTTGACGTTTATAATTCTGGAAAATTACTTAGCTCTGAATGGAACCTTATTTATTATCCCGATATAAAATTTGAAAACGTTGATTAATAAGCTGTATTTGAGAAATATTGTAAAACTATTTCTTGAGCCATTTATCAAATTTACAGGTAGAGGAAAACGTTTTAATCCAAGAAAAAATTTGGGGGAAATTTTTTTAATCAATTTCCCTGCAGGTATAGATTTTAAGTTTATTCAGGTTGGTGCAAATGATGGTGTTAGTTTTGATATCCTCTATAATGTAGTTACAGAAAGGAAGAGTAGAGGGATTGTAATAGAGCCATTGAAGGACTTTTATGAAAGGCTTTGTGATAATTATAAAGATTTTCCAGAAATAAAAAAGGTGAACAAAGCAGTTCATCACACAGACAGAATAGTAACTATGTATAGAGTAGATCCGGCGAGACAACATGAGCTGGAAGTTTGGACAAGTGGAATAGCTTCTTTTGATCCTAATCATCACAAAAAATCAAATACACCAAATTCTTATATAGTCGAAGAGCGAGTGGATGCAGCGCCCTTAATGGAATTGGTTGAAGAATTTTATCAGATAAAAGAGTGTGATCTACTTCAAATAGATGTAGAAGGATTTGATTATCAGGTTTTAAAAACAATTGATTTCAAAAAACTAAATCCAGTAGTTATAAAATATGAGTATGCAAACTTGCCAGAGGATGAAAAGAAAAAAAGTAAACAGTTGCTAAAGAAATACGGCTATTACTTATTCAAAAGTAACGATGACATGATTGGAGTGTTACTAAATAAAGTTAGATTATAATTTTTCAATCTAATATCTAAGTGGTTTGGGTAACAAGAAAATATAAGAATTATTTATTGCCTTTGCTGCAATATTTAAATAACCTATTCAAATATCTTGCTACTTCTAAAAATGCAAACACTTGTATTTTATTAGCTGATTTTGCTGAATATGGTGGCACAAGAACTTATTTTGAACAATTATGTCAGTACCTGAAGGAAAAAGACCAAGTTGTAATATGTCTTATTGCTAACAAGCAAAAAAACGCTGCCTTTTTAGACTTGATAAATATATACGGCTTTAAGTTTGAGTTAATTCCTGATAAGGAATATATTATAGATTATACTGGAAAATGGTCATTGAAACTTTACTTCTACTTTTTGAATAAATTGCTTTCTGATTTTAACTTGTTTATAGCCTTTTGCAGGAAATATAAAACCAGTACATTTTTGATCTCTACAGGAGAACCAGAAAAATGGTTATATCTATTGTGGCTTCCGGTTAATAATATACTATATATTTTACACACGCTTCCTTCAAAAAATATAGGAAGTATTGGTGGATTTACGTTGCAGAAAAGGTTGTCTCTTAGGAAGAGGATTATTACAGTTTCAAACTTTTCGCAAAAAAAGTTGCTACATTATTGGAATCTGTATGGATTTCATGAGCAATATGTAAAAGTCATTCATAATTTCTTTGAACCCTCTTCAAACTCATTTTCAAAAGATGCGGATGACGCTATCATCATATTAACGTTGGGTCATGTAGTGTCATATAAAGATCCAAAAACATGGATTGATGTTGCAAAACTAGTGTTAGCGAATTTGCCAAATAAGAAAATTGAATTTGTATGGGCAGGTGATGGATTACTTTTCAATGAATGTCAAAATGAGGTGTTCGATAATCCTTTTATTAAATTTTCTGGTTATATTAAAAATGTAACTGAATTATATTCTTCAGCAGACATTTATTTTCAACCGAGTTTAGTGGAGAGTCACGGAATTGCTGTTATTGGTGCAATGTATCATGAATTGCCATGTGTAGTAAGTAAAGTTGGAGGCTTAACAGAATCAGTTGTAGATAATGTAAATGGTTATCTTATAAAGCCAAGAGATACAAGAGGATTTTCAAAAAAAATTGAACTTCTTGTTAATGATGTCGACAAAAGAAAGGCTATGGGTCAAAGTTCAAAAATGCTTTTTAATGAGAAGTTTAGTAGGGCTCAGTGGCTGAAAAATATGAACGAGCTTATAAAAATTTAAACTCGCTATAGTGTTCTAATTATTATTGTTGACAATTATAAAAAAACTTTTTTATTAAAATCTTTGTGACAATGGTAGGCTTAGTTGTTTTTTTATGAAATCCTTATTTTGCATTTCTTCAACATTCATTCCCTTCAAGAAAGTATTTCCGTACAGTGCTTTGAACATTGATTTAAAGTATTCTTTCTTTGATGAAAAGAGTCATCTTGTAAAAGGTAAATGGTTTTAATAAAGTCATAGAATCGATTATAGATTTTAATAAAAAAGGTATGGGAGTAGTTCTAGTTTTTGAGCCTGCCACTGATGTTCACTGGATGAAAGATGTAGTGCAATTTCCGAATGCATTATCTCAAATGAGCAAAGGTACAAATGCAACACTTATTACGAGGCCCAATCATAAACAGAAGGAACTTGAAAAATATATACAAATTGTCTATTTAGATGAAATAATCCATGCAAACTATTCAAACTTTGAATATTCGGATTTCTGTACCTCTAAACTTATTACAAGTTGTGAATGGTATTTAAGTGCATGTAAAAAAGCGGCAGACATTGGCGATACTCTAATTCTTTATCCTTGGTTTGGTGATGCATTTAGAGGGGCTAGGATTTTCAAGATAAAGCGTTGGCTCAAGCTGAAGAAAGCTTTCGTAGTTTTTAAGACAGATGGCTTTCTAAGAGGAAAGTCTAATCTTAAATTGGGAGTTAAGGGGAGGATTAAAGATTACTTCAAGTATTTCTTCTTTGATAAAATTATTTGTGAAAATCGTGAAATATATACAAGGATCAAAACAAATCAAACTCATTTAGGCGGTAAACTAACTTATATACCAAACTGTCCTTTAGATATATACTATACTTCTCAGATTCCTTCATATAAAGACAGGGCAAAAAATTTTTTATTTGTAGGCAGAATTAGTGCCGCACAAAAAGGTGCCGATATTTTATTGGATCAGTGGTTAACGATCTTTGATAAGATCAAAGACTGGAAATTGCAGCTTGTGGGTCCATGTAGTGATGATTTTAAACAAATCTGGCAATCAAAAATAAAAGATGCAAAAGCAGAAAGTTCTGTTCAGTGGTTTCCTGCTGCATCTCCAAATGAGCTTTTAAACTATTATAAAAACGCAAGGGTAGTAGTTTGTAGTAGCAGAGATGATAGTGGACCAATTGTATTAAGTGAAGCAATAGTGTCTGGATGTGCTTTTATCGGAACCGCAGTGGGTGAGATTCCAGATATATTAAACGATATGAATGGTTTAGTAAAAGATGTTAACAAATTAGGTGATGAATTATTATTATTTGCATTGAATGATAACATAGCATTGGAACAAGCAATAAGATTGAGAGGAAAACTGGGTAATAGAAAATGGTCAGAACAAGTAAAGAAAATAAAACATAAAAAGGATTAATAAAATAATTTGTTGGATTGATGACAGATCAACTTGCAATTGTAATACCTGCCTATAAATTAACTTTCTTTGATAAGGCGTTAAACTCTATTGCATGTCAAACCAATAAAAACTTTACACTCTATATTGGCGACGACAATAGTTTTGAAGATTTATTTTTAGTTGTCAAAAGATACCAATCGCAAATAAACATTGTTTACAAAAAGTTTGATGAAAACTTGGGCAGCCGGTCAGTTGTACACCATTGGGAACGCTGCATTGCCTTAACAGGAGACGAAGAATGGATCTGGCTATTCAGCGATGATGATATCATGGCTGAAGATTGCGTAGAACAGTTTTACAAGGCCATAACAGAAACAAAAAGCGGCTTTGATGTCTACCGTTTTAACTGTTGTATTATAAACGAAGCCGGTAAACCAATGACCGGAATCTCGCAGTATCCATCGATTCAGACATCTTACCAATTTCTATGGTCGCGGCTGACCTACCAGTGCCACAGTTATATTGTCAATGCAGTGTTTTCCCGGAAGGTTTATATACAAAATCAGGGGTTCGTCAACTTCACGGTCGCCTGGTGTAGCGATGATGCAACGTGGATCCGGTTTGCACAGGAGAAAGGAATTTATACCTTGAAAAATGGATTGGTTTACTGGCGTCAGTCAACTTTGAATATATCCGGTAATCGCAGTTGTCGGCAAAATCGACAAAAAAAATACAGGGGTGCTGGCCAGTTTGTATCCTGGATTTACTACTGGGCCAGTGAAAATAAGGTGCAAATGGACGATATCCAAGTCCTGACTTGGTATTATACCATGCTGAAACTTATCGGTTACCCGAAACGGATCCGGCCCTACTTTATGAGTAAACCCTTCCGCCGCCATTTTTGGCGTAAAAATTTTATCCTGCAATACCGCCTTTTAAAAAAACGGGCCTGATCCTTATGAAACTGCTGATTGTTACCCATCTTATCCCGTATCCGCTTTCTGATGGCGGACGAATTTCCCAATATGCCCTGCTGGACTTTATCCGGCATAAATGTTCGGTTACGCTTGTTGTATTTACGCGTTCACAAACTGAAATAGAGCATATTCAAGAACTGCAGAAAAAATGGCCAAATGTCCGGGTTGAGGCAGTATCACTCCAGGTGCCACTGCCGCTACGGGAAAAAAGAAGTATAGGCAGATTGTTCCGTTCAGCCTTTGAGCTAATCCTGCACAAGGCAAACAAGGTCTATGGAGCCATCTATAAACCTGCCGAATCCTCACCGCCTGATGACGAAAAGCTTTTTCCTTTAGTGGATTTTATCCAACCAAAGGGAAGAAAGGTTATCGATGAACTGCTTACAATCGTAGCGGGAGTAAAACCGGATATTGTGCAACTAGAGTTTGTTGAACTGCTGGATCTTTTTTGCTGTTTGCCCAAACAGCTCCCAAAAGTTTTTGTCCACCACGAATTGCGGTTTGTTCGGGTGCAAACAGAATACAAAACATTTGCACAGGGTTCAGATAACTACGGACATTATCTTGAACAGTTCACCTGGCAATGTGAAATCAATTTGTTGGGATTCGCAGATGGAATCATCACACTGAGCGAAGAGGATAAGGATTTGTTAACCTGTTACCTGCCCAAACAACAGATTACTTCGTCACCGTTCCCGGTTTTGGATGGTGAATTTCGGTCTGTCAGTCGTGAACAGCAAAGGGTGGTAAAGCTGGTTTTTGTTGGTGGTGAGTTTCACTCACCCAACAAAGATGCTGTACAGTGGTACATGGAAAGTATGGCAGAATCGATTTTTACAAGATTCGGACTTGTGCTACATGTCATTGGAAAGTGGAGTAAGGAAACCATTGGCCTCTATCATAACAACCCGGCTGTTAAATTCGCAGGATATATTGAAGATGTAGGTGCATACTGCCAAAACAGTATTATGCTGGTTCCGCTCAGGATTGGAAGCGGCATCCGCTATAAAATTTTATACGCGGCGGCCTGGGGTTTGCCCGTTGTATCAACCACTCTCGGTTGCCAAGGAATCGTTGAAAATGAAAAGATATGCTTAATCGCCAATACGCCTGCCGAGTTTATGGATGCCTTATCGACGCTTGTGCAAAGTGAAGAGACCTGCTTGACGAGAGCTGCTGGTGCACAGGCTAGCGTTCGCCAACAGTACTCTCAGGCGGTAGCAGGGGAACGGAGGCTTTCGTTTTATAGGGAGCTTCTTGAAAATCTTGCCTTGGTAAAAGTACAGGACGTTTGCGAATCGGTGTCGAACTAATGCCCAAAAATCATTTAGTCTAATCTTATCAGGGAGTTTGCTTTCCGCAATCGCCATTTAAGGAAACATGCTTAAGAAACTTATTAATCCCAGGAATTGGAAATACATGTTGGCCGGTGATATTCGACGGGAAAAGCAATTACAGGAAAAGCTACGGGTTTATGAAGAAAATCTAATGGTTCCGCCTGGACATTTTTACAGCCCGTTGGTTAATGCCTGTGAAATAAGAGAGCGGGAAAAAGTGATCTTTGAAATCGATCGAAAATTTGAAGCGATCGATATGCAGGAGAAAGAACAGTGGGAACTAGTGGAGCAATTTAAAACATATTACAGGCAGCTTGCGATCCCCGAAGAACAAACTCCCGGTAAACGTTTTTACTTCAACAATGGTTTCTTCTCTTATTCTGATGCTGTTTTTTTAGCGTCAATTATTTTGCATCACAAACCAAAAAGGATCATTGAGATTGGATCCGGGTTTTCTTCTGGCCTGATGATTGATGTGAATGAGCAATTTTTTAATGGTGCGATAGATATCACGTTCATCGAGCCTTACCCCCATAACTTAAAAGCATTGGTGCAGCCAGGAGATAGGTTTACATTGCTTGAAAAAAAAGTGCAACAGGTCGAATTGGCTGAATTCAATTCATTGCAGGAGAATGACCTGTTGTTTATCGACTCCACCCATGTTGCAAAAACTGGAAGCGATGTGCTTTTCGAAGTTTTTGAAGTTCTGCCAACATTGAACAGGGGTGTTAAGATTCACTTCCATGATATTTTCTTTCCCTTTGAATATCCAAAACAATGGGTTGTTGAAGAAAAACGAAGCTGGAACGAGATTTACTTGCTGCGGGCTTTCCTGATGTATAACGAGCGTTTCAGAATTCATGCCTTCAACTCCTTTCTGACCGGCAAAAATCCTGGCTGGTTTGAACAGCATATGCCGCTTTGCCTGAAAAACACGGGCGGAAGCTGCTGGTTGGAAAAAGTGGAATAAACCGCCGTAGCAGTAAATGTAGTATCAATGCAATGCATCAGTTAGCGATCGTTATACCAGCATACAAAAGTGTTTTTTTAGCGAAAACGCTTGAATCCTTGGCTGCCCAAACAAGCCATGCATTCAATGTATACATTGGAAATGATGCAGGAGACGGCCGCATTGAAGATGTGGTTAATAGCTATATAGATCGGCTAAATATCTGTTATCATGCTTTTGATAGCAACCTTGGTAGCGTTTCTCTGGTTAGGCAATGGCAACGTTGCTTTGCATTGACACAGGGAGAGCAGTGGCTTTGGTTATTGCCCGATGATGATTATATCGATCCCCAATGTGTTGAAAACTTTTATCGCAATCTGGAAAAAGCAGATTTTGATCTTTTCCGTTTCAACGTGCACTTTGTAACAACGGAAGGTGTTGTTTTTAAATCCAATCCGCCACTTCCTCCCGTACAGGATGCTTTTGAGAGCCTTATGGAAAAACTTTCATTTTTGAGGCCTAGTACCGTGGCTGAATATATTTTCCGGCGCGAAAAATTCGAGCAGTTTGGTTTTGCGGAAATCCCTCTGGCCTGGGGTTCAGATGACCTGTTGTGGTACCGGATAGGAAAAGAAAAAGGGATCTGCAGCGATAACGCGGCTTTTGTTTATCTCCGGCAAAGTCATTTGAATATTTCGAATAATTATAGTGATCTGGCTTCTAAAAAGGTACAAGCAAACTTTTGGTTTTTTAAGGAATTACTTCACTCAAGTGAATTTAAAATTGACTGCATAGATATGGAAAAAAGAAGGCGATTTGAGCAAACTGCGTTGACACACATCATGTTTAATCTACAGGACTTTTCTATTAAGCTATCTGGAAAAAAAATTCTGAAGTTTGCAATCAAAGGAAACGAAATATGGGGTGGAGGAGTAATTCGTAATATTCGACGTTTTTACCTAAATAATAAACGGATTTCAAATTGAAAAAAGAAATGAATAATCAAATCGCAATACTAATTCTTTTCTTCAATAAACTCGAACAGACTATTGAGTGTATTGAAAGCTTTGTACCTGCTAAGCAGCCAATTTATATTTTAAATAATGGTTCCAATCTAAAGGACTGGAAAACCCTTAAAAATAAATTTGATTCTTATAAACAAATTTTCTTTTTCAATTCAGACAAAAACCTTGGCGCATGTGCCGGTAGGAACTATTTGATCGAACAAACTAAAGAACCATGGTTGTTGATCATTGATAATGATATAACAGTTAAAAACAAAGACGACTGGTATAGGCTTTTTTTGGACCATTTAAACCACAATGCTGGGGCAAAAATCTGCTGTTTAAAAATATTCAATAAACATGAGGGGCAATTTGTTAAACCTGTAAATGTTGTAAAAAATGGCAATCAAGTATCTGTTGAAGCATCAGAAGGTTCCCTAACAAATTGCTTTCCGTGTACAGGTACTATAGTACACAGGAGTATATTTGAAACCTATGGTTTATTTGATCAGAATATTTTTGTAGGCCTTGAAGAATATGAGTTTTCTTTAAGAGCAATGACTTCAAATTATGGGGAGTTAAAAGTGTTCCACTTAAATACGATTGAACTAGTCCATGATCATGTTTATTTAACTAAAAAGAAAGATCGACTGTCAGTAAAAGTTCGTTATGACGAGAACATGCTCCGTAAAAATGCAAAGGTGATAAGCGAAAGGTATAACGTTGTCTTTAATCATAATTGGGAGTGGTGGACACGCAAACAGGTCGCTACAATGACAGCAGGTAGTCTATATTCACGAGTAAAAACGGCTGTCAAAAAACGTCTGAGTTGGTAATCAGGAGTATGCACATTGCATTAGTTTCATATGAGTATCCACCGGTAAATGCAGTGGGTGGTATTGGCTCGTATATGGAGCATCTCGCGAATTTTCTATGGGGTAATGGACACAAAGTGACTGTATTTTCTGCCGATCCGAGTGGTTCAGATGTCAAGGAGACTATTCTCAAATATTGTGTGAATTACCTTATTCCTGCCAAAGACAATGAAAGTTTTCGTGAGGCAGTTGTACCTGTTTTTGATCGGTTTCTGAGATCAAATTTTGTTGATGCCATTGAAAGTCCAGAAGTAGGCGCCTGCGCCTGGTATATCAAAGAAAAATATCCCCATATACCATTGATAGTTAAAATGCATACTCCTGGAGTACTAATTACAAAATTTAGTAACACCTATATACCTGCATTAGACAAGCTCCGTTTTGTTGCAGGAGCATTGAGGCGAGGAAAGATTGATCTGGGTTATTGGTCCAGGTACGATAAAAACCGTGATGTTGATCTTGAATATAAAATATGCAGGAGAGCTGACATATTGCTTTCTCCGTCTGTAGCGCTTCAGCGATGGGCATCACATTATTGGAAGATTCCGGCAGAAGAAATTAAGATATTACCGAATCCTTTTTCTCTTGATGAAGAACTGTTTAAACTTCCCCTTGAGCAGAGGCCTCAGGTAATCTGTTTTATTGGAAAACTTTCTGTATTGAAAGGAATGAGAACCCTAACCGAAGCTATACCCTTCATTGTAAAGAAAAATAGGAATTGTAAGATTTTTTTAGTTGGTCGTGACGTGAAAGAAAACGGACAAAGTATGAAAGAATATATGCAGGTGAAACTAAAAAAATATCATAAGAATATTGTTTTTACTGGTGCTTTAGAAAGAAACGAGCTGGCTAAGATCTACGCCATTTCGAAGATAAATGTAGTTCCGAGTTTATGGGAAAATTACCCAACTGTAGTATTAGAATCGATGGCTGCAGGTGTTGCAGTAATTGCTTCTGATGCTGGAGGAATTCCAGAAATGATCACCGATTCTGAAACCGGTTATTTAATAAATTCAAAAAGCTCATTGCAACTTGCAAAAACTATCAATATTGTTTTAAAGGATGAAAATGAAAGATTAAGAATTGTTAAAGCTGCTCGGGAAAAATTACAAAAATCGATTAATAGTCAAAACTTCAAAGAGGATCAATTAAATATATATTGTAGTGTAGGAAGAGGCAAGAAATCATTTGTTTGATCATCCCTGCAAAGGGAAAATGTGTACTTTTTAAAACTTTCAGCATGTGACAAGGTTTAATTTTTTAATGAATCTTCTTGATAAAAATTACTGGAAAGTTGAACAGAATTCTGATGAAAAGTTCAGAAGTTATTACGAAATTAATGACCAAGGTAAATTGCTTCTAACTGAAGAAGATTCATACCGAGGAAAAAATCAACTACGTTTTTATCATCATTTGAAAGAATGTTTCTCTCGCTATCAATATAGTTATACAAAGAATGTTTTAATAGAACCAGACATGGGCTGGTTGATTAATGAAAAGAAGCAAACTATTTTCGGACGTTCGTTTCCATACGCATTTGATCCATACAGTGGAGGTATTTCATTCCCTAAGACGTTTAAATATATCAATCCATTAAAAAAATTAAAACAAGTTGAAGAAGCAATTTCGATACGTTATTTCTGGCGTAACTATCATCACTTTTTTTTCGATGCCTTGCCTCAACTGTTTTTGGCTAATCGACTGAATATCCCCAAACATATTCCTGTTATCATACCTATTAGTGCAAGTAAACTGCACTATGTTCAATCTTTCATTCTTCTAAACGAACAACTTAACGAAAGACCTATTATCTGGCAGAAAAGTGACGAATACATTCGAGTAAAGAAGAAAACTTATTTGCTCAAAGAATTTCAGTTTTCTATAGAAGCGATAGAGCATACATTGAATTCATTCTATGATGTCAGTTTTAGGAAAAATAAAGGTGTGAGAAAGATTTTTCTTACGCGATCTGCTGCGCATTTAAGATCAATTAAAAATTCATCAGATGTCGAAAACTTCATGGCACAAAAAGGGTTTGAAATAATTTGTTCAGATGAAATGAGTCTTGAAGAGCAGATGCATATATTTTCCTCTACTTCTGAAGTTGTTGCAGTACATGGGGCAGGATTAACTAATATCATTTTTCGCATAGGTCGTCCTTTGAAAATTGTTGAGATTATGCCTGAAGGTTATGAACCAAAACATTACGAGATGTTATCGATACAATTCGGTTTCAAATATGAAAAAATCACCGGTTTGCCGCTTGATTCAAAAGCGCAATTTTTACTTCCACTAGAGAGATTGAAGACTTCTATATACTTATAGACATAGCAAAGTAAGGTGTTCTGTAAATAGAAGGCTCTGATTTAAGATTATTGCTTTATAATTTTGTCAATAAATATTTTGAAGGTGAAGCTGGCAGTCGTATCGTTAATGGGAGGTTTACCATGGGGTGGAAGCGAGGAACTTTGGCATAAGTTAGCCAATCATGCATTGCTGCAAAATGTTCAAGTACTAGTTTCTGTATATGATTGGGGTAAACTTCATGAAAAAGTAGAGTCTTTAAGCTATAAGGGCGCCATCATTCACACGAGAAGTCATTACAACCCAAATGCTGGCATAGTTGAGAGGGTTTTTCGTTTCGTAAAAAAGCGTAGACCTGCAAGTGATCCGAATTACAAAAAGATAATTGACTTCCGTCCAGACTGTGTATTCATAAGCCAGGGTGACAGTTTTGACCTGGCCATCCATCATAGACCATTATATAATCTCTTACGACGTCACAAGATTCCATACTCATTTGTTTGCCACAGTCATGTACAATACAGTTTGATACCCCAGAAAGAGATTTATCCAGATGCAATCGAAGTCTTTCAACATGCAAGGTATGTTTACTTTGTTTCAAAAAGGCAATGGCAGCTTACTGAGCGTAGGCTGGCAACAAGAATACCTAATGGATTTATCACATGGAATCCATTGAACTTGGAATTGCCTTCATCTCCTTTGAGTTGGCCTACTTCCGACACAAGGCATTTTGCGATGGTAGCCAACCTTATCGGTACAAAGGGACATGATACTGCCTTTGAAGTTTTAGCAGGCGAAAATTGGAGAAACAAAGATTGGATATTAAATATTTATGGTGAAGGTTATGGGAAGAGATATCTTAATGACCTGTCAATATTTTATGGGATAGCCGATAAGGTTATATTCCATGGCCATACTCATGAAATCAAAACTATCTGGCAGATGAATCATATTTTACTAATTCCCAGTGCGAGTGAAGGTTTGCCGATTAGCCTTGTTGAGGCAATGTCATGTGGTCGACCCGCTGTCGTAACTGATATTGGAGGAAATATCGAACTTATTACAGAGAATGAAACAGGTTTTATTGCATCTTCACCAACATCAAATGCATTTGCAGTAGCGTTAGAAAAAGCTTGGGACGCAAGAGATAACTGGAGAGAAATGGGATTAAATGCATTTAGAAAAGTCAGCAATATTACCGATACAAAGCCGGAAGAAAAGATCTATAAACATCTTACAAGTAGTATTGAAAACTTGAGTAATGGATAGACCTCTTGTCAGCGTTCTTATAACAGCATACAATCGAGAGGAATACATTGCTGAAGCAATTGAAAGTGTTCTAACATCATCATATGCGAACTTTGAATTGATAATTGTTGATGATTGCTCATCGGACAAGACCGTTTCAACTGCAAGAAAATATGCCAAAAATGACGCTAGGATTAAATTGTTTATGAATGAAGCCAATCTGGGTCAATTCGCCAATAGAAATTTAGCAGCATCTTATGCGTCAGGAGAATTTATTAAATATGTTGACTCTGACGACAAAATTTACCCTCATACTTTGGAAATGATGGTAAAAGCAATGTTGTGTTTTCCTGAGGCCGGCCTTGGCTTTTGTCTTACACATGGGCCTTGTAAAAGACCGTTGCCCTACCAAGTGAATTCAACAGAAGCCCTTCACCAGCATTATTTTGGGGGTGGATTACTTTTCTGCGGTCCATCTGGTTTGATAATCAGGAGAAGTGCTTTTGAGCGGGTTGGCGGTTTCGAAGAATATGGCATGCCTTCGGATAATCATCTGGCACTAAAGATTGGCGCTATGTTTCCTGTTGTAGCCATGACAAGGGACCTATTCTGGTGGCGAATCCATCCTCTTCAGGAATTCAGCTTGAAAGTTGGGCGTCCTATAAATATTCTAAATAATTATAAGTACAATTCCGACATTATCAGGAAGTACTCCGTTCTCAGTATAGAAGAGAACAGAAAGGTACTTTACAATTTGAAAAAAATATTCTGGTTGAACCTGTTTAAGCTAGCTGTTCATAGGCGGAAGCCAATGGCGGCTTTGAAATTAGCATTGGCCATTAGTAAGAAACCTTCATTAAGCCAGTAAATGGGCCCACTTGTTTCCATAGGAGTGCCGTTTTTTAATGCGCAGGATTTCATCCTGGAAACATTGAACAGCATCAAGGCCCAAACTTATGCCAACATCGAGTTAATCCTGGTTGACGATTGCTGTCAGGATGAAAGTTTATGTCTTGTGAAAGACTGGTTGAATACAAATGCTACCCGATTTGCCCAAACAATTATTCTGCAGAATGAGCAGAATCAGGGCACCGCTCAATCGTGCAAAAAGTTGGCGGAGGCCGCTTCAGGCGATTTTTTTTGTAAGATAGATGCAGATGATACAATGTTACCGGAGCGGATTTCTCAACAGGTGAAATTCCTGCTTGCAAATCCGGAGGCAGCCCTTGTCTATGCAAATACGCTACTGATGGATGAAAAAGGAAAGATCCTGAATGAAGATTATTTCGATGTGCAAAATTTCCAGTCTGTTTGCAATAAAAGAGGTCCATCCGGATCGGTCTTTGGTCAATTGATTCGGGAAGATTTTATTCCCAATTCTTCAGTTCTGGTGCGCAAGGTGATCCTTGACGAAATTGGCGGATACGATGCCTCTCTGTTCACAGAAGATTGGGATCTGTGGCTTCGGATTTCTAAAGTTTATCCTATTCATTTTATGGACGGGTATTTTTCTGTTTACAGGATCCATTCTCAGTCTGTTATGCGAAAGAGCACTTCTCTTGTTAAAATGTACAGGTCGTCTGCCAACGCACTTCTAAAGCACCAATCAATCTCCAAAGAATTCGACAAAGTTATAGCCAAACATTTATTTACCTATGTTGTAGGGATGTACCGCTTTGGAGTAATTGACAAAAAACTTTTGAAAGTTACATTTCTCGCTAATAAGACAGGCAAAGCGGGGCTCTACTACCTGCTGGGCATATTGGGTGTAAAAGTGAACCAGAAACAAATCAGTCTGCCATTGTCTAAAAACGGGAAACGGCAACCTGTTTCCACAACATGAAGGTCCTGCACTGCCTGCGAAATTTTTTTCCTGATCCCGCTGGGGGTACAGAGGTGTATGTGCTGGCGCTTTGCCAGGCGCTTCGCAATAAAGGCATTGAAGTGGCCGTAGTCAAACCCGCGTTCAGTAAGCAGCCGTCAACTTATTCTTACCATGGCATCCGGGTGGTGGAATATTTTGAAACATCGGTGCCAACACCGGCCTTAAAAGCAGGTTTGGTGCCGCCGGCCGGTCTGGATGCTTTCGAAGAAGTTATTCAAAACGAAGGACCGGACCTTATACACTTTCATGAAACAACAGGAAGTACTGGCATCACAATCTTCCATGTGCAAAGGGCGGCAAGGCTTTTCCCGGTTATCACTACCTTTCATTTGCCCGGGAACATTTGCCAGAATGACGATTTTCTTTATAAAGGCAGGTATGCCTGCGATGGGATCATCAATACCTATAAATGTGCGGTTTGCTCTTTACAAAAAAAGGGACTGCGGTGGGGAGCTCCGGAAATGATCGCCTTATTGGGTTCAGTGCGGAAGGCTAAGCCGGTCATAAAGGGACCAGGCAAGATTCTGAATTACCCGGTGTATGTACAAATGCATAAAGACAAGTTAGCAACGGTGGACAAAAGCAGCCATATGGTTTTTGTCCTGAGTCAGTGGTACAGGGACTTACTGGTGAAAAACGGCTTTACCGAACAGAAGATACGCGTCCTGCCTCCGTCAATTTCTACCCATCCTTTCGAACAGAAGCCGCGCATGAAGTTTACCGAAAAGGAGCGACCTGTCCGGTTTGTTTTTATCGGGAGAGTGTCGGCTTTAAAAGGATTACACGTGGTGTTGCAAGCTTTTGCTCGTTTATCGCGGCCTAACTGGCAGCTTGATATTTATGGTCCTGTTTCGGACCAAAACTATTATCAATCATGCCTCCAATTGGCGGGAGAAAATCCCGGGATCAACTGGTACGGTGAAATTCCTCATTGTAAATTGCTGGATAAACTTTGCGGATATGATGCTTTACTTTTTCCATCTGTTGCGCAGGAAACGGCAGGACTGGTAATGCTGGAAGCCATGGCGGCTGGTATTCCCGTAATCGGCTCTTCAATCTGGTCTGTGTTGGAACGAATAGAGCACGGCAAAAACGGTTTGATTTTTCGGCGGGGAGATGCGGCAGACCTGCGACAGGTAATCGGGCAAGTTCTGGATGACCCTTCTTTGCTCGATCACCTGGCACGAAACCTACAACCACCACCAAGCATCGCTGAAACGATCGAAACGATCCTTTCGGCCTACCATAGTGTTTGCGAATCGGGCAGCGAAACCAAAGCTGGTATTCAATCAAAGGGTATAACGCCATCGAAAAACAATTAGGCTTCGTTGTGAAAATTTTACTTGTGATGGATCCCGGCATCTTAATTCCGGTGAAAGGCTACGGTGGCATTGAACGCATCATTGAAATGCTGGCGATAGAGTACCGCGATATGGGACACGAGGTGCACCTGCTGGTAACCACCGGCTCGGCGGTGGAGGGCTGTACCGTATTTGGTGTGGGCAGGGAAGGGTTTCCACCCAAATGGTGGGATGCCAAAAAAGCGGTTCCTTCTGTTTGGAAGTTTTTATGGAAGAACCGGAACAACTACGATCTTGTTCACAACTTCGGCCGCTTGGCTTACCTCCTGCCCATTCTCAACCATCCAGTAAAAAAGATCATGAGCTACCAGCGGGAGATCACCCGCCGGAATATTGTCTGGATCAATACCCTCCAAAACCGCAATGTTTTCTTTACTGCCTGCAGCCAAGACCTGGTAAACCGGGCCGGGGTAAAGGGTCGTTGGGAGGCCATTCATAACGGCTGTGATTTTAACCGGTATGTATGCCGGGAAGAGGTGGATGCGGAAGCACCGTTGATATTCCTGGGTCGTATCGAACGTATCAAGGGTTGCCATACGGCGATACAAGTAGCAAAAGCTACCGGAAACCGGCTGGTGATCGCAGGTAATGTTTCCAACCTCCCGGAAGAAAAAACTTACTTCAAAAAAGAAATTGCACCACATATTGATGGCATGCAAATTCAACATGTAGGTACAGTCAACGATGCGCAGAAAAACGAATTGCTGGGAAAGGCCAGGGCCCTGCTTTTTCCGATTGAGTGGGAAGAACCCTTCGGCATCGTGATGGTAGAAGCCATGGCCTGTGGCACGCCGGTCATTGGTTTCAAAAGGGGCGCGGTGGATGAAGTGATTGATGAAGGTGTTACGGGCTTTAAAGTAGAGGACGAGACTGGAATGATCCAATCGATCAGTAAGCTCCGGGACTTTAATCGCACACAATGTGCCCATTGGGCCAGGAAAAGATTTAATAGTAAAAAGATTGCCCGGCACTACCTCCAGATGGTGAGTGAATGCAGGCAAACAGCGGTGATCCTCTCCACGCATCAACCGGCGGCCAATCCAAGGGCTCTGAAAGAATATATGACGCTGAAAGAGCAGGGTTTTGCCGTAAAATATTTGTACAGCTACAATTACGAGTGGAGCTACAAGGTGGACGAAACAAAGTTCATGGAAGCCAAACTGGCCAGAACCGATTTTGTACAGGTTGCCGGCAACCCGCACAAAAGCCCTGTAAGGTATTTTTTGTCACGGGTAATTTTCCGTGTTTGCCGTACTCTTGCCGCCATTCACCCATTCTTCCGGAAGATGGCGTCGTCACGGGCTGCCTTCTCTTTGTGGTGTACCACATCGGAATACCCGGCCGATATTTACATTGCGCATTACCTCGGCGCCCTTCCCGCCGCGGTAAGGGCTGCCAAAAGGCACAGAGCTAAACTTATTTTCGACGCGGAAGATTTCCATCGCGGAGAATCCGGCAACTATACGTCGCAGGTCAAAAACATCGAAATGGTGGAAGACCGGCTGCTGCCTTCGGTGAACCTGCTGACGGCCGCCAGCCCGCTGATAGCAGAAGCGTATAAGAATCTTTACCCGGAAATTGCCATTGAAACTATCAACAACGTCTTTTCCAGGGAGCACCTGCACCCGGTTCCGGCGATCAACAGGGGCCGCTTGAACCTGTTTTGGTTCTCGCAAAATATTGGTCCTGATCGGGGACTGGAAATTTTTATCCAGGCCTTGAACGAACTCCCGGAAGCAGACATCTCACTTACCCTGTTGGGAAATCTGCGGTCAAAAGCTTATGAAAAAGAGTTGTTATCCATCGCCATCCGGCCGTCCCGCATTTATTTTCGGTCCAATGTGCCACCGGAGGAGATTTTTTCCATTGCTGCCGGGTACGATATCGGGCTCGCGGGCGAGTTGCAGAAATGCCTGAATCGGCAGATCTGCCTGACCAATAAAATCTTTACCTACATCTTATCGGGCAATTGCGTGCTGGCGTCCGATACCCCAGCGCAAAAGCTCCTGCTCCGCCAGTGTCCAGGTATTGGGTTGACTTACCGGCACGATGACCCGAAAGACCTTGCCAGCAAGATCAATAAGTTTTATACTGACCGGGAGTTTTTGTATGCCTGCAGGCAGGCGGCGGCTAAACAGGGCGACTCTGTGATGAACTGGGAAAGAGAAAAAAATAAATGGGAGGTCTTGGTGATGGGCCTCCTGCAAAACAACAATGGGTGTAACGGTTCTGTTGAGAAGAAAGCAGCATGTAAAACCCACGACTTCCACACCGATCATACAATCCATACCTGACGAAGCGGTGAACACGCACAAAAAAATTGTATTAGTAACGACCGGCCAGCCTGCCACCAATCCTAGGTTGGTGAAGGAGGCTGACTCGCTGGTGGAAGCCGGGTATGATGTAACGGTCCTTTACTGCTTCGTTATTCAATGGGCAGAAGGTTTTGATAAGCAAATTCTTGCAAATTCAGGGTGGAAATCGAGGTTAATCGGGGGGAGCCCATTAAAGAATAAAAACAAATTTTTCATCACAAAAGTCCGTCACAAAATGGCCAGGCTGATGAACCAGTATTTTGGACCAAAAGTTTATGCCGAAAAAGCACAGGCTCGGGCTTATGATGAATTGTTGCAAGCTGCAATAGCGGAAAAAGCGGATCTGTACATAGGTCATAATTTGGGAGCATTAGCAGTAGTGGTCAATGCAGCAAAAGCCAATAGAGTGAAAGCCGGTTTTGACTTTGAAGATTATCATCGTGGCGAATCATGGCCGAATGACTGGAATACATTACGAACCATTTACCTGGAAAGAAAATATATAAATTATCTTGAGTACTATAGTGCAAGCAGCCCTTTCATAATGGAGAAACTCAAATTTGACCATACAAGTTTTACCGGTAAATCATTAACGGTTCTGAACTGCTTTCCATTGAAGTTGAATCTAAGGTCGACTAGAACAGATAAAATAGATGAAAATTTAAAAATAATTTGGTTTGGTCAAACCATTGGAAAAAATCGAGGTCTTGAGAATGTAATTGCTGCACTAAAAAACCTTAATGATCCTTCCATAACACTCACACTTATTGGTCGTTGTGAAAGCCACATGCGAGAATACATCATAAACGAACTTGGCAACTGTATGAAGGTGGATTTCAAAGGGGTTGTTGCTCCGGAAGTTATATTTAAAATCGTAGCGAAACACGACATTGGTCTTGCGACAGAAACTAAGCAACCGTTAAACAGGGATCTTTGTTTAACAAATAAATTGTTTGTGTATCTCATTTGTGGTGTAGCAATTATTGCATCCGACACAAAAGCACAGGCAAGATTCTTAAACGATTACCCGAAAATTGGTAAATTATTTAAATCGGAAGATGTTTATTCTTTGGCTAGTGCAATAACCTACTTCAATTTAGACCGATCATCGCTTTCTTCTTTCAAAAAAGGTTCTAGAGATATTGCATCTCAACAACTGAATTGGGAGGTGGAGAGTAAAAAGTTTACTGATATGATCGACACCCTGATGTCATAATTTAAAGAGAATAACCAAAACTGACCATTATAATTTTAATGAAATGAAGCATTTGCTTAAGCGACTCATGAAAATTTTGCCCTCTCCTTTAGAAAGAGAACTCTACTGGCAGAAAAACAGATTAGTAAGAAGAAAGAAAATAGAGAGATGGGTAAGAAAGGGAAAGCCGCTGCCGCCTCCGCATGATTACAAACAACAGGTAATAGAAGATGTGTCAAAGCAGTTTGGAATGGATTGTTTAGTTGAAACTGGAACCCTATTCGGAAGTACTATTGAAGCACAGCGAAAAAATTTCATACGCCTCTATTCAGTTGAAATTGAATCGACCTTGTGTGAGAATGCCAAGAACTATTTTAAGAACTTCAGCCATATAAATATTATTGAGGGAGATAGTTCCAAAAAAATTCCCGAAATTTTACCTGCCTTGGTCAATGAATCCGTGCTTTTCTGGCTTGATGGCCACTACTCCGGCGGCATTACTGGAATGGGTGATAAAGTCAGTCCTATCATTGAAGAACTTGACGCAATACTTTCTTTTAATTTCAGAAACAGATATATTTTGATAGATGATGCACGATGTTTCGGTGAAACATCAGGTTATCCGACTCTTACAGAACTAAAAGAATTTGTACAAAGCAAAGTAAAGAATCTGAAAATGGAAGTTGTTAACGATCTGATACATATTTATTAGAATGCCATAATTTTACATGAAGAGCTACAAAAGATACAGTAAACTGCTATATAGATTATATGTCCGTATATTGATTTCGCCTTTCATTTTATATTCAATTTTGTTTTTAAGGAAAAAGGAGCTGAAGATAATATCAGGAGCAGATAGTTCCCACTTTCGAAGTTTGTTGCAGTTGATAAATTCTATAAAAATATTTGAAAAAGGAAAAATTAAAGTCCTTGTTTATGATCTAGGTTTAACCAAAGATGAAACTGCATTTTTGTCTCTGTTGCATCCTGATATACAATTAAGGCGATTCGAATATGAAAAGTATCCTTCGTCGTATAATATAAACATCAATTCTGGTAACTATGCATGGAAACCAGCGATAATCTACGAAGAATATTTCAGTATGTCAAAGAACAACATGCTTTTCTGGCTTGATGCAGGTTGTTTTGTAAAAAAACCTTTATCCCTGGTGAGGGCTTCAATTCACTTTACTGGATTTTATAGCCCTTTCGGAGGCGGGACCAATAAAAATTGGACACATTATAAAACGATTGAGAGATTAGGTTTGAAAGGAGAGGAAGATAAGAAGATGTTAGCAAGCGGAATTGTAGGCCTAAAAACTGGCTTTATAAGGAACGATAAGTTGGTTAAAAGTTGGTACCAAGCTTCCCAAATAGAAGAAATTATTGCTCCTGCTGGAAGTAGTAAAGATAACCATAGACAAGATCAATCATTGTTGTCCTTGTTATATTATAATGCTTATAAACTTTCAAAACCTCCCCTTATTTCACACAAGGGTTTAGAAATTTTAGCTCATAAAGATATTGGATAAAAACGCAAAGATGATCTACTTGCTTCCACATTCCGGTTTGGCAAATAGAATTCGAGTTTTAGTTTCTGGATTAGCATTTGCAGATAATTTGAATCAGAAGTTGGTAATTGTATGGCTAAAAGACAATTCATTGAATTGTGAGTTTAAGGACTTATTCGAACTGCATAATCGTTTTAGTGTCTACGAGGATAGCTTTTTTTTAAAACTTCTAAATCGTATGCAGACTCGGCCTTTGTTGAGAAAATTAATCTATGCTTTATTTCAAATCGATTTCACAATTTCAGATACAGATATGCATAATCTTGTCTGGAGTACAGGTACTGATAAAATCGATTATACAAGGCTGCCAACTTGTGCAAAAAACATATTCATTCATACATGCAATGAATTTCATTTTGATTACTATTTTTTAAAGTTTCTGCGGCCTGTGAAATCCATCTTGAATAGAGTGGATGCAGTGGCTTCAGCATTTAACGAAAAAACCATAGGGATACATATACGGCGGACAGATCACGCAGGCGCCATTAAAAACAGTCCTTTGAACTTATTTATAGATGCAATGAAGATTGAAATAGCGAAGGATGGAGAAACAAATTTTTTCCTTGCGACAGATGATCCTGAAACGGAATACATTTTGATGAAAAAATTTCCAGGTAAGGTGATAAAATGCAAAAAAGAACTTTCTCGCTCTACAAAACAAGGAATAAAAGACGCAATGGTTGACCTGTATTGTCTGGCAAGAACAAAAAAAATATACGGTTCTTATTTTAGCTCATTTTCTGATATAGCGGCGCGAATAGGCAATAAGAAACTAAAAGTATTGAGTTTGCAAAATTGAAAATTCAGGAGTTAAAATAGAATACGTATATGTTATCATTGTTGTTAGCTCTCCTTTATTCACTAATATTTGTTTGGTTACATTACTTCACCATGCTTAAAAATTGTAAAAAAAGAGAAAGTTTTCAAATTGTATGTACTGTCAATAACGATTCTGTCAATACAAACAAACTTCTTTGTGACAGCGTTTGATAAGGAGTACGTATTTAGCATGCTATTTAGAGATATTGTTACAGGTATTTACATTCGATAATGGTTAAAGGCAGCTATATCATTCAGTGTATGCCTTATAAAACAGTTAGAAAGAGATCAAAAAATCACTTATTACTCAGCAACAAATTATTTTTTTCAAATGTGAAAAAATGTTATGTATACTCTTTTGCATTTTGCAATTCTGTTTCATTATAAAAGACGCAATCTTATTTGATCCCTTTACTTGAAATTCAGCACGTAAATCCAGACAAATGACGGAAACAGTAAAAATAAGAAACTGGAAATGAAAAATTTTTGCATTGTGGTTTTTTGCCACAAAAAAGATTTCTTTCTTGCTCAGATACTCGTAGCCAGTATCCGATATTATTATCCTGATGTTGAACTTTATTTATGTAAAGACCTGCTGAAGGGCAGTTTCAATACTTCGGAAATAGAAAAATACTGGAGGGTAAAAATCCTGGACTTGGGGATAACCAAGTTCGGCTGGTCTGCGGCCAAAATGCATTTTTATCTATCCGACAAACTGAAGGGGAAAAAAGTGATGATGCTGGATGCTGATATCGTATTCACCGGTAGAGTGCTGGATCGTTTGGTTCCATTGACAATGAAGAATGATGTGGTGGTGAGTGATGAATATCATTGCGGCAATGAAGGGGAGTGGCTAAAAAAACAATATTATGATATTGATGTTGTTCAAAAGATCCACCCTGACTTTAAATTACCCGGCTACTATTTTAACTGCGGGCAGCTCATTGCACGAAGCCAGTTATTTACGCCTGATGAAGTAAAAGAAGTATTTGATAAAGACAATTATCCTTACTGGTTGAACAGAAAGGATTTTCCATTGGTAGATCAGGGAATATTAAATTACCTTTTGCCTTACAAGGAGCAAAAAAATGAAATTAAAATAGCAAAGGAACGTTTCTATATATGGATAGATACAGATGAAGCCAGGCAAATGGAATTAGAAGAAGTCATCAGGGGGGAAAAGTACCCTTATGTTATTCACTGGGCCGGAAACGAACGAATTCCGTATATCTATGGCATGGGCCGGGGCGATATCCTTGTGTTTTTTCAGAAGTTTTATTTTTCCAAGATTCCATTTGGAACGCTGAAAAGAATACTCCCTTTGATTCCTGCTGGTTGCGATTTTCTTGTAAGAACATGCTACCGGAAAATGAGAAAAAAATACAGAGCATTCAAATTAAAACAGGTTGTAAGATGAAAAATAGCGTTGCCCGCTATAGAAAGTCTATTAAAATTGCCAAAGAAGCTGAACCTCAGATGTCCTTGAGCAGCATTTTCTTTAAAAAGTGTTTAAAAAAAATTAGACAGAAATACCATGCTATTCGGATTATAGTATCAAAGGATAGTACATTTTTAGATCCAGATAAGATGTATATGTGCAGTCTTTTTCCTGTACATATAATTGACCGGGTAATTCAGGAGTTTGATCCACAAAGTGTTTTGGATGTTGGATGTGGAACGGGTATTTCGCTGGAGTATTTTTTACAAAAGAATATCGATGGTGTAGGTATCGAAAATTCCAAGTTAGCAATCAGTCGTAGTTCAGTCAAGGATAAAATAATCAGGCATAATCTTAACAAACCACTTAATCTGAAACGAAAATTTGATCTGGTTTGGAGTTTTGAAGTGATTGAACACATTCATCCCCATTTTGAGTCAATTTTTTTGAATACGTTAGTGCTTCACAGCGATAGAATTATTATTTCAGCTGCAATGCCGAATCAGGGAGGGCATGGACACTTCAACGAGCAACTGCCAGAATACTGGATTCAAAAGTTTTCAAATTTGGGATATGGATTGAATAACGTTGTCACTGAACATTTGCGAAGCATAAATGAAATGCATGCGAAGAACATGTTAGTTTTTGAAAGGAAATGATGTATAATGAATAAAACGATACTAATTATTACACCTCATTTCCCCCCTTCTAATCTTGCTGGTGTCCATCGCTCCAGGCTTTTTGCTAAACACTTGCCTGTTTTTGGTTGGGACCCAACAATCCTGACCGTCCAAGAAAAATTTTATGAAGAGAGATTGGATCCGGATCTTTCGCGGCTGCTGTCGCCCGACTTGCGGATTGAAAAAGTGGCGGCTCTGCCTCTCACCAGGCCAAGGCTAGTTGGTGACTTGGGATTGCGTGCTTTTTTTTACCTGTACAAAAGGGCTAAGAAAATGATCAAAGAGGAGGGTTTCGATTTTCTCTTAATCACTATCCCTTCTTTCTATACAGCCCTGCTTGGCCGTTGGTTGCACCAGAGCACCGGTATCTGTTATGGTATTGATTATATCGATCCCTGGGTGCACAATTTTCCCGGCAGCGAAAAAAAGTTTTCACGGCACTGGTGGAGCGCAAAACTGGCGGCTTGGCTGGAGCCTGTTGCAGTTAAAGAAGCAGATCTCCTGACCGGCGTGGCGCCGGGCTATTATGAGGGGGTACTCGAACGAAACCCCAAAAAAAGGGAGAAGTTCATCACCGGCGCCATGCCCTACGGCGGCGAAATAGAAGACATGAAGGCCTTGTCCGCTACGAAGCGGAAGCCCTATCTTTTCACAAAGGGACAAAAATGTATCCTGGTTTATGCAGGGGCCCTCTTACCCAAAGCAGTGGAGCCCCTGGAAAGGATAGCCGCCGTTATCGCTGAAAACCGGGCCGCCTTCGATGATATTCAAATCTATTTTATTGGTACCGGCAAAACGGCCGATGATCCCGAAGGATACAGGGTGCGTGCCCTGGCCAAAAAATTTGGGCTTTGGCAAACTGTTTTTTTTGAACATCCGCAACGGGTGCCCTATCTCGATGTACTGGTACACCTGCAAGCCGCTGATGGCGTTTTTGTGCTGGGCAGTACCGAACCACACTACACGCCCAGCAAGGTTTATCAGGGCGTATTGGCCGGTAAACCCATTTTTGCCATCCTGCACCAGGATAGCACGGCAGTGGAAGTCATCCGCTCATCAGGGGTGGGCACGGTGCTCCCTTTCAACGGGCCTGAAGGCCTCTACACCATCAGTGGTGGTTTTCTGAACGCTTACCGGGACTACCGGGAACAAATGAAATCCTTCAATCCCGCTGTGATTAACCAAACTGTTTTTGAGCAATATTCCGCAAAAGCATCTACGGCAAAACTGGCGGCCCTGCTGCAGCAGGTGATGGAAAAAGGAGGAGCATCCGGTGCAAAAGGGTAGGCAGACTATCTCGGTGATCCTGCCCGTATACAACGGGGGAGACTACCTGCGCGAATCAGTAGCCTCCGTGCTGGCGCAAACAGTGGAAGATTTCGAGTTTTTGATCCTGGATGACGCCTCCACAGACTGGAGCTGGGACTACTTGTCGTCGCTGGCAGATAAGAGAGTCCGTCTTTTTCGCAATGCCACAAACAGGGGGCTTTTCTTCAACCTGAATTATTTAATAAACCAAAGCCGGGGGGAGCTAATCAAACTCTGGTCGCAGGATGACCGCATGTACCCCCACTGCCTGCAGGCATTTCTAGATTTTCACGGGCTGCACCCGGCGCTTGGCTTTAGCTACAGTGGCCGGGATATCATTGATGGAAATGGTGAGATCCGGCACCGGGAAGGCAAGGACGAAACACCGACCCTGGTTTCCACGGCGCTCCATGCCCGGATTGCCTTTTATACCGGCTCGATCGCCGGCAACATTGCCAACGTGTGCATCCGCAGGCAAGCCCTGGAAAAAACAGGCCTTTTCAACGAAAGCATGCAGATCTCCGGTGACTTCGATATGTGGGTCCGCCTGGCCCAACATTTCGACACTGGTTTTATTCCAGACAGGCTGATCCAGCTCCGCGATCACAGTGGGCAATTGAGCCGTCGCGAGGAGCTTTACATCCGCCACGTCAAAGAAGATCTCCAGGTATACCGGTACCTGCAGGGTTATGTTTCCCCGGCGCTCCGCCAGGAAGGCCGCCGGATGTTGCGGCAATACAAACTTGTTTTTTATTATACTCTGATGGTCAAAAGCCTGCTGAAGGGCAGGCCGAAAGCGGCCTTCCTGTTTTACAAGGAACTGGCCGCCTTTGATAATTTCTGGATTCTGAGCCTCTCGTTCCTGAAAGCCAGGATCAGGAAACCGGCACCTCCTGTGTTTTAGAGGCAGGAGGCAAGGGCAGATAGGCAATAGGCAAGAAGGGAAGAGGGATGGGGCAAGTATTTGGATAAACCGGTAGAATAGAATACGGAATAAAAACAGCAAAAAAGTACGTTTGAAAACAGTAAAAAACCTGTTGAAAATTATCCGGTATATCAATGGCCACCCTCTAGCGGGACGCCATCGCTGGCTGGGTTATTACCGGCTCTTCCAGTGGCAATTCTACTCCCGTGTTTCGGCTAGTCCACGCTTGGTACCCTTTACCGCAAAGACCCGCCTGCTAGTCAGCCGGGGCATGACCGGGGCTACGGGCAATATCTACACCGGCCTGCACGATTTTCCGGAGATGGCGTTCCTGCTCCACTTCCTGCGGTCCCGGGACCAGTTTATGGACATCGGGGCGAATGTCGGCAGCTATACTGTGCTGGCATCGGCCCATGTGGGCTGCCGGACCCTTTCCTTTGAACCGGTTCCGGAAACCGTCAAGGCTCTCCGGGCAAACATAGAACTGAACAGTGCCGAAGACCGGGTAACCCTTGTGGCGGCAGCCGTAGGATCGGTGCCGGGTAGGGTAAAGATCACGGCTTCACTGGATACAGTCAACCATATTGTGCAGGAAGGAGGAGCGGACCTTGTGGGTACAAGGGAAGTGCCGGTGGTGACCGCCGACAGTTACGGGGAAGGCTGGGGTATTCCGATCCTGGTAAAGATCGACGTGGAAGGTTTCGAATGGGAGGTGTTGCAGGGGGCAGAGGCCATCCTGGCAAACCCGGAGCTAAAAGCCCTCATCATCGAATTGAATGGTTCGGGGGAGCGTTACGGCTACAGCGAGGAAAGGATCCATGAAAAACTGCTGGGGGCCGGCTTCCAGCCCTATCAATACGACCCCTTTACCCGCCATTTAACAGCGCTTGCAACCCATGGTGCCCTTAATACCATCTACCTTCGTGATCCGGAAGCGGTACAGATCCGCCTGGCATCGGCGCCGGCGGTGACCCTCTTCCGGGAAACCTTCTGATGAAAAAAAAACTGGCCATCATCACCACCCACCCGGTGCAGTACAATGCACCCTTTTTTCAGCGCCTGGCCGGGGAGGAGAGCCTACACCCCAGGGTTTTTTATACCTGGGGTGCCGGTGCCGGTAAAAAATACGATCCTGGTTTCAACCGGGACATCGCATGGGATATCCCCTTGCTGGATGGCTACGAAGCCGTTTTCGTGGAGAACAGGGCAAAAGACCCGGGTTCCCACCATTTCCTTGGCATCAACAACCCCACGCTCATCCAGGACCTGGAAGCCTGGAACCCTGATGCCATCCTGGTTTATGGCTGGGCCTTTAAGAGTCATTTGCAGGTACTGCGGCATTTTAAGGGAAAAAAAACCCTCCTTTTCCGGGGCGACTCCACCTTGATTGACCGGCAATCTGCCCTCAAAGCCGGCGTGCGAAAACTTTTTTTGCGTTGGGTCTACAGCCATATCGACCGGGCTTTTTACCCCGGGCAGCAAACAAAGGCTTATTTTGAGGCCTGCGGCCTGTGGCCAAGCCGGTTAACCTGGATGCCCCATGCAGTGGATAATGAGCGGTTCCGCCAGGGAGCGGCCCAGGGTCAGGTTGGTTTGCAACAGTGGCGGGAGGCCCGGGCGCTGCCCCTAAATGCGTTGCTATTTCTCTATGCCGGTAAGTTTACGGCCAAAAAAAATGTCACCCTCCTGATGGATGCCTTCCAGGAAGCCGCTTTGGAAAACACCTGCCTGGTGCTGGTAGGCAACGGGCCGGAAGAGGCGGCGCTGAAAAAAAAAGCGGCCGGGGACAAGAAGATCCGGTTTTTACCGTTTCAGAATCAAGCGGCCATGCCGGCCCTGCTGGCGGCAGCCGATGTGGTGGTGCTCCCTTCCGCCTGGGGTGAAACCTGGGGCCTGGTGCTGAACGAGGCCATGGCCTGCGGCAAACCGGTGCTGGCCAGCGAGGCCTGCGGGTCGGCGGCTGATCTTGTTGTTCCGGGAACGAATGGTTACACCTTTCGCAATGGGGACAGGGCCGACCTGGTGCAAAAGCTGCGTACAGTTGCGGAAAATAGGGAAGAAATGAAAAGTATGGGCGCCCAATCCGCGAGGATCATACAAGACTGGAGCTTTGAAAAGGCGACAGCAGTATTAACGGAACAAATGGCCAAAACTAAATGGACAAACCTGTGAACAAGAGCTTATGAGGATCAAAAACCGGATCTATTATGATGAGTTTGCGCAGGAGATCCTGTTGGTCCTGGTTGTAGGTTTCCTCTTCCTGCAAAACGGCTTTTATCTTTTTACCGCCTTCCTTGTTTTTGCCTATATTTTTTCCCGCCTTCAACAGCCGGGAAAACCCACCATATTCACCCTGGTTTTTATTTACCATTTTATCCAGGTGATCGCCTACATCCTGCTCTGCATGTATTTGGGCGAAGAACTGAATTTCCGGTCACCCAGTATGGGGAAGGCCATCCTGGCCTCCCTGGGATGTTTCTTTTTTCTTTTTGGCCCCATCATTTATTACCAGAACAAGCTGCCGAATGTTTCAATAGACACTTTGCGGCACCATGCCCGGCAGCTTTCCATCCGGCGCACGTTTTATGCCTACCTGATCGCCTATTTTGTAGTCAACACCCTGGTGGTGATAGCTTTGGGCCTGGGCGGTTTAGCCCAAGTCACGTTTAGCCTGATCAACCTTAAATGGGTGCTCTTCACTCTGTTTGGCCTGCAGGCCACCCTTACCGGGCGGATGAAACGAGAGTTTTACGGGGTTATTGCCCTGGAGTTTGCCACCGGCTTTTTCAGTTTTTTTTCCAATTTCAAAGTGGTGATTTTTTTTGTGGCCTTTATCTACCTCATTTATGTGCAGCGGGTCTATTTCAAACACGTGATCACAACGATCGTCGTCATCGCCTTTGCTTTCACCCTCGGGGTTATGTGGACCAGTATCAAGCAGGAATACCGCAAATTTCTCAATGGAGGAACAAAAGGCCAAGTTGTAACAGTATCACAAGATGAAGCACTGGAAAAGATTTGGGAGTTGAGTAGTAATCAGGATAGGTCAGGTTTTGACGCCTCGGTGGAGCATTTTTTGCTCCGCCTCCAATACGTGTATCACCTGGCCAAGACCATGGACCGGGTGCCTTCGGTGATCCCCCACCAGCAGGGGGCGAACTGGGGGACGACCCTGGAATTTGCCCTGACGCCCCGTGCCCTGAACCCGAATAAGCCCATTTACAATGCCACGGAAAAAACCACTCATTATACGGGGATCCGGTACTCCGGGGCCCGAAGTGGGGCTTCCTTCAGCCTGGGCTATTTTGGCGATTCCTATATCGACTTTGGTGTGATGGGGATGTGGATCCCCCTGCTGCTCCTCGGTTTTTTATACGGAGCTATGTACTTTTATTTTTTGCGGTCCTGCTCGGATAATTTTGTTTTTAACTACGCGGTGGTGGCCGGCATGTTCATGGAGTTTGCTGCCTTTGAAATGGATTCTACCTATCTCACAGGGCGGCTTTTTTCCACCCTGCTGGTTTTTACCCTGCTGCGGGTCTATTTTTTCCCGAAGTTTTACAAGCATATCCGGCTGGAGGCGTATACCCCGCCCAAAAAATGGGGGGCCTGGCGGAAGGAGAAGGACAGGGTACCGGCCCTGGCTGTCGGAGAGGAGGGCAAAAATGAGTAAACCTAAGAATGTGAAAACCGTTTGGATCAGTATTCCCTGGTTTGCACCGGCGTGGCGGGCCGGCGGGCCGGTGCAGTCGGTACAGAACCTGGTGGCCGTGCCGGTGGAAGGCGTGGCATACCGGATCTTTTGCAGCCACAGCGATTGGGATGGGGCACCGCTCCCGGGCGTTGAAACCGGTAAATGGGTCCCCTACAATGCATGGACGGAGGTTTGGTATGCGGGACCGCAAAAGCGCCGGCAAGAAATGGTGCGGGAACTTGAGAGGGTGCAACCGGACGTGCTGTTTGTTAACGGCATCTACAACTGGCATTTCAACATCCTGCCCCTGCTGGCAGGGAAAAAGGTGCGCAGGATCGTATCCGTACGGGGCATGCTGCATCCCGGCGCCCTTTCACAAAAAAGGATGAAAAAAAAGTTCTTCCTCTGGCTTTGGAAAGGCCTGGGTCTACACAAGGGCCTGGAATTTCATGCCGCAACAGCTGAGGAAAAGGGGCACGTGGAAAGGGTCTTCGGAAAGGGAGCAAGAGTCCATGTAGCGGCTAACCTTCCCAAGGCCCTGGAAAGGCAGGAGGTCACTGAAAAAGAGGAAGGTAGTCTGCGCCTTGTGACCGTGGCCCTGGTTGGTCCCATGAAAAATATTTTATTGGTACTGCAAGCCTTACAAGGTGTAACGGAGAAGGTGGACTACCACCTCTTTGGGCCGGTGATCGACCAAGGGTACTGGCAGCAATGCACGGCTGCCATTGCCGCCCTACCGGCCAACATCACCGTTCATGTCCACGGGGAGCTGCACCCGGCCTGCCTGCCGCAGGCCCTCGGAAAGGGTCATGTTTTTGTCCTGCCCAGCAAGAGCGAAAATTTCTGCCATGCCATCTACGAGGCCCTGGCAGCCGGGAAACCGGTGATCACCAGTCACCACACTCCCTGGAACGGCCTGCAAGAAGCATCCGCGGGTTGGAATGTGGACATACAGGATGTAAAGGAAATTGCCAAGGCCATTGGTTCTTTTGCTGCCATGCAGGCGGCTGAACTGGAGGCCTGGAGCCTTGGGGCAAAGGGCTATGCGGAGCGGTCCATTGACCTGGCGGCAATCCGGCAGGAGTACAGGATACTGTTTGGACCGGAAAGCGGAAAAGCAGGGGAGGCCAAAGCAGCGATGGAGAAAACAAATGCAACCAGCTCAACGAACGGGCCGCATGTAAAGCTATCACCCTGAGGGTAACGGCGGGTGCCGCCGTGCAGGCCTCCTTCCACGCATCGACGACAGCCAGTTGAAAACTATTTTTTTGATGAAACCATATTTGGACAATAGGGGACAGCAGCAGAAAAACCTGCTGCGCTACCTGGCAAAATTCCTGGGAGTTTTTTGTTTGCTTTTTTACGGAACGGAAGCGGTGATCGCCTTTTCTTCCCCGGGGCATCATTACAGCCCTTTTGTAGCGGATTACCTGAATTTTATTGATCCCTTCCGGTACTGGTTGCTGGAATCGACCCGCTCCCTGCTCTTTCTTTTTGGTATACCAACGGTTTTCCTGGATGAATTCACCATCGGCATACCGGGCGGCAGATCGGTAAAGATGGTGTATTCCTGCATCGGCTACGGGGTCCTGAGTTTCTGGATCGCCTTTGTCTTTGCCAACGGGGGTTCCTGGCAAAAAAAGGCTGCCTGGATGGCGGGCGGTTGCCTGGCCCTCTGCGGCATCAACATCGGAAGGATAGGCCTCCTGCTGGTGGCGATCAACAAGGGTTGGCCGATTCCACTTGGCTGGGACCACCATACCTGGTTTAATATCGTAGCCTATGGGCTGATCTTTACCCTGATCTATTTTTGGCACCGGACCGGCAAGTCTCCTGTTGGCGGAACACAAGGCCCTACCGGGTTTGGGAATACAGCCACTAATCTAAAAAAACGGGGTGTGGAACCGGAACTATCCTGAGAGAACAAGATGCGCACAGATCTATCCCAATACAACAACATGTGGTACCGACCGGGCCCCTGGGCCAAACGGGTGGCCTGGTACCTAGCGAGTGCCCTTTTTTTCCGGTCGGCTTTCCCGTTCTCGGGACCAAAAAGAGGCCTGCTCCGGGTTTTTGGGGCTTCCGTAGGAAGGGGTGTCATGATCAAACCTCACGTGACCATCAAATACCCCTGGTTTTTGACCATCGGCAACTACACCTGGATTGGTGAAAACGTATGGATCGATAACCTTGCCCAGGTCGACATTGGGGCCCATGCCTGCCTTTCCCAGGGCGCCCTCCTGCTCACCGGTAACCATGATTACCGCCAGCCGGCATTCGACCTGGTGCTCCGTCCCATCCGGCTGGAAGAGGGGGTCTGGATCGGGGCAAGGGCCATTGTTTGTCCAGGTGTGACCTGCCGTTCGCATGCGGTATTGTCTGTGGGTGCAGTGGCCACGGCCGACCTGGAACCATACAGTGTGTATGCAGGAAACCCGGCACAGAAAAAAGGTGACCGTATCAAAGCGCCTTCCCTGACTACTCAGGAGGAGGTTTGGAAAGACCAATAAAAAAGCAGTGATTTGTATGAAAGAGCGGAAGTTGCCGGTGTTTTCACTGCCTTGGAATAATGGGAAACCACTAGGGCGAGGAGTTCCCCGCTCTCGTATTTTTACGGATTTTTCGCGTAAAATTTTCTTTTTTGAAATGGAATATCTACTTTAACCCCCGGAAACGAAAATCACCGCAACCACCAAAATTATAACCACTAACTGCCGACATATGAAAGTTAGTCTGATCACCGTAACCTACAATTCTGAAAAGTACCTTGCTGACTGCATCCATTCTGTTCAACTGCAGGATTATCCCGATATTGAATATATTGTCATCGATGGCGCCTCAACCGACAGTACCCTGTCCATTATCCGCAGTGCCGGCGGGGTGGTTGATAAATGGGTCTCCGAAACCGACAACGGTATGTACGATGCCATCAACAAAGGCATGAAGCTGGCCACGGGTGATATTATTGGCATCCTCAACAGCGACGATATGCTGGCTACCGAAGACACTGTCTCCAGCATTGTGCAATGCTTCCAGGACCAGGGCGTCGACTCGGTCTTTGGCGACCTTGTTTATGTTGACGAAGAAGATACCTCCCGTATCTACCGGTACTGGAAAGGTTCCACCTATAACCGCAAGGCCTTTCATTATGGCTGGATGCCTGCGCATCCGACCTTTTACGTCCGCCGCGAGGTTGTGGAGAAGCTGGGGGGCTATGAAACCCATTTTTTCTCAGCCGCCGATTTCGAATTTATGACCCGCTACCTCTACAAGCACCGGGTAACAGCTTTTTACATTCCTGAGCTGATCGTAAAAATGCGCAAAGGTGGCATGAGCAACTGCGGCTGGCAGCGCCGCCTGCGGGCCAACCGCCGTGATTACCTGGCGCTGAAACGCAATGGTGTTCCCTTTCCCCTGTTTGCTTCCCTGGTGAAACCCCTGCGCAAACTACCGCAGTTTGTAAGTTATTTTAACCGGACCAAGGAGGCCAAGGCAAAAGGGCGGCAGAAAGAACTGGTGCCGGCTTTTAGCGAACTACGGGCATAAAACGCCGGGTTAGAAACGATAAAAATTAATTTGGAAAAGGCCTGTTTGCAGCAGGCCTTTTTTTATTTGGCCAGGATAACGTTATAGTACATACGCAGAATTAAATGCAGCACGTCTACACAATCAGGACCCTTTTGCATGCTGCCCTCAGTCGGAGACGATAAGAAATGGACGGCTTTCTGACCTCTTGTTTTACTTCTGTGGTTGTGTATGCAGTTTGCACGGCCTGTTCTAACTTATGGGATGTTGCCCTAACAAGCCAGAACCGGTTCTTACTCTACCGCCCTTATTGTGTCTGTTGTCTTTTACAATCTTTCCTCTTTTTTAACCCAAAGATGGCTCCTTTGTCGCCATGACAAGGGAGAGGCGTATCGTTCACAACCTCTCTGAACAGACGAGGGCTTGGTTTCATAGTGCCGTATGTTTGTCATCCCGAGGTACGAAGGATATATTGATTTTGCTATAAAACGGAATGCTTTCAAAAATCTGCAGAGTCTTACACCCTGACGGTAAGTTCGTCCGGCGGCCATTTTCCGAATACCTCTTCGTTCAAAAACATCAGCTCCGGGTTCATTTCAGCTATCAGCTTCATCTTCTTTTCTCTTCGCCAACCCTTGATTTCATTTTCTCTTGCTATAGCATTGTTGATATACCGGTGCCCTTCAAAATAAAGCAGCCAGTAAACATGGTAGCGGCCGCAAAAACTGTGTTGTTGTCCCCTGTTTTTGTAGTGTTCCATAATTCGTTGCTGCAGGTCGTTGGTGACACCGGTGTACAGCACTGTTTTTAAAACATTGGTAAGCATGTAGACATAAAATGTCTTCTGTTGCATGACATTTAAGATACTGCTTTTTTCAACCTTTTATGATAGTGAAACGTAAAGATCCCTCCGCAGCCTGTGCTGCGGAAGCAAGCATTGGGATGACAAGCACGATGCGGGACAATAACAGCCACTCCGCTATCCGGAAAGCCAGAGAAAAGCTTCTGAATTGTCATGGCGAGGAAGGAGCCATCTGTGGATTGCACTGGTGAAATGCTGTTACTGTTTTATAGCACCCCTGAAGCCTTACCCTTTTTAGGATGGTGCTAATTTAGACTTAATAGATTTTGTTTTTGAAATTGGTTTACAGTCATTGCTGGTGTTTTTCCCTTCAGTGATTGGTGCGGATGATAGTTGTTATAGTTGAATTGCCATTCATCGCATAGAATTCTAAGTTCTTCCAGGTTTTCAAATTGATAGGCATCCAGAACATCTTCCCGGAAGGTTCTATTCAGACGTTCGATGTAGCCATTTTGCATGGGCTTACCGGGTTGAATGTATTTCACTGATATGCCATTTTTCAGGCACCATTCAGTAAAGGCCTTGCTCAAAAACTCAGGACCATTATCTACCCGTATCTGTGCGGGTCTTCCTCTTTCCAGTACAATGGATGTTAGAACTTCCACCACCTTTTCACCTGGTATGCTGAAATCTGCATAGACGGCTAGCGACTCTCGGGTGCAGTCATCCATGATGTTCAACACCCTTACTTTTCTTTTTGTGGACAGCGCATCGCTGAGAAAATCCATGCTGTAGCTCTCGTTGGGCTTCTGTGCTTGCTGCAAGGGCTGTTTTATGCGTGCCGGCAACCTTCGTTTGTGCTTTCTTCTGAGCCCCAGTTTCAGGCTTCTGTATACCCGCAAAACACGTTTGCGGTTCCACTTCAATCCTTCGTTGCGGATCTTGCCATAGTAATCATCAAAGCCCCTGGTTGGAAAACGTTCAGCCAATGCTCTTAGTTTCTCAATGGTTTCCGTGTCGTCTTTGCGGCTCTGGTAGTACCAAAGCGACTTGTGTAATCCCACCACTCGGCACGCTCTGCTCACAGTGACAGCTTCCTCCTGAATACAACTTTCTGCCAACTGTTTTTTCTGAGCAGGCGTTACAACTTTTTTTCGATGACTGCTTTGGCGAGCTGGTGATCCAGCATCAGTTCCGCATACATCTGTTTCAGTCTGCGATTTTCATCCTGAAGCGCTTTGAGCTCCTTTAAATGAGAGGCCTCCATGCCGCTGTACTTTTTGCGCCAGTTGAACAGCGTCGCTTTCGAAATGCCGTACTCTCGGCACACGTCCAGTGCTTCTCTACCGCCTTCATACTGCTTTAAAACCTGAAGAATCTGTGTTTCTGTGAACTTTTGTCTTTTCATTGCTTGATGGTTTGAAATTAAACAGAAAGTCTATTCCGCAACCATCCTAATACCGGGGAAGCTTACACCCCCATTGATAGCATTATGCACAGATCCCTCCTGCGTCGGGATGACAAGTAAGCGTCTGCAAGGTCTTTACCTTAAGAACTGCTGGAGAGGGTGCAAACGTGAAATTTTCCTGATTTCTATGGCGATGCTTCTGTAGTCTGCACAGGCTGAATAGCTGTTTTTGGATTGTACAAGATAAATGTTGGCAACAAGTATTCGCAAGCTGCCACTGCCTTTGTAAGGTGGTGCACAGATCCCTCCTGCGTCGGGATGACAAGCACGAGGCGGGGCGGTAGCAATCACACCGATAATTTACGTGGTAGAGATTGACGTGGTAGAGAAAGCAATGCTTCTGAATTGTCATGGCGAGGAAGGAGCCATCTGTGTGTGCCGAAGGAAACCGTTTTGCTTTAGTAGGTTCCTGCAACAGCCGTTTGATGGCGGTGCAAAGATCCCTCCTGCGTCGGGATGACAAGGGAGAGGCGGGACCGTTGCAGCCAGTCTGCTGTTCGAGGAGGTCGTGTACGAAGCCCATTTCTCTTTTCAAAACAATGTGTCCTTCCTTACCAGAGGCTGCGTAGCTATATGCGGATTGTGCAGGATGAAAAACAACAGGATGCTATTCTGGAAACACCGGATACTTTCTATCGATATCCCGATGCAAACAGGACCGGATCAACTGCCGGATGCTTCAATCGGCTTTGGCGTGGACGGCCGGCTGAGGCCCATAAACTCCAGCCAGCCTAAAAAATAAAACAGTATCAGGATAAAGAGCAGGCATAAAAGCACGATGAAAATGGTGTTATAAAAAGCAGGTCCATGTTCGATTCGCTTTCGTTTCAACCACCGGAAAAGAGCCCACCTGCTTTTGCGACGGCGTTTTCTTCTATGTTTTCGTTCGGGAGGCATAATCGCTGCCAAATATAGGATAGCAGAACAGTTGCCGCAACTGTTTGCCGGAAAGTCTTCCCCTTTCTCCGCTAAGCATTATTGCTATCGGTTCTATGGTTAACGGCTGTGGCAGGATCAGGGCCTGTTACCAGCTATGGACCATTTGTATGCGCAGTAGATTTTTAAAATACCGGGATCCGGTGAATTAAACAAAATCCTAACGCATTATGGTTGCAGTTTTGTAACCTATTCTCAACCTGAATTTTTCGCCAGTCAATGAAATATTTACCCCTTGTTTTTCTTTTCCTTTCCGGCCTTGCCGGCACTGTGGCCATGGCCCAATCACCACCTACCGGACCCCGGAAAGAGCAGGGAAAGCCCGTACGGCTTACACCGGTACCCCTGAACGCCACGCCTGCCGAAATCCAGTCCCTGCTGGATCGTTACCACAACCTCTACTTCGGCCCGGGTACCTATCACATTGGTACCCTACGGATAACCAACCGGCAAAGAAGTTTGATCTGGGGAGCAGGACGGCTGACAACGCAGTTATCGGGTAGTATCCACATCAACGGGAGCCGCGATATTACCCTGGGTAATTTCAGTCTGATCAACAACAGCACGCCAAAAGGATCCGCCGTGATGGATGTTGCCGGCAAAAAGGAAAACAAAATTACCTTCCTGAACATCCTGGTCTCGGGCGCCAAAGACGGTATCGCCATCCGCCTGGGCGCAGGTGGGGAATATACCATCCAGGGCTGTAATCCCAAGGGCAGCGATATCGGTATCAGCATCACCCATTCCAAAGCGATGGTGAATGTTTTCGGGGGCAACCTGCAATACAACCGGGTACACATTCAGCAGGCAGAGGGGCATCTGGATGCCAGGGCCTTTGGCATGCAGGGAGCCAAAGGGGACGCCGACATTGTTATCCGGTCGCCTTCACCCGCCGGTTATCACCTGATCGAAGGGCTACGTTCGGAGGGCAGCAATGGCACCAATCCGGGTGAGGTCCTCCTGCAGGTGCCCCCCACCCAAGCCGCGGTGAATGTGGTGCTGCGGGCCAATACCCTGGGCAGCATGGTGCATTACGCCGATTACAATGCCAACGGGAAGCTTATCCTCCTGGAGAATGTCAATTATCCCGGTGAAGATGACAAAAGTTCCGTCGGCGTAAAAACCGGGAGCAGGGGCAAAGCAGTGGTGCTGAGTTACGGCAACAAGTATGCCCTCAGTTATGATGCCGCCCCGGGGCCTTTCGTGGTCAGCCCGACCACCACCGTTAAATCCATGGGCGATCTGTGGATGCTGCCCAACAAGACGGATTATAAAAAGTCCTTTAACGAGCCGATCACCGGGGCGGCCCTGGAAAGAGCGGGCAAGGCCTGGCCGAAAAACATTTCATTTTTAACGGCCGCGGAGGCTACCGCTGAAGGCCTGCCCCATTTTCCCTTGTACAAGGCCGTTAGCCTGCCCCGCATCACCAACCTGGGGGAGATCATGTTGAACGTAACGAATTTCGGCGCCATCCCCGGCGACGGGAGAGACGACCGGGAATCCATCCAGCGGGCATTGGATGCCGCGGAAAAGGGCGGCATCTATGCACCCCTGTTTTTCCCCGCCGGAAGATATGAACTGAACGCACCGCTGTTTCTGGATCATCTATCCGGGGGCGGTTTTTGGGGAGAGGGTGCCGATCAAACTATTTTGGTGAGTACCACCGGTAAAGGGGTGATCACCTCTGATGGTGCCGGCTATTCGGTGTTTGCCGACATGGCCTTTGTGAACAGCCCCGGAGCCGAAACAAAAACGGTTGCACTGGACTGGATCAACGACCTCTCACCGGATAAAAAGCGGGGGCGTACCGGGGCGGCCCTGCAGGCCAATATGTTCTACCGCTGCCGGTTCGAAAACGGGGGGACCGGTTTATCCGTCGGACAAACAAGAATGGGCGATGGTTTTATGGTCGTTGACTGTATTTTCCGGAACAACCGCAATGCAAAAGGAGAGGGGGCGGCCTATGCCTCTGAAAACTTTAATGTGCTTACCAATCCCCTGGTGCACTGCCTGTTCGACAACGTTGATTGTGTGGTCAATAACCAAAAAGGCAGTTTCAATTTTTATGGCAACAGGATCATGAATGTACACACCGCAGCCCTTAAGTTTTATACCATCGTCGGTAATGGTTTTGCCCTTGTCAACAACGAGATGGATGCTTCGCCGGTACCTTTTGTCACCACCGGTCACAGTTCGGCCAAGGCCCATCTTCTTTTGGACAGGGTACGCGTCAAAGCACCGGCCAAAAAAGCTCCGGGTTCTTTTTATATCCTGGGAGGATCGGTGATGTTCCTGGATTCTTCCTTTCCCAACCGCAGCCTGGAAAATGGGGGTGGTATTGGCGACAATTCCCTGATCGTTTTCAAAACCGAGGCGGCTGAAATTGCCGTCTCGGGCCGGGCACACGGCTATTTCCAAACCAGTCAAAAAAGGAACTGAGTTAACTTCTTTATCCCGGAATGTGTGCTGCAGCCCGGTCAGCCTGGGCCTGATCCTTTTTTGAGCTTGCCGGTGGAATTGTTACCCTGCGCTTGCTGAAGGGTAGGAACGGCTAGATTGTTTACCTTTTAACCTGTTGACCGGTTTCCTGTCTGAAGCGGGTGGTATAACGTTTAGGCAGAAACGTAAAGATAGCAGGATGGATGCCTTTTATCTGCGCTCGTTTTGCGTCAGCAGTTTTTCTAACAGGGCAACTTTTTCTTTTTCAGCCTGTAACAGGCGTTCATATAATTTCTTATTTTCTTCTATCGATTTCATTAATTCATCAAGCGGATTGAAGTTGCAGTGACTATTGTGCGAAAAAAAAGCATTCGCTCCACTAAAATTGCTTTCATTAAACGTATTGAAATAATTCACGGCGGCTTCTTCTGTAAAATTCCGGATGGCTTCGGGTGATACATTCAGCACCCGGGCTACCTGTTCCAGGATCTCCGGTTCAATTTCTTCTTTGGCTTCCAAGAGAGATACCTTCTTCTGCGTCCAGTCCTCGCCCAGTTCCCAGGCAAGGGTTTCCTGCTTCATCATCTTCATTTCGCGGAAACGTTTTACGTTCCGTCCGTGGTGAACGTTGCGGGGGGCGTCGGTAGTGGTTGTCATACAACAAAGATAAAAACTTGGGGTTACATCCCTGCCATAGGGTAAAGCAACGTCGGGATAATTTATGCTGTACAGGGGATAATCTATTCCCCCGGTGAATTGTATAGACACCATCGTCGCCGGAATTTGTTCAGCAAATCAACAGGCATGACAGGTCAAACACCTCTCCAAAATAAACAGAACCCGGAAGGGATAGAAAAAGGAAGCATCCTGCATTCACTTCCATTAACTGATTACTTGCTGACGGCAGAAACCCTGGCAGCACATACGCATGCCTCCCATCTGCGAAAAAGGACCTGGGACCGTCCGGACATCAGCTTTATTGACTGGCAGGATGGCGCCTTGAAACTGCAGCTTACCTGGCGGTCCCTTTCTCACCGGCTAACGATTAACGTACAGGCCGGGCAATTGCTGGTGGGGTGTAATTGCCAGTCGGAAGAGGGGGCCATTTGCCTCCATGCCTATAAGGCTCTGCAAAGCTTCCTCCATTATCGTGGAGAAGACTGTTTTAAAAAATACCGTCCTGGTGGAGAGGTGGCTGTTGCGTTCCAGCACCGTTCGTATTTTGACATAGCGTGGCGCTTCTACCAGTTATCTGTTACCGCAAAAAAGAATCTGGGTACTGTGTATGTCCCCGGCAAGTGCCGGCCGGGATGGCTGACTACGCTTTTTCCCTCCACGCCTTCGTGTCTTCAGCAGGGTCCGCACACCAAAACAGCCTGCTACTTTATCGTTGCGTCGGATCGGAAGGAGATGCTGCCGGTGTTGATCCCTTGTATGGGAACCCTGTCCAAAGACGGCCGCTTTATCAAGTCGTTTGAACCTTTTTTCAGCGGCACCAAAAAAGAATATGACCACCTGCTGACAACAGCGCAAAAGGCGTTAAACCTGCTTTGTTACCGGTTATGGCAGGCGGCAGAGTCGCTGCCCGGCACCTTGTTGGAAACGGGCGGACCGAAAGACATGGAAAAAGGGGAAACGGTTTTCTACCTCTGGAAGCAGGTGTTTCGTTTTCTTTTTTCGCAGGCCCATGTATTTGTCTATACGGTATGGCGCCGCAGGGAACTAAAAGCAAAGCCCGAAAAGAAAAGCGTAAAAAAGGTACAGCCTTGCCCGGGACATCCGTTTATTGCCTTCGTGCTCCGGAAACAGGACGGTTTTTATCAGCTCACACAAACCGCCAAGACCTGCCAGGGCAGGCCCATCCCGCATTTTGATGCCGGCCTGCCCTTTTTTCTTTTCGAAAAAGACAGTATCTACCTTCTGTCTTCGCTAAAGGACGCCGTGATCGCAAACCGGATGCACCGGAGCGGGAACAAGATGACCATCTTTATGGAGCAATATCCTGCGTTCAGAGAAGAAGTACTGCAGGAACTGGAAAAGCATTACAGCCTATCAACCCTTTGCAATTGATTACTCCTTTACTTAAACTCAAACGTTATGTACCATCAATGCGGACAGGTCACCCATAAGGTGTACAACACCAACATTTTTGTTTATGGTAACGGTGAAGATCAGGAATGGCAGGAATGGCAAGAAAGGCTGCGCACCATCATTAGCCAGGTGCCGGATAAACCGGATCATCTGAAGCCGGTGGTGCAGTTCCTGGTGGCCACCCTGGCACCTTCGCAGGTCTACTGCTTAAACCATCCTTCTGCCAACGGCAAAAACGAAGATCCCTGGATCCATCTTTGTCTCATCATCCCCAACCGCTGCACAACGCCCTTTACCGAGTTGGAGCCAGTGCTGGAAATGGCTGTTATCAACCACAGAAAACTTTCCTGCTCCCTGCACCAGGAAGGCAATACCAGGGATGCACTCAAAAAGGGCCATCTGTTTTATACCCTTGCTTTCAGGGCGGAAAACCGCATATATGACAGCGGTGAAACGGTGTTGCCTCAGGTAAGTCCTGAGGCATGGCAGGCAGTGAAAAACAGCCTGCACATTACGTTTGGTTACTACCATAACAAAGCAAGCCGGTTTTATGAAGCGGCTGCTTTGCTGCTGCTGCAACAGGACCCCCTGGCGCTTTTTATGCTGCAGCAGGCAGCCGAAATGATTTTTCGCGGCATGCTCTTGGGACTGAATGGTTACGACAAAAAAACACACGAGCTGCGTTGTTTGAAAAAACACCTGCGCCGCTGTGCACCCCGGCTGCTCGATATTTTCCCTGATGACACGGCAGAAGAACAACGGTTATTGACGCTGTTGGAGGAGGCTTACCTGCAGGCCCGCTATCAACCGGATTATACTTTCCAGGATAAAGATGCGGCTCTCTTGCAACAACGGGTAAAATGCTTACTGGATACGGCAGTTCAGGTTAAGGAACAAGTGGTGCAAAGCCTGGGAGATCCGGTGGTGCCCGGTGTTTGCGATTAACAGTCATCAACAGAGTAAGTAAACGACTCGTTGTATGCTGGAAGAGTTTACTGCGAAAGCTCATTTAAAACCTGCTTATACGGTTGCATTACTAGCATTTTATCGAAGTAATCGGGATGCACAATGGAGTAAACATCAACCGCCTCTGCGAGATTAGGGACGCAACAGGTGGCTCCTCTGGAGAGGGGAGAGGCCTGGCAACAGTTCCGGCCCTCCCAACTGCCGGAAAGGCTCCTGGAAGCAAGCAAAGAAAACAAGATGTACGGCGAATGTCTTCTGCAGTCCGGGAAAGAATTGACCAATCTTCTGCGGGAGTTCTTCCTCCGAATTGACCCTGCTAACGGCTGTGGACATACGAAGCGTCCCTGTGATTATGTTTTCTATGGACCGCAGACAAGGGACGACGAACAACAGGAAAAATGAACACTTCCTCGGTTTAGAAAAGATGAACCCACCCCTGGCCGCTCCTGATAGGATCATTTCTTTTCTTTGCCCCTCCCGGGAGGGGATGGGCCCAATTTAGCACGGCACGTGCTTACGCTCCAGGTAGAATCCTGCTGAAAAGAAATGGTCTCCCTATTCACCACTCACTGCAAACGTAAACACGCTGCTCCTTCGGAGCATTCTTCCAACGCACTCACTAACCCTATAACTTAATAAATCAATAACCTAATAACCCTCCTCTCAACCTCAGTCTTAACCTAAACCTAAATCTTAACCTCAACTCATAGCTACCAAAATCCCCGACCGTCCAGCGCCTTATGGCGCCACTTCCAACTGCAGAAAAGACTGTAACTGCCACAGGCGCCATATAGCGCCTGCAGAATGCCACACCAAAAGCAAGTTGTATTAACAGGTACTCGCAACCAGGAGTGAAGATTGAACAGGAGAAGAAAGACTGAATACTGGATGAATGACAGCAACCAATAGAACAGAGCCTTGTGCGCCGGCCCGGCAAAAACAGCGGAGCATTTGTTTTTGCCTAGCCTTTTTGCTCCACTTTTGCGGCAATGGCAAAAGTGGAAAACACTACTTATCCCAACTCATAAAACAGATCCATAGCACAATAACACCTGTAATCGCTGTTGTAGCACAAGACAATACGCAACTTCCCCCGTAGATGGAGAGACGAAAAGGCAATAGCATTCACCGGTCATTACACGACAACATAAAAAACTTTTATCCCCCTCCTTAAACCTCAGCCGTAAATTTTCGTCTATTGCCCTGTTATATTGTACCGTGGTGCGATTGCACACCCCCTGATCCACCTTCCTTGCAAATTCCCCTTTTTCCTTTACCCCTTACGAGGCCGGCAACAAGCCTAAACCAAACCGTTATATGAAGATGGAACATTCTCACGCCAACAGGGCAGGGTACCCGCAATTTGCCTGCCGGGCCATTCCCCTTGCACCCCCGAAAAGGCCTTTTCGCAGGCTGGCTATGCATGCCCTGCTGCCTTCCCTGCAGCAATGGCTGCGTTTTCCCTGGCCCTGGAACTGCGGATAGCCGGGAGTCTCCTCACCGTTTTATCCAACAAAATTTTGTTCTGCCGGCCTGCCGGCACTAATCCACCTTGCCCGTCAACAATGCACATCCATTACATCCTGCTGGCACACCGGAATCCCGCCCAGGTGGGCCGCCTTGTCAGGAGCTTAGATACTCCCAACACATCTTTCTACATCCACATCGATAAAAAGGTCGACTGGCAGCCTTTCCGCGAGGCACTGCCGGGGATGGAAAAGATCCACTGGCTGCAAGACCGGCAGCTTTGCATCTGGGGTGATAGCAGCATCGTAAAGGCAACCCTTGCCGCTTTACGGGTGATTGTAGCAGAAAAAAAGCCGGGATACTGTGTGCTGCTCAGCGGGCAGGATTACCCCCTTCGCGCCAACAGCCAAATTGAAGCCTACCTGCAAAAAAAGAGCGGGACCTGTTTCCTGGAGGCCAGTGCCCTGCCTTATAAAAACTGGAACAACAACGCGGAAAGGCTGACGTGGTATAAAGTTGACCTTTCTGCAGAAAGAGAGCATTTCGTATTGCTGCCCTCCTTTTGGTCCCGGGGCTTTAGGGCCTCCTTCCGGAAAAACCTGCAAACTATCCTCCTGGTTTTCCGCATGAAAAAGCGCCTTCCCTTCTTCCTGTTGAAACAACGAAACTTTCCCTCTTACCTGCAACCCTATGGCGGCAGCCAGTGGTGGGCCGTTCCGGTAGCTTTGGTGGAAGACCTTTTCCGTTTCCTTGACCAACACCCCGGGTACATTTCCCATTTCAGGTGGACCCTGTTTGCTGATGAACTTTTTTTTCATTCGGTTTTCATGCACCTGCTGCAGGTTAGGGGAGAGCAACCCGAAGATCCCATCACTTTTGCCGACTGGGAGCGGCCGGATGTGCCCCTCCCGGTAACGTTTACTCTTGCCGACAGGGAGCTATTGCTGCAGCTGCCGGAAGGGTTTCTGTTTGCCAGGAAGTTTGATGCCGAGCTGGATGCCGGCATATTGGATGCCATTGACAGGCAACGGTTGTTGGAAGAGGGGTCCCTGACGTCAGGGAGCCTGCATTTGGATCCTGCCATCACCGGAGAATAGGGACAACAGGATGTTTGCTTACCCAGAACTTTCCCCCGGGTGGGAAAGGCAGGACAGGTTCGCGGTTCGATAAGGGGCAGGGAAGGACCCGGACCCGGGCCATCGCTCCTGGCCGGGTGCTTTTCTTTTCTGTGACAAGACCACCGGACACCGTTTGGCACCTTGCAAAACTTCCTGTATTGCCGCTTCCGGCGTACCGCCTGCATAAGGGATGGATCCGTCTTACGGCGTCACTTGGCTACTGAATCATCTAGGGCATAAGGGAGGTGGGTAGCACGAAGGTTCACTGGATTGGCCCAACTCTGTATTTTATAAGAGCGAAAGCCGGTTAGCGGAACCAGCCGCACCGTTATACCGCTGGCAAATGCAGGACGATTACTTAATCCTGATCATTTTCGGGTCAGGAAATGAAAACATGGGTAGATTTACGTATCGCGGATCGGGATTATGCTACGTAATTTTGCGAGGAGTAAACCGAACCCATGTATACTGTCTGTTACTATAAGATAGCCGGTCGGTGGTACCTGGATGCACCCGAGTACCTGGAGAAGGGGGGTGATCCGGATGCTTTGGAACGCATCGGGGCTTTTCATGATCTTTTGGAAATAGCGGCTGAAGGGGCTTCCTCCGTCGTTTTCCACATGGATACCGCACCCTTTGAAGGCGCCGACCGGTGCGAATGGTGCGGCAGCAGCGGGGGTGATACCGGCGGGTATTACCGCATTCACCGGTTCCGGGGACAGGTGCTGGATATGGAAGTCTGGTTTAACACCCCGATTTACTATGAAAACCCGGTATTTCCCAAAACGATCTACTTCAAACGGGTGTCTCCTCCTTAGGCCGGGTTGATCAACCCCACACAGTTTAAGTATACATCCGTGAGGCAGCCATCCACAGAACGAATTGGCCGTGTTGGCTTTCTGCTTTAGAAGCCTGCAGGCAGATGCACCATTCTCAGCTTCTCCCACCAGGTTTTGCGTTTGGTAAGTTATTGAATCTGTAAACCCGTTTGAGCAGCTAATAAGCACAGCGGTAAACTTGTTTGAATTAAAACTGAAGGAGGTAGCGGCTGGTTGCAGTTCATAAAACCGTTACACAGTTTCCATGGAAAACCAGGAAATCATCAGCTGCCGTTTCCCGATTTTGTTTCTGAACCTGCTGTGCAGAGAGGTTTTTAAAACTACAGGTATAAGAAGGCCAGGTGCCTATACCTGCCTGTTCTTTGAAACCCTTGTTTGAACCTGGTTCCATGTAATTACTGTTTGACAAACCTGCTGTTTCCGATCTGCTCATTGCTGTTGTAGAGACGAACGATATATGTACCGGTACTCAGGTTGGTAATATCCACTGTTGTTTTCTGCGCCCCATTAACCGGATAGATGGTTTGTATCATTCTACCATCCATGGAAGCAATCACAATTTTATCTTTGGCAGTGGCACCAGCGTGCTGAATGCTGATGCTGCTCCTGGCGGGTGAGGGAAAAACACTCAACGGCACAGTAGTCTTGCCTTTACTATAAGCTATCACAATACTGTAACTGTACTTTCGATCCTTATCAACGCTTTTGATCCGGTAAAAGATATTGTTCTCACCTAAATCATAGTCTGTAAAATTGTACTGGCCTAAGTATGCGGACTTTACTTCACCAAATTTGGAGAACTGTTTTCCATTACTGCTTTTTTCTACTTCGTAATGAGACGTGTTTATTTCTGTTTGTACTGTCCAGGTCAGCTTTGCTCCTGTGCCTTCTTTTTTTACATGCACATTGGAAATGCTAACCGGGAGAGTTGTTGCAACACGTAATACGACACTGTTGCTGTTGTAAATAAGTTCGTAATGGGAGGGCTTGTTAACCGTAGAAAACATACCGTTGATAGTGCCGGTAAAAATTGGCAGATCAGGATTTCCTGATGAGGGAACAAAACCATTGATAAGAGATACATTCAAAGTGCCATCAAGGTAAACATTGCCTCCTGCACGCAACCGGTCAAAGCTGCTGGATGCCGTACCGCCCACTTCAAAGTTGTGAATTGCAGTTGTGGTGGCGCTATAATCTCCATGGATAGTGTACATTCCGGGAGAATTACCGGGTGCCAAGGTGCCAGAGTTGGTCAGGTTTCCGGTAACGGTGGCGTTGCCGGTTAAAAAGGATTGATTATCCAGTGTACCGTTGTTGGTCAGATTGCCAGCTTTCAAGGTAGCCGTTCCGCTGTTGTTGAACATTCCACCGCTGTTAATAACCAATGTGCCTATGGTTGGAAAAGTAAAACCGCCAAAGCCTGTATTGGTGAACAAGGCATTTGCTTTGTTTTCAATCGCACCTCCATTGTTTATGGTAACCAGACCCTGATTACCGAATACGTGATTGTTGTTTAATGTTCCGTGCACTGTCACTGTGCCATGGCTATAAGCTTCAAAGACGGTACTGTTAATCAGCGTTCCAATTACAGTTATGGAACCACCGTTGGAAAACTGGGTAGAATTGTTTAGCGTGAGTGTGCCTCCCAGCGAAACAATGATTGTTCCTGAATTCGTAAAAAAATAGTCACAGCCAGAGCCGCTACAGGTGTAACTTCCATATTCTCCATTATTCCTGCTCGTTCGTGCTGTTCCATTTATGTAAATCACGTTGTCAGCGGCACCTGTGGGCAAAAGTCCATCTTTCCAATTTGCTGCATCCATCCAATCACCGTTGCCAACAAAGAAGTAATCGGTGGCAAAGGATGAAACTGTAAGTAATAGACAACATAAAAGAAAAGTGAAATGCAATCTGATATTCATAAGCGTTAATTATCAATGAAACATACAGGTTGATCGATGCGGATAAATACTGGTGATTGTACTTAGGAGTGGAAAACAAAAATAATCAAACAGTTGCGTTGGCATACTATTATTTGGAAGAAACTTCAACAAAATTATAGCTATAAGTGATAAGGCCTGGCGAAGGGGCGAACGTGCTGCTGCCTTCCTGGCGGTGATAGCGAAAAAAAGACGTAAACCTGTTTGGGCTTGTGCGTGTTATCGTGTTGGCAACATACAAAAGCGGCTAAGAAAAGAAAGAATATTGTTCTGGTAGATTTTGAAGTAGGAGTAAGCTTTTTCTCCTATTAATTTTTATGGCTTGGCTGCAGTGTGTTTAACGCAAATCTGTTTGCTGCTCCCTAATAAACCAGCATATTACGAACAGCTTAATTTCTCAATACCAGGAAAGAGCTTACCTGTTCGTCAATGGTCAAGTTACAGACGTCCTGTTGCAGCGAGCAAAAGGCTTCTACATTGCATCTAAACTTTCTTTCGCTTTTGACACAAAAAAGGCGAAATAGAAACTTCGCCTGATTAGTTAAAAGCCATCATGTACGGCAGCACAAATTTACATTCTTAAGAAGTGGCAAATGTGCCGGAAAACCGATGAATATAACACCCAACTCAAAAGAAAAAAGCTGAAAAACAAGCCTGGACTTTATTTCAGCTTATTAAAGTCGGGATGACTGGATTCGAACCAGCGGCCCCTACGTCCCGAACGTAGTGCGCTACCGGGCTGCGCTACATCCCGTAAAGGAGGACAAATATAATACTGTACACACAAAATAGATAGCCGCAGCATGAAAAAGACGGCTGGGAAAAGGATGTATATTATAAAAAAGGAAAGGAGATGGATGCGGGTTGAAAAGAGGTTGTGGGGATATTGGGATATTGGGATATTGGGATATTGAGATATTGAGATATTGGGATAGTAGGATATTATATGTAGTGATAGGAATGAAATGCTTGCCGAGCTATGGGTTTGGCAGGATCAGAATGACAGGGCGCTTTTTCATGCACATTATACTTTGACTTTGTCCACCTGAGGGAAGCCGAAGGAGCAGGAGAGGCCACGCACAGTACCCTTCGACAGGCTCCCTTCGATGGGCTCAGGGTGACAAGGCACCACAAAGTTTTTTAGAAACAATTTCATGCTATTCTCTGATAGCATGCACCCAATCAATTCCATTTAAGATGGTATAAGAAAGGAAATTCGTGGTCCTTTGTGTCGTTGTGCCTCCGTGGGCAGCACAGGCAACGGGCAGGAACATACGAAGTTAAAACCCCTCAGACCGAAGGTCTTACAACATCTTGCGGATCTCCGCTTCGAGTTTTTCTTTGCTCAGTTCTTCTTCATGAAACTGGCGGTAGCCCTTGCTGCGGTTGATGAACAGGGAGGCCGGAATGGAACCCGACCAGGAGCTGTCTACCGCCGGAACAAAAAGGTCGGCATTGGATTCGTCGAGAAAGACCACCGGCGAAGTGAGTTTGCGTTTGGCCACAAAATTCTGCACTGCTTTCGGGTAAGATTCTTTGAGATCCAGGCTCACCATGATCAGCTTTACGCCCTGTGCACGGTACCTGTTGGCGGCATCCTGGAAATAAGGCAATTCGGCAATACAGGGCTTGCAGAAGGTAGCCCAGAAATTGATGATGGTAGGCCCCGATGCCGTATCCATCACCGTTTTCAGGTCGGCCAGTTTCCAGACAGGGATCTCCTGTGCGTTTGCTTTAAACGATGCGACCACTACTGCCATCACCATCGCTATCCTGATTAGTTTCTTCCGCATAGATGCCCCATTGTTTTTGTAAGCTGTTGTATTCATCTTCTGTAAGCTTTTGTTTTGCATACTGGCCGGCCGCCGCTTTCTGGCGGTAGGCTTCGTAAAGCGTCACCGCGCAGGCCACGCTGATGTTGAGCGACCGGATCATGCCCACCTGTGGAATGATAAAATTGCCATCGGCCATCTGTCGCAGCTCTTCGCTGACTCCGGCATGCTCGTTGCCAAACACCAGGGCGATGCTCCCGGTAAAATCAACTTTGTATAAACTTACCGCACCCGAGGATAAATGCGTTGTTAAAATCGTGCGGTAGTTTTTGCGGAGTGCCGCCATGCACTCTTCCGTATCTTCAAACTGGTGAACAGTGAGCCATTTGGCGGCGCTGCTGCTGCTCCGGCTGCCCCATTTTTTATGGCGGGGGATCTTTGTGTTCAGCACATAAATTTCCTGTACGCCTACCGCGTCGCAGCTCCGCATCACGGCGGAGATATTATGGGGATCAAAAACGTTTTCAAGAACAACGGTAAGGTCGTTCTGCCGGTGGGCCAGAACAGATTGGATGCGTTGCTGCCGCTGGGGTGTCATGGGGGCAAGATAAGAAGGAATGCGGGATGGGGAGTGGTCGGTAGTGAGTAGTGAGTGGTCAGTGGTGAGTAGGAATAAACGAAAGGAAAACGGGCAGGGAGAGAATAGAGAGGCGAAATTTTTTCAGTGGTTTGTATGGGAATGATCCTTACATTTGCCACCCCGTTTCGGGTGGTGGCGCAGCCCGGTAGCGCACTTGTATGGGGTGCAAGGGGTCGCTGGTTCGAATCCAGTCCACCCGACGAAGGCCTTCAGTTGATACTGAGGGCTTTTTTATACCACAGCGTCACTAGGCCACAGAGAAACACCAGCCCTGCTGTACAACTTTCCACGCCTCTGTGTCACTTCATTCCTTTCCTCCCGTTAACCATAACAGTGAATAAGTTAACTTATGGACCGCTGCTTCATCCCGGCCCCATCGCAACTCCTGCATTCTGACTCCTGATCTCTCACAACGAAATCATCTGTCCTTCCTGCCCGATCTTCTCCAATCCATCGGCAAGCCGCCGGCAATTGGTGTCGGTAATAAAGATCTGCGTTTCCGTATCGCTGCACACATGGGCCAGCAGGTTGGTGATGCGTTCCTCATCCAGTTTTTCAAACACATCATCCAGCAAAAGAAGGGGAGAGAAGCCCTTTTCCTGTTTGAGGATATCCATCTCGGCCAGCTTCAGTGCAAACAACAGGCTTTTGCGTTGTCCCTGCGAAGCAATACCCCGGAAGTTCTGGTCGCCCATCCTGAAAAGCAGGTCATCGCGGTGAACACCGGCACTGGTGCGTTGCAGCACCTTGTCTTTTTGCCGGGTCACCCGTAGGAGTTCGGCAAGGGAGGATTGGTGCAGCTCCGAATCATACACCAGCGCAATGGGTTCATGCTGCCCGCTGATCTCCAGGTAGCGTTTCGTGGCAAGGGGCAAAAAGTCCTGCAGGAAGGCTGCCCGTTTCTTGAATACAAAATCACCTTCCCGGGTCAGCTGGCTGTCCAGCACATCCAGCACCGAAAGATCCCGGTCGTAACCATCCTGGAGGGAGCGGAGGAAAGAATTGCGCTGCTGCAGGATACGGGTGTACTGGATTAAAGCCTGCAGGTACCCCGGGTCGAGCTGCGAAAGAATGGTATCTACAAACCGCCGCCTTTCCTCGCTGCCACCGATGATCAGCTCCACATCATCCGGTGCAATTACCACGCAGGGATAACGACCAATGTGCCTGGAAAAGCGGCTGTACCCCTCATCGTTCAGGAGAAACTCTTTTTTGCCCGTTTCCCGCAGGATGCAAACGGCTTTTTCTTCCTGCCCGTTCAGCTGCAGGTGGCCTTCAATCCGGAAGCCCTGGCTGCCATGCTTTACATTGGCAGCATCGGACCGGCTGAAATAACTTTTTGTAAAGCAGAGATAATGGATGGCGTCCAGCAGGTTGGTTTTACCGGCCCCGTTGCGGCCGCAAATGCCAACGATTCGCTTTGTAAACCGGTGCTGCGCAAAATCGTAGTTCTTGAACTGGAAGACTGATATGGATTGTAAGGAGAGAATAAAAAGGAGTTATTAAGTTATTGGGTTATTAAGTTATTAAACAGTTTTTTGGCTTTTGGTGTCGTTTTGCCTTTGTAAGAATTGAATGTAGCCATTCAATATTTTGATGGCATGGTCAACTTTAGAACGACCCATTATGTATTCCTCTTCTGAAATATAATTTTCTTCCTTCATTGTGATCATATCATCGATTACCTCAAAAAGTGAGCCCCTTGAAATCCTGCAAAACTGAATGTTTTCCTGGTAATAAAACCGGCCGAATCCTTCTGCAATATTTCTTGTTGAGCTGCGGGCGGCCCTCGAAATATTATCCTTTAAATCAAACTCTTTGGCTGGTAGTTTAGAGACAGCAATCCGAACCCATTTCAATACCTCTCTACAGGCCTTCCAACATTCAAGCTGCTCAAATGAAGTAAACGAACCCATAATTTCTCAATAACTTAATAACCCAATAACTTAATAACTATAACTTCAACTCCACTCCCCCCAATCCACCCTCACTTCAATATCGGGATGGATGCTGTGCTGCACGGGGCAGGTAGCGCCGGTATGTTTGAGGATCTGTTTTGTTTTTTCATCGACGGACGCTAAGGATTCCGGGAAGTGAAAAAACAGGTTGATGCCACCCACCCGGCGGGGTTCTGCTTTCATGATCTTTTCTACTTCTACGTTTACACCGTCCAGGTCAAATCCCATGGTGCGGGCCTTGATGCCCATTACCGTGAGCATACAGGTAGCAAGGGAAGTGGCCATCAGGTCGGTGGGAGAAAACCGTTCGCCTTTTCCATTGTTATCCAGGGGGGCATCGGTTTCAAAATGGTTGCCGGAGCGTAGGTGTGTACAGGTTGTTCTTAGCTCGCCTTCATAAACCACGGTAGACGTCATACTTTTTTGCCTAAATTTACGTTTGAACAATATATCTCTATTACGTGAAAAAATTTATCGGATTTAGTCTCTTTATTCTTACAGCCTTTGGAGGGTATGCACAGGACAGCACGGCCACCACACCTAACCGCACGGAACGCAAGCAGAACGAACGGGCCCGCCGGTCGGCGATGAGCCGCCAGCAGGAAGAAGGGGTTCTGTCTTTTACCAAGCAAACCGCGTTTGGTGCCCAGATCCGTACCAACGGGTATGGCGTTTTCCTGGAACTGGGCCGCAGCCGGTCGCCGCGTTTTACCAATCTGTATTTGCTCGAAATAACAGAAATCAAGCACCCGAAAGAAGAAAAGGTTTCCAACGCCAATGCCTTTTTCTCCAACTCCTTTGTATACGGGAAGATCAATAATTTTTACCAGGTAAAACTGGGCTTTGGACAGCAATATGTTTTTGGGCAGAAAGGAAATAAAAACGGGGTGGCGGTACTGGGCATAGTACATGCCGGCCTTTCCTTTGGCTTTTTAAAACCCTATTACCTGCAGGTGCAGGAGCAGTCGACCGGGGCACAGGATATCAAGTACGATTCGGAAGACAGCCTGAGTTTCCTGGATGTCAGCAAGATCATTGGCGGCTCGGGATTTACCAAGGGCTGGAATGAGCTGAAACTGCAACCCGGCGCTTTTGTCAAAACCGCCCTGCGTTTTGATTTCGGACGTTTCAACGAAACGATCCAGGCGCTGGAGATTGGCATGAGTGTGGACGCTTATGCCTCCAAGATCCCCCAGTTGGTATTCAACGAACCCAAACGCTTCTTTTTCCAGGGCCACATTGCCCTTGTGTTTGGGCACAGGAAATAGCCTACCTTTGCAAGGCCGTGAAACGTCAGACGTCAGACGTGAGACAACAGCGATGTTATTGCAACAAAGCCTGCTGTTTCACTTTTCACGTTTGACGTTTCGCTTTTTAAACCGTTTTACGAAAGTTAAACTATGATTGAACTACCTGTCGTACCGAACGAACAAAAACGAACAAAACCTGACTGGTTGCGTGTAAAGCTGCCCATTGGCGAAAGCTACAAGCAGGTGCGCAACCTGGTGGATACCCATAAATTACATACGATCTGCGAAAGCGGTAACTGTCCCAACATGGGTGAATGCTGGGGTGCCGGCACGGCCACGTTTATGATCCTGGGCAATGTGTGCACCCGCAGTTGCGGCTTTTGTGCCGTAGCTACCGGCCGGCCCGATGCCGTGGATTGGGATGAACCGCAACGAGTGGCGGAAGCCATTCACCTGATGAAGGTGAAACATGCGGTGATAACTTCAGTCGACCGCGATGAACTGAAAGACGGCGGCTCCATCATCTGGTACAACACCATCAAAGCGGTAAAGGCGCTTAACCCCGGAACAACGCTCGAAACACTGATCCCCGATTTCAAAGGCCAAAAGGAAAATATTCAGCGCATTATTGAAGCGGCGCCGGAAGTGGTATCGCATAATATTGAAACCGTGGAGCGACTGACAAAGCAGGTGCGTATCCAGGCCAAATACTGGCGCAGCATGGAGGTGATCGCAACACTGAAGCAGGGTGGCATGCGCACCAAAAGCGGCATCATGCTGGGTCTTGGTGAAGCCAAGGAAGAAGTGGTGCAAACCCTGAAAGACCTTGCGGCTGCCGGTTGCGACGTGGTGACCATCGGCCAGTACCTGCAGCCTACTAAAAAACACCTGCCGGTGAACCGTTTTGTGCATCCCGATGAATTTGCCGAATACCGCGAGATCGGGTATAAGCTGGGACTTGATTACGTGGAAAGCGGCCCCCTGGTCCGTTCTTCTTACCACAGCGAACGGCATGTTGTGGCCGGACTGGGAAGACAGCAGTGGGAGCAGCAGATTGGGCGGTGAGTGGTGAGTGGTGAGTGGTGAGTGGTCAGTGGTGAGTAGGAATATTCATCCACACAAACTGTCCCTTGATTATGCGGCTACCGGAAGTTTGAATACGCGTATTGCATTTATAAATGCGTCCCGCTGTTTCTGCAGCGGGACTTTTCTTTTCTTATATTTAACGGGTGAATGCCCGATTTTTCCGAAAACTGCTGACGATTCTCCTGCTGCTTTCCATCCAACCTGCTTTTGGACAATATATCCTGAATGGTTCGGCGCAAAAAGTTTCCTGCAACTGTTATACGCTTACTGATGAAAGGCTGACGCAAAGCGGGAGTGTGTGGAACAGCAATAAGATCAACCTGAACCAGTCCTTTGATTTTTGGTTCAATGTTTTCCTGGGATGCCGGGATGCCACTGGTGCCGATGGTATTGTATTTATCCTGCAGCCGGTCAGCACCAGTGTGGGTACAACAGGGGAGGGAATGGGCTTTGAGGGGGTTACACCATCGGTTGGCATTGCGCTGGATACCTGGCAGAATTTAAACCAAAACGATCCGGCCTTTGACCATATCAGTATCCAGACAAACGGAATCGTTAACCATGCAAGTGACCTGGCAGGACCGGTTCCGGCCTCCGTCGCTTCCGATAATATTGAAGATTGCCAATGGCACCGGCTGCGCATTCGCTGGGACGCAGCAACCAAGACCCTTTCGGCTTATTTTGATAATGTTTTACGGCTCCAGAAAACAGTGGATCTTGTCAGCACGGTCTTCAACAATGATCCCGCCGTGTTCTGGGGTTTTACCGGGGCTACCGGTGGTTCCTTCAACCTGCAGCAATTTTGTACGGCCCTGAACCCGATCGTCAGGACCTCCACTGCCGTTAATCGTGTTTGCGAAGGGGCGCCGCTACAATTCCTGGATGCTTCCGAATCGTTTGCCGCCATTACCAATTATAACTGGAGTTTTGGTGACGGTACATTCAGCACCGAAAAAGAACCGCAACACACCTATGCAACAAGCGGAACCTACCCGGTGAACCTGCGGATCAGGGGACAGGATGGCTGCGAGAAGGATTCAACGTTTACGGTAACAGTAGGCTCGGAACCAAAAGGGAGCCTTACGGTTATGGATACCTGTGCAGGTTTTCTTCCCGAAATGGAACTAACGGAAAGCAACACGGCTGTTTCCTATCAATGGTCGCTGGATGGGGCGCCATTTTCCACCGATAAAGAGCCGCAGCTCCCGCAGGCAGCCGCCGGCGCTCATACGCTTGCTGTTGTGATGACCTCGGATTTTTCCTGTGGACAGCCGGTAACGCTTTCAGATGATTTTCTGATCAGGCCTGCGCCACAGGTGCTTGCACAGGTGGAAGACGGCTGTGTGGGTGAAACCCTTTTCTTCCGGGGAGCCCAGGTGGATAATACAACCACCATTGAAAGCTGGCACTGGAACTTTGGTGATGGAGCAGGGGATGTTGGGCAGAACCGTTCACATACCTACACAACGGCCGGTCAGTTTGACGTTTCGTTAAGGGCAACCGCTACCAATGGTTGCCAGTCGCAAGCACATACGGTTCCCCTTACGATCAACGAAGCCATTGCGTTTGCCGGTAGGGATACGGCGGTGATCCAGGGACAGCCGTTCCAGCTGCAGGGCAGCGGATTGGGTTCTTTTTTATGGACACCTGCCATTGGGCTTTCTGATCCCACGATAGCTGATCCCGTTGCCACGCTGCAGCACGACCAGCAATATATTTTAACGACTGTTACACAAGAAGGCTGTACGGCAAAAGACACGGTCATGATCCGAACCTTTGTGGGACCGGCTGTGTATGTGCCTTCGGCATTTACGCCTAACGGTGATGGAAAAAATGAAACCCTGCGGCCGGTTTATGTCGGCATCAAAGAAGTCAAACAGTTTGCGGTATTCAACCGATGGGGACAAAAGGTTTTCAGCACCCGGGAGATGGGCCGCGGATGGCAGGGCCGGGATGCGCTGCCGGGTACCTATGTTTGGGTGATAGAAGCGGTAGACGCTTCGGGTAAAGCGGTGGTGGAGAAAGGAACGGTGATCCTTATACGTTAATTGCGTGCCGGATCTGTAAGCCTGAAAAAAAATCGCTTGTATTTACCCGTAACTGCTTTCCTTTATTTCTCCCGGTTTCACCCTTATTTTGCAGCACGATGAAATGCTTCTTTCTTTCTTCCCTCCTGGCCGTTTCCTTTTTTTCTTCTGCGCAACTGCAGTGGCAAAAGATGGATTCGCTTTTTGGTCCTTTGCCCCGTTCGGTGCAGGTGTATGGTACAAAAGAACCGGTGGATTCGGCCCCCTTCAAAGCGTATTATGTCATAGCAGACCTGAAAGACAGGAACCTGGTCTTCACCACCGATACAACACAGGATCGCCGGTTTACGCCAACGCAATTTTTCGAACGGAATGAAAAACCCCTGCTGGTGGTGAACGGAACCTTTTTCTCCTTTCAGACCAATCGTAACCTGAATACGGTCATCCGAAAGGGTAAGTTGCTTTCCGCAAATTTGCAAGCGATCCCCGGGAGGGGAAAGGATAGTCTGACCTACCGGCACCCGTTTGCCAGCGCCATAGGCATCAGCAAAGGCCGGAAGGCAGATGTTGCGTGGTTGCTGACGGATTCGGCCAGCAAACAGGTATTTGCCAGCCAGCGGGCTATTTCGCCATTGCAGGATTCAGTGCCGGCGCACACCGCTGCATATTACCGTTATGTTACACGTGCGGTAAGCCATGGCGCTTCCGCGACATTGTTTCAAAAGTGGAAGATGCAAACAGCAATTGGCGGTGGTCCTGTACTGCTGCAAAGTGGTGCAATCCAGATCAACAATAACGAAGAACTGAAATTTACCGGCAAGGCCATTTATGATAAACACCCACGCACCGCTATGGGATACACCGCCGATGACAAACTGGTGATACTGGTGATAGAAGGACGCAATAAAGAAGCTGCCGGTGCAACGCTTGTACAAACCGCGCAAATACTAAGAGACCTTGGTTGCGTGGAAGCGCTCAACCTCGATGGCGGCGGCAGCAGTTGTCTCCTTGTCAATGGAAAGGAAACCATCCAACCTTCCGATAAAGAAGGACAGCGGGCCGTTCCAGCGGTTTTTCTCATAAAAAAGCGTTAGCCTTTCCGCTAACGCTTCTTCCATTTACATCTATCCTATTCGCCCTTTGCGAATAGGATAGCTCGTTGCTCAGCGCTTATTAAACTCAGTCCCGCAGGTCCCACACCAGCGCACTGGCACCAAGGATAGCCGCATCGGCTTCTTTCAGCTCACTGAAAACCAGCTTGACTTTATTTTGAAAGATCGGGAGAAGGTTTTTTTCCATGTGCTCCCGGGTAGGAATCATGATCAGGTCGCCGGCTTTGATTACGCCGCCAAACAAAATGATGGCTTCCGGGGAAGAGAACATCACGAAATTGGCCAGGGCCTCGCCCAACACCTGCCCGGTGAAGCGATACACTTCCTGGGCAATTTTATCGCCGTTGACCGCACAATCAAAAACAATCTTCGATGTCAGGTCATCGTTCGCATATTTCCGGAGTGTGCTTTCTTCGGTACTGCCCTGCAGCAGTTCGATCGCTGTGAGAACAATGCCTGTTGCCGAGCAATACGCTTCCAGCGATCCCGGAATGTCTGTGGACCAGTGGGGGCGTCCGCCGGGACGGATCACCGTATGCCCTAACTCCCCGGCGAAGCCGTCATGTCCCAGTATCAGCTGGCCGTTGGCAACAATGCCGCTGCCTACACCGGTACCCAGCGTGATCATAATAAAATCACGCATGCCACGGGCGGCACCGTAGTTCATTTCACCAATGGCAGCTGCGTTGGCATCGTTGGTGAGTGCGGCAGGCAGGCTGAATTTTTGCGTGACCAGCTTTGCCAGCGGCACAATTCCTTTCCAGGCAAGGTTTGGCGCATAATCGATGGTTCCCGTGTAATAATTACCGTTGGGTGCGCCAATGCCAATACCTTTCACGGTGCCATCAGCGCGGTGTTTCCTGATCATCGGTTCCAGTACATCGTACAAGGCATCGATAAATGATTCAGGGTTTTCATGTATATCGGTACGGATATCACCCTTCTCCAGTATTTCGCCGCGGTGGTTCACCAATCCGTATTTGGTGTTGGTGCCACCGATGTCTATCCCAATCGCAAGTTCGTTTGATAAATCTATCATCATGTAGAGTTTAATGTGCAGCCGTTGTTGCTTCGTCGAAATCCACGCCTTGTGCTTTTAAAATGGACTGTGCTCTTACCGCATAAAAGGCAAGGTAGAGAAAGCACAATACACCAACGATATAAGAGAACTGGATGCCGGTTACATTGTCGGCCATAAAGCCCTGGAAGAGACTGATAAAGCCACCACCCATGATCATCATGATCAGAAACGCAGAACCCTGGTTGGTATGGCGACCCAATCCGGCAATGGCCAAGGTAAAAATACAGGGCCATAGAGTAGAACAAAACAGTCCCACACTGATAAAGGCATAAACACTGACCATGCCGTCAGCAAGCATACCAATCGCCAATGCTATGATACCCAAGATGGAGAAAAGCAGGAGCTGGCGGGCCGGATTGCCGCGGCTTAACAGGTCGCCGATGATCAGCACCACAATCACTGCCGCGTATAAATAGAATGGCGTGATATCGTGGTTGGCAATTCGCATCACTAACAGAAATACGCCGAAGGCCAGGTAAGGCATTACAAAACGCAATACAGACTGAGCACCTTTACTGATGTTGAAAGCACCCACTGAAGAAGTCCAGCGGCCGATCATCAGGCTGGCCCAGAAAAGTGATACATAAGGCGCAATGCTTTCGGTAGGGAAGGGCCGGCCATCTGCTGTCTGCAGGTGCTGTTTCATGAATTCGGGGAGGTTGGCAGCGGTTGCCACTTCCACACCCACATACACAAAAATGCCGATCATACCCAGCCACAATTGTCCATAATCGGTAGCGTTTTTGCGGTTACCTGGCAGATTGTATTTACTGGTTACGTCCGTTGGTGTAGCTACCTTGCTTACTTCCTTGTCGAGCTCTGTTCCGGGAATGTCCTCCTGAATTTTATTGGGAACAGATGAGAATTTAAAGATGATGGCGACAACAATAAACAGGGCACCCAGGATGAGGTAAGGTGTTTTTACCGCACTGATGTTGGCCTCACTGCCACCGGCAGCCACGCTTCCAAAGATGGCAATGCTTACCAGGATCGGACCGATGGTTGTTCCAAAATTGTTCACACCACCGGCCATGCTTAAACGTTGTGCGCCTGTTTTGGGATCGCCCATCACAATGGCCAGCGGGTTGGCTGCTGTTTGTTGCAATGAAAATCCAAGGCCTACAATAAACAGCCCGGTAATCATGAGGCCGAAGGAAGCATTGTTGGCAGCCGGATAAAAAAGCAGTGTACCCAAAGCGGAGATCACCAGTCCCAATGCAATACCATTCTTATAACCGATGCGGTTGAGTATGTCGCCGCCGCTGGCCTTGCTGATAAAATAGTAGATGAGTGAACCAACCGTATATGCCACATAAAAAGCAAAAGCAATCATTTGTGATTGCGTTTGTGAGAGATTCAGTTCTTCTTTAAAAACCGGAATGAGAATATCGTTGCTGGCCGCGACAAATCCCCAGAAAAAAAACACCATGACCAAAACGCCGAATTGCGACCATTTCGTTTGTTGCTTCATACAGTTGGTAGTTAGATGATTTTGAGGGGCTGAAAATAATAAGTTTCAGGTAAAGAAACATTTTGCCGCAAAAGATTTTGCTCTAACTTTCAGCAGGAAGGAATTTGTTATGGAGATAATACATGTATCAGCAGAATGTTATCCTGTGGCCAAAGCAGGAGGATTGGGTGATGTGGTTGGCGCACTGCCGAAGTATCAGAATGCGGCCGGACATAACGCAAAGGTTGTTATGCCCATGTACCGCACAAAGTTTTTACAGAACAATGATTGGGATGTTGTACACGAAGGCCATCAGCAACTGGGGTCATATCATTTTAATTATGCCGTCATCAAAGAAAGGCACAACAAGCTAGGATTTGAATTATACCTCCTTGATATTTATGGATTGCTTGACAGGGAAAAGGTTTATGGTTATGACGATGATACCGATCGTTTTGTTGCCTTCCAGATTGCGTTGTGCGACTGGATCTCAAGCTGGAGTCATCAACCCGATATCATTCACTGTCATGATCACCACACCGGCCTGATTCCCTTCATGCTGAAGTATTGTTTTGCCTTTCAACACCTGGCCGGTATTCCTACTGTCTTCACCATTCATAACGGTCAGTACCAGGGGCAGATCAGTTGGGACCGCAATTACCTCCTTCCGGGATATGACAGCTATAAATGGGGTATGCTGGACTGGAACAACAACATCAATCCTTTGGCCTCTGCTGTACGCTGCGCATGGAAAGTAACAACCGTCAGTCCGAGTTACCTGGAAGAAATGCGGTACGAAGCAGCCGGCCTTGAAAGCCTGATGAATTATGAAAGAGGTAAATGCGTGGGCATCTTAAATGGGATTGATGCCGATGTGTGGAATCCTTCAACCGATCCGTTTATCGTGCGCAATTATGATGACCATGATGTGAAGGAAGGAAAAAAGAAAAATAAAAAAGAGCTCTGCAGCACCTTTGGCCTGGATCCCGAAAAACCATTGATCACTTTCATCGGAAGACTGGTGGGTGAAAAGGCAGCCGATGTGCTGCCGGATGCCATCCGCAGTTCAACCTACCACCACCACGGCAATGCGAATTTCTTAATTCTTGGATCGGGTGACCCGGATGTGGAAAATCGGTTACAGGACGTACAGCAACAATTGGGCGGCTTTGTGAGTACCTATATCGGTTATAACGAGGCACTGAGTCACCTGATGTATGCTGGTGCGGATTTTTTACTGATGCCCAGCAGGGTTGAACCCTGTGGATTAAACCAGATGTATGCCCTGCGGTACGGTACGGTTCCGATGGTGCGCAGCACAGGCGGGTTGAAGGATACGGTAAGGGATTTTGGTGAGTGGCAGGGATTTGGTATTCGCTTTAACCAGGCAGATGCAGGCGATATCACCTACAGTGTAGGAAGGGCCATTGATCTTTATTATAACAAACGTGACCTGTTTACCTGGATGCGTAGTTACATGATGCATCTTGATCATTCCTGGGAGTCGTCGGCAGGGGAGTATATCCGGTTGTATGCGTCGCTGAAGTAGGAGTTTGGAGTTTGGAGTTTGGAGAAACTTTGAAAGGTAAGGAAGGATAGTTCTTTTCCTTAGCTCGATAATTGTTGGTTTTGAAACCGCAGCGACGCAGCGAAAACAGCGGTAGCGCAGAGAAATGGTTTGTGAGCCTCCGTGCCATTGTGCCTTGGTGGTTCAACACCTGCTCCGTAGAATTACAGAACGTATACGAGTGCGACGCAACGGCAGCTTTATAGCAGCACTGCTGTTGGTAACATAAAAAGAAAAATCTTGATAGAACCTTCGGCGAGAAGGAGGAAAGGAATAATTTTAAATCAATAAACCAGAACAGGATCATGAGCAAACAAATGTTATCCGTTATTTTAGGCGGCGGGGCAGGCACGAGACTACAACCATTGACCACAAGCCGAAGCAAACCGGCCGTACCAATAGCCGGCAAATACAGGCTGGTTGATATTCCGATTTCCAACTGCCTGAATTCTGGTATTACCCGCATGTTTGTACTTACTATGTACAACTCGGCCTCGCTTAACAGGCACATCAAAAACACCTATCACTTCAGCGCATTCAGCTCTGCATTTGTTGACATCCTTGCGGCCGAACAAACGCCGGACAACCCGGCGTGGTACCAGGGAACAGCCGATGCGGTGCGGCAGGGTTTGCGGCATATAGCTCCTTTCGACAGTGATTATGTACTGATACTTTCCGGTGATCAGCTTTACCAGATCGACTTCCAGGAGATGCTGTTTAGTCATAAGGAAAGCGGCGCTGATATTACCGTTGCCACGATCCCGGTTACTGCCAAGGAAGCTTCCGAATTTGGGATACTGAAAACGGAAGACAACATGATCACTTCGTTTACGGAGAAACCAAAGTCGGGGCTGGAAAACTGGGTAAGCGACACCGGTGATGAAATGCGCAGCCTGGGCAAGGTTTACCTCGCATCAATGGGTATATACATCTTCAACCGGCAGTTGTTGTTTGATATTTTGCAGGATGAATTTAAAAATGCAACGGACTTTGGAAAGGAGATCATTCCGCAGTCGATTGACAAATACAAGGTGGCCAGTTACCAATACGAAGGGTACTGGGAAGACATCGGGAACATCCCGGCTTTTTACCACGCCAACCTTGCCCTGACCAAGGATATTCCTGAGTTCAACCTTTTTGATAATACAAAAACCATTTATACCCGTGCCCGTATGCTACCGCCGGCCAAGATCAGCGGTACGCACCTGGAGCATGCTATCATAGCAGACGGCTGTATCGTGAACGCAAAGCATATCGAAAACTCGGTGATTGGCATCCGTTCCCGCGTTGGCCGGGAATCTACCATCATCAGTTCCTACGTGATGGGTAGCGATTACTACGAAACCATTCATGATATTTTAGAGATCCAGGAGCAGGGCATTCCGCAACTGGGTATTGGTAACCGTTGCCATGTGCAGAATGTCATCCTGGATAAAAACGTACGCATGGGAGATGATGTACGCATCATTGGTGGTCCGCATCTGGCCGATGAAGACGCCACGTTGTACACCATCAAAGAAGGTATTATCGTGGTGAAAAAGGGCGCCATCCTTCCGAACGGATTTACCCTGGGGGCCTAGTTTTCAACATCGCCATACACATGGAAGAAGGAGGTGTGTAATTGATACACATTTCCTTCTTATCTTTCGGCAATCTAATCTGAATGATTGCTTATGGCTACAGGACTGCATTCCTCCGCGCAACCTCTTCTCCGGAGAAAACGATTATCTTTTTCAGAATTATGGAACATGAGCTTTGGATTCTTTGGAATCCAGTTTGGCTTTGCCCTGCAAAACGCCAATGTGAGCCGCATTTTTCAAACCCTGGGTGCTGAACTGGACAACATTGCCATCCTCTGGATTGCAGCACCGGTGACCGGCCTGGTGGTACAACCGATCATTGGTTACCTCAGCGACCGCACCTGGCATCCGCGGTGGGGACGCAGGCGGCCTTTCTTTTTTATCGGTGCAGTACTGGCTTCGATTGCCCTGTTCCTGATGCCCAATTCATCGGTACTTTGGATTGCTGCTATTTTATTGTGGGTACTGGATGCATCGATCAATATTTCCATGGAGCCCTTCCGTGCTTTTGTTGGTGATAAATTACCCAGTACGCAACGCACAACAGGTTTTGCATTTCAAACCTTTTTTATTGGCCTGGGAGCTGTGATCGCCTCTTTGCTTCCGTATATGTTTACCAATTGGTTTGGCATCAGCAATACCGCACCGGAAGGTGTGATTCCGCCTTCTGTAAAATATTCCTTTTACATCGGCGCGTTTGTTTTCCTTGCCGCCGTTCTCTGGACCGTTTTTACATCGGAAGAATACCCGCCGCATGACATGAAGCAATGGGAGGAGGATAAGCGGAAAAGCAAAGGTGTGCTGAACGGTTTTACAGAAATCGTTCAGGGCATTGGCTCGATGCCCAAAACAATGGTGCAACTGGCCGTAGTGCAGTTCTTTACCTGGCTGGCCTTTTTTTCCATGTGGATCTACACCACACCCGGTGTGGCGCAAAATGCATACGGCACCACCGATACGACCGCGAAAGCCTACCAGGATGCCGGTGATTGGGTAGGCGTTATGTTTATGGTGTATAACGGTGTTTCGGCATTGGCAGCCTTTGTTCTTCCTATTATAGCCTCCAAAACTAGTCGCCGCATGACGCACCTGTTTTGCCTGGTAGTTGGTGGTTTGGGCTTAATCGGGATTTACCTGATCAAATCTCCCAGCCTGTTGCTGCTGCCGATGATCGCCATTGGCCTGGCATGGGCATCCACCCTTACCATGCCCTATGCCATATTAGCCGGCTCGCTGCCGCTCAGTAAAATGGGTTTCTACATGGGCGTATTCAATTTCTTTATTGTGATCCCACAGATTGTAGCGGCAGCCATCCTAGGTTTTTTTGTGAACAATGTCTTCAACAACCAAAGTATTTATGCCCTGGTGGTGGGAGGTATCTCGATGATTCTGGCTGGTTTTCTAAATTTTATCGTCAAAGAAGACCCGAAAGAATCAGCAGAGGAAATTGTAGACGAAGTTATGTTAACCGAAAAAACTCCGACATCATACTCATGAGAAAATTGACATTCCTACTTGCGGCTTTTCTGCTGCATTTTGTTCTATTTGCCCAAAACAGCATTACGGCTTATCCCACCCATTGGTGGACCGGCATGAAGAACCCCAAACTGCAGGTCATGCTTCGCGGCGAAGACATCGCACAGGCAAAAAGCATTGGCGTGAACTATCCTGGTTTAAGGGTAGACAAGGTTACCAAAGTGGCCAACGACAATTATGTTTTTATTGATCTGACGATTCTGCCGTCGGCAAAACCGGGTACAGCCCGGATCCGGCTTGTGGGCAGCAACGGTACAACCGAGATTCCGTATACGCTGAAGGCCCGCAGCCGGGAGAACGGCAAAACAAGGATCCGGGGCGTTGATGCCACTGATTTTATCTACCTGATTATGCCGGACCGTTTCAGTAATGGCGATCCCTCTAATGACAGGGTACCCGGCATGCGGGATCAGTCGCTGAACCGCGATACCATCTTTGAGCGGCATGGCGGCGACCTGAAAGGTGTGCAGAACAAGCTTCCTTACTTACAAGATTTGGGTGTAACGGCTATCTGGCTGAACCCCGTGATTGAGAACGATATGCCCAACCGCACCGAACACGGTTATGCCTTTACCGATCATTACCGCATCGACAGAAGAATTGGTGGCGAAAAGGCGTATCACGACCTGGTGAACGCCATTCATGCCCGTGGCATGAAGATCATCCAGGATGCGGTATACAATCACGTAGGGCTGGAGCATTTCCTGTTCCGCGACCAGCCAGACAGCAGCTGGTTTCATCGCTGGCCACGCTATACACAAACAACCTATAAGGACCAGGTGCTGTTTGATCCCTATGCATCGGCGGCTGATAAAAAATTAATGAGCGATGGCTGGTTTGTGCCTTCCATGCCGGATATCAATCACGACAATCCCCTGTTTGCTACGTTTCTTATCCAGCATGCGATCTGGTCGACCGAAGAATTCGGACTGGATGGCTGGCGCATCGACACCTATGCGTATAATGACCTGGAATTTATGAACCGGTGTAACAAAGCGTTGCTGGACGAGTACCCGCAATTGCACCTGTTCGGCGAAACCTGGGTGCATGGTGTGGTGAACCAGGCCTATTTTACGGAGAACCGTTTAAATGTTCCCTTCAAAAGCAACCTCCCGGCAGTAACTGATTTTCAAACGCACCTGTATGGTATCCTGCCTGCACTAAAAGAATCCTTTGGCTGGACCGAAGGCGTGAACAGGTTGTACACGACCCTGGCGCAGGACCTTGTTTACAAGGATCCCCTGAAGCACGTCAACTTCCTGGATAACCACGATAAAACACGTTTCTTTTCCGAAATAGGAGAGGACTTTGAAAAATACAAAATGGGCATTGGCTGGCTGCTGACGGCAAGAGGGATCCCGCAAATGTATTACGGGACGGAAGTGCTGATGAAGGGTGTGGCTAATCCCGATGGTTGGGTACGGCTTGATTTTCCCGGTGGCTGGCCCGGTGACAAGGAAAACAAATTTGAAAAGAGCGGCAGAACCGCAAGGGAAGATTCGGCGTATACCTGGGTACGCACCATTGCCAATTACCGCAGGCAGACGCCGGCCCTGCAAACCGGTAAGTTTATGCAGTATGTACCGGAAGAGGGTGTGTATACCTATTTCCGTTATGATAACAATCAAACGGTGATGGTGGTAATGAATACGGCCAACAGTGAAAAATCCCTTGGTCTCAACCGTTTTACAGAAAGAACCAAAGGATTCTCCACCGCCAAAAATATTGTCACCGGTGCGTCTGCAGCACTGAACGGCCAATGGACCGTTCCGGGAAAAAGCATATGGATATTGGAACTGGGTAAATAGCTGATTCAACTACTTTCCCCATCTTAACAGATTGAAAAGAGAAGTGCTCCTGCTAAGCAGGAGCACATTTTTTGGTACGTCCCTTCATTGTTATCCGGTTTGGACGAATCGTCTGTTTCATTTTCCGTCAGCCTTGCCTGTTGCCTATTGCCTCCTGCTTATTGCCTATTGGCTTTTCCCGCTTAAATTGCCCCCTTTATGAGAAGGCGCAATAGCATGATTCCCCTTTTTCTGCTCCTGCTTGTTTTCCTCGTTTTCCTGATCAGGCGATGGAATGAGCCGAAGCGAAAAGAGGCTTTCGACCGTGATCCGCCGCAACTGAACTATACCAGCAAGGCAATGTGCCAGATGGCATGCCGCCAGATCAACAAAGAAGAGATTGAAGAAATCATGAAAAAAGGGGTAATTAATTTCAATCGCTCCAACCGGCGCAGAAGTCCCTGTCCCGCCTTTGCCCTGCAGGGCAGAACGGCCAGCGGTAAAAGCATGCTGGTTTTTTTTGCACAATGCCCCGATGAAACCACCGTCATGACTTGTTATACGCTGAAAGATTCTGTTCGCTGCCATTGTCCCCTCACCGAAAGCAAAGGAGGCCTTTAATGCGATACCTGCTGCCGCCGCTCCGGGTCATTTATCTTGTTTATTCCTTTTCGCTTTTTTTTCTTTTGATGCTGCCGGTTTTTCTCTGGTCCTTGTTTGCTACCCTGTTTGGCCGCATCAAAGGGGGGAATATGGTGTATGGTGCCTGCACGGCCTGGGCCGATGCCTGGTTTCCGTTGATCTTTATCCGGCACCGGAATATTTATCTGCAAAAGCCGCGAAAGGACCAGTCCTATATTTTTGTTGCCAACCATACCACCTACCTGGATGCCGCCCTTATTCCCAAGGTTTTCCGTATGCAGGTGCGGCCCCTGGGCAAAGCAGAGATCGCAAAAGTGCCCATCTTTGGCACCATCTATAAAAATGCGATTGTAACCGTGGATCGCAGTAACCCGGCTAACCGGGCCAAAAGCGTGCAGGTCCTGAAATCCATGCTTCGCAAAGGCATCTCCGTGCTAGTATTCCCGGAGGGTACTTTCAACGAAACCGGTAAGCCGCTGAAAGATTTTTACGATGGTGCGTTTCGCATTGCCATTGAAACCGGAACGCCGGTTATGCCGGTATTGTTCCTGGATATGTTCGACCGCATGCACACCCATTCCGTGTTTTCACTCAATCCCGGAAAGAGTCGTGCCCTCTTTCTGCCGGAAATCAGTACGGAAGGGCTCTCCCTTAAAGATGTGGCTACATTGAAAGAAAGCGTTTACAGGCAGATGGAAAAAGAATTGATTGCCTATAAGGCTTCGTGGATAAAAGAACCGTAGTATTTTGCTGCCAAATTGTTTTTGCAGACGATGAGATGGATTGTACAGTGCCGGAATGAATTTATCTACTACATGATCCTTTTAGGAAAACAGGGGGCAGCGCATGTTTGCTGAAGTGATTATACCGCTTTCGCTGCCCAAAAATTACACCTGGCATATTCCCGATGACATGCTGGCAACGATCGGCGTTGGCTGCCGTGTAGAAGTCAACCTGGGCAAGAATAAAAAATACGCCGGTGTTGTGAAGCGTATTCACAATGAAGAACCCCTGAGTTTTGAAGCAAAAGACATTCTGAATGTACTGGATCCCGAACCGGTGATCCAGCCTTTCCAGTTACAGTTATGGGAGTGGATGGCCCGGTATTACATGTGTACGGAAGGGGATGTGATGGCCGCCGCCCTGCCCTCGCATTTCAAACTTTCCAGCGAAACGATCCTGATCTATAACGAAGAATTTGGTGATGATTTTTCGGAGCTGGACAATGATGAATTCCTGGTGGCGGAAGCCCTGCAGATGAAGCATGAACTGCGGCTCACCGAAGTGCAGCAGATACTGGATGTGCCGCATGTGTATCCTATTGTCAACAAGCTGATTGGTAAAAAGCTGTGTTATGTATGGGAATCGCTGAAACAATCCTACACGGTTAAAAAAGAAACGTTTGTTCTTTTATCGAACGAATATCACGATGAAGACAAACTCTCAGAACTCCTGAACAACTGGGGCCGTGCGCCCAAACAAATGGAGCTGCTCCTGGCATACCTGCACCTGATGAAAACGCAGGGTGAGGTTACCAAGACAGAATTGCTGAAAAAAGCTTCTGCCACCGATTCCCATCTGAAAGGTTTGGTAGACAAAGATATTCTGCGGCTGGAAAAACGCAGTGTAGACCGGATCCAGTATGCACCCAAAGATGTTACCATCGATTTTACCTTGTCTGCAGCCCAACAGGAAGCCTTTGAAAAGGTGCAGCAATGTTTCGGCACAAAACAAGTGACCCTGCTGCACGGCATTACGTCAAGCGGTAAAACGCATGTATATGTAAAACTGATTGAACAGGCCATCCGCAAAGGCCAGCAGGTGTTGTACATGTTGCCGGAGATTGCACTAACGTCGCAGATCATACGCCGTTTGCAAAAACATTTTGGTGGTTATATTGGCATCTACCATTCCAAGTTCAGCCAGAACGAAAGGGTAGAGATCTGGAACAAGGTCAAAAGCGGTGAAATGAAGATCGTGCTGGGTGCAAGAAGTTCCCTGTTCCTGCCGTACCGTGACCTGGGCCTGATCATTTGCGATGAGGAACACGATTCTTCCTATAAACAGCAGGAACCGGCACCACGCTATCACGGCCGGGACGCGGCTATTTACATGGCTTCGATCACCGGCAGCAAAGTATTGCTGGGCAGTGCTACACCTTGCCTCGAAACCTATCACAATGCCAGAACAGAAAAATATGGCCTGGTGGAACTGGCGGAGCGCTTTGGTGATGTGCAGCTGCCCACCATTGAATTTATCGACAACCGCACCATTGCACGCAAACCCGGTGAAAAGGTGATGTTTTCGCCGCAGCTCCTCGATGAAATCAGGGCAACGGTGGCAAGAGGAAAGCAGGTGATCCTTTTCCAGAACCGGCGCGGCTATTCGCCTTACCAGTTGTGCACCGTTTGTGGCTGGATTGCCGAATGCCGCAATTGTGATGTATCGCTGACTTATCACAAACAATCCAACAAGCTGAAATGTCATTACTGCGGCAATATTTATCCGCCCGTGAACACCTGCGCTGCCTGTGGCAGCGACAAGCTGGTGCAACGCAGTTTTGGTACTGAAAAAATAGAAGAGGTACTGGAAACCGAATTGGAAGGCGTGAAGGTGAGCCGGATGGATTTTGACTCCGTTAAAAACAAAAATGCCCATGATGTTCTGATCCAGCAGTTTGAACAAAAAAAGATTGATGTATTGGTGGGCACACAGATGGTGGTGAAAGGCCTGGATTTCGACAATGTTGATCTTGTGGGCATTTTGGACGCCGATGGACTCCTTCACTTTGCTGATTTCCGGGTGCATGAAAGGGCTTTTCAGTTGATGGAGCAGGTGAGTGGCCGGGCCGGAAGAAGGGCCGGAAGGGGTAGGGTGTTGATACAAACCACAAATCCTGCACACCCGGTGTTGCAGCATGTGGCCCGCCACGATTACGTAGGGATGTACAACGAGGAAATTGAAAAACGCAAGCAGTTTGCTTACCCGCCTTTCTCAAGAGTAATTAATATACATTTTAAACACAAAGAGAGGGACGTGGTGTTTGATGCCGCCCACAACTTTGCCAAAGGGCTGGACTTCCTGTACCGGAACTACATTGTAGGACCCGCCGAGCCGGTCGTAAACAGGGTGCGGGGAATGTTCCTGATGGAAATGCTGCTCAAGCTCCCCCGCGATGCGCAATTGATTGCCAAATGCAAGGATGATATCATGAAGGAATGCGCCAACCTCCACCAGTACAAACAGTTTAAGAAAGTAGTGGTGCTGCCGGATGTGGATGCGCAATAGGGACAATGTTCAATAGGCAATTCGCAATAGACAAAGCGCTAAGACTTCATGCGGTTGTATTCATAGAGGAAAATGCCTTCGTCGTGTTGCAGGGAAGCCCTTATCATAGCCGCAGCAACATCACGGGCATGGATAGGTTTGTATTTACGCCAGCTGCCGGCGAGTAAAAAAGAAAATACAGGCATGATCACCTGCCCGATCTTTTCAGCAGGACGGCTCTCTGACCTGTTTCCCAGCAGCATGGAAGGCCTGAAGATGGCGATCATCTTTAGCGGAAGCAACTTGATATCTTCTTCCACCTCACCTTTTAGTTTCAGGTAAAAATTGCTGCTTTTGCTATCGGCACCAACCGAGGAAACCAGCAAAAACTTCTGACAGCCTGTTTCGGCACAGTAGCGGGCAGCATGCAGCGGAATGTCGTAATCTACTTTGCGGTAGGCTTCTTTGTCGCCCTTTACTTTTTTCTGCGTGGTGCCTACGGCACAGAAAACAACATCGCTTCCATCAATGGCCAGTTTGAACGATTCGGGATCGGCAAAATTCACCAGCTTTACTTCCACTTTCGATTGACTAAATTGAACCGGTCTTCGTACCAACACACGAACCGTTTCAAAAGTGTTATCCTGTTGTAGCAGGTCTACCAAATGTCCTCCGATCAATCCTGTTGCACCAATCACCGTAGCTGTTATTCCGGGCATAGTATTTTGTATTATTGCGCCTATGCAAATTCGGGAAAATATTTCGCTTCGTTCGAATAATACGTTTGGCATTGATGCAACGGCCCGGTATTTTGCCTCTTTCCAATCGTTGGAAGAACTAGAAGCTATTGTCGATTCCCAACCATACCGGCAGCAACATACGCTCATACTTGGCGGTGGCAGTAATATCTTACTGACCCAAGATGTTGATGGACTGGTTATGAAGAATGAGATCGGCGGTATCGCTGTTGTGAAGGAAGATGATGAACATATTTATGTGCGGGCTGGCGGTGGTGTTAACTGGCATCGCTTCGTAATGTACTGCGTTGAAAATGGTTTTGCCGGTGCCGAAAATCTTTCGCTTATTCCCGGAAATGTTGGCGCATCGCCCATGCAGAATATTGGCGCTTACGGCGTAGAAATCAAAGATATTTTTCACGAGCTCGAAGCCTATCATTTGAAGGAGAAAACAGTGAAGCAGTTTTCCCTTTCCGAATGTGAATTTGGGTACCGCGAAAGTATTTTCAAAAGAAAGTACAAAGGACAATTTATTATCACATCGGTTACGTACCGCCTGAACAAAAAGCCCGTCTTCCATACCAGCTATGGCGCCATTCAGCAGGAACTGGAAAAAATGGGCATAGAGGATTTAAGCATCAAAGCCATCTCTGATGCTGTGATCCGTATCCGGTCTTCAAAACTACCTGATCCGAAACAGGTAGGGAATGCCGGCAGTTTTTTTAAAAATCCTGCGGTGGAAAAAACGCACCTGGCAACGATTCAGCAAACGTATCCTGATGTTCCTGCATTCCCGCTGGATGCGGATCATGTAAAGGTGCCGGCCGGCTGGCTGATTGAACAATGCGGGTGGAAAGGATTCCGAAGGGGCGATGCCGGTTGTTACCCAAAACAGGCGTTGGTGCTGGTGAATTATGGCAAGGCAACAGGAAATGAGATATATACCCTAAGTGAAGAGATATTGCAGTCGGTGAAAAACAGGTTTGGAATAGAACTGGAGCGGGAAGTGAATATTCTCTAGCGTAGGTTTTATCTTTTGAACGATTATCATTCGATTCACCAATAATAAAAATATAAAACTACAGGAGCGGCTTTCTTTCTCCTTTTTTTTCTGCTATGTTCGTTATAGAAAATCAAACAACCTCGTTTATGAAAAAACTATTTATGCTAGGTTTCTTAGCCGTTGGTGCTTTGGCTGCAAATGCGCAGGGTGTAGAAAAAAAGATGGGTACTTCGGCCAGCGCTTCACAAATCTATTTTGAAGCCGGTGGTTCTGGTGTGATCTATTCTTTGAATTTTGATACCCGGTTTAATAAACAAGAGAATGGCCTGGGTATGCGCATTGGTGCGGGTGGTGCCGGTGGCGACGGTGCGGGATATTTTGCGATTCCTGCTCAAATAAACTACCTGCTTGGCGAAAACGGAAAATACCTGGAGCTGGGTGCCGGTGCAACCTATGTAAATGTGAGTGGTGATGATCTGATATTCGATGATGCCTCCACAGTAGCTGCGAATGTTGTTATTGGTTTTCGTTCACAACCCTTTGCCAGAAAAGGAATAACCTGGCGAATTGCCTTTACACCATTTATCGGCGGCGGTGTCGGTTTTTCGCCCTGGGCCGGTGCCAGTATCGGTTTTCGCTTCTAAGAATCGGAAAGAAATCAAAAAGCCCAACATCTAATTTGTTGGGCTTTTTTGATTTGATGTACTAACGAAAGTCATCATCCTCTTCAAACTCATCGTAGGTTGTGGAAGATTGAATGTTCAGCATACTTCCCATCAGGTCGTTGAACTCTACCGATGTCTCCATTACTTTTTTGCTGATCAGCGAATAAGATGAAAGGCCATGCAGCACAAATTCCATCAGCAGGGCGGCTTCTTTTTCGTTGGCATAGGAAAACGTTTTCTTCACCAATGCATGCAAGCCATCCACCTGGGACAATTGCGCCATTTTTTCTTTATCGCTGGTACCAAAGAAAAGGTTCAGGTGGTTGCCCTTGTCAAACCAGGAGATAATGGAACGATAAGGATTGTCAACCGGCTGCGGCGTTTCACCTTTGCGCGGAGACCGCTTTTTCAGCGTATCGGGGTTCGGAAAATATTGCACAAACTGGCTGCGGATAGATTTATCCAGAAGGTTCATGGCTACCTGGTAAGGACCTTCCTGTTCACCTTCATACACCAGTTCAATTTTACCTGTAATGGAAGGAATAATGCCAATCAGGTCACTGATCCAAACCTGCGTTGTTTTTTCCTTGTTGAGGATCGCTCTTCTTTCCGCGGCACTGACTGCATTTTCAAATGCCGAAATGGTAAGGCGTGCACTCACACCGCTTTTTTTGTCAACGAATTCGCTGCCTCTTGCTTCAAACGCCACCTGTTCAATCAACCGTTTTACCAGGTCGGAAACAGCCACCATTTCTTTTTGCCCTTCTTCAATTCCAGCTTCCTGTTCGGTAATGGCCAGGGCATTTTCGAGTGATTTGGGGTAGTGTGTGAGGATCTGGCTTTGGATCCGATCCTTTAAGGGTGTTACAATCGATCCGCGGTTGGTATAATCTTCAGGATTGGCTGTAAATACAAACAGGATATCCAGTGGCAGCCGCAATTTAAAACCGCGAATCTGCACATCACCTTCTTCCAAAATATTGAACAAGGCTACCTGAATACGGGCCTGAAGATCGGGCAGTTCATTGATGACAAAAATGCTGCGGTTCGTTTTTGGAATGATGCCATAATGAATCACCCGCTCATCAGCAAAACTCAGTCGAAGGTTTGCCGCTTTGATGGGATCAATGTCGCCAATGAGATCAGCAACGCTAACGTCCGGCGTGGCCAGTTTTTCGCCGTAGCGCTGGCTGCGGTGCATCCATTCAATTGGCGTAGCATCGCCTTTTTCGTGAATCAGGTCTTTCGCATATTTCGAAAGTGGCTTCAGGGGATCGTCGTTGATCTCGCTGCCCGCTATCACCGGGATGTATTCATCCAACAGCTCCGTCATCTGGCGGGCCATACGGGTTTTTGCCTGTCCGCGCAATCCCAGGAAAAGAATATTGTGCTTGCTCAATAAGGCTCTTTCGACATCGGGTATAACGGTTTCTTCATAGCCGATAATGCCGGTGAAGGTTTCTTCTTTTGCCTTTAATTTTTGAATGAGATTTTGCCTGATTTCTTCTTTGATGCTTTTGGGCTGGTAGCCTGATTCTTTTAACTCGCCAAGGGTGTTGATATGTTTAATGTCCATTTTCTGTAGGTCTGTCTTAGATTTAAATGTAACGATTGATCAATAAACTGTTTTTCTCTTTCCGCTTTCAAAATCCCGGAAGATAAATGCACCCAACCGGTCCAGTGAAGCGAAATAGGCTTTGCCATTGTTGGTTTCCGTAAACTCCTGCACAAAACGCTGGAGGTAAGGGTCGGTTGCGATCATAAATGTTGTAATGGGAATTTTCAGTTTTTTGCATTGTGCCGCCAGGTTGATGCAGCGATTGGTCACTTTGCGGTCGAGGCCAAAACTATTCTTGTAATAGCGTTTGCCAATCTTCAAACAGGTCGGCTTACCATCGGTGATCATAAAGATCTGCTTATTTGGATTTTTTCTGCGGCGCAGAATATCCATCGCCAGTTCCAGTCCCGCAACAGTGTTGGTATGGTAGGGTCCCACCTGCAAATAGGGCAGGTCCTTGATTTCCACCGGCCAGGCGTCATTCCCAAAAACAACAATGTCCAGTGTGTCCTTTGGATACTTGGTGGTGATCAGTTCACTCAGCGCCATGGCCACTTTTTTTGCCGGTGTAATGCGGTCTTCGCCGTACAGGATCATCGAGTGGGAAATGTCTATCATCAGCACTGTTGATGTCTGCGATTTAAAATCCGTTTCTCGGATCTGCAGGTCATCTTCCTGCATGGTGAACTGGTCCAGTCCGTGATTGATCTGCGCATTGCGGATGGATTCGGTAAAGTCGATCTGCTCCAGCATATCGCCAAACTGGAAAGGCCTGGTATCGGGGCTGACTTCATCGCCCAATCCCGGTTTGAAGGTCTGGTGGTCGCCGGTTTTCGTTTTTTTCAGCTTGCCGAAAATTTCCTCCAGGCTGCGTTTGCGGATGCCCTGCTCTGTTTTTGGTGTGATCCTGATCTCGCCGTTTTGTGCATCATCGGTGATATAACCTTTTTCTTTCAGTTCTTCGATGAAATCACCCATTCCGTATTCGTCGTCAGTCAATTCGTATTTTTTATCCAGTTCGTTCAGCCATTGCAAGGCTTCACTAACATCACCACTTGTGTACGTGAGGAGTTGGGTAAAAAGATCCAGCAACTGGTCAAATTTCGATTTGCCACTTTGCCGGGGATCGTATTTGGAAAAATGAAAACCAATCATAGACTAAGTTTAAGTGAAACGTCAAACGATAGATGTGAAACGGGAAAGATTACAGCATTTCGTTGCCTGGCAAATCAACAATTGCCTATGCTGTTGAAACGAAATGACGCCCTTTTTCACGTTTGACTCCTCCCGTTTGCCGTCCATCACAATCTACAATAATTATGCGCTGTTTGTTCAATGGGCTGTTAAACAAAAAACCTCCCACAACGTGAGAGGTTTTGATTTTTTATTGCCCTGATGTGTCTTGCCCGGAGGTATCGGCCGCGTTGGCGCCGGCTGGCAGCTCCTGCACCGGCGGCGTTTTGCCTTCGTACATCTGTTCAAACTGTTTGATGATCTCCAGGAACTGTTGTGCATCCTGTTCTTCACCGGCAAGCTGATAATAATAATCTTCTTTGTTTGCCCGGAGGTACTGGTAGTACTTCACCTGGTCATTCAAATCCTTTTGCAAGGCCGCTTTTACTTTGGCTGCGAGATCCATATGGCCAGCTTTGTAAGCAGCTTCCAGGTACAGCAATCCCACGCGGTTGTGGTTATTCTGGTTCTGGACAGACGATGTCATTGCATAAGGGAAGGCCTTTGGGTTCATCAGGCTTTCGGCCTTCTGTAATACATTTACTGCTTCCGGCCGTTGTCCTTTTTCCGCCATCGCCGCTGCCTGGTCGGCATAGATGGAACGAATGTTCAGCAAATGCCTGCGGTTTTCCTCGTCAAAATAAACACCAGGATTATCTGCATTACCCGCACGGAACACATTCATCAGGAGCTTTTGCGTGGTATCGGTTTCAATATTGCGACGGCGTTGGTTATTGTCGATGGTTGGCACCAGCTGGTAAACCAATCCCTGCTGACGCAGGTAAGAACCAAATCCAAGACTTCCATCCGGCGACGTAAAGCAGATCGGACGTTTCCAGGCATTGGCCGCAATGATGTTCAGCATGATCAGCTGGTCAAGGGTATAGAAGTTTTTCCCCTGCGGCAGGTTGAATACAAGCTGGCTTTGCACGCTGTCTTTTGCTGTAACCACACCGTTTGCCCTTGCGGCTGCAACATCCACCGGAACACTCACTGTACTCACCGCAGGAAAGTTTCCAATCCTCGGACTACGTCCAATGGCATTCTTCATGATATCCAGCAGGTCGTATACACCTTCTCTTGGTGTTTGGCGGTCTTCGGTAGTAATGTAAGCCAAACCACGCACCTGGTCTTCTGACCAGATAACATCGATGGGCGCACTTTCATTTACCCGGTTGCGCAACTGGTTTACATACCAATCGATACCCAGTAAGCTGGTGTTCACAATGCGGATGTCGGGTCTTATATTTTCCACTTCCTGTGCATACCAAAGCGGGTAGGTGTCGTTATCACCATACGTAAACAGGATGGCATTGGGCGGACAGCTGTTCAGGTAATTCTTGGCGAGGTCGGGTGCCAGCAGCTTTTCGCTGCGGTCGTGGTCATCCCATTCCTGTGCTGCCATCAGAACAGGAATCAGCATGCAGATTGCAGAAGCAGCAATACCGGCCGTGCGCCAGCTTGTTTTTCCCACCGCCCGAACAGCCAGAATAATGGCGAGTGATACAACGGCAAAAAGGATGGCGCCAATCAGGGCAGCGGTTAACTTACCCGGATTAAAATTGGCCGCATCGCTCATGATCATGATCAGGAAGGTGGCCAATGAACCATATACAAGCGTATTGAAGAGCGTTGCCTTGTCTTCCAGTTCACGTGCCAGCCGTACAAAACCAACTACGGCAAGGCCGATCCAGATGGCAAATGCATAATAAGAGCCGGCAAAAGCATAATCCCGTTCACGGGGCTGCGCACCGGCCTGGTTCAGGTAAAGTACAATGGCCACACCGGTAAAGAAAAAGAGCAGGAAGGTGACTATCCAGTCTTTCCTGTCTTTGAAGAAATGATAAATGCAACCAAAGATTCCCAGCAGGAAGGGGAGAAGGAACAACTTGTTGTTGGCCTTATTCTCCCGCAGGCTTTCGGGCATCATTGATTGATCGCCGAGTCGTAACTGATCGATAAAAGAAATCCCTGTTATCCAGTTACCGTCCCGCACATTGCCAAGGCCCTGCAGATCGTTCTGGCGGCCGGAGAAATTCCACATAAAATAGCGCCAGTACATATGGCCTAACTGGTAGGTAAAGAACCATTCGAGGTTATTGGCAAAGGTAGGTATTTGAACAGCGATGGGTTGGCCTTGCTGTACACCCTGTCCACGTTGTACCCGCGGTGCGTAACCACTTGGGATGGTATAGGTGTACTGGCTTTGTTGTCCGGTGGGACTGATCTCCACCACCTGGATAGCGTCTTCGGTGATACCTGTTACATAGCTGTTTGCCCTGGCGGTATAAACCGGAAGGTTCAGCCATTGAATATAAAAATTAGCCCGGTTAGGATCATTGCCTTCCCAGATCCGCGGAAACAGCTGAATGTCTTTGCTGTCGTATTCAATTTCCGGCGAAGGAGCTGGGTAACTGATGTATTTGTTTTTACCGGTTTCCGGATCTTTCCCCTTCGAATACAAGGTTCTTGTTTCGCCGCGGGTTCCCTGTGCCAGGAAGTGAGGCCCCAATAAAATAGGCTGCGAGCCGTATTGCTCACGTCCCAGGTAATACACCAGGTTCATGGGGTTGTCCACATTGTTCATATCTACCGCCGGGTTGGCGTTGGAACGTTCCATCGTGGTGATGTAGGATGAATATCCCAGCATGATAAAGATGAAGGACCAGAGACCAAGGCGCATCAAGTGGAGATTTTTGCGGTTGGCATAACGCAAACCAATCCACACCAGCACACCCAATAAAATAAAGAAAAAGGCAAACCCGGTAAAGAAGGGTAAATTCAGTGAGTTTACAAAGAAAAGGTCAAAGCGACCGGCCAGTTTTACCGACCATTGAATCACCACTACCTGCACCAAACCCGTGATCAAACAGCCGATCAGGAAGGCCCAGATGGCACCCCAGCGGGTGTACGGATAGCGGCGGAAATAATAGATCATAACGATCGCCGGGATCGTCAACAGCCCCAGGAGGTGAATACCGATGGAAAGCCCCATGGTAAAAAACAGGAAAACGATCCACCTGTCGGCACGGGCACGGAGAACAGGATCTGTTCCCGCAGTTTCATCCGCCCGTTCCCATTTCAGGATGGCCCAGAAAGCAAGCGCCGTAAACAGGGAAGAGAAAGCATACACTTCGGCTTCCACCGCACTGTACCAGAATGAATCTGTAAAGGTGAATGCAATGGCACCAATCACACCGGCACCGATTATTGTCATGAGCTGACCACTTGTGGGTTCTTCACGAAAGCCTACTGTAAGTTTACGGGCAAAATGCGTAATGGTCCAGAATAGAAACAACACCGTGAAGCCGCTGACCAATGCGTTCATGATGTTTACCGCCTTGGCTGCCGTTGCACCGTCATTACCAAACAGCAGGATAAAAAAACGGCCAATAAGCACAAAAAGTGGCGCCCCGGGAGGGTGTGGCATTTGCACCTTGTAAGCTGCCGCGGTAAATTCACCGGTATCCCAGAATGAACCGCTTTTTTCTGCCGTTAAAATATAAACAAGCGATGCAATGGCGCAGACAATCCAGCCAGTAATGTTATTAACTTTTCTAAAGTTCATAAAGGTGGTAAAATCGTTTAAAGACAACCCTATATGCAGGAAGCCGTGCAAAAATAGGGAAGCGCCTAAATTAAAGGGAAAAGAATAAGGGAATTGTTAAAGCGGTTTGGGGTTGGGTGTTCTACTGTTTTATTCTTCTTTTTGCAATGGAAGATTGAAGAAACATCAGTTTGCAGACTACTGAATATGGTGAAGAAACGTGCACAGGCAAGATAACTCCAAACCGACTCTTATCTTTGTTTCTATGGCAACAGACCTCTTTCAATCACCGGATTATTTTTGGATAGATGAACTTCTGACCGATGAACAAAAGCTGATTCGTGAAACTGTACGCAACTATGTAAAGAAAGAAATCTCGCCCATCATTGAAGACTATGCGCAACGGGCTGAATTTCCTGAACACATTGTAAAGCATCTGGGTGACCTGGGTTGTTTTGGCCCTACCGTTCCGGCAGAATATGGCGGAGGTGGATTGGATTATATCAGTTATGGCCTGATGATGCAGGAACTGGAGCGGGGCGACAGCGGTGTTCGTTCGACGGCTTCGGTGCAGGGGTCGCTGGTCATGTTTCCTATATACCAGTATGGTAACGAAGCGCAACGAAATAAATATTTACCCAAACTGGCCAGTGGCGAATGGTTGGGATGTTTTGGCCTGACGGAGCCGGATCATGGCAGCAATCCTGCAGGCATGCTTACCAACATCAAAGATGATGGTGACTATGTTATCCTGAACGGAAGCAAGATGTGGATCTCCAATGCGCCGTATGCGCAGGTAGTGGTTGTCTGGGCAAGGGATGAAAATGGTGAAATCCGCGGCCTGATTGTCGAAAGAGGTATGGAAGGGTTTACCACGCCAACCACGCATGGTAAATGGAGTCTCAGGGCCAGCGCCACCGGCGAGCTGGTATTTGACAATGTAAGGGTGCCAAAAGAAAATATCCTTCCCAATGTAAAAGGGCTGAAAGGCCCCCTTGGCTGTTTAACAAAAGCCCGCTACGGAATTTCGTGGGGAGCCCTGGGCGCCGCCATGGATTGTTACGATACGGCGCTTCGCTACAGCAAGGAGCGGGTACAGTTTGACAAACCGATCGGAGCCTTTCAACTGCAGCAAAAAAAGCTGGCCGAGATGATCACCGAGATCACCAAGGCGCAATTGATGGTGTGGCGCCTGGGATCGCTGATGAACGAAGGCCGTGCGACGCCGCAACAGGTTTCGATGGCCAAGCGCAACTCCTGCGAGATTGCAGCCAACATTGCAAGGGATGCGAGGCAAATGCTCGGCGGAATGGGTATTACCGGTGAATACAGCATCATGCGCCACATGATGAACCTGGAGAGTGTGATCACCTACGAAGGCACGCATGATATTCACCTGCTCATTACCGGTATGGATGTTACCGGCTTCAACGCATTCAAATAGGTTGTTACCTTTGGCCCGGTAAAATCAAATTGAATGTCGAAGTGGAAAGCGTTTGCGGTGTTTTTTACGCTGCTTTTTTTCAGCAGTTTGCGCGGCAGTTTGTTCGTTTACTTTTCCACTTCCGATGAAATAAAAAACAACAGGTTCATTTGGCTGGCACTGGCCATCCTGGTCAACCTATTTTTGTTGTTCTTGGCAATTCGCTATTGGCAAAGAGCCTTCAAGGCCGATAAAAACAGACCGGATTAAATTCATTACCATTGAAAGTTTCTTACCGCACCTACAACCTGCAGTTTCGTTATCCCTTCACCATTTCGAAAGGAACCAAAACCCATCAGCCAACTTTTATTGTAGAAGTAGAACATCTCGGACGTGTAGGCTATGGTGAAGCACCTGCCATTGCGTATTATAATATTCCGGTTGAAAAGATGATAGAGGACCTGGAGCGCAAAAAAGTTTTTACGGAAAAGTTTGCCTTTACCGAACCGGAGCGCTACTGGCATTACCTGCATCATCTTTTCCCTAATAACCCATTCCTGGTTTGTGCGCTGGACATTGCCGGCTGGGATCTTTTCGGGCAGATCCACGGCGCACCTTTGCACCAGTTGTGGCCAAAGGGAGATCAAACAGGCACCATCACCGATTACACCATCGGCATCGATACCATTGAAAAGATGGTGGCGAAAATGGTAGACAAGCCCTGGCCCGTGTATAAGATCAAGTTAGGAACTGACAGGGATATCGAAATCATTGAATCGCTGCGAAAGCATACTGATGCCATCTTCCGCATTGATGCCAATGCAGCCTGGAAGGCAGAAGAAGCCCTGGAAAAAATTGATGCGTTCAAAAGCCTGGGTGTTGAATTTATTGAACAGCCGCTGGCAAAAGATGATTGGGCGGGCATGAAGATCCTTTTTGAAAAATCACCTTTACCTATTTATGCTGATGAAAGCTGCGTGGCAGAAACGGATGTGGAGAAATGTTATGGTCACTTTCATGGCATCAACATTAAATTGACCAAATGCAGCGGACTGACGCCTGCACTGCGTATGATTGAAAAAGCCAGAAGCCTTGGCATGGGCGTGATGGTTGGCAGCATGAACGAATCCAGTATTGGTTCGGCAGCCATTGCACATTTACAGTCGCAGATCGATTTCCTGGATGCTGATGGCCCGTTATTGCTGAAAGAGGATATAGCCACCGGCCTGACGTATAGAGAAGATGGCAAGGTGATCACATCTGAAGAACCCGGTTTGGGAATCCAGTTTACAGACCTTTATGAAAAATAAAAGCTGTCTTGCATCGTTGAATGGGAGAGAATGTAAGATGCAAACAAACTTGTATGCATCAGTTCGGCCTTAAATTTGTTAGCAAGAGCAAAACCGTCTTCATGAAAAAATCCCTTTTCCTTACGGTTCTTTTTATATCGCAGGTTTGTTTTGCCCAACGGTTTCACCTGGGTGTATTTGCCGGCGGCGCCAATTACCTGGGTGAATTGAATGATAAACTGTACAAGCGAACTAAGCTCGCAGCCGGCGTTTCCCTGAACTATGAGCTATCCGACAGGGTTATGTTACGTGGTGGCCTGACGTTGGGCAAGGTGGAAGGTGCAGACCGATACAGTGGCTCTGAAACGGTTAAGCAGATCCGTAACCTGAGCTTTCAATCCAACATTACTGAATTTTCCCTGCTTGGTGAATTAACAGCATTCAATCTGTACAATATTCGGTGGTCGCCCTATGCATTTGCAGGTATCGCTGTTTATCATTTTAATCCTTATATCAATGATTCCGGCAGCAAGGTTTTCCTCCAGCCCCTGAGTACCGAAGGACAGGGATTAGCCCAGTACCCTGACCGGAAGCCCTATGCATTGACACAGTTTTCCATCCCGTTTGGCGGAGGTATCAAGTACAACATCAACGATAACATCCGGATTGGTTTGGAACTTGGTATGCGCCGCCTCTTTACCGATTACCTGGATGATGTGAGCATGAGTTATGCCGACGAAGATCTTCTGCTGGCGGCAAAAGGTCCTGATGCGGTCAGGTTCGCCTATCGTGGCGATGAGGTTCCGGGTGAAGCACAGGGTTACCCGGACATTGGCTACCCGGCCAAAGATGCGCAACGGGGCAACCCCAAGGCCAACGACTGGATGTATTTTACAGGCATTCACCTCACATTCCGGCTGGGTGGCGGCTATGGTAAAACCAGTGCAAGTGGTAATAAGAATGGATATGGTTGCCCGAAAGTACCGATGTAAACATTTTGCTAACGCTGTGTGTTACTACTTTTGCAACAACACATGGCATACAAAAATCAGCAGCAGTTTATCGACCTCCTGGAACGGGAAGGCGAACTGGTACGCATCAAAGAATACGTCAATCCACATCTGGAAATATCTGAGATCACAGACCGCGTCAGTAAAACAGCGGGTGGCGGCAAGGCCTTGCTGTTTGAAAACACGGGCTATGCCTTTCCTGTATTAATGAACGCTTATGGCAGCGAACGCCGGGTGTGCCTGGCCTTGGGTGTGCATCACCTGGATGATGTGGCCAAACAGATTGAAGCGCTCTTTCACCAGCTTTCTTCTCCCAAAGAGGGCATTGTTGACAAATTAAAAATGCTTCCTATGCTGGGGCAGTTTGCTTCCTGGATGCCGAAGGTGCGCAGCGGCCGTGGCGAATGCCAGGAGGTTATTCTGCAGGGAGCTGAAGCGGATATTACCAAACTACCGGTGATCACCTGCTGGCCCAAGGATGGGGGACCATTTGTGACCCTGCCGGTTATTCACACCAAAGATCCGAACACAGCGACGCGAAACGTAGGCATGTACCGGATGCAGGTGTTTGGCCCGCAACTAACGGGTATGCACTGGCACAAGCACAAAGTATCGGCAAAACATTTTAATGAATACAAAAAGCTGGGGAAACGTATGCCCGTGGCAGTTGCCCTTGGTGGCGACCCAGCGTATGCTTATTCTGCTACCGCTCCCTTGCCCGAAAACGTGGATGAATACATGCTGGCGGGTTTTCTTCGCAAAAAGAAAGTAGAGCTGGTGAAATGCATTACACAACCCGAGATTGAAGTTCCGGCTGATGCTGATTTTGTCATTGAAGGCTATGTTGATCCGGCTGATGAACTGATCTGGGAAGGTCCTTTCGGCGATCATACGGGATATTATTCGCTGCCCGACTGGTACCCTCGTTTTCACATTACCTGCATTACCCATAGACGCAACCCTGTATATCCTGCTACCATCGTTGGCATTCCGCCGCAGGAAGATGCCTGGCTCATCAAAGCCTCAGAACGCATTTTCCTGGCACCGATGAAAATGACCATGGTGCCCGAGATCCTGGACATGGATATGCCCGTAGAAGGTGTGGCGCACAATCTGGTGATTGCACAAATTAAAAAAGATTACGCAGGGCAGGGGCAGAAAGTCATGAATGCCATGTGGGGTGCAGGACAAATGATGTTCAACAAAATCCTGGTAATGGCCGATGAAGGCGTGAAGATCCAGGATTATGCGGCACTGTCGAAATATGTGTTCAAAAATCTCAATCCCGCCACTGATATTCACTTTGCCCAAGGACCGATGGATGTGCTGGACCACAGTTGCAGCAAACTGGGATTCGGCGGCAAAATGTGCATTGACGGTACCGCGAAGTTTGACGAAGAAGTAGAGGATAACCAAGCCTTGCCGATTCAAGGTTCAGGGGTTGCGATAGAAAAAGCATTGTCGCGATTTGAAGAGATCAAGGGAATCAATGCTTCACTGCTGGAGAATGAGATGCCGGTGCTGCTTCTTTCCATTGAAAAAAACAGGAGAGGGCATGTGCGGGAACTGCACAACCAGATCTGCGAGCTGCAGGAGTTGGAAGGCATCAAACTGGTGCTTTATGTTGAGCATACGGTTGATGCAACAGATCTGCCGGTGGCGCTCTGGCGATTCTGCAATAACCTTGACCCCAAACGGGATGCTATCCTGGTGCAGCGTCCTTCCTGGCGTGAAGAAGAGAAGATTTTTGCCTGTATGGGACTGGACGGTACGATCAAAACAAAAGCGTTTGATAATTTCCACCGCGACTGGCCCAACATCATCGTGATGGATGATAAAACCATTCAGTCTGTTGATGAAAAATGGGATGGTTTGGGTTTGGGAGCTTTTCTTCCATCGCCATCACTCAAATTCAAAAACCAGATCTACGGTGAAGAAGCCGTAGTGGCAGGATAAATAACGAAGGCATAAACACATGAGGGAGTTCAAAGATCTTTTGTGCTCCCTCATGTCTTTTAGTCTCACTGCAGCTCAGAACTTATAGTCCCCCCTTTCCGGGTGGAAGATATCCAGCAGTTTGCAATCCGTGATCGCCTTGCCACCATGTGGTACAAGTGGCGGAATAACGGCTACAAGGCCTGGTGTAAGTAAACGTGTTTCGCCATCCACGGTTAATTCAAATTCACCACTAAGCACATGCGCTACCTGTTCGTGCAGGTGGGAGTGCATGGGCATAGCGTGACCGGCTTCTACGGTCCAGTACACAAGGGTCATGGTGCCTGTGTGGATGGTTTGGGCCTGGTAACCCCTGATAATTTCTTTGGAAGGAAGGTTTTCTGTTTGAATAAAAGGCATGGTGCAAGATAGTGGAACCGGATTCGTTTTACATTTATTCTCATGAAATTTGTACTATGCCACAAGCGTTCACTACGACATATGGTTCCGTCGTATTCGAAAGGGAACATCTTTATATCAGAAATGTAGATGTGCCTTTTTCGAGAACTGCGTTTGCTCAAATTAGTTGGGAAGTTTGCTTTATGGCTGCATTTGTCTTGCAGTTTTACCGTTCCGAAGGCCCTTTCTTCTATGTGGGGATTATCATCTGGAGTCTTTTTCTGATTGACCGTCTCCCAAGGATGTTTGATCTTTTATTCAAACGAAGCTATGCGAACAGGATTCCCATTCAGAGTATACTTTCTTTTGACCATGAAGAAGACCGGAATGGTCTTGAGGCGATTGTTCGTTTGCATTTGAGCAATGGCAGGTACAGGCGACTACGTTTCAGAAAACTGGAGCATCAGCTGGAGCTCTTTACAGAACAGCTTTCACAGTATCTTTCCGTTCCTAAAACTGCCTGATTGAATTCGAACCTACATGTATTGATGACCGGAGCAGGTGCACCGGGTGCAGCCGGAATCATCAAATGTCTTTTGATGGATGAAAGGATTCGGCTAACGATAGCTGATGCGGATGAAAATGCAGTGGGCAAACATTTGCATTCACGGTTTTTTACTATTCCCAAGGCCGGAGAACCAAACTATACCGGGGAGGTTCTGGCGCTTTGCCAGCGTGAAAAAATTGACCTTGTTCTTCCGCTTGTCACCAGAGAATTAATCCCACTGTCACGGCACCAGGAGCTTTTTCGAAAAGCCGGTATCAAAGTGCTGGTTTCCGCTTACCAAGCCATTCAAACTGCCAATGATAAAGGAGCTTGTTACCAGTTTTTGCAGGATAGGGGACTCCCCGTTCCACAATTTTATATTGCAAATACAACGGAGGAGTTTATACATGCAGCTTTTGAACTGGGACATCCCCAGAAGCCTTTTTGCTTTAAACCGGCTGTTGCCAACGGCAGCCGTGGTTTTCGCATTGTTTCCGATAGTATCAACGAAGCCGAACAGCTGTTTCAGCAGAAGCCATACAACACTTACATCACGTATACCCATGCTGTCAAAATCCTGTCTTCGCAACCGTTTCCTCCCTTAGTGGTAACCGAGTATCTGCCCGGTGATGAATATTCGGTTGATTGCGTGGCCAAGGATGGCGAAGCTTTGCTGGTTGTACCGCGTTTGCGTCAGAAAATGATCAACGGCATTAGCGTGCAGGGGCGCTTTGAAAAAGATGCTGCCATCATTGATTATTGCAAGGAGATCATCAACGCCATTGGTTTGCATGGCAACATCGGTATACAGGTCAAACAGAATGCAGAAGGAAAACCCTTGCTCCTGGAAATTAACCCCCGTGTGCAGGGAACTATCGTGGCAGCCCTCGGTGCAGGGGTTAATCTGCCGCTCCTGGCAGTAAAAAATGAAATGGATTTTCCCCTTACAGAAGAGATGATGGAGGTGAAATGGGGTATGGCCTTTTCCCGCTATTGGACAGAAGTTTTTTATTGAGCCTGTTAAAAACCGAACGAGTGTTCCGCGTCTACGTTTTCTTCAGTATTTTGCCTGTATGAAAAAATGTTTGTGGTTGACGGCACTGGTGATTTGTGCCGGCCTGGTGGTAAACGGACAAAAACAAAAATCTCCTTCGCAAGCTGCACAGAACAATACCCTGCTGTGGCGCATCAGCGGCAAGGGGCTGCAAAAGCCATCATATCTTTTTGGTACGATGCACATGTTGTGTGCCGATGATATTGAATTGAGCGACAGCCTTCGGTTGGCTATCAAACAAGCCGACAACGTGTACCTGGAACTGGACCTGGAAAACCTGTTTGAAATGATGGGTGCCATGCAGCAAATGGGTATGCGCAACGATACCACCCTGGCTGACCTGCTTACCAAAGAAGAATACGGCAAAATCAAAAAACATTTTGAAGAAAAGGGATCGCTGTTGCCATTTGCCATGCTGGAAAAGTATAAGCCCTTGCTGACCGCATCAATGCTGGCGGAGCAACAGGTGAGCTCCTGTGATCATGTGATCTCGATGGAGCAGCTGATCATGAAAGAAGCGAAGCAGAATCGTGTTGACATCAAAGGACTGGAAACAATGAATTTTCAGTTGAGCATATTTGATAAGATTCCTTACCAGTTGCAGGCAAAACAGTTGTACAAGATGATCGTACAATCTGCGGATAACAAGGCCGACAGCAGCATGAAAATGCTGACCGATGCTTACCGCAGGCAACAGCTGGAAAAACTGGAAGAACTTACGATGCAGGAAGACATGGGAATCCAGAACTTTACCGAACTTTTGTTGTACAGCCGCAACATCGCCTGGGCCGAGAAGCTGCAATCACTGATGAAAGAAAAGGCCCTGGTAGTGGCAGTTGGAGCCGGTCATTTGCCGGGTAAAAAAGGTGTGATCAACTTACTGCGCCAGGCAGGTTATAAAGTGGAGCCGGTAAGGAATGAAATGATCCGTAAAATGGTGAAGGAAATATAGTTATTGTGTTATTGAGTTATTAAGTTATTCGACAATGAAGACGCCATAAATAACCTAATAACCCAATAACGTAATAATTTCTTATTAGAATTGCTCCAGACCGCTGAAGAAAAAGTCGCCTTCGATCTTTGCGTTCTCATCGCTGTCGCTGCCATGAACGGCATTCTCACCGACTGATGTTGCAAATAATTTTCTGATAGTTCCCTCATCGGCTTTGGCAGGATCCGTTGCACCAATCAGGGTTCTGAAGTCAGCAACGGCGTTGTCTTTTTCAAGAATGGCAGCAATGATAGCGCCACTGCTCATGAATTCCGTCAGTTCTCCATAAAAAGGTCTTTCCCTGTGCACAGCATAAAATTCGCCGGCTTTTTCTTTGGAAAGTTTGGTTTGCTTTAAAGCCACTACACGAAAACCTGCTTTAATGATCTTATCCAGAATAGCACCGGCATGACCGTTACGCATGGCGTCGGGCTTTATCATGGTAAATGTTCTGTTACTCATTGCTCAAAATTTTGGGCGCAAAAATAGGGGATTTGTTATAGGTGATAAAAGGCAACCGGCATCAGCAACCATCTTATTTAGTAAAAAGCTGCAACAGCAGCGATGCATAATAATTCCGGCCGGGTGATGCATTGTAATAGCGTCCGCCAAAACCATTGATGTCATTACCCAAACTGTAACGCTGATCCAACAGATTATCGGCACCGGCAACAATTCGCAGTTTCCGGGCATCACGAAACAGCATTTCATATCCCAGCTTTGCACCCAATACATGAAAGCTAGCTGCCCAGTCGGCATTGGCATCGTTCAGCGGTGTCCGGCTATTGTAGTAATACGTGATGTTGCCAAATAAGCCGGGCCGGGTTGTGACATCAACCCCCGCTGAAAGGGCATGTGGCGCTACTCCCGGTAATGAATTGCCCGAATAATCTGCCGTTACCTGTTTGAAGTCTTTGTATCGAAAATGATGATAGGTATGGCTCAACCAGAGTGTTGCCTGCCGAAGCCCAGGATTGTTCCGCCAGAAGCTGTACTGCAGGCTTGTTTCCAAACCTTTTTGCGACGTCTTTCCTGCGTTGATAAAATAGTCGCCACCGCCGGCATCTCTTCTTTGCACAATCGTATTTTTCAGCCGGAAATAAAATGCGTTGAAATCTACAGTCAGTCCATTAAGTAACGTGCCGCGAAAGCCCAGGTCATAATTGGTACCTTCTTCCGGTTCCAGTTCCAGGTTCACGTTGCTGCCGCTTGGCAATAATTCAGCGGATGTGGGTGGCGAAAAACCTTTGGAAACACTGGTGTAAATCGTCAGCCGGTCAAACTTGCGGGCAATAGCCAGGCGTGGTGTTAGCTGGTCGTTCAGTGTGCGGTTCTGCCGGGGGAGTGGACCCGGTGCCAATCGACGGAAATTGAGTTTGGATCCATTCAACGAAGCGCCGGCAGTAATCTCCCAATCTTTGAGCGAGAGATTTCCCTGTAAAAAAATAAACGACTGCCGGATGCGGATATCATCTTCCGATTGCAGGCTGTCAGCTTCACCCCCGACATTTTTATAAACAGTAGATGTAGAAAAATTCTGTTGCAGTTCGCCACCCAGCGAAACATCCAAAACGGCACCCGGCCATTCTTTCTTCCCGGTAAAAACGGTTCTGCCACCAACATGGGGTTCAACACCTTTTCCGTAATTACGGATAGTAGGATTGCGCAATTCTGTAAATGCTGCATAGGCAATGGACTGGTTGGTGATCGCTGCTGTTAGTTTTTGTGTTAAGCTGGCACCTGCCAAGAAGGTTTTCTGGTAAATGGCAGCACGGCTTTGCTCGGCACTGGGAAAGCCAAAGCCATCGGGGCGAGAGGATTTGGGATTGGCGTCATATTCTGCTTTTGTCAGGGCGCCGGGTGTTTCGTAAAAAAGATCGCTGTAAAGAAAGGTTGTTTTCAAAACCTGGTTTTCTCCCAACCGATGATGCCCCGACCAGCTCAGAATGTTTCGTTCCAACCCCGAATGATTCCGGTAGCCATCGCTTTGCTGGTGCTGAAAACCCAGCCTGCTTTTGTTTTCCCCACTACCGATCGTAAGACCTGCATATGCATTCTGCAGACCAAAGCTGCCCCTGGTGTATTCGGCCATTATATTACTGCGTTCATTTGGGTTCATTCCTTCTATCAGCAGTACACCGCCGGTGCCGGCTCCGTACAAGCTGCTGCCGGGACCTTTCAGAATTTCAATCGAATTGAAATTGTAATAACCCAATCCATTCAGGTAGGTGTGTCCGCCGGGGTCTGTAAAAGGAATGTCGTTGTAATAAACTTTTACATTCCGCACGCCGAAAGGCGAACGCAAGGAGCTTCCCCGGATGTTGAACCGGTAGCTTCCCGGTGAACGTTCTTCCATGCGTACACCGGCAACTGTATTCACTGCCTGTATGACAGATGCAGGACTGAACCGGTTTAGCGTTTGCGGACTGACATAACCCACGGCGGCTGGCACATCCTTTAATTTCCTGACCTGCCCATAGGCGGTTACTTCAACTGTTGTTAAGGTATTGGCGGCGGAATCACTCTCCTGGGCGTATGCAAAATGAAAGATGAAACTGGTTATAAGGAGGCAGATAAATTTCCGGGCCTGCGATTGTATGGCACAATTCATGTTCAAATGATAAGGGAAAATAATTCTAAACGACAAAAATACTATTCCTATGGCAGGACGTGGCGATAACAATAAAAACGGATCATCCGGCAGAGGTGCCAGCAATCAGAGCATGCAGGGTATGAAAGGCGGATCACGGGAAAAGGCAAATCATGGCAAACAAACAGGCGGACAACGTTCCACTCCTCAGAAAGGCAGCCGCGATCAGTCTTCTAACCGGAATACCAGTGTAGACAGGGAAAATGCATAAGACGAAGTAGAATACGTGTATTGTCCCGCCCCTGGCGGGACTTTTTTGTGAATCGGGTCAAACAAGCATACTTGAGATTTGTAGCCATTTCAGATACCCATTGCAGGCACCGCAGCCTGAGACTTCCCAAAGGTGACGTGTTGCTGCATGCCGGTGACATCAGTTACCGGAGTTCACGGCAGGAGATCGTGGATTTTCTTGATTGGTTTAGGAAGCAACCCTTCTTACACAAAGTTTTTATTGCAGGCAATCACGACTATTTTTTTGAACGTGAAAAGCAGACGGTAATCCAGGAAATGCTACCGGATAGTGTGTATTATCTGAAGGATGAAGCTTTGAGTATCCAGGGGATTAAGATTTGGGGTTCTCCTTACACACCCTGGTTTTACCGCTGGGCTTTTAACAAGCAACGCGGTTCTGCCATGGCAAAACACTGGAACCATATTCCGCCGGATACAGATATCCTGTTAACACATGGTCCTGTTTATGGAATACTGGACCAGGTGTTGAATGAGCAGCATGCCGGTGACAGGGATCTTTTGAAAAAAGTAATAGAAATAAAACCGAAAGTACATGTCTGCGGCCACATACACGAAGCGTACGGAACCATTACCAGATATAATATTAAGTTTATTAATGCCTGCATATTGAATGAGTCCTATGAGCTGGCGAATAAACCGGTCGTTTTCGAACTTTCCGCCAGTGCTAACTCCCTGCAGCCTCCACATGTACCATTGCAGGCATGATACTACGTTCTCGTTGCGTTGCTTTGTACTAATGGCGAAATTTTTGCAAAAATAAGGGAGAGGTATTGTCAGTGTTTAAACATTGATTAATTTCACAGTCTAAAATCAACTTTATGGCAATTACATGGAAATTAGATCCCACGCATTCGGAAGTACAGTTTAAGGTGAAGCACTTAATGATTACCACTGTAACGGGTTATTTTAAAAAATTCGACCTGGAAGTGACTACAGAAAACGAAGATTTTACCACTGCCTCTAAAATTGAGTTTACTGCCGACATCAATTCTATTGATACAAACAACGAGCAACGGGATACCCACCTGAAATCTGCAGACTTTTTTCATGCAGAGGAGCACGAACAATTACGCTTTGTGGGAAAGGGATACAACGCCAATGGCGATGAAGGTACACTGGAAGGAGACCTCACCATTCGCGGCACCACCAAACCCATTTCTTTAAAAGTAGAATATGGTGGTACCGTAGTAGATCCTTACGGACAAACCAAAGCCGGTTTTACCGTTAATGGAAAGATCAGCCGTAAAGAATTTGGCCTTACCTGGAATGCGGTTACTGAAGCCGGGCAGGTAGTGGTCAGTGATGATATTCGCATTCAATGTGAAATTCAACTGGTTAAACAAGGATAAAGGAAAAAGGGCGGCACCTGAAAATGGGTGCCGCTTTTTTTAACACAAGAAATTTTTTACAAACAACCACAGAACCTTACCTTAGCCCGCTATGACAGTAGAACAAATCGAGCAATTTCTGAGCAGGGAAGAAGTTCCTCAAGGAAAAATTATCCGTTTTGAAATGAAAAAACGTAACCCTGTTCGCGGATTGATCGTGAAAGGAAAAGATTACAACGAGTTAAAAGGCAAAAACTTCTGGCGAATTGTAACCCAAACACATTTGCAGGAATACGGCAAAACGCAAAACATCAACCTGGCAAAAATCTTCAGCGGAACCGAATTTGCCAAGCTTTCCTTTGTCAGCAACAAAGCCGAAGAATAAGCACTACCAGACTGCAGGGTAAACGGGTCTATCCAGAATATACCTGTTTGCACCTATTTTTGTGCCTGCAAAAAAGCAAAGGCAAGTAACGGACTGAAATTTGATAGACTGTCTGTTACGTTGACAATTTTAAGCCATGGTTGTTATTCTCATTTTTTTTGTTTTACACTGGTATCTCTCTCTCTTTGCACAAACGTTCTTTCATCATCGGTATGCAGCCCATCGCGCCTTTACCATGAGCAAAGGCTGGGAGTGGTTTTTCTTTGTGTATTCGTACATCACGCAAGGTTCTTCTTATATGAGTCCGCGGGTTTATGCCATCCTGCACCGGATTCACCACGCTTACACCGATACGGAGCATGATCCGCATTCGCCCCAATACGATAAAAATCTGGTCAGCATGATGTTGCGCACATCCATTACCTATGTGCAGATCATGAAGAACAAGATCCCGGTGGAGGAGCGATTTCTGAAAAATATTCCGCAAATCAATTGGCTCGACTGGTGGGGCAACACCTGGTATTCCCGCATTCTTTGGTCCGGCATATATACCTGGTTTTACGTGGCCTTTGCACCGTCGGCCTGGTGGTACCTGCTGATCCCGGTGCACATCCTGATGGGGCCTATCCATGGTGTGATCATCAACTGGTTTGCACACAAGTATGGAGAAGTAAATTTCGAAACAGACAATACCTCCCGGAACCTTTTCAAAGTGGACATGCTGATGCTTGGAGAAGGTTACCACAACAACCACCACAAGTTTCCCAGCCGCAGCAATTTTGCCGCGAAGAGGGGAGAGTTTGACCCCGTGTATCCGATTATCCGTTTACTGAATAAGATGAAAGTAATCCGGATCATCAACCCGGTGTAATATTCCCGGCAATTGCATGGATGATCTTTTCGGCATGTTCCCTAGAGTTTTCAATAAAGAGGCGATGCGTGTTCATGCCTCCGCAGATCACACCTGCCAGGTAAATTCCCTGCACGTTTGTTTCATGCGTTTCTTCGCTGTAGGTCGGTTTGCGAATAGCATCGGCACTTAATTCAATTCCTAATTTTTGAAGAAAAGAGAGGTTGGGTTGATAGCCGGTTAACGAGAGCACCCAGTCGTTTGGTAAAACAATTTCTCCTTCGGGCGTTTGCACCACAATCTCACTCTCCCTGATTTCTGTCACCATTGAATGAAAATAGGCTTTAATGGAACCTTCAGCAATGCGGTTTTCAATGTCAGGCTTCACCCAGTATTTTACCCGCTTGCCTATCTCCGGTCCGCGAATGATCATGGTAACTTCGGCACCTTTGCGCCAGGTTTCCAGGGCAGCATCCACCGCTGAATTCTGTGCCCCGATCACGGCTACTTTCTGAAACGCATAATAATGCGGATCATCATAATAGTGTTTCACCTTTGGCAGGTTCTCCCCGGGAATATGCAGGAGGTAGGGAATATCGTAAAAGCCAGTAGCCACAATGATTGCCTGTGCTGCGTATGTCGTTTTATTTGTTTTAATAGAAAACTGTTCGTCTTTCGTTACATCCAGCACTTCTTCAAACAGGTGGATAGCAAGGTTGTGGTCCTGTGTTACTCTCCGGTAATATTCCAAAGCCTCGGCCCGTTTAGGTTTGGGGTTATTGGAAATGAACGGAACGCCACCGATCTCCAGTCGTTCCGAAGTAGAGAAAAAGGTCATGTTTACCGGGTAATTGTACAATGAGTTTACCAGTGTGCCTTTCTCCAGGATCAGGTAATCGAGTCCTCTTTTTTTTGCTTCCAGTGCACATGCCAGTCCGATAGGTCCGCCGCCGATAATAATAACCGAATATAATTTGCTCAACGTTTTATCCTTTTTATGAAGATACAGGTGGAAATATTTTAGACCCCTTCAACACAGTTACCGGCGATCCATCGGCCAGGAAGACCGAACTTGGCGGCTGTGAAAGAGCATCGGAAAACACTTCTCCATACAAGATTTCCGTATTGCAATTGGCGGAGAAGCGATGCACTTTGTGAATGCCCCATCTTGGATGCAATACCTGGTAAGTGCCCGAACAGGTTTGATCGATGAAGGTATAGCCCCAGTAATGTTCTGTGATGAATTCTTCTTCAGAACCTTCCAGAAGTGGTGATGCTGTTTTGTCGGCTAAAGCTTCCAGGTAGTTCCATTCGTTTCCAACTTTCCAGTGATAACTCACTTCCAGGCCTTCACTATCTAATGTCCATTTGTGTTTCATGGGATGGGTTGCATAGTTTTCGCCGTAAAAGGTATTGGCAACAAACGAAATGGCCTGTCGCGGAACAATCTCCTTAATAAAAACGACGCCCCGCTTCCATGCACCGTCTTCTTTGTAACGTACATAAAACCGCAGGTTTACTTCTTCAAAGGTGCGGTGAAAGGGTATCCCGATGCCAAGTAGTTTTGTGTTGGCAAACAGAAATCCAACCAGACTGACATAATGCTTCCCGTTAAAGGTATCCAGTTCCGTTGCACAGGGCAGGTAAGATTTTAGCGCCGACGGATCAACCTGGTAATTGGCCATGAGCAGGTTTCGCCACTCGGCTGTTAAAAAGGGTTTGGGCATGGCGCAAAGGTAGTAGGGAGAAAAGAGCGAAATGGCTAAGCAAAGAACCGGGAATCCGGGAGTTGACTATTGAATCAAAGTTTATGCATAGGCTTTTGGCAGTTGATTCTTTATCCTGGCTGCGGATATATAACTGTGACAAAAGTTGTTAAGCCTGTTTTAACATTGTAAAAAACAGGGGTTCCAGCCATTGCCATATTGTCTTGATAGCTTACTTTTGCCGCCAAATAAAGTAAAAACGAAAACCGGCATCTATCCGGGATGTCTACAAAATTGTTAACGATGTCATTAACCACAGAAAAAAAAGCAAGCATTTTCACACAGTTTGGCGGTGCGGCAACAAACACTGGCTCTATTGAAGGACAAATTGCCCTGTTGACCGAACGCATCTCTCAAATCTCTGCTCACCTCCAGCAGAACAAAAAAGACTTTTCTACCCACCGCGGTTTGATGCAGCTGGTTGGTAAGCGTCGTCGCTTGTTGAATTACCTGCAAAAGCACAACCTGCAGGGATATCGCCAGTTGATCGAAAAATTAGGTATCAGAAAATAAGCATAATATTCAGCAGAAACCCTTCCGCAACCGGAAGGGCTTTTTGCTTTACGCACTTTTTTCTTTTACCGCGGTAGAAACAACATCTGTTTGCGTTTTCAGAAGTCCTGTACTTCTTATACCAAACACCAACCCCCAAACCTGAAAAATGTTAACGCAAAAATTCTCCAAAACATTTGATATTGGTGATGGCCGTGAAGTAACGATCGAAACCGGTCGTTTGGCCCGCCAGGCCGATGGCGCTGTAACCGTGCGCATGGGCAATAATATTTTACTGGCAACCGTAGTTGCTGCTCAGGAAGCCAAAGAAGGCCAGGAATTTTTTCCTTTGAGCGTTGACTACATGGAAAAAATGGCTGCCGCCGGCCGTATTCCGGGGTCTTTCTTTAAAAGGGAAGGCCGTTTAAGTGAATCGGAAATCCTGATCTCCCGTTTGATTGACCGTGCATTGCGTCCCCTGTTTCCGGAAGATTATTTCTGCGAGGTCCAGGTGATCGTTACTTTGATCTCTTCTGACGAGCAAATCCTGCCCGATGCACTAGCCTGTCTGGCTGCATCGGCTGCACTGGCAGTTTCGGATGTGCCTATCAAAGAAGTTATATCTGAGGTTCGCGTTTGTAAGATTAATGGCGAATACAAGATCAACCCGGTACGGGCAGAAGTAGAGATTGCAGAACTTGATTTTATCATTGCCGCCACGCAGGACAATATCATGATGGTGGAAGGTGAAGCCAAAGAATGCAGCGAAGAAGACCTCGTAAAAGCACTGGAAGTGGCGCATGAAGCCATTCGTGTTCAAATCAAAGCGCAATTGGAACTGCGTGAAATGACGGGTGCCAAACCAAAAAGAGACTATGCCAAACCAGAGCAAAATGAAACCCTGCGTCAAAGGGTAGCTGATTTTGCGACGGAGCGTATGCGTCAATTGTCACGTGGCAACCTGCCCAAGCAGGAAAGAAAGGATGCTTATAAAGCAATCCAGGATGATCTGCTTGAAGTACTGAAAAACGAAGCTAACCTGCCGGAAGGAGAAGAACTGGATCCGACAGTCAAAAAATTCGTCAAGAATTATCTTTCCGACCTGCAATACGATGTCGTTCGTGACATGATCCTGAATGACCGTATCCGGTTGGATGGCCGTGGTTTGGAAGATGTGCGTCCTCTGGATATGGAAGTGGATGTGCTGCCAACCCCACACGGTTCTGCCCTGTTTACCAGAGGAGAAACCCAGTCCCTAACAACTGTTACCCTGGGTACGCCGCTGGATGAATTGCTGGTAGAAACAGCCGGTAAGTCGTTTGATTCAAAGTTTTACCTGCACTATAATTTTCCTCCTTTTTCAACAGGCGAAGTGAAGTTTCTGAGGGGCCCTGGCCGTCGAGAGATTGGTCATGGTAAACTGGCTGAACGCTCCCTGAAGCAAATGATGCCGGATGCGGAATATCCGTACACTGTACGTGTTGTGAGTGACATTCTGGAAAGTAATGGTTCTTCATCGATGGCTACCGTTTGTGCCGGTTCGCTTGCGTTGATGGATGCTGGTGTGCCAATGCCAAAACATGTTGCCGGTGTGGCCATGGGTTTGATCACCAATGGCGAAAACTATGCCGTGCTTACTGATATCCTCGGTGATGAAGATCATCTTGGTGACATGGATTTCAAAGTAACCGGAACCCGCGATGGTATTTGCGGAATCCAGATGGATATCAAAGTGGATGGCCTGAGTATGGAAATCATGCGCAATGCCCTGGAACAAGCCCGTCGTGGCCGCATGCATATCCTGGATGCGATGTACAATTGCATGGCCGCAGCCCGTGAAGATGTGAAGCCGCATGCACCACGTATGGTGAAAATGTTCATCGATCGTGAGTTTATTGGTGCAGTGATCGGGCCTGGTGGTAAAGTAATCCAGGAGATCCAGCGTGAAACCGGAACAACCATCAACATCGAAGAAAAAAATAACCTCGGTGAGGTCAGCATCTTTGGTACCGATAAAGAAAAAGTTGATAAGGCTCACAACTGGATTAAAGGCATTGTTGCTGTTCCTACTGTTGGAGATGAATACGAAGCTACCGTGAAGTCGATCATGCCGTATGGCGCCTTTGTTGAATTCCTGCCGGGCAAGCAAGGGTTGCTTCACATTTCTGAGGTAAGCTGGAAGCGCCTGGATACATTGGAAGGCGTATTGAACGAAGGCGATAAAGTAAAGGTGAAACTGACAGGCACTGATCCGAAAACAGGCAAGTTCAAGCTGTCAAGGAAAATTTTGCTCCCAAAGCCTGAAGGGCAACAGGGTGGTGGTGAAAGTCGTGAAAACCGTGGCGAAAGACCCCGTTTGGAACGCAATCAGGGTGGTGGCAATGGCCAGCGCAGGGAGCAAAGACCGGAACAGAATCCTGAACAGGAAAACCAGGAAAATTTATAATCTGATTTCAATCTTGAAAACAAGGCTGCCTACGGGCAGCCTTTATTTTTGTAGTATGAAGCACATCCAACTTGAGATTATTGCCAATGAATATCAGCAGGAAGAAATCATTGCACTTTTAGACGATTTTAATCCTACTGGCTATGAACAAACAGATGAAAAGCTAATGGCATATTTTGAAGAAGAAGGTTTCAACAAGAATGCTGTTATGCGGGTGCTTTCGGGATATGACTGTACGGTCAATACTGTTGAAGAACAAAACTGGAATGCGGTGTGGGAAAAAAACTTTCAACCAGTGGTTGTAGAGGACTTTTGTGCAGTGCGGGCCCATTTTCATGAACCCATCGCCAACGTAGAACATGAAATTATAATCACACCCAAAATGAGTTTTGGTACTGGTCATCATGCTACCACTTATATGATGATGGCGCAAATGCGCAACATCGATTTTCATAATAAATCCGTATTCGATTTCGGCACCGGTACCGGTATTCTTGCCATTTTAGCGGAAAAGCTGGGGGCTCAAAGCATTACGGCTATTGATGTAGATGACTGGAGTATTGAGAATGCTAAGGAAAATTTTGAACGAAACCATTGCAACCGTATAACGGTAACCCTGTCGTCGCAGTTACCTCAGGAACAGTTTGATATTATTCTTGCCAATATTAACCGGAATGTGCTGCTGGCGTATATGAATGGTTTAGCAAAGATCATTCATAAGAAAGGGATTGTTCTGCTGAGCGGTTTGTTAGTGGCTGATGAAGCGGACATTACAAAAACAGCGGAAGAACAGGGATTTCAACTGCTGCAGAAGGTGGAAAAAAACGGATGGATATCCTTGTTATTAAAAAGCAGCGATGAGCCGGTTTTAAATTAACACCAAATCCTCACGTGATTGGTTATCTTTGCCGCTCAATTAGGCATTGCACATGAATGAAGTTTTCCTGATAGTTGTGGCTTATTTAATAGGCAGTATACCGACTGCCGTATGGACAAGCAGGGCATTTTTTGGAATTGATATTCGTGATTATGGCAGCGGAAACTCCGGTGCTACCAACACCTACCGCGTACTGGGTGCCAAATGGGGCACATTTGTCATGATTGTTGACATGCTAAAAGCCCTGGTGGCGGTAAAACTTGCTTTTTTTCTTCCGTATGAAACCCATGGAGAATTCTATCTGATCAATATGCAACTGGGTTTAGGCCTGGCAGCTGTTGTTGGTCATATCTTTCCCGTGTGGGCCGAGTTCCGTGGGGGCAAAGGTGTGGCTTCCCTATTTGGAATGGTGCTGGGGATTCAACCCAACGTGGCGCTTTGCTGTGTAGGCGTTTTTATCCTGGTATTGTACGCAACCCGCTGGGTGTCGCTGAGTTCAATTTTAGCCAGCGTTGCGTTTCCAATTTTTATTCTATTCATCTTCAATGAACCTGAAACACTGTACCGTGTATTCGCTATCGCCGTAGCCTTACTGGTGCTGCTCACACACCAGAAAAACATTAGCCGTATTTTAAAAGGCAATGAAAACAGGCTTCCTATCTTAAAGCACCGCGACCGCCGTCGCCAGCGAGACCAGAATCAGTAACATTTGATATTTGTTATAAAATGCTTGCAGCAGTGAAAACGGCTGATGTTTCTGTTATTTCTTAAAGCTAATTAACAGTTGACCTTGTTTGGGTAACCTGCAGCACTTTCTCTTTTGGTATAATCATTGGTTTGGGAACATATAAATCATTAGAAATGGTACGCAGAATTTTGACCCTATTTGTAGTTGCAGCCACGGTTGTTGCCTGCTCTACAAACCAGATTACTGGCAGAAATCAACTCAGGCTTGTTCCGGAAGATCAGCTCAATGCCATGGCCCAACAGGAATACCAACAGTTTCTAAGTCAAAACAGGGTGGTGAGTCCCTCCGCCGATAAAGATGCTTCCATGGTGCGGCGGGTAGGTAACCGGGTAGCCAGCGCTATTACGCAATACTTCCGCAGCAAAGGACAAAATCTTGAAGGTTATAACTGGCAGTTTAACCTTGTAGCTGATAATGCTGCAAACGCCTGGGCTATGCCTGGCGGTAAAGTAGTGATTTATACCGGGCTGCTCCCGATTACCCAGAATGAGGCTGCGTTGGCCGTGGTTATGGGCCATGAGATTGCACATGCGGTATTAGCCCATGGTAACGAACGGATGAGCCAGGGCCTGGTGCAGCAAATGGGTGGTGTTGCACTTTCAGTGGCACTTGCCAGCAAGCCTGCCGCTACACAAAACCTGTTCCTGCAGGCCTACGGTGTGGGTTCACAGGTAGGTGTTTTGCTTCCGTTTGGCCGTAAACAGGAGTTGGAAGCTGACCGTTACGGATTAATATTTGCGGCAATGGCCGGTTATAACCCAAGAGAAGCGATTCCACTTTGGCAACGGATGGAAGCTGCCAGCAATGGCCAAAAACCACCAGAGTTTTTGAGTACACACCCTTCGGAAGGCAGAAGGATTGAGCAATTACAGAAGTATATGCCTGAAGCCTTACAGTATTATAAGCCCGGAACTGCCAAGCGTTAGAGACCGTAAAAAAAGCTAAAAATCCCGCCAAATCTAGGTTTCGGCGGGATTTTTAATGTATTCTAATTTGGAAGGGGGGGTGGAATGTAGTATCTTTGCACAACATTTCGAAAAAAGTTCTCAACGTTCTTTTCTTTATTGATTGTTAACCAATAAAATTACGTATGTCTCAAACTATTTTAGACAAACTCGCTCTAAAAAACGAAAAAAACATTTTAATCCAAGGTCTACCCTCATCAATAGAAAAGCAGTTCGCAAAGCTCTCTTTCGCAAAGAATCTTACTCCGCTCTTAAAATCCCGCAAACTTGATTTTGCCCTGATCTTTGCCGTAAGTGAAAATCAGTTGAACAGCATTCTCACGGACATTATGGGAGCTGTAAAGGATGAAACCCGCCTGTGGGTGGCACACCCAAAAGTAACCTCTAAGATTAGCACCGATCTGAACCGCGACAGCAGTTGGAGCCGACTGAACGATATTGGATACGAAGCGACAGAAACTATTTCACTTGACCATGTTTGGCAAGCCATCAGCTTCATCAAATCAGAAGTTGAAATGGTAGAAGAAGTAAAAGTTGAAACGAAGAAAACAAAAAAGGCAGTTGCCGCTTAAATAAAGCTTTAAACGAAAAAAGACCACCTATTGGTGGTCTTTTTTTTTAAATGCGGTGTATTCTTAGTTTTCCAAGTTAGAGAGAAAAAACCCTTCCTTGTGTAAAATTGTTTGCGATGGAATCGGTGTGAGAAGAGAATCCTTCAGGAGCTTCTCTACGAGGCGAAGTTGCTGATCCTGGTCACCGGATTGGGCGATCAACTTCCAGCTTTCAATTTTCATGAGGGCACGCTGACTAGTCTTCGTAACGTGACGGTCCAGCCATTCGTATCGCTCAGCAAGGTACAACTGATGATTTCTGAAATAAGCATGCATAGGTAGAAGATTTGTTTGTGTGACTATTATCGGAACAAATTAAACAGAAAAAGTTTAATTACACACTCTTAAAACTCATTCCGGCTCCTGTTATAGCCCAAATAAGAAAAAAGCCTGACGAAATCTCGTCAGGCTTCGTTGTTTCGGTAGACATTCAAAAAATGTAACAAGTCTTTAGAAAAGCCTCTATACAAAATTAGGTTTCTGTAAAAGCCATTTTCCTATTGGGTATTTGACTTTCATCAAGCCATGGCTTCTTCAGCAGATTTGTTGTATTCTTCGGCCAGTTTGCGCTGCAGGTCGTAACTAACAGGTTGGTAGCTATCGAAATACATTTTAAACTTTGCTCTTCCCTGTGTAATGGATCGGAGAGAAGAACAGAAATCGTGCATTTCTGCCAGCGGCACCTTGGCAATCACTTTCTGAAAATGTCCTTCTGTGTCGATTCCTTCTACCATTCCGCGACGGCTTTGGAGGTCGCCCATCACTCCGCCGGTAAGGTCTTCGGGACAAAGTACCTGCACCTGGTAGATGGGTTCCAGAACCTGCGGGTCTGCTTTCTGGAAGGCTTCTTTGAATGCCATGATACCTGCAATCTTGAAGGAGATATCATTGGAGTCCACCGGGTGCATTTTTCCGTCGTACACACAAACCCTTACATCTCTTACATAAGAGCCTGTCAGCGGGCCTTCATGCATTTTCTCCATAACACCTTTTAGAATACTTGGCAGAAAACGGGTGTCAATTGCACCCCCAACAATACAGTTGTAAAAAACAAGTTGTCCACCCCATTCCAGGTCAAATGTTTCGCGGCCACGCACCGTTAAGCCGGCAGGTTCCGGCATACCCTCATAATAAGGTTCAATCCGCATAAACACTTCGCCAAACTGACCGGCACCACCCGATTGTTTTTTATGGCGGTAATTGGATTCTGCCATTTTGCGGATGGTTTCCCGGTAAGCGATGCGTGGTTTGCCAAATTTCACCGGCACTTTGTGCAGGTTTTCAATCTTCCATTTGGCAACAGCAAGATGCATATCACCCTGGCAATGAATAAGGGTTTGTTTGAGCTCTTTGGAAACTTCAACCAAAAGGGTGGGATCCTCTTCCCGCAACTGGTGCAGGGCCTGTGACATTTTTTCTTCTTCCCCTTTGTTGACCGATTTTATGCAATACGTAACGTTAGCAGGAGGGAACTCTATCGGTGTAAGCTCGTAATTTTTGCCTTTGACGTGTAAGGTGTTGTTGACATGGGTGTTCCGGAGCTTTAGCGTAGCGCCGATATCACCGGCTACCAATTCCTGCACCGGAATCCGTTTATTGCCCTCCATTAAAAACAGCTGGTTGATTTTTTCCACCACGCCATTAGCCTCGTTCACCAGTTCCATTCCGGTTTTAACGGTGCCCGAATACACTTTAAAGAAAGACATATCACCAACATGTGGCTCCGAAATGGTTTTGTAAATAAAAATGCAAGCAGGACCATCTGCGGTACAAGGAAGCTGTTCACCGGAAGCAGTTTGCTGGGATGGCATTTCATTGGCGCTGGGACAAACATTATCAATAAAGCCCATCAACCGGCCGCTACCCATGTTACGGGTGGCACTCAGGCAGAATAGGGGAAAGATGTCGTGGGCAATCATGGCTTTTTTCATCCCTTCTTTCAGTTCATCCTCATCCAGTTCTCCTTTGTCAAAATATTTTTCCATCAACGCTTCATCGTTACTGGCAACGGCTTCCACCAGTTCTTTATGCAAACTGTCAGCCCGCTCTTTTTCATCTTCCGGTATGGGTAGCTTTTCAGGCTTGCCGCCGGTATCGTGAAACTTGTACATGGTCATGCGCAGTACATCAATGATCTCGTGAAAACCCGCTCCCTGCTGTCGCGGGTATTGTACCACGGTTACCTTATTGCCGAAATGATCTTTGGCCTGTTGCACGGCCTTGTCAAAATCTGCCGAATCATCATCGAGTTTATTTACAGCGAAAATCATTGGCGTTTTAAACGTTTCTGTATACTCCCAAATAATGTCTGTGCCCACTTCCACACCGGTTGTTGCGTTTAACAACATTACACCGGTATCTGCTACCCGTAGTGCCGACAAAACTTCACCCACAAAATCATCATAACCTGGTGTATCAAGAATGTTGATTTTGTAACCACGCCACTTGGTGTGCATGAGTTTTGAAAAAATCGTGTTGCCACGTTCCTGCTCAAGGGTGTGATAATCGCCAACCGTGTTGGCTTCTTCAATGGAGCCACGGCGGTTGATAATACCTGCTTCAAAGAGCATGCATTCCGCCAATGTTGTTTTGCCGGAGCCGGCGTGCCCCAGCAAAACAATATTTTTTACGTGTGAGGTATCAAATTCTGCTGCCATGTGTTTGCATTTTAAGGTGAGGCAATAGGAGGAAGGGGCATACCATATTTGGTATGCAAGGTGAAAGAGGAATAACTGCTTGCTGGTCTCAGCAACTTGTATTGTTGATGAAATTTCTGAACTCGTCACGGAGTTCCTGCAAGGTATTTTCCAAACTTAAAAACTCATTGAGAAGATGTTCATGCTCGGCATATACTTCTTCCCCTGAAGTTTCCAGGGCCACCTTGCGTTCGTGTGTTTTGATGGTTTGTTTTAAATCGTGAATGTTGCGAAGCTGGATGTCGAACTGGTTTTGAAAGTGTTCGACCTGGGTGAGATGGTCTTTCGTAAGCGATTGTTTACATGTTTCTGTCAGGGCCTTTTCGCAATTATGGAATTCTTCCCGGTAATTGCGAAGGATCTGCCGCCATTCTGAACATTCTGCTGAAAGTTGTGAGATTTCTGTTTGAACCATGAGGTAAAAGTTTTAAAGGTTAAGAAAAAAAATTTTCCATTTTCACTTTCCTCCCGGTGTTGATGGTAACCTAAATTTAGACCAGTTTGCAGAGAAAAGAAATTGTTTTTTGTCAGGTCTTTTTTTTAAATTATCAGCAAGCAAGCTGATTATTTTCATTGTTTTTCTCAATAAAAAAGGCGATCGGTACCGTGGGATTATTTCGGCACCATTTCCCCGCTGCCGTTATATATTTGGGGCTTCGTGATCACACAAAATACCATACAACAGATTCTTTCCCGGCTTGACATTATTGAAGTTGTCGGCTCGTTTGTGAAACTGAAAAAACGCGGTGCCAATTACCTCGGTAACTGCCCTTTTCATAATGAACGGACACCCTCTTTTACCGTTTCGCCCAGTAAAGAAATCTTTAAGTGTTTTGGTTGTGGTAAAAGCGGCAACACCGTTTCGTTCCTGATGGAACATGAAAAACTTTCGTATGCAGAAGCGCTTCGATGGCTGGCCGCCCGGTACAATGTAGAGGTAGAAGAAACCGAAACCTCACCCGAGCAAAAGCAACTGCAACAAACAGCGGAAAGCCTGCATATTATTAATGCCTTTGCCCAATCGTTTTACGCAACGCAATTGCTGGAAACAGTGGAGGGAAACACAAACGGCCTGAGCTACCTGCAGGAGAGAGGCTTTGCCAAAGAGGTCATCACAAAATTTGGACTGGGCTATGCACCGGACAGACGGGATGCTTTCACCAGCGAAGCCATAATGAAACAGTACAACCGGGAACTGCTGCAACGTACCGGATTGGTGGTAGAACGAAATGGACAGCTGCAGGATAATTACCGCGACCGGATCATTTTTCCTATTCACAACAACAGCGGAAAGGTGATTGGTTTTGGTGCCCGGCTGATTAAAAAAAATGACAAGGCTCCCAAGTATATCAATACGCCGGAGAACGAGCTTTATGTCAAAAGCAAAATCCTTTACGGAACCTATTTTGCCCGGCAGGCCATTGATAAAAAAGATGAGTGCTTCCTGGTAGAAGGCTATACGGATGTGATCTCACTGCACCAGGCCGGTATTGAAAATGTTGTGGCGAGTGGGGGTACTTCGCTGACCCGTGACCAATTACGGCTGATTAAAAAGTTTACCTCTAATCTTACCATTATTTATGACGGCGATGCTGCCGGTGTAAAAGCGGCACTTCGGGGGCTGGATATGGCACTTGAAGAAAGCCTTAATGTAAAGCTGGTACTGATTCCGGATGGAGAAGATCCGGATAGTTATGTGCGCAAAGTAGGTGCTGCCCGGTTTAACCAGTTTGTGCAGGAGAATAAAAAAGATTTTATCCTCTTTCAATTGGATGTGCTGCTACGGGATGCTGGAAACGATGCCGCTAAAAAAGCAGAAGTGGTGAACCTGGTTGCCGAGACGGTTTCAAAGGTGGACAAAACGGAAGACTTCACCAAGCAACAAGATTATATCCGGCAATGTTCACAATCCTTAAAAATTGATGAAGCGGGATTTACTTCCCTGGTCAATAAATTTATCCGTAACCGGTTGTCGGCGGATAAAAAACTGCCATTTGAAGAAGCAACGTTTTATGAAGAGAACGCGAAAAAAGCAGCGGTAAATGAATACGACGATGCCACCTTTGATTTGCTGTTTAAAGATGAACTGCAGGAGCGGGAAGTTGCAAGAGTGTTATTGGAACAAGGCGATAAACCCTGGGAAGATGGTCAGCTTACTGCTGATTATATTTTCTCCGAATTACCGGAAGACGACCTGTTTGAAAATGAAACTGTACTCCGTATTCTCACTGAATACAGGGATCATTTGGCGCAAAAGGAACCGATTGATAAAAGCTATTTTATTTATCATTCCGATAATAAGCTAAGCACATTTGCCGTGTCTCTTTTTGACTTCCGCTACCAGCAAAGCCCGCGTTGGAAAAGCGATAAAAACCAGGCGGCAGGATACCAGGAGCGGTTGTTTAAGCAGGATTACAAAACCTTTATGCACACGGTGGATGTAAACAATCCAACAGCTTTGGAACGGTTCCTGAAAATTGAAGAAGACAAAAGCCATGAGGAAGTTTTATCGGCAATCACCTACCTTAAACTCAAAAAAGTAAAAAAGCTCCTTCTGCAAAACCAGGCCGACATGGAAAAAGCATCCCCCACCGAACAGATGACGCTTTTCCTTACCCATCATCACCTGAAACAAATGGAAATGGAGCTAACCAGCAGGTTAGGAAGCGTGATTGTAAAATAACGCATCTGGTGGCATAGTTCTTTTGGCTTATGGATAAAGCCAAAATTGTATGCGCCGCTCTTTGTTTTATCTCTTATTACTCCTTTGTTTTATCAGCCTTTTTGCTACACAATGTTACCGCATGCGCAAGTCCAACGGTGGTGGGCAAATTCGTGTCATACCGCAGCGAAGCATCACCGCCTCCGACATTGCTATTCATCGGGGTTATAAAATAGAAGCGATTGCAGCAGGGCTTACGTTTCCCACTGCTGTTACAACTGATGATGAAGGGAAACTTTACGTTGTGGAAGCCGGCTATTCCTACGGGGAAATTTTTGGAGAACCCAAATTGCTGCGGGTGGAAGCAAATGGCAGTACAACAGTGGTAGCAACGGGTCCCCGCAACGGGCCCTGGTCCGGGATTACCTTTCATGATGGAAATTTTTATATCGCAGAAGGTGGAGAGATGGACGGGGGGAGAATTCTTCGCGTCAGCAAAACAGGGGCGATAACGGCATTAATCTCCAATCTTCCATCGGTTGGCGATCATCATACCAACGGCCCTGTTGTAAAAGATGGTTACGTGTATTTTACAATCGGTACGGCCACCAATGCTGGCGTGGTAGGAGAAGACAATGCGGAATTCGGATGGTTGCCACGAAAACAGAACTTTCATGATATTCCCTGCAAAGACATAGTCGTAAGCGGACAGAATTATACAACCGCTAACCTGCTTACCGCAGACCCGGATGATAAAGCAACCACCGGCGCTTTTTCACCGTTTGGAACACCCACAACGGCGGGGCAGGTAATCAAAGGCATCATTCCCTGCAGTGGTTCTGTGCTTCGTATTCCCTTGCAGGGTGGACAACCTGAATTGGTAGCCTGGGGTTTTCGGAATCCGTTTGGTATCGCTACTGCACCGGATGGACGCTTGTTTGTAACGGAGAATGGTTATGATGAACGGGGAAGCCGTCCAGTTTGGGGTGCCGGTGATGTTTTGTGGGAAGTGAAGCCTGACCTGTGGTATGGCTGGCCTGACTATTCTGCCGCTAAGCCAATCAGCAACGATGAAGAGTTCAAAGTGCCGGGGAAAGACCCTGTTCAACCGCTGCTGCAACAAGTGCCGAATCAGCCGCCATCACCCGCAGCAATTTTCGGTGTGCATACTTCATCAAACGGGTTTGATTTCTCCCGTAGCAATGATTTTGGTTTTTCCGGGGAAGCCTTTGTTGCGCAGTTTGGCGACATGGCACCGGAAGCTGGCAAAGTGCTGTTCCCTGTTGGCTTTAAAATTGTGAGAGTAAATGTAAATACAGGTGTGATCCGTGATTTCGCTACGAACCGGGGTGCCAGGAATGGTCCGGCTTCCTGGCTGAAATCAGGAGGCTTGGAAAGACCTGTATCGGTAAAATTTGATGCTTCAGGAAAAGTGTTGTATGTCGTGGATTTTGGAATAATGAAACTGACAGAACAAGGTCCTGAACCGCAGCCTGGAACTGGTGTTGTTTGGAAGATTTCGAAATTGTAGCGTATGAGACAAATGATCGTGATGTTGTTGAGTATTGTTGTGGTAGTGATTGTATCAACTGTTTTTGAGTCCTGTGTGGCCAGAAAAAGCGAACCCATAACAGGAGAAACGTTTGTTATTCCCAATGAGGCGGTTGCCAATGGAGAAAAGGTCTTTATGGTTCATTGCCAGAAATGTCATCCAGCCGGGGAAGCCGGACTGGGACCAGCCATTAACTCCAACCCGGCACCCGGTTTTATCAAGCGCTTCCAGGTTCGGCATGGATTAGGAGTGATGCCATCCTTTAAGAGGGGAGAAATTTCCGAAAAAGACCTGCACGATATTATGGCTTATCTCAAAGCCTGGAAACACTACAAATAGAAGGGTGTCTTACTAAAGACGCCAACTATCGCTGCAATGCAAGAAAGACCTCGCCTAAGCAATCAATCAAGTGGGAGGTTAGCATCGTTTCCATCGAATATTTTTTTGCGGCAATATCGCCAGCCCAGCCGTGGAGATAAACCCCAAATTGTGCCGCTTCTGCAGGTGAATAACCCTGGGCCAGAAAAGCAGTGAGCATACCCGTCAGCACGTCGCCGCTTCCGCCTTTGGCCATGCCAGCATTTCCTGTGGAGTTAAAGAAGTTCTCCCCGGATGGTGTCGCAATAAAGCTGTGATGTCCCTTTAAAACAATGATCACGTTTAGCGCAACTGCTTTTGCTTTGGCTGTTTTCAACCGGTCAAAATCAGAGTTGTGGTCGCCAAACAGCCTGTCAAACTCCTTTGGGTGCGGTGTAAGGATACTGCCGGCCGGGAGTTGGTTCAACAGGTCTTTGTTTGCGGAAATTATGTTCAATCCATCGGCGTCAATTACCATTGGCCGCTCATAACGGCGAATCAAAAAGGAAAGCAGTTTTTGCGTATCCGCATGGGTGCCCAGCCCGGGTCCAATTCCAATGGAATCATACCGTTCAATGGCATCGGGTAAGATGCTAAGGTGTTCTTCTGCAGCATCTGTCAGCGTCATCGCTTCCGGTGCAGTTGCCTGCAAAACTGTATAGCCACAGCGTGGGATTAAGGCTGTTGTCAGCCCGGCACCGGTACTTAAACAAGCTTTTGTTGCCAGGACGGCAGCACCTATTTTGCCATAGCTGCCACCTGCCAGGAGAGCATGGCCAAACCGACCCTTGTGTGCAAAGCGGTTGCGCGGTTGATAGATTTGCCGGATCATTCCTTCATCCAGGAAATGTGTGGTAGCAGGCAGGCTTTGCAGGTATTGCGGGTGAAGGCTGATATCAAGTACCTGCACACTGCCCACAAAGGCTGCATTTTCCTGCACCAGCAGTGCGGTTTTGTAACATTGAAATGTTAGTGTATGCAGGGCTTTTACAACTGTATTACCCTTCGAACTTTGGTCCATGAACAAGCCACTTGGCAGATCGATGGACAGGATAGGAGCTCCGGATTGATTCATATGGTGTACCAAGGCTGCCGATAATCCTTCCAAGGGTTTATTTAACCCCGAACCGTACAAAGCGTCGATCAGTATGTCATTGGGTTGTATGGCTGGAAATGAATTCTCTTCTTGGAAAAAATGAATGGTAGTAAGGCCGAGTTGATGTAGTCGCTGCAGGTTGGTCTGGAAATCCTCACTCCCCGGTTTTCCAAACTCCAGAATGTAAAATGCTACAGTGTAACCTTCCTGTACAAGCATGCGGCCGATAGCCAGTCCATCACCGCCATTGTTGCCTTTGCCGCAAAAGATTCGAACGGTTTCCGGTTGCCATTTTTGGAGAAGAAACCAGTTGGTGCAAGCTCTTGCAGCCCTTTCCATTAAATCAATGGAAGATACCGGTTCATGCAAAATGGTAAAACGGTCCCATTCACGGATTTGTTCGGCAGTAAGAATTTTCACAACTAAAAATACACGGCAATCATGAATTCTGAACCGTCAATTCCTGAGAAAGGGTGACACACCAAATTGTAACGGTATCATTCTTTCATCTGCTATTGATCTTCTTCGTGAGGTTTGTTGCCGTAATCGCCAAAAACATCGTAAAGCTTTTTGGCAACACTGTATACCAGCCGATTGTACCGGTTCGAAAGAATGATGATGGTTGCCTCTTCGGGCAGTCTTGAAAACGCGGTATTGAAGCCATGCCAATGGCCATTGTGATAAACTACTTTTTTATTATCCTTATCCGGGAAAAACAGCAGACGCCATCCCAGGCCATAATTGTGTACACCGGGTTTTTCGTTGCTGTATGCCGTATAAGCTGAGTCCAGTGTTTGCTCTCGCAGAACTTTTCCCGCACCGATAGCCTGGTCCCATTTGAGCAAATCACGTGGGGTAGAATAAATGTTTTTATCTCCATAAGGCCCATCAGAAAAATCAAGCGCCCAAAGGCTGTTGTTGGCCTGAAAGGAAAGCATGTGCTGTTCCTGTTCATTTTTACCAATCACAAATGTATTCTTCATGCCCAGGGGCTTAAAAAAAGTTTTTTGCATATAGCTGGGAAAGGACTCTCCGGTTACTTTTTCCACAATCAGGGCCAGCAATACAAAATTGGTATTGCAATACTGGAAGCGCCTGTCGGCGCTGGCCGCTTTGGCTGGTTTCCATTGAATCAGTGCATTGATCACATCGGAGTTGGTGGCTTGTTGCTGCCGGTTCCAGCCTCCATGTTCCATGTAATAAAGATATTCGGGCAGCCCGCTTCGGTGGTTGAGCAGGGTTCTCACCGTAACACCGGGATAGGGGAAACCGGAAAACCATTTGGTAACTTCATCATCCAGGTTCAGCCTTCCTTCTTCCCACAGTTTCAGAATGGCTGCGGCCGTCATGGTTTTCCCGGTGGATGCAATCTGGAACGGGGTTTCTGCGGTTATGCTATCCATTCCTTTCACACGGGGATCTTTTAACCCTACATATTTTTCATAAACGATTTGTCCTTCTTTGGCCACCAGGATGGCACCATTGAATGAACCCCGTAAAAGGTTTTTCTGCAGAACCTCATCTACGGCATCATGGTATTTTTTGACTTCTGCTGCAGGAAGTGCCGGTACGGCAGCGGCGGCAGTTTCACTTGCGAGGACCGGAACATCTGCTTTGGGTGAATGGCAGCTGGAAAGCGCTGCTATGAGTACAATAGAAAGGATGCTGTTTTTCAAAAGACACTGATTAATTGTTGCAAAAGTTGGTAAAAATATTTTTTAATTCCCAACAAAAAAGAGTCCAGCCTCAAAAAATTAGGTGAAGGATGGTTATTTCACATCTTATCCCATCTTTGCGCCATGGAAACCACGAGTTATCCCAAGGAAAAAATCAAGATTCTGCTGCTCGAGAACATCAGCGATACCGCTGTAAAGAATTTTACACGGAACGGATATGTACAGGTTGAAAGACTGACCAAGGCCCTTCCGGAAGATGAACTGATCCAGGCGATAAAGGACGTTCATCTGGTTGGCATTCGCTCCAAAACGCAGGTGACGGCAAAAGTGTTGAAGGCTGCTAAAAAACTGCAGGCCATCGGCTGTTTTTGTATTGGTGTCAACCAGGTTGACCTGGAAGCGGCTACCGAATGTGGCGTGACGGTTTTTAATGCGCCGTATTCCAATACCCGTTCGGTGGCAGAGCTGGTGATAGGGGCTTCTATTATGCTCATCCGCCGGATTCCGGATAAAAACAACGCTGCGCACAAGGGCCAGTGGATGAAAGATGCTAAGGGCAGTTATGAACTGCGGGGAAAAACGCTGGGAATCATAGGCTATGGCAACATTGGTACACAGGTGAGTGTGCTGGCGGAAAGCCTGGGAATGAAGGTGCTCTTTTATGACGTGGAAACAAAGCTCCCGCTGGGCAATGCCACTGATGCAAAAAACCTGAAGGACCTCCTGGCACAGTCCGACATTGTTACCCTGCATGTGCCGGAAACCGACCAAACCAAAAATCTGATCAATAAGAATAACCTGAAATACTGCAAAAAAGGCTGCATCATCATAAACTATGCAAGGGGAGAGGTGATGGATCTGCCGGCACTTGCCAAGTGCATTGAGTCCGGGCAAATCGCCGGTGCGGCGGTGGATGTTTTCCCTGTTGAACCAGAAAAAAACGGGGATGTGTTCCAGTCACCCTTGCAGGGATTGCCCAACGTGCTGCTGACGCCCCATATTGGCGGTTCTACAGAAGAAGCGCAACAAAATATTGGTGAAGACGTAAGCAACAAGCTGCTGAATTATCTGGAAAAAGGGATCACATTTGGCTCCCATACGGTTCCGGTGCTTTCACTGCCGCCTCAGGCAGGTTCACACCGGATTCTCCATATTCACCGCAATGTTCCCGGCGTGCTTTCGGCTATCAACGGTGAATTATCGCGGCACCGTATCAACATTGTTGGGCAGTATCTAAAAACCAATGAAACGATAGGTTACGTTGTAGTAGACGTGGATAAGCAGCTTTCCAAACAAGCCGAAAGCCTGTTGCGCAGTGTGCCGGAAACCATCAAAGTGCGGCTCTTGTATTGATAAAATGTGCCGGCACCAGCGACACCTGCAGAAAGTGATGATCTTCTGTTGTTATTTATATGTTTCTCCTTTATTATTAGTAATCAGATTTTTATATTGGAAATTCAGCCGCTTATTTTTGTTGAATCAGCGGCTGAATACGTACTTGGACAATCTGGTTGCTTACCATTTGAAATCCATGAGGGGATTCAATCTGTCTTATTAAAATTAAATTTTCAGAATTTTTTGAAAATTTAGGATAAATCTATTTCTTTGTATTGTGAAACTTGAAGAAGCCAAGCGATCATTCATTCAAACCTGGGCCCGGTTGGGTTCGGAGTGGGGCATCAACCGCACCATGGCACAGGTGCATGCCTTGCTGCTGGCAACTGACAAAGCCCTGACAACCGATGAGGTGATGGAGGAATTAAGCATTTCCCGTGGCAATGCCCATATGAACCTGCGGGAGCTGATGAACTGGAATTTGGTGTACCGGGAAGCGGTGCCAGGTGAGCGGAAGGAATACTTCCGGGCCGAAAAGGATATCTGGGTAGTGGCTAAACGTATTGCCCGGGAGCGGAAGCGCCGGGAGATTGAACCCTTATTCAGGGAATTATCGCAGATGCAAAACGTGGAAGAAGATAGCCCGGAGGCCAAACACTTTGTAAAAACGGTTACGGATATCACTGGCTTTGCCGGTAAGATCGATCAAAGTGTGGAGACGATGCTAAAGGCAGACGAGAACTGGTTTTTCGGAACGATCCTGAAGTTGTTACGGTGATTTTTTTTACTACTATTTTTCAATAATTTCTGAAAATATGAAAAGGTTAGAAGGACACGTCATCCTCTACGATGCAGCTTGTCCCATGTGTAATCTTTATACAAAGGGCTTTCAGAAAGCCGGAATGCTCTCCGAAAACGGTCGTCTCGCTTACCATCAAATGCCTGACACTTTTGCCTGTCTTGTAAACCAAGATCGGTCCGTGAACGAAATTGCTTTGGTGAATACAACTTCCGGGAAAGTATACTATGGCGTGGAAAGCCTGCTGCAGATCATCGTGCATTCTTTTCCGGTTCTGGGGCCGCTGAGCCAAAACCATTTATTCCGAAAAATAGCAGATAAGCTATATAAATTCATCTCTTTCAACCGCCGCTTGATTATACCTGCAGAAAAAAAGGAGATGCAAAACCCTGTGCTGAACCCTTCGTTCCACCAGCGCTACCGGATGGCTTACCTGGTTTTTACTTGTTTAATTGCAGCCTTTGTCCTTCACCGGTACAGCTTGAGGCTGCATGCCATTTTGCCACCATCCGGCTTTGGCCGGGAACTGCTGGTATGCGCCGGTCAACTGGTTTGGCAGGGGGTGGCGGTACGGTTCATTGACCGGAAGAAAGCTTGGGATTACCTCGGCAACCTGATGACCATTTCGCTTGCCGGCAGTCTTTTGCTGGGAGGAGTAATGATGTTTGGCAATCTGTTTTCGGTGCAGAATGCCTTTTTTTACCTAGTTGTGTTTGCTGTTACTGTCGGGCTTATGCTGCTTGAACATGTGCGCCGAACCCGCATTTTGGAGTTGAACTGGAAACTCAGCGCCACTTGGGTGCTTTACAGGCTGGTTATTCTGTTCCTTCTAATCTTTCTCAATTATGTTAAATAGAATTGTTTTGGCCGGCGGCAGTGGCTACTTGGGCCGGGTTTTAGCCCGTTATTTCAGCGGAAAAGCCAAAGAAATCATCATTTTGAGCCGGAAAAAGGCTTCGGTGCCGATTGCCAATTGCCGTACGATGATATGGGATGCCGCCACACGTGGCGATTGGGAGAAGGCCCTTGACAGTGCCAGCCTGGTGGTTAATCTTTGCGGGAAAAACGTCAATTGTCGCTATAGTACGAGAAATAAGGCGGAGATCTTTCGGTCAAGACTGGAACCAACAGCTTTGCTGGGGAAAGCCATTGCGGAAGCCACCAATCCGCCGCAATGCTGGATCAATATAGCATCCGCAACCATTTACAGGCATGCCGAAGACCGGCCACAGGACGAACAAGACGGTGAGCTCGGCACCGGCTTTTCTGTGGAAGTGTGCCAGGCTTGGGAGGAAACGTTCTGGCAGGCTGAAACGCCGGCAACTCGAAAGGCTGTACTGCGGGTGGGACTGGTTCTTGGACGAGAAGACGGTGTATTTCCGCGGCTAAAGCGACTGACAACCAGTGGATTAGGTGGTCACCAAGGAAACGGTCAGCAGATGGTTTCATGGATACACGAACAGGATTTTGCCCGGGTTGTGGACTGGATCTTTGCCCACGGTAAAACCGGTGTTTACAACTGTACGGCGCCGGAGGCGGTCACGAACCGCACCCTGATGAAAATGTTCCGGAAATCCATGGGTATACCAGTGGGTATGGTTACGCCCCAATGGCTACTGGAGATTGGCGCCCGGATAATTGGTACGGAAACTGAGCTGGTTCTGAAGAGCCGGTGGGTGCAACCCAAACGGCTGCTGGACGAAGGATTCCAGTTTCAGTTTGCACTGGCTGAACATGCGGTGCATGAGATCCTGAGTGCAAGGGTATAGCTACGGTCTGGATTTGTAGTTTTATAAAATGAAGTTGTAAGTGATAGATTGCTAACTGATGCCTGAGGCGCTGAAAACGAACAATATTAATCACTTGATTGTAAGTTAGCCACTTCCCTGCGCTTTTGTTCTTCTGCCTATAATTTATATTATGTTAAATGGGCGCTACCGCACAAGGGCTAAGCTTGTTCCTGAATTTTTTGCTCGGCTTCCCTGATCGTGCTACGATGCGCAAATTCTTTTATCTTGGCAATTGATGAATAAGACCAAAATAACTGACGATCAAGCTGAATTACTTGCTTTTCTCGCATCTAAAAAAACATTCATTACGAATGATGTGCTAGAGTTCTATCCTGACTCTGAAATATGGGATACTACTTACAAATTCAAAGTTTATCAGCAATTGGAAGAACTTGAGTTGGTTAAGGTTTATACAATTGAATATGAGCCACAGCAAGAATCAAAAACAGTTTCCGTTAGGTCAATTACAATGCAAGTGCCAGATAATGCAAGGAAAATATTAATGAACTATCAGAAAGACAAACAACATTCTGAGGAAGAAAAAGAGCTTCAGTTTAAGAAACTTAAACTAGACTTAACTAATGCTGAAAGGGTCTACAAAAGCTATTGGGCTACTCGATTTATTGCATGGTTCACTTTTGCAATTGCACTATTCTTAGCACTTCTAAGATTAGCAGAAGCGTTAAAATTATGGCCGTTCCGTAAATAGGTATTTTGATGTTATCAAAAATCTTTTTCACACTATAGGCAAACTCTCGTTTACCCTTGCCGTGCTGCGCTTTTGCGGTGGGAAGCAAAAGCCATCCGTTCTCCTTCGCTTTTTCAAAGCGATTATTAGTCTTTTCAAGACTATGCTCCGCTGATGAAAAAATTCAGGAACAGCCGCCTACGCGATTTGCCACGCACAAGCAAGTTTTGTGTGAGGTAAAACCTACAAAACTTGCCCCTCCCACGGCTAACCCAAGTAACATAATACATGTTATACAAATTCCCTCACTTGCGTTAGGTGTGACATCGTGTTGCGGCGCTTGGATTGAAGGAAAATTTAAACGCTAAGGAAAATGAAATGTAGCGTGTTTAAATTTTCCTTCAATCCAAGCGCCTAGACGGGAATTCGTATAACATATTTTTATGTTAAATAGGCCCTTCCGCTCGTAGGCTATGCGATAAAAAATGATTTCGCCACGCTTCTTTGGAGAACTGTTTTACGGATAGTCTTTACAGGTATCTTAGAGGGAAATACTGACTGTTTATGGAAATCATACTTAATGAACCAATCAATTGGTTCGCCGCTTCTGGACTTATTCTTGACCTTGCAGGTGTCCTTTTGCTTTTTCAGTTTGGTCTGCCTAGCAAAGTTGAATTAGATGTAAGGTTCTTAAACGTAGGCAATCCCAATAGCGAAAACTCTAAAAGAATTAAAAGAAAAAATAAGCGGATACACTTCTGGGCATTCACAGGGCTAACCCTTATAGGCATCGGCTTCCTGTTGCAACTTGCCGGTGTGTTCTTTAAAACGGTGTGACATGTCTTTCCAAAAAGACACGAAAATAACTGCTGCAATTAGCAGCATAATGCCGAGTAGTATAAAAAGGAAGGTTTGCATCGTTACTCTTTTTAAGAGACAATGCTATTTGCCGTGGCTTCGCTTTGCGATTGGGAGGCAAAGCAGGCTAAACGCCTTCACCTTGCGGTGATTATTCAACCTTTCAGGTTGATGCTCCGCTGTTGTGAAATCATTTTTCTATGCCGCCTCCCGCACAGACCCTAACCTAAATAACATAATATAGAGTTATAAGCAAAGCCTACTAGTCACTATATCTACGGTTATCGTGCTGTGCCGCTAAGGTTTGAACGGATTTTCCGAAGCAGCCCACGCAAAGAGGAACATCCACCGCACAGGCTTGTAAAATCCGTTCAAACCTCAGCGGCAACCGGCTTCTCTTATAACTTCATTTTATGTTAAGTAGGCCCTTCCGCACGTAGGCTATGCTTTGTTTTGATTTTTAGCCACGCTTCCAGAGAGACGTGCTACGACAGGTGAAATCTTTTAGATATGCACACTGCTTTCAACTAGAACCATAATTCTGCCCCCTCTCTCGTGGTGAGTAAATCCATTTTACAATGGAGAGTTTTTTGTGCATCTTGCCTTTATGTACTTAACCATGCTTTTAGCTGGTCAGGTCATTGACCAGCAATACATCAGTCCTGACAGCCTGAAAGTCCCCGGACGATTACAAGGCGCTATTCATGAACTCGAAGAAGATTTTGAGGAGGAAATTAAATCCAGCGGCGAAAGCCCCCGCTTTGTTCTGCTGGAATGGCCGAAGCAGCCATTCTTAGGAAATTAGGCCAATAGATAATTTTGAATAGGTTAACAGGCACAAAGAAAGCCGTTTGTTCAGCGGCTCTCATTTTTTAAGACTCCTCAAGTTGCATGCCTGCCTTCTTTGCTCTGTCCTCCCTTAAGTCTAATTGTTAGCCCTTTCGGGTCTTTATTCCCCGGATGAAAAAAAGTATAAACAACCGAAAGTATTAAGCTTACACAAACTCTTTCGCTCAAGCTTCCAAAGTCTTTCTATCTTGCTCAAAACTCTCCAAATGGTTCATGCTTATCACGTTACAGGTCTTGATTTTCACGCTTTTATGCCTTTGATTGAATCCCTGGTCGACAGCGGTGATCTGCAGCCCGGTACAACGGCAATTGCTTTTCCGAAAGAAGATCCCTCGGCAAAAACTATCTATGTTGCTTCCACCATCCCGATCTTAAAGGATACCGAGGATATAAAAATGTTAGACACGAATGCGTTTGCTGAAGTCTGTCGCCTGGTAAGTACCGGAGCTTTTTCCGCCTGGGGAGCCGTTGCGTTGTTTGGCGGAACCCCGCATCATCATCATGAAGCGGAATAGCCGCACTTTATTGCTTTGTATATTTATCCCATGGAGAACTTTCCGCCCTTCGATCAATTCCTCTTTGCCCCGGACCAGGTATTCCTTTCCGATACCACCTTCGACAATACACTTGGCTTTTTGAAATTCATCGCGGCAGACCCGGATGAGAACCTGTCGCTGGATAACGAGATTCTGGTGTTTGAACTGAAAGAAGGCGTTTTTATCCGCACCCATAACCGCGAATGGAGCCAGCGGCTGACGGCACTTAGCGAAAACCCGGTACAGAACTATCCCCGCTTAAAATTGTTCCCCGCAAAAAAGCTGGACGACCTGGCAAGGGCTTACCGGCAACCACTTTCTTCTTTTGGCGATTACCGCCTGGTACGTTGGAAAGTCGGTTTCTGACGGATCATCCTGTTTAACATAATTATCTACGCTTCCATCCAAACCGGCTGCAGTAAATGCCCATGTTTTTGTAAAACTACCCGCAATTTTTCCACCTGGTCTTCAAACGATGCCATCATCCAGGGCTCATGCGGTAATTGGCTGGCCTGGAGCTTTGCTTCGTTATATGCATCCATTTCTCCCAGGCCAAAATGCGCTTCTGCCCTGTTTACAAGGATCCAGAACCGTTGTTCATTTTCCATTTGCTTTTGGCTGGCGGCAAGATCAGGGTTTTCGTTGGCCAGTTTTTCTTTCGCGGTGCCCTGCTTTGACTCCAGTCTTTGCCAATCTTTTTCGCACATGTTCAATACCTCCCGCCGGATGCGATTGGCCAACACCAGGTCGGCTATGATCTCATGTGGCTGGCTGTATTCCTTTGTTTCTGGGCGATGATTGATAAGGAATGCCAGGTTGGTACCATTGTACCGGTTGTGCAGCAGGAAATAAGCCCGTTCGTAAAACTGGATGCCATCAAACAGGTGTTGATCCCCCTCTCCTGCAAAATAGAGCCGCTTTTTGATGCGTCCGGCAATGGCCACTGTCTCCGAATCATTGGTATGCGCCAGGTCAAGCTGGTGTAGCAGATCAAGCCCTTCCTCTAATGCCGACACTTCATCGGGAATTTTTGCATTGTAGGTTGCATACACCAGGCGGTGGATGAGGTAAGAATCATGGCTTACGCCGGCATCTTTTTCGGTTTTCCCGATCAGCAGCGCCGAATTGAACAGGGCTTTTGCCTTTGTATACTCCTTGTTCCGGATCGCCTCTTCACCCTGTTCAGCCAGCAGCGAGAGCGTTTTCATGGCATTATTAGTCCTTTTTTTTGGTACCGGCGCCGGGGGTTTTTCATCTTTTGTATCAGCAAGTGCTTCTTCCAGCTGATCCTGCAACCGTGGCGGTACCAGTCCATCGAGGTAAGTATAAACCGGGCTGTCAAACTGCTTGCTATTCAGCACTGCCTGCAGGGTAACGCTTAGCTCCTTTCGAAACCGCTCCACCTCTTCATAATCAATCGCATCGCCCAGGTGGGTGTAGCTGGTGATCTTGATGTGATTCAGATCGAAGGGATAGGTTAGTTTATCTTCCGATATAACAACAGTGGTATACGGCCGCAAGGCATGGCGGATGCCGAGTTCGTAAAAGGCATTCACATTGGCTGTAGACAGATCGGCCACTACCACATCGGCCTTCAGCAGCTCTTTGTACATCGGGAGATCGATGGAGCCCGAATGGCGGATCTCGTCTGCCCGGATACACTCCAGCCCCAGTCCTTCCACAACGGGTTTGATGAGTAAACGATAGGATTTATTCAGGTCCAGTTTACGACCGGTAGCATAATCGGTTTTGATGCCAAAGCCCATTACAACAAAGCAGCGTCGCGGTTTTTCAGGCATGATCGCATAGTTTAGTATGAAGGGTTCCTGCGTGACTAAGTTCCTGAAAATATACAGAAATAAAATTACATACGTGTGGCCACGATCCTGCTAACGGGTTCATTCATAAACATAGCAGAGGCTGAAAGCTGTTTACCCAAAAAACAGGTATGCCAGCAGAATAGAGGTAATAATGCCCACTAGGTCGGCCAGTAACATGGCTCCCACCGAATAACGTGTATCCTTCACCGATACCGCACCGAAATAAACGGCAATTACATAGAAAGTGGTATCCGAAGATCCCTGCAGCACGCAGGCCAGGCGACCTGCAAAAGAGTCTACGCCATAGGTGGTCATGGTGTCGATCATCATGCCCCTGGCACCGCTTCCACTCAGCGGTTTGATGAGCGCCGTAGGTAAACCATCCACAAATCGGGTGTCGGTGCCGAGTGCGGCAAACATGCCTTTCATTACATCGATGATGGCTTCGAAGGTGCCGCTGGTGCGCAGCATGGAGATGGCCACCAGCATGCCCACCAAGTAAGGAATGATGCGTACGGCTGTTTCGAATCCCCCTTTCGCGCCTTCAATGAAGGCATCAAAAATGTCGATGCGCTTGTACACAGCCCCCAGGATGATAAGGAAGAAAATGCCCAGTATGATAGAGTTGCTTAACACGGCGGAGAAGGACTGAACGTTATCGGCGTTCATCCGCACGATAAACTGTACCAGCAAACCAATGAGCAGCGAAATGCCACCGATCCACATGAGGATAACAGGCTGGAAAAGATTGATCTTCTGCCTGATGGATACGATGATCATTGCAGCCATGGTGGCAACAAACGTTGCCACCAAACAGGGCACAAAAATATCGGTTGGATTTTCTGCCCGCAGCGCTGCTCTTGCCGCAATAATGCTCACAGGAATCAATGTCAGTCCGGATGCGTGCAAACAGAGAAACATGATCTGCGCATTGGAAGCACGGGCCGAACCGTTGTTCAATTCCTGCAGGCTTTGCATGGCTTTAATCCCAAATGGTGTGGCGGCATTGTCCAATCCCATCAGGTTAGCCGAAAAATTCATCATCATGTGTCCCATGGAAGGATGGTTTTTCGGGATATCAGGAAAAAGGCGGGAGAAAAATGGTCCGATAATCCGTGACAGGAGCCGGATGCCTCCTGCCCTTTCGGCAATGCTCATAAAACCCATAAAAAGGGCCATGATACCGATAAGGCCAATGCTGATATTAACTGCGGTTTTGGTGGTTTCGATAATGCCATCGGCGTTTTGCACCTGGAAATACTGCAATCGTCCGTCGGCTGTGCGGCGCACCTGCCGGTTGCCGGTAGTCAGCACCCGGGTAGAATCCAGTTGCCGGAGCTGGGCTGCGTTGAGCGTGGTGGTATCGGCCGTGTTCAGCCGGATGGTATCGCCGGAACGGCCCGTTACCATGGAGGTAAAGATCACTTTGTTATCGGTGGCCATGATACGGATTGCTGCAACGGTTACGGCCACTATAATGAAGGCTGCCCAGATTCTGCTTAACGCCATTCTGTTCCTGATTTTTGAAATGCGGTCGTAAGATAAACGTTTCCTTCAGATTTGACCCACTGCATATCCTTATCTTTGCGGCCGTTTTTTAACCAATCGGCAAAAAGCAATATGCAACAGGCAAATGAAAATTTGTTGTTTGCCAATTGCCGGTTGCCTATTGCAAATTGAAATAAAATGGCTTTACAAGCAGGTATCGTAGGACTTCCGAACGTAGGAAAATCAACTCTTTTTAACGCGGTGAGCAACAGCGCCAAGGCGCAGGCCAGCAACTACCGTTTTTGTACCATCGACCCCAACGTGGGCCTAGTGGACGTACCGGACGAAAGGCTGAACAAACTGGCCGAACTGGTGAAACCGAATCGTATTGTGCCTACGCAGATAGAGATTGTGGACATTGCCGGGCTGGTACGTGGTGCCAGCAAGGGCGAAGGACTGGGCAATAAGTTCCTGGGCAACATTCGCGAGGTGGATGCCATCATTCATGTGATCCGCTGTTTTGAAGACGAAAACATTCTGCGGGACGAAGGTGCCATCAACCCCGTTGCCGATAAGGAAATCATTGATACGGAACTCCAGCTGAAAGATTTGGAGAGTGTAGAAAAAAAGATGAGCCGTTTGGAAAAGACCGCAAAGTTCGATGTGAAAGCAAAGGCTGAACTGGACGTGCTGCAACGCTGCAAGGCGCACCTGGAGCAGGGCAAAAGTATCCGCGAACTGGACCTGTCGAAAGAAGAACAACCTGCTATTGCTGACCTGTTCCTGCTGACCGGTAAGCCTGTGCTGTATGTTGCCAACGTGGACGAAGGTTCTATGCACACAGGCAACAAATATTCCGAAGCACTCCGCGAAGCCGTGAAGGGTGAGAATGCCGAAGTGATCATTATGAACAACACTATTGAAGCGCAGATCTCAGAGATGGAGGCACTTGAAGACAAGCAGATGTTCATGGAAGAATACGGCATGAAAGAGCCGGCCCTGGATCGGTTAATTCATGCGGCCTATAAGTTGTTGGGACTACAAACCTATTTTACGGCTGGTGTGCAGGAGGTACGTGCCTGGACCATCCAGGAAGGCTGGAAAGCGCCGCAGGCTGCCAGTGTCATCCATACAGATTTTGAAAAAGGTTTTATCAAGGCAGAAGTGATCAGCTATGATGATTTTGTAAAATACGGTTCCGAAGCCGCTGCCCGCGAGGCTGGCCGTTTACGCATTGAGGGAAAAGAGTACATAGTTAAGGATGGCGATGTGATGCACTTCCGGTTTAATGTATAAGATTACATTTTTTAAATAGAAAGGCTGTCAGGTAATGACAGCCTTTTTGTTTTGAGTCGTGTAACTTAAAAGATAAAATGCGATAATCCCAGGTTAAAATAAGCAGTGGTTTGATGGTCTGTTAGTACAGTTCCCAAAGAATTTTCCATGCTATTTCGATTTAACCGATACGAAACATCGGCTGTTAACCTTGTTCTATACCCAAGGAAATAGCTGGTAGAAAAAAGGAATTGCGGATTGAGAGTCCAGTAATTCCTAGTGTAATAATTTGCTGCCAGGCTTGCTGATGCATTCAGCACCGTTCTATTGTTGGGATAAAAACCGATGCCGTAAAAAGCATTCAGGGCATAAAAGCCGTTGGTTGATGAATTGTCTGATTCACTGTTTCCGGTATCACTTTTATACCTGTAATTCGACCAATTCCAAAACCGTTCATACGAAACGGCCACACCTGCATTGCGTTGCCATTTGAGACTGGTTGGTTTGTAGGTTTCAAAACCAATGACAGGTGACAGACCTACTGATCTGCGGTCAATCTCACTTTCCCAAGCAATAGGTGGATCATTTGATTTTCTAATGTCATTTCCCCATTGAAATGAAGGTTTCAGTTTGACAAAATAGATGGTTCCGGAATTCCGCGGAGGGTTAAAAGCCAGCGACCAGTTATCGTTGACGGTGACAAAACTGCGGATGTCGGGAGTTGTCACTAAACCTTTGTCACGCAGGAAAGAAACGATACGGGAAAGCTCATAAATTCGGCGGCGGCGAAAGTCAAACAACCTTCGGTTATTCATGTCCGTTATTATCCTTGCAAATTCGATGTAGGTTTCAGCATCAACAGCACGCTGTAACAGTCCCTGTCGCTGAAGGTCTTCCAGTATGAAAACGGCCATTTGTGCATCCTGTACAAACTCGATCCGGCCCTTCCCTATTCCAAGCGTAATAATATCACTGGCTTTGTTTTCGCTCTGTTTTCGAAAAATTGACTCACCTTCATTTTTATGGCTTGACAGCGTTCCTTGCAATTCGTTTCCTATTTCAAGATACGTGTTGTTCTTTTTATAAAAGCGATCTGTGCGGCGCCAGGTGAGATAGCCATTAAACTGTTTCTCTTTGTATCGAAAAACCTGGGAACTGGACTTACTAAAATTGTATTGCGAGTGCAATGAAATTTCGGATTCGTGCCAGCGGTCCTCCTTGCTTATGATTTTGTAATAACTAATGTTGCTGGGAGCCAATTGAAAGTTACTTCCAATGGTTTTGGGATCAGTGCCAGCTTTGCTCTCAGATTGTGAACCACTAAGTTGTAAGTCAAGTGCCAACGCCTTATAGCCTTCTGTGCGATATTTGTAATCTTTAAGGCGAAAAATGGAATCCTGGGAGAAACAGGTAAGCGAAAAAAAGAGCAGGAAGGTAAAAAGTAATTTTCCCCGCATAGTGTTGGTTTTTGGTTGGTAATACAACAACATTAGCATTCTCTGCATTGAGAATTGATTTCGTATTCTTAAAGTTTTCTAAATGAGAATCGTTTTCTGTTTTCTTTAAGAAGCCGTAAAAATGCTGCCCATATCCAATTCTCTCTTACCCCAAATTTTTTTGGTTCATAAAAAACTTTCCCCTTTATCTTTGCAGCAGTTCTTTTTCACGGATTACTTATCAAGAAAGGCTGAGGGATATGGCCCTTTGACGCCTTGACAACCTGCCCGCTGTGCAAACAGTGTGGTAAGGTGCCAACTCCATCACGCGGATATGCGTGACAGATAAGTCAGACAAAAGCTTTACTTAAAAATTTTACAATAGTGAGCTCTTCTGATTTATCGGGAGAGCTTTTTTATTGTCTGCCAGAAAACAATAAGCTCTCCCGATAAGGCCTTCTCCCCTCCTTTCTTGCCTGTAGCCGTTATAAATTTTTATCACCGCAAAAGGCAAAAAAACAGCATCATGAGTAGCACAACAAAGATTCTTCAGAGTATACCCATAGACCCGCAGACCGGCGCTATCGCTGTGCCCATTTACCAAACTTCCACCTTTGTGCAGGAAGCCCCGGGTGTAAACAAGGGCTATGATTATGCCCGAACTGGTAACCCGACAAGAGCTACGCTGGAGAAGCTGATTTCTGACCTGGAAGAAGGAACGGTGGGTGCTGCCTTCGCTAGTGGCCTTGCCGCCATCGATGCCGTTGTAAAGCTGCTGCAAAGTGGTGATGAAATTCTGGCCGTTGATGATCTGTATGGCGGGGCGTTTCGCCTGTTCACACAGATCTACCAGAAGTTTGGCATCAGCGTGAACTATGTCGACAGCACAAACGCCGAAAATGTTTTCAACGCCATTACGCCTAAAACAAAACTGATCTGGATTGAAACGCCTACCAATCCAACACTCAAGATCACCGACATTGCGGCTGTTGCCAAAATTGCCAAAGCGTCTAATTGCCTGTTATGCGTAGACAACACGTTTGCTTCACCGGCCCTGCAAAAACCTCTTGCGTTGGGTGCCGACATCGTGCTGCATTCCGCTACTAAATATTTGGGTGGCCATAGTGACCTGATTGCAGGCCTGGTAGTTACCAGGGATGCGGAACTGGGCCAGCAGATCAAGTTCATTCAAAATGCCTGTGGCGCCATCCTCTCTCCTTTTGATTCATTTTTGGTGATCCGCGGCATTGAAACATTGAACCTGCGAATTCGCCAGCATTGCCAGTCGGCGCATGTGATCGCTGAATACCTGGAAAGCCATCCGGCAGTAGACAAGGTTTTCTATCCGGGACTTATTTCACATCCGAACCATGAAGTTGCAAAAGCACAGGCAACTGGTTTTGGTGGTGTGGTTTCGTTTACGCTGAAAGAAGACACCGCCGAAGCAGCGACACAATTTGTTACCGCCACCAAACTTTTTCACCTGGCAGAGAGTCTTGGCGGCGTAAAAAGTCTGGTGAGTCATCCGGCAGCGATGACCCACAAAAGTATTCCTGCAGAAAAGCGCCGGGCCAGTGGTGTGGCCGATAGCCTGGTTCGGCTTTCGGTTGGATTGGAAGAACCGAAAGACCTGGTTGCAGACCTGGAAAAAGCATTTTCCTCTATTCCCCAAAAACAATTACAAACCGTATAAAATTTTCGCAATGAGTTATCATCAACCCCTCACCATCGGATTATTTGGCTTTGGCGTTGTCGGCGAAGGCATTTACCATGTCTTGCGGCAAACCCCTTCGTTGAATGCCACTATTAAAAAAGTCTGTATCAAGCATCCGGAAAAAAAACGCGATGCACCGGAAGACCTGTTCACCACCAACTACGAGGAACTGCTCAACGATCCGCAGATCAACCTGATCGTAGAACTGATTGACGATGCAGATGAAGCATACAAGATTGTAACGACTGCATTCAAACGCGGCAAGTCGGTGATCAGTGCCAATAAAAAACTGATTGCAGAGCACCTGCAGGAACTCATTGCCCTGCAGGCCGAACACCAGGTTTCTTTCTTGTATGAAGCTGCAGTTTGCGGCAGTATCCCTGTCATCCGGAACCTGGAAGAATATTTTGATAATGACCTGTTGCAAAGCATCAACGGCATTGTGAATGGTTCTACCAACTATATTCTTACACGCCTCAGCGAAGGTTATACCTATCCGGAGGCCTTGCTGGAAGCGCAGCAGAAAGGCTTTGCGGAAAGTAACCCGGCACTGGATGTGGAAGGCTATGATCCAGCAAACAAACTGACCATTTTGCTGGCCCATGCTTATGGTATCATTACAGAACCTTCGCAACTCCTGCGTCAGGGTATCACAAAGCTGCATGCAAAAGACGCAGCCTATGCCAGCGAAAAAGGACTGAAAATAAAACTGGTGGCGCAGGCCAAGAAGCTTTCTGATGGAAAAGTGGCTGCCTTTGTGTTACCGCAATTTGTGAAAGCCGACAGCCAGTTGTTTAATGTAGCCAATGAATACAACGGCGTTACCATTGAAAGTAAGCTGGCCGATAAGCAATTCTTCTATGGCAAAGGTGCCGGCCGCTACCCGACATCTTCTGCCGTGATCTCGGATATTTCTGCATTTGGATACCGTTACCAGTATGAATACAAAAAGCTGAAACGCCAGGACAAGAGCAATCTTACGCACAATTATTTCCTGGATGTTTTTGTTTCCTTCTCTGCCTGGACCGATGTGAACAAGTGGGATTTTGAACAAGTGACAGAATACCACAGCACAGCCGAACGCCAGTATATCCGCGGCATTATTCATGCAGAAAAGTTGCGAGCTGCCGAGTGGTTCGAAGATCCTTCTGTTTCGGTGATCCTGCAGCCTGACGGGTTGATTGAAAAAGAATCGTTGGTTGCACAGTCCATGAAAAAAGTGAGTTTGCAATTAGCAGGTGTAACGCTGGCGTAAAGGGTCTCCCCTGACCCATCCGATGGAGGGTGACCCCACCACAAACCCATGCTTTCGCATGTCACCATTTCTGTACAGGAATGTTCCGAACGTACAACTGTGTGACGCAACGGAAGCTCAGACGTTGTTCTATTTCTATTGACATCATAAACATTGAACCCCTTGCGGGGTTCTTTTTTATTTCACCTCATCTTTCACCGGGTTGCACCCGGCGCTATTCATATTGAAGCCCTCCGGGCTTTGAGGGAGAATAAAACAGGATCATTAGCTGAAACAAAAAGAAAAGCCTCTGTCAAAAGTCTGACAGAAGCTAACAACGTATCGTACAAAAGCGAGGGTCTGTGCGGTTGGTGGCCTTCCCCCTCCGGGGGAAGGTCGGGATAGGGGCCATAAGCGCCTGTGCTTGGGCGAGATGCCTTTAAAACAAAGCTCTTACCGATGCCCTACCCACATGTATTGTTTTGGTTTCGGCAGGCTTGCGGCCTTCATACTGCAGGTTCACCTCTACATTGTTCAACAAGCGTTTGGTGAAATCAATTGTCCAAAGGTAGTTCGACCCAGGCTGCAAGGCATCCAGGATGATGTACTCAACGGAGAGGTTTTTATTAGTGCCTGTTGGCACTTTGTAACGGATATTATTATACGTAAATTTTGCATCAATGCTGCTGTTCTGCAGTACATTGTATTTTGTCTCCAGGTTGATGGCATGCGATGCAGCTTCCTCACCCCCATATTCAGGTAAGTTCTTTTTTGATTCCCACTTATATGATGACTGCAACCGGAATACCGTTCCCCGTATAAAGGAGATTCTCGGTTCTACCTGGTGTACAGCCAGTTCGTAATTACGGTTGCCGAAATTGGGCGTATACAAGGCTGTAAGTCCTTTTTTGCTTAACAGGTCAAGCGTGATGGATGAAGAAAGATTCCAACGGATTTTGACATTCCAGTCAACGGTTTGACGGGATTCATAACCATACGTCAGTAAAGCTTTTCCCGAGTTCCGGATATTGCTGAAATCCATTCCCCACTTGCTGGAAAAACGGTTGAAAGAAACTGTGTTCAGAAAAGAAGTTGCATTGGTCAGCAGCGCCGTGTCCAGAATGGAATAGCTGAACGGGTTTAATTCAAAACCATCGTTGGCCATTGATTTTTTACTTTTTTGCAGTGATGACTGCAGGTTGAAACGGGCAACAAACCGTGCAAAGCCCCCGCTTTCTTTTTCATTGATCACCGCTTTTGGATTTAAGCTAATGCTGTAGTTGAAGGTGGTATAGTTGGCCTTGGTAAACTGGTTGGTAGGTGTAAATATCCGTATGAATTTTGCCTGGTCCTGGAAGCGGGCAATCTCAAACTCGTTCAATTGCTGAATGCCATCGTTATTCGCATCAATCCATGTGTATTCACCCTGGCCAGCCGGCACTTCCAGGTAAGCAAAATCACGGCGTTGCTCCTGCCCTGTTCCCAGTTCATATAGTACATTTCCCGTTAACAGCCCTTTCCATTCATTCACGATATATTCTGTGCGACCTAAAATGGTTTGATCATCCTGCTGGTTGGAGATGCTTTTGTCATACACCTTCAATACACGATAGGTTGTATTAAATAGTAACTGGTGTTTCTGGCTTTGCAGCAGCTCTACCTGCAGGTTTGTATTGTAGCTTCTGTCACCCTTTATAAGTCCTTTTGCTGTTGGGTATTTATCCGAACGGGTAAAAAACTGCAGCCCCCATTTGTTTCGTTTGCTTTCATCAGATTTTATATAGGCGGTATAGGTGTCAAAAGAAAAGCTGGTGGGTGAAAGCGAATCTTTCAGAAGGTACCGCACTTCCGACTTTTCCAATGCATAACGAAATCCCAAACGCACTGAAGACATTTTTTTGAACTGGCGGCTCATGTCTATAACCGGTCGCAGAAAGCTACTCTTGTTTGTTGCCGTTGAAAAAGTAGTAAGGGCAAACTGGTTGTTGATGGTCCAGCCGTTGCTATTAACCGTATGCTGCAGAATATTCTGATACCCCTGGTAACTGTCGCTGCGGCGGTAATTCATAAACTGGTAAGTCAGCGCACTGTTGTTGTTCTTCAATGCTGAAGAAACACGCAGGATGTTTTCCGTGGCCGGTGTTACAATAAGTGGCAAACCCCAGTCCCGCGAAAACTCTACAAAACGTAACCGCTCTACCGGCTTAAAGGCATCCTGCACATATTCGTAGTCGAAAGTAGATTGCAATTGCAACTTCTTAGCCTTATTTATATCTATCGTATTGCTGTACTGCACCCTTGCTGCAATGCCCTGGTTGTTGTCTTTGTCCTTTGATGAAAATGTATTGACATCATAATTACTCAGGGCAATCTCTGTTTTTAGGAGATTATTTCTGTTAATCTGGTAATCGGTACCAAAAGAGATTACCTGCTGCTTTTTTGGCGTCACCAAAACAGTTACCGGCTCAAACCGACCCTGCTTTACACCATTGATAGGCTTTACGTATCGGTAAACTTTACCGTTGGCACCATTGAAGTCGGGCATATAATTTCCTTGCCCTTGTCCCAAGTCGGTAAACGAGAGTGCATACTTTGCCGAATCAGGGTTTACCGAATACTGGAAGAACGAATCCACCACCACACCACCGAGCGTATCGTACACTTTCTGGTAAAGGATTTTATCAGCAGAAAACGTGTCCAATAATGCAGTAGGATAAAATGCCCGCTGAATGCTATCGCCCAGGTCAAAAAGGAACTGCTTTTGCCCAACATCCAGCGATTGGTTGATCGTGGAGTTTTTCGCATCGCTGTTGGAAAAAGCTCCGATCCGGAACTTCAGCTTTTCATTGATGGTGAGTTCCTGGTTAGCGTAAATGTTTGCATTTAGATAGTTGCGGTCGGCATATTCAAATTCGATCTGGATACGGCTGTCTTTTGTAATCATTCGACGTGGCATAAAAGTCACTTCGGCCGTATTGTAGTTGATGATATAATCCTGGTCTTCTCCCCTTTGCAGCAACTCGCCATCAAGAAAAACCCGTTCTGTATTTCCTAACACAATAAAGAAAAATTCATTGTTGGCGCCGGTAAGGCGATATGGTCCCTGGTTGCCCTCTCCTCCCTGGAAAACATTACGGTTGAATTTTCCCTTGGCAATGGAACCGCTGACCAGGGTAGTGGACTGTACGTTCTCTGCTATCTGGTTGGTGGTTTGGAACGAAACACCCTGCAGCCGTTTGTAAAAGTTCAGGAAGTACATGCCGCTCTGGCGAATGTCGATATCACCCAGCGACAATTGCCAGTTTCGCTTTTTGAATTGCAGGAAGACCTGGTCAAATTCATTTAACTGTTGTGTGGTGCCATCCGGTTGAATGGGCAGGTTGTTATCGGTAAGGGCGGCGGCAATCTCGATGCTGTCGCGGAGCATGCCGTTTAGTTGCAGCTGGAAATTGGAGTTCACCACTGCATCCTGGTTATTGCCAAACGATAGCGAACGGCCAAACGAGCCATTGTACTGAATGTTGCCAAAGTCAAAGAGTCCTTTTGAATTTTCGGCTGCCTCTCTTCCAAATTCAAAGGGCTTCAGGTAAAGATTACGGGCAATCGAGTCAAAGGATAATCGCTGTGCTACGGCATTCAGTTTTACCGGGAAAACGCGGTATACCATTGATATGCTGTCCCCGAAAGGCTTCTGCTTCCAATACAGTACGGCATTGACAAAGTCAAGCCGGTAAGCCGATGAATCTACTTCGTTAACAGTAAATGTATTGGGAATGATGCTGAGCGTATCCAGTTTGATGCTGTCGGCTGCCAGGGCAACTTTTTTAATGCGCAGGTTGGATAGCTGCTGTTGAGCGGCAGGTTGTTGCGCAATGCCGGGTAAGGCTCCCAAAAAAAGAGCAAAGAATAGTATAAAGCGGCAAAGCGTCAATTATCTCAGGATTTGGACAGTTGTAAAAATGCCACTTTTTAACGAGGAATCATACGATAAATTGCCCAATGGGCCGATTGGAGCGATAACAAAAAGGCAGGATCGATGTCCTGCCCTTTTCTCATGTGTATTTAGCTTAGAGTTATCTTTCTGCTGAAAGTCCTGCCACCAGGTAATCCTTGTGCATGCGGGAAATGTTGGTAATGGCAATTTCTTTTGGACAAACCGCTTCACAGGCACCGGTAAAGGTACAGGATCCAAAGCCTTCTTTTTCCATTTGCGCAACCATGCTTAATACACGGTTTTTCCGCTCCGGCTGACCTTGTGGCAACAGACCGAGGTGGGCTACTTTCGCCGCCGTAAACAAGGAAGCCGAGGCGTTTTTACAGGCTGCCACACAGGCACCGCAGGCAATACAGGCGGCTGCGGCAAAGGAGGCATCAGCCTTTTCCTTTTCCACCGGAATGGCATTGCCATCAACCGCATTACCGGTGTTGATGGAAATAAATCCCCCTGCCTGGACAATGCGGTCGAAGGAGGAGCGATCCGTCACCAGGTCTTTGATAATAGGAAATCCATTGGCCCGCCAGGGTTCTACCACGATGGTATCGCCGTCTTTGAAAGCCCGCATGTGGAGCTGACAAGTGGTAGTGGCATGCCAGGGACCATGCGGACGACCATTAATGTGCATGGAGCACATACCGCAGATACCTTCGCGGCAGTCATGGTCAAACGCAATCGGGTCTTTTCCTTCTACAACAAGACGCTCATTTAAAATGTCAAACATTTCCAGGAAGGACATCTCCGAGGAAATATCGCTAACCTGATAGGTTTCAAAATGTCCTTTGCTGTCTTTGTTTTCCTGCCGCCAAACTTTCAGCGTCAGGTTCATGGTATAATGTTCCATAATCAATTCGGCAATTTGTCAATTCGACAATTTGACAAGTATGTCTTTTTGCTTGTCGAAATAATTTTCGTAATGATTTTATCTACTTCTTTCAACAAGCCTGTCAGATGCTCGCAAGAAGGATAACTCTTTGAATTTTCGCACAACACCAGCCAATACTTTGTTTCTTCAACTTCCTTTGCAGCAACTTTGAATTTATGAATGAAATTGGTTTTGCTTTCTGCATTTTGAGCTTCATGCACATTTGCCCCAATGGAAGTTCCGGATCGCAAAAGTTGTCTTCCAATTATATATTTTCTCTGCTGTTCCAGCAATTCAGCATATTCAATGATGGTAAATGAAAATTCTATTGTTTTATTTAAAATAATATTTTCATTTTGGTTCATCATTGACAAATTGTCGAATTGACAAATTGGCTAATTACTTATAACTCCGCTGGCTTGGTTTCACTACGTCGTAAACCAGTTCTTCTTTGTGCAACTCCCAGTTATTCTCACCCCTGCTTTCCCAGGCCGCCACATACATAAACTGGTCGTCATGTCGAAGCGCCTCGCCTTCCTCTGTTTGGTGCTCTTCCCGGAAGTGTCCGCCACAGCTTTCTTCCCGCTGCAGGGCATCCAGGCACATCAGTTCTCCTAATTCCATAAAGTCGGCAATGCGGTTGGCTTTGTCAAGCTCAGGATTAAAATCATTCACCTTACCCGGAATGCGGATGTCGCTCCAGAATTCTTTCCGCAACTGGCGGATTTCTTCAATGGCTTCGCGTAGGCCCTGTGCATTACGGGCCATGCCACATTTATCCCACATGATCTTTCCCAGCCGCTTGTGCATGCTTTCAACGGTTTGTTTCCCATTGATGCTCATGAGGCGGTCAATACGTTCGCGAACGCTTCTTTCCGCTTCTTCAAAGGCCGGATGTGAGGTGGGAATGGCATTCACCCGAATCTCATCGGCCAGGTAATTCCCGATCGTATAGGGGATTACAAAATAACCATCGGCAAGACCCTGCATCAAGGCCGAAGCTCCCAAGCGGTTGGCTCCGTGATCAGAGAAGTTGCATTCCCCCAAAGCATACAAGCCGGGGATGGTGGTCATCAATTCATAATCTACCCACAAGCCGCCCATGGTGTAGTGCACCGCAGGGTAAATTCGCATGGGTACTTCATATGGATTTTCGCCGGTAATCTTTTCGTACATGTCGAAAAGGTTGCCGTATTTTTCTTTCACTACTTCTTTACCCAACACAGTGATCGTAGCTGCATCGGCACTGGCCAGGCCACGCTTACCTGCTTCAATCTTGCCGTAACGCTGAATGGCATCGGCATAATCCAGATAAACAGCCTGCCTGGATGTACCCACCCCGTAACCGGCATCGCAACGTTCTTTTGCTGCACGGGAAGCTACATCGCGGGGAACAAGGTTACCAAAAGCAGGATACCTGCGTTCGAGATAATAATCTCTTTCTTCTTCAGGAATTTCCCCGGGACGGCGAGTTTCACCTTGTTTTTTCGGTACCCATATGCGCCCATCGTTCCGAAGGGACTCTGACATCAGGGTCAGCTTGGACTGGTGTTCACCCGTAACCGGGATACAAGTTGGGTGAATTTGCGTAAAGCAAGGATTGCCGAAAAAGGCTCCTTTTTTATGCGCCTTCCAGATAGCAGTCGTGTTGCTACCCATGGCATTTGTAGACAGATAAAAAACGTTTCCATAACCGCCACTGCACAACAGCACGGCATGACCAAAATGCCGCTCCAGATCACCTGTTACCAGGTCGCGGGCAATGATACCGCGAGCCTTGCCGTCTATCATTACCAGTTCCAGCATCTCATGACGGGTGTACATTTTTACATTGCCCAACGCTACCTGCCTTTCCAGGGCCTGGTGGGCACCGATCAGCAACTGCTGGCCAGTTTGACCCGCCGCATAGAAAGTACGCTGTACCTGCGTTCCACCAAAAGAACGGTTGCTGAGCAAACCGCCATATTCCCTTGCGAACGGAACACCCTGCGCTACGCACTGGTCAATAATAGATCCGCTCACTTCCGCCAGGCGGTGAACGTTTGCTTCCCTTGCACGGTAGTCGCCACCTTTGATGGTATCATAAAAAAGACGGAACACGGAGTCTCCATCGTTTTGATAGTTTTTAGCAGCATTGATACCGCCCTGTGCGGCAATGGAATGGGCACGGCGGGGAGAATCCTGGAAACAAAAGGCCTTTACTTTGTAACCCAATTCGCCCAGCGAAGCGGCAGCGGAGGCACCGGCCAGACCGGTTCCAATCACAATCACTTCAAGCTTACGTTTATTGGCAGGGTTTACCAGCTTCACATGGCTTCTGTAATCTTCCCATTTTTTCTCTAATGGTCCCGCAGGAATTTTTGCATTCAGCATAAATCAAATTTGCTAATTTGATAAGTTGTTTTATGAATTTTTGTTCCGGGCTCTTTCGTCTTGTTCACCTTCTGTTGTCTTGCAAACCTGTACAGTTGCTCCGATCATCTTTTAATTCGGGCTTACCCACTGAAAAAACATAGCGATCGGCATCAGCGCAAACAGTGTACAAACAAGCACTGTAAAGCCATAGCCCAATCCTTTTAACAAGCTCAGATATTTTTTGTTGTGCACACCCATGCTGCGGAACGCACTGTGGAAGCCATGCCATAAATGGAAGCCTAAAAACAAAACACTTAACACGTATATCACAACAATGATGGGGTTTTGGAACACGTCGTACATGCGCAGGTAAAGGTTATGCATTTCAACACCATTGCCATATGCTACCGGCTCCAGATCATGCGTTACTCTTGATGACCACCAGAATTTGGAAATGTGCAGGATCAGGAACATAAAGATCAATGTACCCAGAAAAGCCATACTGCGGCTCATCCAGGTGCTGCCCCTGCTGCCTAAATCAACCTGGTATCCTGGCCCGCGACGGCTGCGGTTTTTGGCTTCTACCACGTAGCCTTGCACAATGTGCGCAATGAATCCAAGGAACAGGATAATTTCCATAATACGCATGACAACCGTAGAACCCATAAAGTGGGCGGCACGATTGAACATTTCACCATTGTCAGTTGGATCCAGCCATTCAAGGTCGGCGAAGATGCAGGCATTCAGCCCTACGTGTACCAGTAAAAACAGAATGAGAAAAATTCCTGTTACCGCCATGACTATTTTTCTTCCAACAGCAGACGTGAAGAAGTAGGACCATTTCATATGTGGTATGAAAAATTTTTTTGTGTCGCAAAGGTACGGGCGGAACAATAAAAATGTGAAAGAAATTCAAAAACTACATTGATAAACGATGATTCAATTCCGTGTCAATTTTTTTAAACAGATGAAAGGGTTTGTAGATGCGCCAATTATCTAATTCCATCAATTCAACGTAGTAATTCAGCTTGGCTTTCTTGAAGTCATGCTGTGTCGCCTGCGGCATGTTGATGCTGACGATCCATCCTTCCTCATCACTTACTTCTTCGTACCATTCCTGGTAATAATCTTTGTCTCCGCTGTGAAAGTTGAGTACATTTTCGGTAATAAGGATGAACTTGTAAATGCCTTCTTCCATGAATTTGTCCATCACTTCCCGCTTTAGCTCCATGATGTCATTTTCGATGGCATCGTTCCATTCGCCAATAAGCTCGATGACAACGTATTTCTCATCATAATCTGCCTGCAACACTTTCAGGTACAGGGTACGGCTGCCGAAATCATCCCACTGCGGGTGTATGTAGTAGTTGTAAACGGTAGAAGAAAATTCAAACTCGGAATACTGCCGGTTATAGAACGGTGACCGCTGATCTTCCTCACTCACATAAATGTGTCTCCAATTGTAATATGGTTCTATATCATGCATACGTCAATGTGCAAATTAGCAAATGTGCAAATGTGAAAATGCAACTTTCCGTGCCTTGAAATAATTTTCACATTTGCACATCTTCACATTTTCAAATTGGCATTGTCCACCGCTTTCTTAACGCTGCCGTACTGCAACAGCAATGCTTTGGCTTGTTCGTAGTCCTGCAGCGATAATTTATCCATTATCATTTTCGTGCCACGATCAATCAATTTTTCATTGGTTAGCTGCATGTTCACCATTTTGTTGTCTTCTACCCTTCCCAACTGGATCATCACTGTAGTAGAGATCATGTTAAGGATGAGTTTTTGCGAGGTGCCGCTTTTCATGCGGGTACTACCGGTAACGAACTCCGGTCCTACGGCCACTGCAATTGGGTAGTCAGCAACAAGTTCCAGTGGTGAGCCCGGGTTATTGGTGATGCTGCCGGTGATGATACCCCTTTTTTTTGCTTCTTCTAAAGCGCCGATTACATAAGGTGTGGTGCCGCTGGCAGCAATGCCAATGACTGCGTCTTTATCGCTGATGTTGTGTTTCTCCAGATCAAGCCATCCCTGCATCCGATCGTCTTCCGCATTTTCCACAGCTTTTGTAATGGCTTCATCGCCGCCGGCAATAACGGCTATAACCAATCCATAGGGCACACCATAAGTAGGCGGACACTCACTGGCATCTACCACCGCCAGGCGGCCGCTTGTACCGGCGCCAATGTAAAACAGGCGGCCGCCGGATAGCATTTTATCGGATATGGCACTAACCAATTTTTCAATTTGCGGAATTACGGTTTCAATAGCCAGCGGAACGGTTTTGTCTTCGTTGTTGATGTTGACAAGAATTTCAACAACCGACATTTTTTCCAGGTGTCTGTACTTGCTTGTTTGTTCAGTAATTTTTTTAAATGGTTTCATGAAAACAGTTGCGTCTAGGGAATATTATGTTTTGATTTATCTATACGATCAGTCAGGATTTACATGTATTAAACTTCAACAGATTTTTACCAGCATGCGATCCGGTTTTTGGGGGGAATAGTCTCTTATAGTTTACAATCATTTCCCGCCGGCCGATGCTTACCCGTTTAGCCTGCGTGATACTTCACTAAGCCCTGCATCGGGTTTTTCAGGATGGTACCCAACTCAAATTCATAGGATGCACACAGGGTCTGAATCACATCTTTAAAACCATCGGCTACGCTGCCTACGAAGTTGACAGGGTATTTCCATATTTCATTGTACTTGTTCAGATGCTGGAAAAAGAAATCATTCAATCCGTCTTCGATAATGTTTTCAATCATATAATGTCCGCGGTTCTCTGCCAGAAACATGGTAAAAGATGCAAGGTAACGGTTGGGCAGTGGTTTTTTGTAAACATTATCCAGGATCTCAACACGGTTGGTTACATATTTTGCATCGAACAAAGCACGCAGGTCTTCATCAAATGTATCGTACAGGTAATATTGCAGCACCTTTTTGCCAAGGTAGGCACCACTCCCCTCGTCGCCTAAAACATATCCCAAGCCCGGGCTGTTTTTTACAATACTTTTCCCGTTGAAGTAGCAGGAGTTTGAACCGGTGCCCAGGATGCAGGCAATGCCTTTATTGGTACCGCACAGTGCCCTGGCTGCGGCCATGAGGTCTGTTTCAACGGAGATTTGTGCATCCGGAAAAACGGTTTTCAATGCCTTTTTTACACTTTTTGCATTTTCAGGGTTAGCGCATCCTGTACCGTAAAAAAACATTTTTTCTACCGTTACCTTTTTTAAGTTGTCGGCAACTTCCTTTTGTACAAGATCACGGATCTCTTCAGTGGATAAAAAATAAGGGCTGATACCCGGGGTGAAGATTGTTTTCTTTTTTCCTTGCTTGATCAAACACCATTCTGCTTTTGTGGCTCCGCTGTCGGCTATTAAAATCGATGACATGTGTTGTGCTTAAAGTATTGTTGAATTACAAGGGTGGAATTTCCTTTTTTTTGAAATGCCCGTATTTTGCAAAACATTTACAAAGTAAAGGCAACAATGCACAATAAAAAACTTCAGGTCTGGCTCCCTTTGATACTTTCTGTGGTGATGATAGTGGGGATGTTCTTTGGATTTAAGATGCACCAGCAAACGGGATCGGCAAATTTTTTCCGTCGCGACAAAGCCAATACCCTGCAGGAAACCATGGACCTTATACGATCCCGCTACGTGGATGAAGTAAAACTGGATTCCCTGCAGGATGATGCCATTTCAGCCGTCATGGAAAACCTGGACCCTCATTCAATCTATATCCCTTATAGTGAAGTGGCAGAGGCCAACGAAGACCTGGCCGGCAACTTTGAGGGTATCGGTGTGGAATTTAATTTGTTTCGCGATACCGTGAATGTGATCTATGTAATCCCGGATGGTCCGAGCGACAAAGCCGGATTGCAATTGGGAGACAAGATCATTAAAGTAAATGACTCCTCCATTGTCAGTAAAACGATGCCCATCCAGGACATCCGCAAATTGATCCGCGGCAAAGCAGGCAGCAAGGTAAAACTCACCGTAAGGCGTGGAAACAATCTGCAGGACATTACCATTACCCGTGGCCGTATTCCGCTGCCCGCATTGGATGCTACGTATATGGTGGATGAAAATACAGGTTATATTAAACTGGGTAAGTTCTCCGAAACCGCTTACCGCGAGTTTATGGAAAGCCTGGAAAAGCTCCAGGCAAGTGGTATGCAGGACCTGATCCTTGACTTGCGTGGAAATGGTGGCGGCTACATCACCCAGGCCGTGAACATTGCCGATGAATTTCTGGCAGAAGAAAAACTGATCGTATATACACAGGGAACAAACATTGATAAAAAAGAATACAAGGCCAACAAGGAAGGTGTTTTTGAAAAAGGCAAATTGCTGGTACTGATCGATGAATTATCGGCAAGTGCTTCCGAGATTGTTGCCGGTGCACTGCAGGATTGGGACCGTGCCACCATTGTTGGTCGCCGCAGCTTTGGCAAAGGGCTGGTACAGGAGCAATACGGACTGAGTGATGGTTCGGCCATACGTTTAACCGTAGCCCGCTATTATACGCCCAGCGGCCGCAGTATCCAGCGTCCGTACGACAAAGGCAAAAAGATTTACATGGAAGAGATCAGGGAGCGATACATGAGCGGGGAGATCATCAATCCTGATTCCCTGCATACAAGCGACGAAAAGGTTTATACAACCAATGGCGGAAGAAAAGTATATGGCGGTGGCGGCATTACACCGGATGTTTATGTACCGGTTGATACCAGTTCGTTTACACACAACGTTACCCGGCTCTACCTCGATGGCCGCTTCAATAATTTTATTTACCAATATTACATTTCCAACCTGCCGCAGTTTCAACAGTACAAATCGCCTACTGACTTTGCAACACGGTTTCGTAATACAGAAGATGCCTGGAATCAACTGGTGTCATTTGCTTTGCGCGACAGTATTTTTTTGGCAAAGACACCTGCATCTGATAAGCAGGCAATTGAGGAAAGAATAAAAGCTTTTCTGGCCCGGCTGAAATGGCGCACCCAAGGTTTTTATGAAGTTTACAATCTTTACGACCCCATTTTTCAAAAGGCCAAAGAAGTGATCAACAGTAAGTAAGTACCATAGAGTTTACCTTAATCCATCTATGCAATTCTGATAACATTATTCAAAACAAAAGCTCCCGGTTTCGGGAGCTTTTGTTTTGAACCTGTCTGCCACGCTTCTGTCTATCTTCTATTACTGACTGTTTTCTGATCCTTTGCTTTCATTGGCTTTGTTCCGTGCATGATCCAGTTCATCTTCGTCCAAAGGTCTTCCTCCACCATCGTTTACATTCTGCGCATCGCCGGTAAAATCCTGTACCTGTGCTGACCCGCGATGTGCTGTTGCATTTGTTCTTTCGTCTTCCGGATTGCTCCTGGAGCCACTCTCATTTTGAAACGGACTGGAATCATACCCTGTAGTATCCTTTACATCACCTTGCAAGGCAGCAGCTTTTGCCTTTCTTGAATCTTCATCATTCCCTGCGAAGCGTCCTGCATTGTCGGCTTCTTCAAACCGCTCCTGGGCTTCGCTTTTCCTGTCTTTGTTTTTGTTTGCCATAACATTATTCATTTAATCCTCACTAATAGATGTTGTTACCCTGTTTTCACCGGCCGCATCACCTTCCGGTGAAGGTGTTGTAGCCGCCCCGGGACCACCGTACAAATCATCGGACTCAGCCTGTCGTGCCACACGGGTAGCTTCAGGGTCTTCCCGTTTGCTGGCTACTTCCGTCATATCATACCGACCTTTTTTATCGTCTTCCATGCTTATATACTTTGCCGCTCGTACAAGTCATTTTCCCAGCCGATCCGTCGCCGTTCAGAACGGGTATTGTACTTTGAAGGATCTCCGCTGCTTCTTCTATCCTGTAATTGCTGGTTATTGGAAGACGCATTTACACGGGTCATTTCATCTTTTCTTTCCCTGCTGGGGGGTCTGCCGTTAAACTGTTGCATACGATTGACTGGTTTGTTGGTTAAGATTAAATCAAATCGGTTTGTTCACCCAGCCTTGCCGATTCCCCTTCATCAAGGTCATCATTCGGGCTGCTGGCGGTCAATTCTGCATCATCCTCCATGTCCTTTTCTGCTTCGTCGTGAGCTGATATATTGAGTTTGTGTTGCTCATCACTTATTTCCTGACGTAAAGGATGTTCGTGCTGTCCGGTTGTTTGTTGATCCTGCTCCTGATTCTTTTTTTTATCCATATGATCGAATTGCCATGTAAGCACCGGAAATACTGTGCCGCTTTTAAACAAAAAGCTGCCCGTTGGCAGCTTTTTTTATTTGATTTTCAGTTGTTTTGACAACCTTTAATCCGGTTCTAATCTATTGCTAAGGGAAAACTGATAGTAAAATTTTGGAATAGGTTTAAATCACTATCCATTTAAAGGCGAATAAGATTTATGATCTCTTCCAGGAATTTTTTATCGGTGTCATCAAACGTATCCAATGATGCACTGTCTACATCCAAAACACCGACAACTTTCCCATCTTTGAAAAGTGGTAACGCGATTTCTGAACGTGACATGCTGCTGCAGGCGATATGACCGGGAAATTTTTCCACGTCAGGTACAATGATTGTTTCACCCTTTGCCCAGGAGCTTCCACAAACGCCTCTTCCTTTCCTGATGCGTGTACACGCAACCGGGCCCTGAAATGGTCCTAAAACAAGTTCATCATTTTTAACGAGGTAAAAGCCTACCCATAGCCAGCCGAACTGTTCCTTTAGTGCAGCTGAAACATTTGCCAGGTTAGCCACAAGGTCTGTTTCACCTTCCAGCAAACCTTTGATTTGCGGAATAAGTGTCGTGTATTGTTCCTCTTTTGTTCCGGTTATGATGTTCAGGTCTTCTGCCATATAGTTATTTGTGGCACAAAGCTACGGCAGAATAAAAGCTACATAGAAAGCAGCCCTGCAATAAAAATGTGAATTCTATAATGCGCTTTATTGTATATTTCAAAAAATGGAATCGATTCTTTGTAAACCTTAATGAAAATGGTGAGAAAGCAGATTTGATCCACTTTGCTCACCATTTCAACGTTAAAATTATTGACTAAGCAATTTGCTTAATTGCCGCCATTTCTACGGTTTTGCATGTTCTTACGCATGTCTTCGAAAAACTCATTTACTGCTTTCAGCTTTTCATCCGTAAGCGGAATTGCCTTGTATTTTTTACCGGCTTCTTCTTCAACCGCTGTCATCTTCTTTGCCTTATCCTCATCGCTCATCGATTGATCCATACGAATCTCACGACGTTGCGGTTGAGTGGCTATGTAAATATCCAGCACCTTATCGGCTTCAGCATCCGTGATTTTTGTTTTTTCAATAAGTTGTGGCTTTACACGTTCGATCATCCGCTGGCGCATTTGCTGGGGATCACCACCGCCTTGGGCAGAAACCGTTTGCGTTACAAAAAGGGCCGTGAGCAAAGCAGCCAGTACAAAAAGTTTTTTCATGTTTGAGTGTTTTATAGAACAATGTAGAGAAAGGCCTTGTTAAAGGAGGTTAAAACTTGAAAATGACTGTTATTGCACTTCGAAGAGAAAAAACTGTGTTTTTTCATAAGAAGCAAAATTGTCATCGGTCACAAATAACAAACTCCTTTTGCCATTGTGTAAAACAGGACCAAACGTAGCACCTTCTACATTGTCGATCCATCGCTGCAAGCTATCCATATTCAGGAGCAGTTTTTTACGGATTGGCTTTTGCGGAGGGGTTTGCGCCAGTGATGCTACACCGGCAATATCCTCCGCTCCCTCCAGTTCGGCCAGGTATACCCTTACGTTGCAGGTTAGTCGGCCTGTTGAAAAAGAGCGTTCCGTTACCAGCAGTTGATGATCGTTGATAGCCAATATGTCCGGCACGCCATTGACAACGAAGGCGCCTCTGGATATAGGCTCCTGCACTACGGGATCAATCTGGTAAGCGTATTGTGCAATGGGCTGACGACTTGCCAAATCATATTTGATAATCCGGATCCAGCCGGTTGTATCGTCCAGGCCAGCTCGGGGTCCATCTTCAAATAGAGGTTCTTCTACACTTACAAAAAGTGTTTTGTACTGGTTGGCAAACGTCAATCCTTCGAATACACCATTTTGCCGTGGCCCCTTTTCTGTTTCCGACATGCGCATGTTGGCAGGCAGGGGTAAGGTATCGGTAAGCAGGCCGTTCTTTGTAGCAATGGCAATAAAGGGATCGGCAATGATTTTCCGGTCGGGACGTGCGATCCGCTCTCCTTCACTGCTCCATACAATAGTTTGATTGGTGGGATTATACCGCAATGCTTCGGGATCAGGAACCCGCAATGAATCCTGCTTACGGTTGGGAAAAGGCTGCCCGTTTTTCTGCTGCAGTGTAACAACATCCATCCACTGTATACTGTCAATTCCCTTTTCTCCCAAATGTATCCTGGCAGTATAAAAACGAGCAGGGTTGATGTCTGAACGATCATCACAGATAAGGTAATACAGGTCCTCGGTTGGTACATAGTCGATGCTGGACAATCCTCCTATTGTTGTGCCCCGGAACTGCATTTTGTGCGGCAGGGTGTATTCGCCCAGGAATTTTAAACCAGTAATCGTTTTGCCGGTAAGTTTTCGTTGCGATGAACAGGATAGCAGATGAAAAGCAAGGCTAAGCAGGATCAGAATATTGCGCATTGTGTAATCTCCGGTTTAAAATTGGGTCAAGTTTCGTTCCTGGTAAAATAAATGGTGCAATTTTATGTTTTGTCACGTATAAGACAGATGAAAAAGATCATTGGGTATTTACGGGAATACTTTGTAAATATTGATAAACGGATGTTGCTCCTGGCAACGATTTTTACAGCGATTATTGTTTTCTGTAATTACTACTTTGACCTGAACCGCAGCATTCGCCTGCTGGATGCCACCTTCCAGTACCTGTGCTGGTTTTTTATTTTCCTGTTTGCATTTGGATTTGGATACTGGCTGTACTACCTGTTTTCGCCATCATCTATTCTACGAAACCGGATGTTTTGGGTTCTGCTGTTGCTTGCGCCAGCAGTTTTTTCATGGAAGATGGTGTATAGCCTGGACATTCAATTTTCAACCAATTATTTTGAAAACAGGTACTGGACAGCCGTTGTGTACTGGCCTTTTAAAGTGGCTGTGATTACAGGGCTCCTGTTTATCATCCATCAGCTTTCCGGCAGGGAAAAATCTTTTTATGGGGTATCAACTAAAAACTTTTCAGCAAAACCTTACCTGGTGATGCTGCTCCTGATGGTACCCCTGGTGGCAGTGGCGTCCACCCAACCAGATTTTCTTGCCATGTATCCGCGCATGCAAAACATCGAATACCTGCAGCAAACCGGCAAAGGATGGCATAAACTTCTTTACCAGCTTTCATACGGAACTGATTTCTTTTCCATTGAACTTTTCTTTCGCGGGTTTCTTATTCTTGCTTTTGCAAAATATGCAGGACAAGCTGCGATTTTACCAATGGCTATTTTTTATTGCGCCATCCATTTTGGTAAACCCCTGGGCGAATGTATTTCTTCTTATTTCGGTGGATTGATCCTGGGCGTGGTCTCCTATCACACCCAAACCATTCTTGGGGGATTTCTGGTGCATGTGGGCATTGCCTGGCTGATGGAGTTGGGAGGATATATTGGTCAACATTATTTTTAACCGCAGAGAACAGGAGAGGCGAAGCTTTCGCTGCGGATAAAGTTTTCTTTGCGTAAGCCTCCGCATTCCTTCTTCTCTGCGGATAAAAAAACTGCAAGCCTGTAAGCCGGATTCTGTATTCGTAAGCAAGTTTACACTGTGCTTGCCGAACCACTATCATTTATCTGGGATAGCCATTGCTGGCTACCTCTATCTGCCTACCCACCCAGCTCAGGCGGGCCGCCCTCAAACACTGGTATATTTGGCATTTCAGCACGCAAGGTTTACCCCAGGTTGCTGTTGCCAGCAACCCCTGTAGGCTCTTACCCTACTTTTTCACCCTCACCTCATGCGGTGCATGATCGGCAGTTATTTTCTGTGGCACTTTCTGTTACCCCGAAGAGTACCCACCTGTTAGGTGGTGCGTTGCCCTGTGCTGTCCGGACTTTCCTTCCCGTGAAAACGGAACGATAGCGCAGCTTGCAGTGCTGCAAAGGTACAAAACCCATTATGCGGTTGGTGTTAAGAAAAAAGAGGAAAGAAGTTGTGCCAGGATATTGTTCAACTACCATAGTTATGAACAACGAACTGGTAGTAACCCAATAAACTGCAAAGGCTGTAAATAAAGGGAAGATAAGAGTTGTAAAACCTCAGACTTTGAAGTAGATCTCTGTGGCACCGTAGCCGAAATTGGGATGATACTGGTTGACGAACGATTTGACTTCTTTTCTTGTTCGCAACAGTTCATGAATTTCATCCCGCAGTTTGCCACTGCCAATGCCATGAATAACGATCAGTTGTGGCTGGTAATTGGCCAGTGCCGCATCGTACCATTTCTCAAATTCCTTTAACTGCATGGTCAGAATTTCGCCATTGGTCAGGTGCTTCCAGTTGTCGGTGAGCTTTTCAATGTGCAGGTCCACTACCGTTCTTGCGGGCAAAATGTGTTGGCGAATGTCTTTCAGGTTGTAGATTTTGGTGCCTTTCTGCACGGGTGTTTCTACAAAATCGTCGTATGGTCTGCTTGGGTAAGTGTCAAACAGTTTATAGGTAAACGTTGCTTCACCCTTCTCTTTTAACTGCTCAATGCGTTCAAACAATTGTTTGGGCTTGATCTTTACCGAGGATTCATAATAATCCGCTTTTTTCTTGTCGGTCTTCAGCAGCGAAAATTCGAATACAAATGCCGGGCTGTCATTCATGTCTTCAAAGTCCACATCGTGCAGGTAAAAATCACTGAACTGCATGACCTCTCCCCGCAGATCGAATTCAGGCTTTCCAAAAAACTGCAGGGAATAAATGAAGTTGTAAGCAACTTCAGTACGATTGACCAGGTGAACTTTCAAATCAGTTACCACATCATCGCCAAATTCATCGGTTTGGAACTTGGGCAGAAACGAAAGCCAAACTCCATCCGCCACCCGTTTTTCTAACGGCTTGGATTGCTTTTTTTCTTTCGGCAGGTCTTCTATGTGTTTTTTCTTTGGTTCGGCCGGAAAGAGCTTTTTTTCCGTAAAACGTTTGAAGTAAGGAAAATCAATCTGATCCATGTAAGCCGGGAACTTGACACCGCGTACCTGTATCATCACCATCTTATCATTGATAATATCGATCACCTCTCCTTCTTCGTTCGAGTGCAACACAATAATCTTATCGCCTACCTGGTATTTCATGACGCAAAATTAACCACGGATTGGCAGGATGCGGAAAGGATTAACAGGATCGTTGCCACCGAAGAGCCAATCGGGAATTTGATCGTTTAGTTTAAATTCAAAAGATGATTTAAGGTGAAACCCGATTACGCAAATTGCTGTTCCGGTAGCCATACAGGAAATAAACCAGGAGACCTACTGCCATCCAGCCAAAGAACACCAGCCAACTGTTGGCCGGGATTTCTACCATCAGGTAAAGGCAGAAAAGAACTCCCATAATGGGTATAAAGGAGAATTTTTTAATAAAGGTCAGGATGGCAAGAAATATCGCTGCCACTACAAACAACAGGAATAATACCTCCTGGAAACCTTCGTTACCAAGGTTGGCAAATGCTTCCTGTATCCGGTTGTTGAAAGCAACGATGAATCCAGCCACAATCAGCGGAATGGCAAACTGTCCATTCCAGTAAGGCAGTGAAAATCGACCGGGTTGCTTTTCAATCCGCGGAAGCAGTAATACACCACCCGCCACAAGCGCAAAGGCAAACAAGGTCCCGATACTGGTCAGGTCTGTTACAATAACGTCTTCTATAAACAACGCCGGAATGGCTACCAAAAAACCGGTAACAATGGTAGCAAACGAAGGCGTCTGGTATTTGGGATGAATTTTCTGAAACTTTTTTGGCAGCAGGCCATCACGGCTCATGCTCATCCAAATCCGGGGTTGTCCCAATTGAAAAACCAGCAGTACCGATGTTGTAGCGATCACCGCACTTACCGAAACGATAGTCTCGATCCAGGGAGCTCTTTCCGCAAATACAAAGGCCAGCGGATCGTTTACATTTTCAAATCGGGAGTAATTTTCAATGCCGGTCAGCACAAGTGCGATCATTATATACAGCCCAGTGCAGATCAGCAACGAATAGATCATCGCTTTTGGCATATCCCGTTGCGGGTTCCTGCACTCCTCTGCAGTGGTGGAGATGGCATCAAAACCTATGTAGGCATAAAACACCGCCGATACACCCCGCAATACTCCTTCAAAGCGGTTGGGCAGGAAAGGTGTCCAGTTATTGACATCTACAAAAAAAGCCCCTGCCACAATCACGAAAATGATCACACCAATCTTGAACAGCACCATGGCATTGGCTGTTTTTTTACTTTCCTTGATGCCAATATAGGCGATCCAGGTAATCAGCACGACGATGATAAAAGCGGGAAGGTTGAAAAAAACCTTGTATCCGGCTACAACAGGCGCATTGTTCCATGCATTGATGGCAAACTGGTATTCCTGGATGGTGCGGCCTTCGGCAAACGTATTGGTAGCAATGGCTGATGTAGCTTCTTTGTAGGCATTGCTTGCCGTCATCGGGTCAATCAGCATCCAGTCTGGTAGATGAATATTGAATAAATTGACCAGCAGGTTATTGAAATAGCCACTCCACGAAATGGCAACAACAATGTTACCAATGGCATATTCCAATATTAGTGCCCAGCCAATGATCCAGGCCACCAGTTCGCCAAACGTAACATAGGAATACGTGTAAGCACTTCCTGACACCGGTACACGACTGGCAAATTCGGCATAGCAAAGCGCCGAAAATCCACAGGCAATGGCAGTAATCACAAAAAGGATGGTAACTCCCGGACCTCCGTTGAATGCCGCATTACCGATAGTGGAGAAAATGCCGGCACCCACAACGGCCGCTATTCCCAGGAAAGTAAGGTCGCGTACACTTAAAACCTTTCGAAGATGGTTACTGGAATCTTTTTCTGCTGCATGATAATCGTCACTGATCTGATCTATTGATTTCTTCCTGAAAAGTTGATTTGCCATTCACCGATGATTTCAGCGGTTAAAATAGAGAAAAAACAGTTTTCACACCGAAAAGCAATAAAAGAATCTGGGCAGATGTCTGTTCTGCAACTGATAAAAATCAGGATCATCGTTTATAAGCGTCATAGAAATCCCTCCCCGGTAAATCCATCTTTGTATCACTAAATCGAAAAAAATGCAAACAACACTGAATCAAACCATCAACACAACCTATACCGGATCATTGTCGCAAGCCTCTTTGTGGTCTCGTTTTATGGCTTATTGTAAAGGCCAGGAGCATAACCGCATTATGTGGGTAGGACTGGCGCTGGCTATTCATGGTTGTGCCTTAACACCGATAACCGTAATGGCAACCTTGTTTGCCGGACCCAACTTCTTTTTGTTCATGACTGCTATGGTGGCGATGGGAATCGCCCTTGTAACCAACCTGGCTGCCATGCCAACAAAAGTCACCATCCCTGCTTTTGCACTCAGCGTGATTATTGATATTGTCATTTTAATTTCATGTGTGGTTTTGGCGGTATCCTAATGTGAGCAGATGCTGTCAGGCGACAGTGGTAAAACAAGATATCCCGGCTTTGTTGGCCGGGATTTTTGTATATCAATTAATGTTGCCGTTGGATCAGGAAGGCTGCTAACTCCCGCAGAGGTTCTTTTCGCTTCGAAAGAACGGCCACATCATCCAGGTGCTTTAAGGCTTCGTTCAGGTACGTTTCTTTTAAACGTTCGGCCCAGGCATCCACCTTGCAATCCCTGAAAATGCTCAGCACATTTTCTACTTTATCGGGTGCATTTCCGTCCAGCAATTGAAGCAGCTTTTCTTTATGTGGTGGTGTTGCCGTTTCTAACGCATGGATTAATAAAAATGTTTTTTTGTTGGCCTTGATATCGCCACCGATCTGCTTGCCAAATTTCGCGGCATCGCCAAAAGCATCCAGGTAATCGTCCTGAACCTGAAAGGCCAGTCCCAGTTTCCGCCCAAATTCGTAAATCAGGTTTTGGTTTCGTTCCAGTGCACCGCCAAGGATGGCTCCCATCTGCAGGCTGGCTGCCAGCAGCACAGAGGTTTTCAGGCTGATCATATGTTCGTATGAATGAAAATCAACCGCCTCCTTCTTTTCAAAATCCATATCCAGTTGCTGGCCTTCACAAACCTCCCTCGCCGTTTTATTAAATAAGTTAATGATGCGGCGTAAGTAGTTGGGTGAAATTTTGTTGAGGTAATCATAGGCAGCTACCAGCATCACATCACCCGCCAGCAGTGCGGTGCTCTCACCATATTTTTCGTGCACCGTTTGCATGCCCCTGCGCAACGGTGCTTTGTCCATTATATCGTCATGAATCAGGGTAAAGTTGTGAAACAATTCAATGGCATTGGCCACATTCCAGGCATCTTCTGAAATGTCGTTGAAAAGTTCACAACCCATCAGGCACAAAACGGGACGGACCCTTTTGCCTCCAAGTTTCAAAAAATAAACATTGGGCTCGTAAAGGGAGGCGGGTTCATCGGGGAAATGCGCAGTGTTGAATTTCTCATTAAACAGCTTGGACAACGCTTCAAATTTGTTCATTACTCTTCCTGCTTTTTCTTTTTACGTTTTGGTTTTTGTTTCGTTTTTTCTGGGTGTTGCTTTTGTACTTCCTGCCCTTCTTCTCCGTCTTCCAATGTTGCTGTCAGTACCCATTCGTAATCCAGCTGTCGTTTCTTCAAATTCGCCGATATGACTTTGATCCGCACCCTGTCGCCCATGCGAAAACGCCTGCCGCTGCGCATGCCTACCAGGCTGTAGTCACTTTCAATCAAACGGAATTCATCGTATTCTGCCAGTGAGGTGATACTTACCATGCCTTCGCATTTGTGCTCGATAGTTTCTACCCAGAAGCCAAACGCAGCCACGCCGCTAATAACGCCTTCAAATTCTTCGCCGATAAAGTCACGCATGTACTCTACCTGCTTGTATTTGTTGGCTGCCCTTTCCGCTTCCATGGCTGCCCGTTCCCGTTCGCTACAATGCTTGCATTGCTGCTCCATTTTTTTATCGGGCTTCACTTTGTTATTCAGCACACCTTCCAGCACCCTGTGCACAAGAACATCAGGGTAGCGACGAATAGGCGAGGTAAAATGACAATAGTTTTCAAATCCCAAACCGTAGTGTCCAATATTATCAGTAGTGTAAATGGCTTTTGCCATGGTGCGGATGCCCAGCGATTCCAGCACATGCTGCTCCGGTTTACCCGCTACATCTTTCAGCATCTGGTTGAAAGATTCAGCAATTTTTTCAGGTGATGAGGTGTCGAATTTATGACCAAACTTGCGGGCAAAAGCCATAAATGGCAACAGCTTTTCTTCCGTTGGCAGGTCATGTACCCGGTAAGGGAAGGGCAGCGGTTTTTTATTGACTTCAATCTTGGAGATGTGCTGCGCCACATACCGGTTGGCCAACAACATAAACTCCTCGATCAACTGGTGCGATTCCTTGCTTTCTTTAACAACGATTCCAATTGGCTTTCCTTTTTCATCCAGCTTGAATCGTACTTCGGTACTGGAGAAGTTGATCGCGCCGGCATCAAACCGCTTTTTGCGCAGGCGCCGTGCAATGGCATTGAGCAAAAGAATCTCATCGGAATAAATGCCCGTTTCCTTTTCAATAATCTCCTGCACCTCTTCGTAGGTAAACCGGTGATTAGAGTGGATAACAGTACGGCCCAACCAATAATTTTTCACGGCTCCTTTTGGTGTCATTTCAAATACAGCGGAAAAGGTCAGTTTGTCTTCGTGCGGACGCAGCGAACACAAAACATTCGAAATATGTTCGGGCAACATAGGGTTCACCCTGTCGGGCAGGTAAACCGATGTTGCTTTTTTATAGGCAAATTCATCCAGTGCTGTATCCGGGGTTACATAATGACTGACATCGGCAATGTGTACACCAATTTCCAGGTTGCCGTTCTTTAGAACTTTTATCGAAAGCGCATCGTCAAAATCTTTGGCATCAACGGGATCTATGGTAAAGGTGAGTACACCGCGAAAATCGCGACGTTTTTTAATTTCTTCCTCAGTAATTACATCCGGAATGCGGGCTGCTTCTTCCATCACCTCATCGGGAAATTCGATCGGGAAGCCAGCTTCCAGCAGGATCTCCTTCATAGCGATGTCATTCACATTCTCGGCATCGAGGATACTAACGACTTCGCCAATTGGACGTTTCCCTCCATCCATATCCCACCCCTTCACTTTTACCACTACCCTGTCGCCTTCTTTGGCCCCATTGAAAGAGCGTTCGGGGACATAAATATCCGGGGTACGTTTATCGTTTTCGTTTACAAAAAATGCAAAGCCTTTATTCATTTCCAGGTGCCCAATAAATTCGGATTGCTTGCGCTCCACCACATTTGTGATCACACCTTGTTTGCGCTTACCGCCACGTTCCTCTTTTAGACGAACCTGCACCGTGTCACCATGCATTGCTGTGTTGAAATCAGATGGCCGGATCAGGATATCAGTTTCTTCCCCTTCCACGATTACAAAACCCATTCCCGAACGTGTGATTTCCAGCTTGCCCTGAAAGTCATGTGCCCTGCTCTCGCCTCCCTTTTTCTTTGCTGTTTTTTCTTTGTGCTTAGCGTGTTTACGTCCCATGGTTAAGAAGGATTTTTGAAGTTTTCCACAAAGCCTGTTACTCTCTTTAAAAATAATTGTTCTTCGTTAAATAAAAATTTATGCTCAATTGGTATTACATAAAACGGCATGCCATCAATCTCTGCACTGAATTTCAGCAGGCGCATAGCGTCCTTTTCTGTTGTAAGCACCAGTTTCTTTTCCACTTCAATGCTTTCGTAACGCTTTTTGATGTCACGCCAATCATCAATGGAAAATATATGATGATCATTGTATTCCATCATATAATAGGTAGGAATACGTTCTTCCAGGTAAGCCTTCAGGGGTTTGGGATTGGCAATGCCTGTCACCAACAAAATTTCCGTTTCGTTATCGATAGCAGCCATGTTCCGGGATGTGATGTGGTAGGGTGCACCATATGCGATGGTTGTAAAATAAACCTGCTGTCCCTTCAGGGGGTCAATCTCGCTGATGATGCTTTCTTTTTCTTCAACGGATAAGGCTGCAGGGCATTTGGTAACCACGATGATCTCAGCCCGCTGATACGAGCTTCGTGCATCCCGCAGGTCACCGGTAGGCAAATAAAAATCCCGTGTGAACAAATTGCCATAATCCGTCAGTAAAATGTTGAGTCCTGCCTGAACGGCCCTGTGCTGGAAGGCATCATCCAGAATAATGACCTCTGTTTCCGGCCTGTCGTGCAGCAGTTGCGGAATGGCAACCAGCCTTTCTTCCCCGATTGCGATCGGCACATCCGGAAATTTTTTAAAGAATTGCATGGGTTCATCCCCTATCTCAATAGCAGTGGTGCCTTCGCTTGCCAGCGCATAGCCTTTCGTTTTACGCCTGTACCCGCGGCTTAGTGTAGCCACTTTATAGTGCCCTTTCAGGTGCATCACCAGGAATTCCACCATCGGCGATTTACCGGTGCCACCCACCGAAAGATTGCCCACACCAATCAGGGGCAAACCGAAGGAAGCTGATTTCAGGATTTTTTTATCGTATAGCCAGTTGCGGATAACAACAATAAACCCAAAAAGCAACGCAAACGGCAACAGTAAAATGCGAAATGACTTGAGAAACCAATTAGAAAACATATACCTTTTGGGGTGTGATGCAAAGGTTTAAAGGTACGTCAAATTCATTGGCGTCGGTGATCTGCTCCACCGGCTCAAAATATGACAGACCTACTTTCAGACAATCAGGTCGGCAGCGGGACAAATAGCGATCGTAATAGCCTTTGCCAAATCCAACCCGGTTTCCGTTCACATCGCAAATGAGCATAGGCACCAGCACCATATCAATGTCGAGCGGATCAACGATTTCCGTTTCGAGCGGTTCCAGGATATTGATGGCATTGGCTTCAAAGATGGTGTCGGCGCGGCAGGAGATCGCTTCCATGTTTGGCTCATCGATAGCCATTTTGGGATAGCAGATCTGCAGGTTAGGATTACGAAAGTGCAGGTAATCGGTAATAATAAAGGCGTTGATTTCATTGCGTTCTTCCATGGGATAGAAACTGAAAACCGCACCGAGTTGCGGCAATTCCACCGTTTGAAAATTGATCAGGATAAGATCATCCCACTTCAGCCGGTCTGTATACGTAAGCTCTTTTCTTTTTTTATCGTAGGTTTTACGGGCTTCTTTTTTTAACATGGATCAAGTGTTTTTACCACAAAGTCACAAAGGCACAAAGTTGCACGAAGATTAAGATGCAATAGCGACAGAATTCCGGCTGAATAAGGTTCCGGAACGATGAAGTGTGCGACGCAACAGGAGATGATAGTAGCCTTGTCGCTTGTTGCATCAACTTACTCCTCCTCTTTTTCAGGCATTTCAAAAATGGAAAAAACCGTTGTGCCATAATTTTTCTCCCGCAGAAAGTAGGGGTAGGTTTGGTAGTTGTTTCGCGGCGTGTGTTCCAGGATAAACCAGCCGCCGGCATTGAGCAGGCCTTTTTCAAAAATCAATTTAGGGATTTCATCAATCGTTGTCAGCGCATACGGCGGACCGGCAAAGATGAAATCATATTTTTCATGTGTTGTATCAATAAAGCGGAACACGTCGGATTTTACCAATTTGATCTGTGACAGCCCAAGGTCAGTAGCTGTTTTTTTGATGAAGGAGGACATCTGGTTATCCTTCTCCACAATCGTCAGGTCGGTAGCGCCGCGGGATGCCAGTTCGTAACTGATGCTGCCGGTGCCACCAAACAGATCAAGCGTTTTCAGGTTTTCAAAATCAAGGTTGTTCTGTAATATATTAAAGAGACCTTCTTTTGCAATATCGGTTGTAGGCCTGGTATAAGGCATCTGCGAAGGTGGATTGATCCTTCGTCCTCCAAGTTTTCCGCTTATAATACGCATGCAGCCAGGTTATAGATGGATGTAAAATAATAGTGCGGGTAAGGACTCTGCGGCAGGGTGATCTCCGGCTGCTGTGCAAAATGGATGTTGGTAAAATACTGTTGCAGGTTCATAAAAAGATTTGAGTCTTTATCCACCAGGCCGGAGAGAATCAGAAATAACTCCTGTTGCAAAAGGTTGAATTCATAACAGATGTTCAACAGGTAATACACCACATCTAACGGTGTTTTGTAGAAATACGTTTGCGCCAGGTGAATGGCCATATCTTTTTTCAGTACTACTGAAAAATATTGTTCACTAAAATGAACAGATAACTGATGATCGGCAATGTAGCCGTTATAAATTTTTATGGCAGGTGTATAGCAATGAAAGTAGTACGCCGAAGGAAAGGAATCATGGAGATGCTGACTTACGGTTTGCGGAATTGAGTACGCCGTTACCATTTGCCATTCCGGGATGCTGTCATGAAAATAATCCTGTGCCGGCTGATCGTAAACCAGGTTAAGTGCCGTATAGTCTTTCTGGAACTGTTTCGACGGGAAAAGCATTGCCTGCGGAAAAGCAGAGCAGACAACAACCGAACGGTATGTTACTTCTTTCAGCGGCTGGAGTATTTCTGCCAGGTAAGCACTGCTTTCCAGTTCATCAAATGTAGTAAGACGGATACGGTCAATAGTATTGGTGGCTTTGTGAAAAAGTGCCGAACCGCAATGATCTTTTCCTATCTCCAGCAGCAAAGTATGTTCACTGCCCGCTTCCCTATCCTGTCCAATATCGAATAACGTTTTCAATCCCCAGTTTTTTGCAAAGTACGTGGTTTCAACATAGAAAAAACAAAGTAGCTTCACCCCTTTTTATGGCACAAAGCTTACAGGTTGGCACTTCGTACAGGCAGATTCTCAAAATTGCCATGCCGATCTCTCTTGCCTTGCTGGTGCCGCAATTGAACTTTATAACCAACGCCGTTTTCCTGGGCCACCTGAGCGAGGAAGCACTGGCCACAGCAAGTATCACAGGTGTTTATTACCTGATTTTCGGCGGCATTGGCTTTGGCCTGAACAATGGTCTTCAGGCACTGATTTCCCGCCGGGCCGGCGAGAACAGGCCCAAAGAAATCGGGACAATTTTTCAGCAGGGTATTTTCATTTCACTTTGCATCAGTGCATTTGGAATCCTGTTCACCTACCTGGTAGCGCCGTTAATCTTCAAAGCGTCCATTCAATCCGAACAAATTTATACGGATGTGAATGCATTCCTGCGGATCCGCATGTGGGGGCTTCCTTTTCTTTTTATTTACCAGATGCGAAATGCTTTGCTGGTTGGTATCAACCGCAGCAGCCTCCTGATCTTTGGAACGGCTGCGGAGGCACTGGCCAATATCTTTTTTGACTACGCCCTTATTTTCGGTCAGTTTGGAATGCCGCGACTGGGCTTCAACGGTGCAGCTTATGCTTCCGTGATTGCTGAATTTACCGGCATGTTTGCCATTTTCGTGGTGATCAAAGCAAAAGGAATTGGCCGCGAGTTTTCTTTGTTCAAAGGGTTTTCGTTTAATAAACATATAACGGTTCGTATCCTGCAACTTTCCGGTCCCCTTGTCTTCCAGATGGCAATCAGTGTGATCAGCTGGTTTTTCTTTTACCTGCTGATCGAGCACCAGGGACAAACCAGCCTTGCCATCTCCAATACCATGCGCAATGTATTTGGATTTTTCGGTGTATTCAACTGGGCATTTGCTTCGGCTGCCAATACCATGGTAAGCAATGTTATTGGCCAGGGGAGAAAGGATGTTGTGTATGGGCTGATCAAAAAGATCATGACAATGAGCATAGGTGTTTCGCTGCTTTTTTGTCTCCTGCTGAACCTTTTCCCGGAAGTTTATTTTGCTGCCTTTGGCCAGGGAAGAAGCTTTGCTGCGGAAGGTACGCCTGTGCTGCGGGTTGTATCGCTGGCCCTTGTATGCAGTGCCGCCGCAGCCGTGTGGCTCAATGCCGTAACCGGCACGGGAAAAAGTAAGGTAACCTTCTTAATCGAACTGGCCGCCATTATCCTTTACTGTGTTTACGTATACGTAGTGCTGGAAGTAAAAAGATTGTCGATTACCTGGGCTTGGTCAGCTGAGTTACTGTACTGGACGGCGTTATTTTCTCTTTCATTTTTTTATATCCGTAGCGGCCGGTGGAAAAGAGCGGCCGCTATTTAACTATGAAAGAAAAACAGGTTTGCCAAAAATCAATCTGTAAAATCCTTATGATACGTAACAGATACCGAACCGCTGAAAGCAGTAATGGGCGGATTCAGTTTAATGATCTGGATGGATGCTTTTTGCAGCGAAGGAAATGCCTGTTTCAGGCTATCTGCAATTTCCATGGCTAACGTTTCCAGTAAGTTCCTGCGTACTTCAAAGATGGCTTTTGTTATCCGGTATACCTCGGCATAATTAACGGTTTGCTCCAGCGAGGTGACGGTGGTACCCGGTGCTTCAGTAGTAAGGGAAATATTTACTTCAAACGCGTTTCCAGCCTGTGCTTCCTGCGTATACATGCCATGTGCAGCAAAAAAGCGGAGATTATTCAGTTGTATGGTGAAATGGGAAGGCATGCTTTCGAGAAACATTTTTTAAAAATTAAAGGCACACGGCCTGCTGGTTTTTACGGCTTCATGTATCGAAACATGAAACAGGGTGCAAGCAGGCGCATTTCCTTTTCAAGATTAAATACCTTTTTCGCCCAGGTAACGTTCCGCATCCAGTGCGGCCATACAACCGCTGCCGGCTGCCGTTACTGCCTGGCGGTAAATTTTATCCTGCACATCACCTGCTGCAAAAACACCTTCAATATTTGTTTTAGCAGTTCCTGGAATGGTTTTAATGTAACCGCTTTCGTCCATGTCGAGCCAGTTTTTAAAAACTGCGGAATTGGGTGTATGTCCAATCGCTACAAAAAATCCTTTAACGGGAATTTCCTGTGTTTCGCCGGACAAACTGTTTTTGATGCGTACCCCTTCCACAGTTTTTTCACCCAGCACTTCGTCGGTTTCCGTATTCCAATAAACCTTGATGTTTGGTGTTTTCAGTACTCTTTCCTGCATTACTTTACTGGCCCGCATTTCATCGCGGCGCACCAGCATGTGCACGTTGGAACACAGCTTGGAGAGATACAAGGCTTCTTCCGCCGCCGTATCGCCGGCACCTACAACGGCCACTTCCTTGCCGCGGAAAAAGAAACCGTCGCAAACGGCACAGGCACTCACCCCGTAACCGTTCAGTCGCTGCTCGCTTTCAATATTCAACCATTTTGCCGAAGCGCCAGTTGCAATGATCACAGCATCGGCTTCGATCAGTTTTTCATCATCAATCCAAACTTTAAAGGGCTGCTGCGAAAAATCCACTTTCGTGGCCAAGCCATAACGAAGGTCCGCTCCCATTCGTTGGGCTTGTTTTTCAAAATGGATCATCAACTCCGGTCCCTGTATACCTTCAGGAAACCCGGGATAGTTCTCAACTTCTGTGGTTATGGTAAGCTGGCCTCCCGGCTGAATACCCTGGTAGAGCATGGGTTTCAGGTTGGCACGGGCTGCATAAATGGCAGCCGTATAACCGGCAGGTCCCGATCCAATAATCAATAAATGTGTTCTTTCTGCTGTTTGCTTTTCCATAATTAATCTGCGAAAATAACGGTTGTTTTTGTTTTTCGTTTGGCGTTGGTTGTTGGTGATTGTTTGCGGTTAGTTGCCGATGATTTTGCTTACTGATCTTCAAACTACCGGCAAGGAACAACGATCATCTACTTCGGTACTATCAGCGTTCGGTACTGCGAGGCAAATCCACCGAAATAGCCCAGTGCATTGCCGCTGATATTGCTCTGCACTTTGATCGGTGTAGCAAATGGGTTACCTACGGAAGCATAGGAATATTCCATCGTTCGCCAGAATTCATAGGTGGCTTTATCAATATTGCTCAACTTGAAGGTTAACGTATCACCTTTTACAAAGAAGCGATCCCGGTCTGTAATGTCCCTGTTACGGTCGATACCTGGTTCCAAAGGCAGTTCATAAGTGGTGCCATCAATAAAAAGATCATCAAACGTAGATGTAAACGGAGCCAGAAATGGTCCGTTGTTTCGTTTGGTAAAATAGCGTATGTAATCGCCAAAGCCCGGTGGATCGGTAGCCCGTACCATGATGATCACCTGGTCCGAATCGGCCTGCGGCGGTGCCGGTTTCCACCAGATCGAATCAATACGTTTGGTAAGATCCGGGATGGTGGTTGTAGCGGTGTATTCCGCACCATCTGCCACAATCCTTAAATTGTATTGTTGGTTCAACTGACCGATGATGGCCGTGGAAAGGGAACTAGAATCAATGCTGTAATAAACAAGGTTAAAGCTGCCAACCGGCGTACTGTATTCCTTTAATTGATGGGTGACGGTACCATTGGATATGAAAACATCTGCACCCCTTACAAAACTGCCAGCCAATGTTTGCGGTGAAATGGCTGCATAAAAATCCACAGACCTGGAAAGCACCACCACCGGTGGTTGGCCATTTTCTATGGTTGCCTCCACCACTAGCTTTGGTTCTTCGTCAATAAGGTCTATTTCAACATCCTTCTCGCAACCTAAAAGTAAAATTGAAAACAGGGCAAGGCAAACGGTAACGAACGCTTTTTTTGTCCGCAATATTCCCAATATTATTCCTTGATTCATTCTATATTTCTTAAGGTTCGTTGGCTGCACGTTGAGCCATCAAACTTACAAAGGGATAAGAATGAAATTGAATATGCTGAAATGGAGAAAGATGTTTCAACGAATTCTTAACGTAAAAAATTACAATTGGTGAAGTTGTTCTACTGACCAGGCTTCGGGCCGGTCGGCAAATTTCTGTTTGGTTAAGCGCCAGGTATCATCAAAAAAGTGGGATTCGCGGTAGCGGTTCAGTGCTTCTTCCGACTGCCACCAACTGTAGGTAAAAAATACCTGCGGATGCAGTTTATCCTGCCACAGCTCCAGGTGCGTACATCCTTCAAAATTCCGGATCAGTGATTTGCGTTCATCAAACAACTGCCTGAATGCTGGAATCTCCTCTTCTTTGAACGTCATCTTCACAATACGAATGATCATCGGAAACAATTAACGCAGCATCTGGCGGGCTGCCGGGGTTATTCGAAATAAACTTTCACGGTTTGATAAAACAGGCGTGCCTGCATCACGTTGGGCATGTTGCCGTTGTTCTCGCTATAGCCTTTCAGGCCAAACAATCCCGCGGCATTTCCTTTGTTGATGGCAATCTCCAGGTAGCCGGCACTGTTAAAGATCACCAGCTTTTCTCCCTGCGGTACATCGGCATAAGAACCGCTGATGCGTTCTATGATCTCATCCCGCTTAAAAACTATCTTAAATCTTCTGCCCCTGCGCTGCCGCTCAAACTGGTCTTTGGTGATATTGACAATTACGTTCTCGAAATTATCTATGAAAATGATTTGTCCTTCCATCCAGTCTTCGCCTAGCGTTGGACGCAGGGGGTGTTTTTCAATAAACAAGGGATCAGGAATGCCTATGTTTTGAATGGGTTCGCCATTCGTCAGCTGCGTGATGGCTTTTGCTGCCACATCAATGCAGTACAGGGTGTTTTTGATGGCAGATTTTTCCAGCGGCACACCCAGGATCATTTCCGGCTTTTCTTCAATGATCATGCTGAGCAACCCGTTATCAGCACAAATAATGTATTGGTCTTTGTAAAACGCAAACAGCAATTGTTCAGGCTTTGATTCAAAAAGATTGACAAGAACAATGTGATACGTAAACTCTGGAAAGTTCTTTATGGCATTTCTGCATACATAGGACGCCTGTGGATAATTAAATGGCGATAATTTATGCGTGATGTCAATGATGTTAAATTCAGGGTTTATACGCAATAGTCTCCCCTTCGCTGCACCAACGAGGTAGTCCTGTTCGCCAATATCCGATGTAAGGGTAACTAGTGGCATGCAATGATGGAAAGTGTGTAAAAATCAAAAATTAAAATGGAATGAAACAGGGCTGTGCATAAATAAAAGAAAGGCTTCTGGATCAGCATTATTTCACCAATTTTCCATCCTTGAAAAAAAAGTTTTTCACCAGTTTGTCGGCGAGCGAAGGAAAAAATTTATTGAGAAAAACAGTACGTTTTCCGTTGAAAGTAAGAACAAGGGTACGCTTATGTTTACGGATTGCTTGCAATATTTCATCGGCACATTTTTCGGCTGTCATCAGGCTGCCTTCATCCAGGGGGCTTTCACCCTGTGCCTGTCCTTTTTCATTCAGAGCAGCATTGCGAATGTTGGAAGCCGTAAACCCGGGACAAACCCACATGACATTGACGCCATCATCCAGAAGTTCCGTACGAACGGCTTCCAGCCAGCCTTGCAGCGCAAATTTGGAAGCAGAATAACCACTCCGGCCCGGAAGACCCCTGTAGCCGGCAATAGAAGACACGCCAACAATAGTTCCTTTTCTTTCGATGATGGAATTGAGTGCAAACTTGGTGCAGTAAACCGTTCCAAAAAAATTGATCTGCATGACCCGTTCGATCACATCTGCTGTGGTATCTTTTAACAGACCGCGCATGGATACCCCTGCGTTGTTGATGAGAATATCGATACCTCCAAACACTTTCAGCGTTGATTCAATAAAATGGCGGCAGTCGTTCTCCACGCTGACATCGGCAATAATAGCATGTAGCGGGTATGAAGGGAATTCGGATTGCAGGCGATAAAGCTTATCCTGGTTTCGGCCGCAGGTGGCCACTTTTGCACCGGATACCAGTAGTTTTTCTACCAGCGCTTTGCCTATGCCTTCGGTACCACCGGTCACAACGACTACTTTATCTTGAAAAAATTCGGACATAGCTGAAAATTACGAGCCGCAAACCTAATCCAAAATGGGCTGGTTTAAAAGCGCATTCGTCGAATAATAAAAGGCACGATCGAATTTTTTCGTAGAAAAACGGTCCGATCGTGCCTTTTGAAACAGGTAATGGGATCAGCTATTCGCCGGGATGATAGCTCCGTTTGGCATTTTTCAATACGTCTTCTTTATAAAAAAAGATATCCTTGAACTTGCCTTCGATAAAGCCTTCTGCCTGGTCGGTAAAATATGGAGATGCCGGATTGAACGATTCGCCACCGGTCATGATGGTTTTTGCTTTTAGGCGTTTGCCAAATTCAACAGCCGCAACAAAACTGTTCCCTGAAAAGCCATAACGTTTTTTTGTATCGAAACGCCGCGAAACGTAAGAAGGCAATGAGCCCCATGTACCCGGTCCAAGGCCTACAGGTAAACTGGCCTTCTCATCGCTGTATCCTCCAGCAGCAGGACGCTGGTAGCGGTTCACGTCACCCCAGGCTACCTGCCAGGTGCCGTAAAGGCGCTCCAGTTCTTTTACCGTTTCTATCAAAAATCGAAGTTTATCTGCCGCGGAAACCTGGTTGGCCATGTACTCAAAATTCATAATAGCGTTTGTGGCTCTTTCTGGTGTTCTGGCGGGTGGTACCAGGGTTGCAAGCCGAGTAGCCCATTCAATTGCCAGGGTTGTGGGAATGGAGGAAGCGGCAGAATTTTTATCCCAGGTCCGCAGATAATGAACCGGTTTTTCAAGGTAAGTTTTCAGTGTATCGGTAGTGGGCAAGCCATCATACGCAGCAAAAAGCGGCGGCAACAGAAAATCGAATGCACTTAGGTAAGGATTGTAACCAATTTGAATAATCTTTTCTAACGTTAAATCCTTTGCATCTTTCAGCAGCCGAATGGCGTTGAGGGCACGGCCGTTTTGACCGTCTGGTGCCATGTATCTGGGATATGCATTTTGTCTGGGGCTGCTTTCGCCTGAAGCAGTGAAAGGGGTTGAATTGCAGTTTTGTATCCAGCCGCTTTTGGGGTTATATAGATGAACGATCTCGTTCAGGGCGTGGAGGCCTTTCCATTCCGTTGCGGCTGTTGTGCCATCTACCGGCAACGACCAATTGTAAATTGTATCCCGGCGCGGAATATAGTTACCGTGCCAATAGGCAATATTCCCTCCATTATCGGCAAAAACGGTGTTGTTGGAGTTGTTGGCCAACATCTCCATTGCTTTTTTGAAACCGGCAAAACCATTGGCCTTGGTGCGCAGCCAGGATTGCAACAGCGAATTCAGAGAACGGTTGTTTTCCCGCAGTGTGAGCCACATTCCATCGCGTGTGCCCATAACTGGTCCGTGATGCGTAAAATAGGCGGGAAATTTTTTCTGGATTACGTTATTTCCGTTTTTTACCAGTATGGAAATCTCTTTTTGTGTAACATTTCTCCAGGTTGTAACATTCTTTTCATTGGTGTACTGGTACTGGAAATTATTGCCTGCATTCCTGATCTTTTCCGCATATACATCAGCCACATCGGCATAACTGGAGGTGTGCATCCAGCCGCATGTTTCGTTGAACCCCTGGTAGATAAAAAACTGTCCCCAGGTCACAGCACCGTATGCATTCAATCCCTCATTACTGACCAGGTGCACTTCGGTGCGGAAATAAAAGGTTACATGCGGATTGATGTAAAGAATGGCATTACCGTTTGCCGTACGTGATGGTGCAATGGCAAATCCATTAGAACCGGTTGTTTTGAATTCGTTTACGGAAAGTTCAGGTCGAATCAACGAAGTGGCATCTTCTCTCCTCTCGTAAAAATTGCGCAGATCACGTACCGACAAACCACCGGTTTGTGTGGGTGCAATGCTGCCATCGGTATACAATAATGGGAACCAGGGCTCAAACTTCTGGAGCACGGCCGGTTTCACCTCGGGATGTTTGTACAGGTAATAATTGATCCCGTCGGCAAAAGCATGTAACAAGTCCTTGAACCATGGTGGGCTTTTACGGTAATCTTCTTTGGCTGCAGCAGTATCGTAAATCAGCCGCATCTGGAGATCTTCGTACAGGCGTTGCTCGCCTTCGATTTCGGAAAGGCGGCCCATGATCTCCAGGTAATTTCTTTCCACACGGGGAAAATTCTGGCTGCACTGCGTGTACATTAATCCAAAAACGGCATCGGCATCTTTCTGTCCGTAGATGTGCGGAATACCCCAGGTGTCTTCAATGATAGTCACCCGTTTTGCCTGAGCTTCCCAGGCTGATATCTGCTGGGGTGTGGGTGATTGTGCAAGTGAATAAAGGGGCAGAATGAGGAAGAAGAAAATTTTTTTCATACTGTACCGGCAATGTAGGTAAAAAAGAAACCCCGCATTTGCGGGGTTCAGAAAATTCTTTCGAACGTTTATTTTTTGACGGGTTGTTTATTGCCTTTGGGAATGGGTATTAAAACTGGCTTTGGCCTTCTGATACCTAACAAAACCGACAGTACATCTCTCCAATTCATAGAATAAAGTATTGAGGGTGAATAATCTCTTTTTTAAATTTCCTGTAAATTAAGAAGGTAAATCCATTTTCAGCCGATTATGCCCAGATTTTTTATTAAAGATTTGGTAAGGATAAGCAAGCAGTTAGTATCAGGACTTTGACTTTACATTTCTACTGACTATATTTCGTTAAAATCAAATCCTATGCAAACCAGTAAACCTGCAGAAAACCTGTTGCACCGCCTGCTGCAATCTGAAAAAGTCCGGAACACTTATCAGCTGATCCTTGAAGATGAAAATGGCTGCACAAAAATTTTACTTCGCTGTTTAGAGATTGAAACCGGTTTACCGGATAAGGCAATTGAAAGAAGCAATCCTGTTTTAATGAAAAATTTTTTTAGAGAGCGGAAAGATTTTCTTTGCTGATAATTGGATGATTTGCCTATATTTGCAACCCCAAACGGGAATGGCTCCGTAGCTCAACTGAATAGAGCATCTGACTACGGATCAGAAGGTTTCAGGTTTGAATCCTGACGGAGTCACGAAAAAGGCCTCAAATAATTGAGGCCTTTTTTATTGCAATTGTCACCACATTTTATGGCTGGGTGGCCTTTGTTTTCTCCTGCTGTTCATTACGCCATGGTGCACGAAAATTGTATTTACCTGAGCCAACTGCCAGCTTTACATATCCGTTTTCACCTCCTATGATCTGAACATCTTTCACCGCTGCCAGCTTTTTGCCCCCTTCTTCTACTGCTTCTGCATCTGCCGCAGGTACATAAATAATTGCCGTGGTATTGGGTGGAATTTGGGCTTCAATTGCTACGGTGCCATTCTCCAGCTTCCAACCTGCTTGTACGGGTCCGTAGCGTGTTTCATATGCTACCGAAGCATGTGTGAGATCTCGGCCGATGTGCGGCTTTATGCGCATCTTTTTATAACCAACAGAACCGTCTTCATTGTCAAGGCCAACCATTGTACGGTACATCCAGTCGCCAATGGCACCATATGCATAATGATTAAATGAATTCATTGATGCCGGTTCAAACGTGCTGTCGGGCCGAATGCCATTCCAGCGTTCCCAGATAGTAGTGGCGCCCATTTTAACCGGGTACAGCCAGGAGGGAAAAGTCTCCTGCAGCAACAGGTCGTAGGCTACACCTGATTTTCCAAAGCGGCTCAATACATGGCAGATGTACGGCGTACCCAAAAAACCGGTGGAGAGGTGATTGTTGTAGCTTTTAATATTGTCAACAAGTAGGTCGGCAGCCCGCTGCCGTAAATTTTCTGGCAGCATATCAAATTGCAGTGCCAGTACGTAGGCGGTTTGCGTGCCGGATACCAGCCGGCCTGAAGGTGTAACATATTCCCTCACAAACGCATCCTTGATCCTGCGGAGATTGTTGGTATACTTGGCAACATCCTCCGTTTTGCCCAATACGCTTGCTGCATTGATCAGCAATTGTGTGGAATGGGCATAAAAGCATTGCGCAATGAGGTATTTATCAGTAATAGCCGAACGTCCCATGAGGTCATTATCCTGCATGTATGAAAGCCAGTCACCAAAATGAAAGCCTTTGTTCCAAAGGTCTTTGGTGCTTTGCTTCTGCATATAATTCACCCATGCTTTCATGCTTGGGTATTGCTCTTCCAGCAATCGGCGGTCGCCGTACACCAGGTACATGTCCCAGGGAATAATGGTGGCGGCATCGGCCCAACCCGCCGAACCCGCAGAGCCGGCATCCAAAACGTTGGGCACCACAAAGGGCACACTTCCGTTGGGAAGTTGATCGGCAGCAACATCTTTCATCCATTTGGCAAAAAAGTTATTGGCGTCCATGTGGAAGGAGGCCGTTCGAGCAAACACCTGTGCGTCTCCTGTCCAGCCAAGACGTTCATCCCGCTGCGGGCAATCGGTAGGCACATCCAGGAAGTTGCCTTTTTGTCCCCATTCTATATTGTGCACCAATTGGTTTAATAAGGGATGAGAAGAGGTAAATCTGCCGGTAGGCTTCATGTCCGAATAAAGGGCCACAGCCGTAAAGTTTTCTGGTTTCAGTTCGGGTGGGAAACCGCTGACTTTAATGTATCGAAAACCATAAAAAGTAAAATGCGGTTCAAAGGTCTCTTCACCTTTACCCTGTAGTATGTAGTTTGCCTCTGCTTTGGCAGCCCTCAGGTTTTCCGTGTAAAAGTTTCCTTCTTTGTCCAGCACCTCCGCATGGTTGATCCGAATAGTATCCCCTGCTTTCCCTGCCACTTTTACCACAACCCATCCTACCAGGTTTTGCCCGAAATCCATCACCTTCTCTCCTTTTGGTGTTGTAAAAATTCTGACCGGCTGAAAGGTTTCATGCTTTTTTACAGGTTCATTGTAAGTCGCGATAAGGTGATTCATTGGATGCCTGGCTACTTTCACACCGGACCAGTCATTGTCATTGAAACCCGCAGCTGCCCAACCTTCTTTTTTTAGTCGCGCATCTATCGTTTCGCCATGGTAAATCTCTGAAAACCGGATTTCTGCCGTTGACGATTTCCAGCTTTCATCCGACACAATCGTTTCCTTACGGCCATCAGCATACGTAATATCCAGCTGGAACAGAAGTCCCAGTTTTTTCCCGTAAATATCTTTTTTCCCAGCCCAGGCAAGATTGCCGCGATACCAGCCATTGCCTAGTACCAGACCCACGGCGTTTGTACCTTCCCGCAGCAGTTCTGTAACATCATAAACCTGGTATTGCAGGCGCTTGTTATACGCTGTCCAACCCGGAGTTAGGTAAGCATCACCAATGCGTTTACCATTTAGGTGCGCCTCATACATGCCATGAGCCGTAATATAAGCTGTAGCAGATTGCACACTTTTCCTGCTTTCAAATGTTTTACGGAAAAATGGGCTCGGCCGGAGAACAGTGTCTTCTTCATAACCTGGTTCAATCCATTTTGCTTTCCAGTCTGCTGGCGACAGCAATGCCATTTGAAAAAAAGCAGGCGTACTCCAATCGGATGGTTTGCCGGAATTGTCCCATACCCTCACCTGCCAGTAATAACGTTGTCCGGTTTGCAGTGGTAAACCTTTATACGTCACCAGCACAGAAGAATCAGACACCACCTTTCCGGAGTTCCAGGTAAGGTTTTCCCCGGACGTTAAAGAAGAAATGCTTTTTGCTACCCTTACCTCGTATGCCGTTTGTACCACATTCCGCTGATCACTTTGTAACTGCCAGGTGTATCGGGGCTGCCGGATATCAAGACCGATAGGGTTAGACAAATTTTCTGTCAGGCAGCCTGCCACCTTTACCTGTCCAAATCCGGTAATGGAATAAAAGAAAAGAAAGCAGGCATAGTAGAGCGCTTTTTTCATACAATTCATTTCAAATAGAAAAGAAGGGATGCAGAAAGTTACGCTTCCTTTTGAAATGGCTGGCAGACAATTTTACCTGAAGAGAGGCAGATAAAATGGATCCGCAGAAAAGGTTGATCAGTGATTTTTTCGTGATACTCGCATTTTGTCGGCAGCTGCAAATAAAAAAGGCTCTACTGCACTGGTGTAGCAATATAGCCTTTAAAAGTTTTTGTAGTTATCGACTATCCCTCTTCCAGCGATAATTCATTTGTTTTGGGTCTGCTGGCATTGAGGGCATGTTGCTGCAAAGGAAGTTCAAGGAAAAACCGGGCTCCTTCCCCGGGCTTACCAATGGCACTGATACGGCCATTGTGTGCATCTACAATCTTTTTGCAGATAGACAGCCCCACTCCGGAACCTTCAAATTCATGGTAGCTGTGGAGGCGCTTAAATACAACAAAAATTTCTTCGGCATATTTTTCATCAAAGCCGATCCCGTTGTCTTCAATTACTATACAACACTGCGTTTTGAGATCGTCGAGCAACGACATCTTTGTATGATCGCAATAAATTGACACAACTGGTTTGATGCCTTTCCTTTGAAATTTGATGCCGTTGCTGATCAGGTTTTGAAACAACTGGCGCATCTGGCTTGGATTGGCCCAGAGTACAGGCAGTTCTTCCATCCTGATAACGGCCTCTCTTTTCTCAATTTCCACTTCCATATCCGAAAGTACTTCTGCCATAAGATCGTTCAGGTCTATTTCTTCAAATTGCGGCAATGCACATTCTTTACGTGAGAAATCAAGGAGATCGTTGATGAGTTTTTGCATGCGCTGCGAAGACCGCACAATCTTATCCATGTAGCGACGCATTTCATCGGAAATATCATTGTTCTGGTGTGTCAACAGTTTGTCGCTAAACACAAGTATTTTCCGCAGTGGCTCCTGCAGGTCATGCGATGCTACATAGGCAAACCGATCCAATTCTTCTATTGTCAGTTTCAGGTTTTTGTTGTTTTCCAGAAGCTGGTAGTTCAGTTGTTTTACCTTTTCTTCAGAAATCCGCCGCTCTTCAATTTCCCGTTCCAGTTTTGCGTTCATCTCTTTCAGCTTGCGCTCCTGTAAAATCAACTGGTGATTTTTCTGGTACATTTCGGCAAACACCCCCACTTTAAAGCGCAGCAGCTCTGGATTGATAGGTTTGTAAATGTAATCGATCGCACCTACTTTATACCCTTCAAAAACGTGTTCATCATTGTAATTATGGGCGGTGATAAAGATGATAGGAATATGATTCAGTTTTTCCCGCTGGTAAATAAGACTTGCCGTTTCAAAACCGTTCATATCGGGCATCTGCACATCCATCAGGATAAGCGTGAAATCGTGCTGGTGAAGCAGGATTTTGAGCGCAGCCTTGCCCGAATTAGCCTTCACAATGTGGTAAGCTTCATTTTCCAGGATTGATTCTATTGACATCAGGTTGTCTTCCCTGTCGTCAACAATCAGTATTTTGATTCGGTTTTGCACCGTTATGTCATCCGTATTCAAAGGTTCCATCTGGTGTTTTTTAGGTGAAACGGCAAACGTGAGACGTGAAACAGGGCCGCCTTTTGCATACTCCGCTTTCACGTTTACCGTTTCACGTTTGACGTTACTTATATAACCATACACGCATCAGCGAAAGGAGCTGATCGATCTTCAGGGGTTTTGTGATATAATCTGATGCCCCGGCCTCGATACATTTTTCTCTGTCGCCTTTCATGGCTTTCGCGGTAACGGCAATGATCGGCAGGTTGTTGTTTTTATGTTCACGCCTGATTTTTTGCGTGGTTTCATAACCATCCATTTCCGGCATCATAATATCCATCAACACCATGTCTATCCCGGTTTTCTCCGTCAGGATGGAAATGGCCTCCTGTCCGCTTTCCGCAGTTATGCAATTAATATGATAACGTTCAAATGCTGTTGTTAGTGCAAACAGGTTCCGTACATCATCATCTACTATCAAAATTGTTTTTCCTGTCAGTACATCTTCCCTGGAGCGCAGATTTTCAATAATCATCTGTTTTTCCGGCGCCAATTCCTTGTGATCAATGTGCAGCAGCATGACCACTTCCTCCAGCAACAGGTCCACGGAAGCCACATCTTTCAGTAAAATACGATTGGCATATTGCTTCAACTGCATTTTTTCTTTCGGCGAAAAATCCTTGGCCGAATAAACCAGGAGCGGCAGCATGCGATCCTTTTTCTGCTTATGGATCTTTGCCACGAATTCCATACCACCTATATCAGGAAGCATATAATCAACTATCACACAGTCATAAACCTTGTTGCTGAGCATGTCCAGGCCTTTTTCTCCGTTGTCGGCAAAATCCATCTGGATAATATCTTCCCCACAGTCCAGGATCTTCGCAATCTGAGATGAATCGAGCTCATTATCCTCCACGATCAGCACCCGTTTGGGACGGTCAGTCTGGTATTGCACAATATCTTCGAACAATACAGAAAGCGCCTGCGATTTCAGCGGCTTCAGGTTAAAGCTCCGGGCTCCACGCTGCATGGCTAACAGCCTGTTTTCTTCTCCCGAAATCAGGTGCACAGGAATATGGCGGAAGTTGATGTCATTTTTAAACAGATCAAGAATGCGCCAGCCACTGGCATCCGGCAGTTTTACATCCAGCGTTACCGCAATGGGGCTGTATTTGTTGGTGAGATCGAACACTTCGCCAAAGCTGGTTGCTACCACCACTTTCAGGTTCATCTCATGCGCTTTTTCCACCATGATCTTGGCAAAGCGAACGTCATCTTCCACCACCAACACCACTTTATCGGAAGGCACAATGTTGTTTCGGTCGTCACCCACTTCATTGATGATCTCGTTCAGTGTATCCAGTTCCTTGTTTTCGGGAGCCACTTTTATGGTTGGCACCGATTGCAGGGAGGCTTCATCGCCACTGGTCACACCAAGCCTGTATTCGCTAACGGTTAAACTGCTGGGCTTTTCCTTTTTAACAATGTTCGGGTTATAGTCAATGGGCAGATAAAGCGTGAACGTGCTGCCCTGTCCAACTTCGCTTTCCAATTCTATGGTACCTCCCAAAAGGTCTGCAAGACCGCGGCTGATAGAAAGTCCCAAACCTGTACCCCCGTATTTGCGGGAAGTGGAGCCTTCTGCCTGCTGGAAGGCTTCGAAGATGATATTTTGTTTGTCTTTGGAAATGCCGATACCGGTATCCTTGATCTCGAAGGCTACTACTTTTTTAGCTCTGTCGAGACTTGGCAATGCCTGCTTCCAGTTGCGAGCCGCTTCGTAAATCCGGAGCGAAACGCCGCCTTTTTCCGTGAACTTGAATGCGTTGGAAAGCAGGTTTTTCAGGATCTGGTTCAGGCGCTGGGCATCGGTTTCAAATATATCCGGAAGCCTGTTATCTATATCAATATTGAATTTTAGGTTTTTGCTTTCGGAAACATGTTTGAATGTAGTTTCCACAAATGACGTGATCTCGTGGAAGCGAACATTGATAAAGTCTGTTGAGATATAGCCTGATTCAATTTTGGAAAGATCCAGGATGTCGTTGATCAGTTGAATCAGGTCATCGCCGCAACTATGAATGGTTTTGGCGTAGCGCACCTGTTTTTCCGAGAGGTTGCCCTCGCGGTTCTCGTAAAGCTGCTGCGCAAGAATCAGGAGAGAGTTCAGCGGGGTACGCAATTCATGCGACATGTTGGCGAGGAACTCCGATTTATACTTGGAGGTTAATTGCAGCTGTTCTGCTTTTTCTTCCAGTGATTTTCGGGCATCTTCTACTTCTTTGTTCTTTGCTTCCACTTCTTCTTTTTGCTTAACAAGAAGATGGGCTTTGTCCTGCAGTTCTTCGTTGGTGCGGCGCAGTTCGTCTGTCAGCGACTGCGATTGCGCCAACAGCTCTTCCGTTCTTGTATTCGCTTCAATCGTATTTAATACAATACCGATTGATTCTGTCAACTGGCTTAAAAAGTCGAGGTGTGTTTCGCTGAATTCACCAAAAGAAGCCAATTCGATAACCGCTTTGATCTGGTTTTCGAACAACACCGGGAGAACAATCACACTTACCGGCGGCGCTTCACCCAGCCCAGATGAAATGCGCAGGTAATTGCTGGGTACATTGGTAAGGAGGATCCGTTCTTTTTCAACAGCACACTGTCCTACCAACCCTTGTCCGAGTGCAAATTCCTTTTGAATATTCCGTTCTTCATCATTGGCATAGGCTGAGAAGAGTTTTAGTTTTTTATTTTGTTCGTCCTCGTCCTGCTCCAGGATATAGAACATACCCATTTGTGCACTGACCACCTGGGCCAGCTCAGAGAGAATGCGACGGGTAACCGTGTTCAAATCTTTTTGCCCCTGTAGCATCTGCGTAAACTTGGCCAGGTTGGATTTCAGCCAGTCCTGTTCCTGGTTTAGCAGTGTTGTTTCTTTCAGGTTGGCAATCATCTGGTTGATGGTGTCCTTCAGTTCTTCTACCTCTCCTTTTGCATCTACGCGGATGGTCCGGGTAAGGTCGCCTTTTGTTACCGCCCTGGCCACTTCGGAGATGGCACGTACCTGGGTGGTCAGGTTCTCCGCCAACTGGTTTACGTTTTCGGTAAGGTCTTTCCACGTACCGGAGGCGCCGGGTACCGAAGCCTGTCCGCCCAATCTTCCTTCCACACCTACTTCACGGGCCACTGTGGTTACCTGGTCGGCAAATACCGCCAGCGTATCAATCATTTCGTTGATGGTATCGGTCAGTTGTGCTACCTCGCCTCGGGATACAATGGATAATTTTTGTTTCAGGTTACCGGTTGCCACCGCTGTTACAACCTTAGCGATGCCCCTCACCTGGTTGGTCAGGTTAGAGGCCATCATGTTTACGGAGTCGGTCAGATCCTTCCAGGTACCGGCCACACCCTGCACCTCGGCCTGTCCGCCCAGTTTACCTTCCGTTCCTACTTCCCTGGCAACCCTTGTTACCTCGTAGGCAAATGAGTTCAGCTGGTCCACCATCGTGTTGATGGTGTTTTTGAGGTCGAAGATCTCCCCCTTAACATCAATGGTTACTTTTTTAGAGAGGTCACCGGAAGCCACTGCCTTTGTTACTTCGGCAATATTCCGCACCTGTAGTGTCAGGTTTCCAGTCATCTGGTTTACTGAGTCGGTCAAATCCTTCCAGGTTCCGCCAACGCCTGGTACAAAGGCCTGTCCTCCCAGTTTACCATCTGTACCTACCTCACGGGCAACTCTTGTTACCTCGGAGGCAAAGGCACGCAACTGGTCCACCATCGTGTTCAGCGTTTCTTTCAGTTGCAGGATCTCACCGCGTACATCCACTGTAATCTTGCGGCTCATATCACCGTTGGCTACCGCAATGGCTACTTCCGCGATGTTCCGCACCTGGTTGGTCAGGTTGGAAGCCATCTGGTTTACCGAGTCTGTCAGATCCTTCCAGGTTCCGGCTACACCAGGAACGTGTGCTTGTCCGCCCAGTTTACCCTCGGTACCTACTTCCCTTGCCACACGGGTTACCTCGGAGGCAAAGGCACGTAGTTGGTCCACCATCGTATTGATGGTATTTTTGAGTTCCAGGATCTCTCCTTTTACATCTACTTCAATTTTACGCGACAGGTCACCATTGGCCACCGCTGTTGTTACTTCTGCAATGTTCCGCACCTGTCCTGTAAGGTTAGAGGCCATTTTATTTACCGAATCGGTTAGGTCCTTCCAAAGACCTTCCACACCCGGTACATCGGCTTGTCCGCCTAAGCGGCCTTCCGATCCCACCTCGCGGGCTACACGGGTTACCTCTGAACCAAATGAATTAAGCTGGTCCACCATTGTATTGATAGTATTCTTCAGCTCAAGGATCTCACCCTGCACATCTACTGTAATCTTCTTGGAAAGATCACCCTTTGCCACGGCTGTTGTTACCTCGGCAATATTCCGTACCTGCGCTGTCAGGTTCGAACCCATCTGGTTTACCGATTCTGTGAGGTCTTTCCAGGTTCCACCAACACCCTGTACCTTGGCTTGCCCACCGAGCTTACCTTCGGTACCTACCTCCAACGCCACACGGGTTACCTCTGAGGCAAAGGAATTCAGCTGGTCCACCATTGTGTTGATCGTCTTTTTCAACTCCAGGATCTCTCCGGCTACATCCACTGTAATCTTTTTGGAAAGGTCACCGTTGGCCACCGCTGTTGTTACTTCTGCAATGTTCCGCACCTGGGCCGTTAGATTAGAAGCCATCTGGTTTACGGAGTCGGTCAGATCCTTCCAGGTACCGCCTACCCCGGTTACTTTCGCCTGTCCGCCCAGTTTTCCTTCCGTACCTACTTCAAGTGCCACCCTTGTCACCTCTGAGGCAAAGGAGTTCAACTGATCCACCATCCGGTTGATCACATCCTTGATCTGCAGGATTTCTCCTTTTACATCAACCGTAATCTTTTGCGTAAGGTCACCATTAGCGATAGCCGTTGCTACCTTGGATACGTCACGCAGCTGTACGGTCAGGTTACCGGCCAACTGGTTCACGTTATCGGTCAGGTCTTTCCATACGCCACCTACACCTTTTACCGTTGCCTGTCCGCCCAGTTTACCTTCAGAGCCTACTTCCCGGGCTACCCTTGTCACCTCGGCGGAGAAAGAGTTCAGCTGGTCCACCATCGTATTGATGGTATTCTTCAATTCAAGGATCTCTCCTTTTACATCCACTGTAATTTTTCTTGAGAGGTCTCCACGGGCCACGGCCGTAGTTACTTCGGCAATATTCCGTACTTGTGCTGTTAAGTTAGAGGCCATCTGATTCACCGAATCGGTCAGATCTTTCCAGGTACCGGCCACACCCTGCACCTCGGCCTGTCCACCCAGTTTTCCATCAGTACCCACTTCACGGGCCACACGGGTTACTTCCGAGGAGAAGGAATTGAGCTGGTCCACCATCGTGTTGATGGTATTCTTCAGCTCCAGGATCTCACCCTGCACATCTACTGTAATTTTTTTCGAAAGATCACCCTTTGCCACGGCTGTTGTTACCTCGGCAATATTCCGTACCTGCGCTGTCAGGTTACCTGCCATAAGGTTTACTGAATCTGTAAGATCTTTCCATACACCGGCCACGCCTTTTACTTTTGCCTGGCCACCCAGAATGCCTTCAGAACCAACTTCTCTTGCCACACGGGTTACCTCCATGGAAAAGAGGTTGAGCTGCTTCACCATATCATTTACTTCCGTGGCAATGCGGGAAAATTCACCTTGCAGGCGGTGTTCGCCTATCTGCAGGGGCATTTCCTGCGACAGGTTGCCCTTCGCCACAGAAGAAATTACGTGGGCTATTTCAATGGTGGGATGTACGAGGTCTGATATCAGGCTGTTGATGGATTCGGAAGCGGTACTCCAGGAGCCCCTGGCCATACGTGGCATTTCTACCCGGTGATTTAATTTACCTTGTTTACCAATAATGCTCCTTGCCTGGTTCAACTCTGAAACCAGCGTTTCATTCAGTACAATAATTTCATTCAGGGTATCGCAGATCTTTCCGCTGATTCCGATCTTGTCCACAGACATGCGGGCTGAAAAGTTCCCATTCTTTACGTCGGAAAGTACACGCAAAAGCTCTCTCTCATCCAGTCTCTCGTCGTCCTGAACAAGCTCTTTGCTCTTCCGGGGTTTGCCATTTTTTTTTGCAGGAATGACTTCCTGTTCATCGGTAACAGGAAGGCCGTCGAATACGGTAGGCACAGGTGCATCTATAGCACCATTTGCATTTTTCTTTTTTGTACTCATGGTTAAGGAATCTTGCGTGTGCCAAACCTAAAGAAATTCTTTTGGATTGGAATCAATGTTAACCCTGCTTTGGGGTTTTTTACTTATGCAACTCAAAAAATGCAAAAAATTGTTGGCTACAAAATCTCGGCCTAAGAAAGAGCCTTACCTTTAGGGCGTTCAATTAGCAGCGTTTATCCACCTTAAATTCTACTCGAATAAAAACGATCCCTTGCATCTTTCTTGTTGAAGATGATATTGACGACCAGGAACTGCTGGAAGATGCCATGCGTGCCATTGATCCGTCGGTCGTATTGGTAAGTTTTATGTATGGGCGGAAATTTATCGAAGAACTGGAAGATACAGCTTCGGAAAGCCTGCCTCAACTGATTATCCTGGACTACAACATTCCTGAAATCAATGGTGTTGACCTGCTGCGTTACCTAAATGGCAACACCCGGTATCAACACATCAGCAAAGTCGTCTGGAGTACGTCTAATTCCGATAGGTTCAAAACCGATTGTCTTTCCCTGGGAGCAAAAGAGTATATTGTAAAACCATCCAATTATGCGGGAATGAGTGCTCTTGCACAAACCTTTCTTTCTTTTTGCAATGGGGAACATTCCTGACCAATTTAAATGCTCTTCGCAGGATCATTCAATTTCACTTTAATCTAATTCTACGACTTTTAAGCAACCTGCATGCTGCAAAGCGGACCAGAACTTCCCACCGCTTCCGGTACTAAATCCTACAAATGAGAATAAATATAGAGTGCTGAAAAATCGTTTCCATCCACCATTCGATCGGAATTAAAATGCCATTAGAATCAACTGTTTGCCTTGGCTAAGTGGCAGGTTCATTTCAATTTTGCCTTTTGATCATTCAGATGAAACTATTTCAATCGTGGAGTTGGAAACTATAATTAAATTCAGAAGTAGTGCTGCATGTTACAGAATTCAGAATGACAGCGAAGGAATCTTCACAGCTAACCTCATATACTTCGAGGGAGACGACGAACAGGCTCCTCCTGCAGGAATAACCATGGTGAAAGGAATCAGGAATTGGACAGGCAGTGTTGAAGACGAAATTCTATTAAGTGAATTAGGAAAATTTATAGATGCTAACTGGCCTGTTAATGGACGCAAGCTGGTATTTTAAAAATAAAATCACAATCAGGTCCATTCTGCCTTGCAGCACTCTCCAAATCTTACGCTACAGGTTGGATGCTATGAATAGTATTCCGCTGCCTGCATAGCTAACATTTAACAGGTGTAGAAAATTACCAGCTGTGCAGTTGATAATCATTTGATTAATTAAATCATTGGAGACTTACTCTGATTTTATCGGTAGCCTGGTAAAATGTTACCTGAAGTGATGCATTATGTTGGATAGGACTGCCATCAGCAAGACCAGGCTTCCATAGCGGCATTCGCTTTAAAATGCGAAGCAACTCTGTATCGTATACAGTGCCGGCAGATTGCTTTACTTGAATCTGGTCCATTCTTCCTTCATCGTCAATTCTGAATTGGACAATTGCCGTTTTTTGTTGCTTCCCAGTAAGAACCGGCAGATGTCTGAGGTTTTTATTCAAAAAGGAAAGCAGCACTTCTTTGCCGCCGGGAAAAGAAGGTTCGGTGATAATAACTTTCTTCAAGAGCCTTTCTTTGTCCAGCGTTTGCAGGAAACCAATACTAAGCGACCGCAGGTTAGCGGCTGCTGTTGCATCAAGATAAAAATCGTCAAAACCAATAACGGAATATTTTCGCACTGCCTGTACATTGCTCCGGCTCAACATTTCAAGGTCTTGCTGCTGAACCACATATTCATGTTTGTACGAACGCTCTGTATCCATATCATCGAAACCCTGCACGGCTGTTGACTTCAACGTTACGGTGCTGTCGTTTTGCAAAAGGAAGATGACGGGATCTTCAGTATTTATGGTATGAGCCGAAATGCCAGTGCCGGATAAGCGTAAAAAAAATGATTTTCCCTCGGCATGAAAATTGGCATTCATGCGGTTCCCGGCTTCCGCCTTTAAACTAATTGACTGTGTTTCCAGCCTTTTGGGAATGGGTAAAGCCGAAGCTGTTCGCAACGACTCCTGTCCGGCAGCGAATTGCGGAAGTGCCAACAACACAAGTAACCATCTCCTCATAAAATCGAATTTACGTTGATCGTTTTTAATACCATGGGATCAGCACTTTTAATTCGCGATTGTCCGGTGCTTTGTACAACAATGTCAGTTCATAACCATTGCGTATCTGTGCCCCCGTTTTCAATGTTGATACCGTGTAATCATAGGAAAGACCCACCTGGAAAGTTTTCACCTGGTAACCCAGGTACGGAATCAGAGCATCACGGTGACGATACCACAAGCCGGCAACCAATTCATTTTTTTCACCATCCGTCAACTGGTGGCCATAAGCGCCGCCAACAGTAATTTCGTTTGCCCTTGCCTGTGACATTGCCGTTAGCGATAGATAAACCTTCCCATATTCTCCTGTCCAAAACTGACCTCCGGATTGAAATGTTAACCGTGCCGGCATTTTAAAATCTGAAACTAAATTATTATCCTGGTGCTGCAGGATGTTGTATACAGCAAAACCGGCAAAAAACGATTTATGTTCCAGGTTGGCGTGGTAAACAATGCCTGCATTCAGGTCAAAGAATTTTTTACTCTGAAAATCGAGCGGTTCCCCGATTGGTAAAGAAGGATTATAGCCACCTGGCCCATACTGGTTTTCAAAACTGAACCTGCTGTAATCGATGCGACGTTGATTATAGGTTCCCTGTACACCAATTCCAATGCTGTTTTCTCCGTACGCATCCAGGCCAACGTGGTAGGCAGCACTCATGCCTATGGAATTGGTTTGTACGGCACCATTCATGGCGCGGTCATTCATTACATACATGCCTAATCCTGCTTTATGGCCATCTGCTAATTGCGATCGCAATGGGCTTACATCAGCAGAAAAATAGCCGGTAAAGTAGGCACTGCCGCCGTTTGTTCCCTGAGACCGGATATTGGAGGCCACCCTGTAGGTTCCTTCAGTAAATCCTGTATTGGCAGGATTGGTCAGCAAGGGAGTTGAAAAGAACTGGGAAAAATGGTAAGACTGTGCCGCAACTGTTCCGGCAAGCATCCATATACTTATACTGAAAAATATCTTTTTCATATTTCCTTTTATCGGATTAACAGGCTTCTGCCACTTTTTTTAATATGGTTACCATTGTTATCGGTGCATTGCAGAATCCATGAATAGGTTTCGGTGGGTTGCTGCACACCTTTGATGGTTCCATCCCAGCCCTGACCCATTTGGTTTGTTTCAAACACCAATTGCCCCCACCGGTTATATACTTTGAAATAGCTAAGTGAAGCAATGTTGTAAAAAACAGGTCGCAGCACGTCATTCTCATTGTTGCGGTTGGGTGTAAAGGCTGTCGGAACAAACACATTGGTTTCTGGTGTTGAGATGCAATCCTGGAACTGAATCTGTGCTGTATTCGTTGCACGAACCGAACACGTTCCGTTTTGGATCACTACGGAATAGTTGCCGGCAATTGTAGCATTGTAAGAGCGGCTGGTAGCGCCGTTGATAGCCGTATCGTTTCGGTACCATTGATAGGTGTTACCTGCACTTGCTGTTAGCGTGATGGATTGTCCGTTACATGCCAATGGCGGTCCTTGTATTGTAATACTACCTGCCGGAGTTGGATTAGATGTTACTGTAACAGGTTTTATGGTAAAGCAGCCACCGTCATTTGTGGCCTTGATGTAATATGTTCCCGGTGATACGGCACCAGGATTTGCTATTGCGGTCTGGGCGGTTGTGTCCTGCCAGTATGTATAGCTTAGCCCCGGATCAGATCCCCGGGTGATAGCATCATCCCGCAGGTTGGTTGTTGTTCCAGGGCATATTCTCGGTGGGTTATTGATGACAAGGTTCGGGTTGCCGGAATTTTCCTTGATCTCAAAACTTACTTCAAACTCACAACCCTGGCTATCTCTTACTGTCACTTTCCTGGAACCAGTCTGCAGGTTCGTAAAGGTTGCAGAAGACTGGAAAGCACCTCCATCTAGTTTATACTGATACGGCGCTACACCACCGGTAGCCTCAATTCTGACTTGCCCCTTTTCTTTGCAGGTTGCAGCGGTTACCTGCGCTTTTGCTGTTAGCGTTGAATTTGTAATACCAATGGTAGCTGATATCTCCTCCCTACAACCGGCTGCATCTTCAACCGTAATCGTATATGTTCCGGCTGTTAATCCGTTAAATATGTTCAGGGTTTGCGTGTTACCTCCATTAATACTAAAACGGTAAGGCAAGGTTCCTCCAGTAGCAAAAACTGTTATGATGCCAAGTCGTTGATTACAGGCGATGTTAGTTACAGTGGTATTCAATTTCAGTGTTGACGTGAAGGGCTTGATGACAGCCACCTTGCTGCTGCTTTCGCATCCCGCCTGGTCTTTTACAATAATTGTATATTCTCCCGGCAGGAGGTCATTGAAGCTGTTACCGGCTTGGAATGTGGTGCCATTGTCTTTTGAATACTGGTAATTGGAACCTGTTCCTCCAGCAGTACTATTGATTACAATACTTCCTTTTGCATTTGTACAATTTGGATCGGTTACCATTACATCAAAGATTATGGGCTGCCCGGTGGTGAGCACGGCGGTGTTTTGGCTCTTGCCCTGGCAGGTGGCCGTGAGAATATCGGCGGTGTACTCACCGGGTTGGGAAGCGGAATAGGTGGCAGCGGTGGCCCCTTCGATCTTTTGGCCGTTGCGGTACC
>DASYHD010000028.1:0-51956 GCA_035998945.1 Flavisolibacter sp. | reverse complement strand
CCGTCAGGCTGTGCAAAAAGGGTTGCTTCAATTTTCTTTCTTGATTTTTGCTTTGTTGTAGTTGATGACTGTTGTTGGTAGAACTTACGGCTAATACGTTGCAGATGTGCGTAAACAGCAAAAGATCATTTTCTTTGGGCTTTTTTCTTTCAATTTTCTATCATTTGCAGGCGAGACAGCAATTTTGTCGGCGTGAGAATGTTCATCACCCGTTTAAGATTGTAGCACAGGTAGACCAGTCCCAGATCAGCACCCACTTTCCTAAGTCCTTTGAGCAGGGTGTAATTGTAGCCCCACATTCGTTTGATGGTGCCAAAGGGATGTTCTACGATCTGCTGACGGCGCAGGTAGGTTTCTTTGTAAATCTTTACCCGCCTCAGATTTTGCTCAACCGCTTCTGCATACTCACCACGTTCGATCAGCCGGCCACTTTTGTTTGCCGTGCACAGATGAAAAGAAGGGCACTGAAGACACTTCTCCGTTTTGTAGTGCTTGAACAGTGAGGTGCTTTTGGTTTTGCCACTTCTGATATACACCTTTTTGTACCAGTGGCCATTAGTAGTGAGGGTGTGTCTTTCAGGACAGGTGTAGGTGTCGGTTTTAGGATGGTAACGGAAGTCTTCTCCACGAAAACCCGGAGCCGGAATGCCGGTGTGGGGCTGATTGCCCTGCTGTGGCACATAGGTGATGATGCCATCGTTTTTGCAGGCATCCAATTGTTCGGCATTGAAGTAGCCTTTGTCAGCAAGAGCCGTGAGGCCATCTTCTTTAGTAAGGCCCATGTTTTCCTTAGCGGCAAGGGATGTGGTGTACAGCGCCTTGCGGTCGTTTTCGTTGCTTACAGCATAGTGCACTACCAGGGAGTGTTTGTCGTCGGTGGCCACTTGTGTGCTATAAGCCACTTCAATGATGTCAGTCTTGATGACCAAGGCTCGGCTATCCTCATCCACGGTGCTGATCTGCGTGTCATCGCTGCCGGCCAGTTCTTTTTGCAGCGCCTTATACTGACGTCTGCGGGCTTGCATCTTTTCTTTGTCCCGGGTGAGTTCAAATAGGCGGCGAATGTCTTTTGCCTTGGTTTTCTCCTTTTGATCTATGTCGTTCATTTCCTCTATGTATTCATCTACCTTGCGATCAATGTAGGCCATCTGCCGCTTTATCTTGTCTTCATTGTAGTTGTTCTTTTTACTGTTCTGGGCCCGGTACTTGGTGCTATCGACGGCAATAGTTTTTCGGCCGACCAGACGCCACCTGCACATCAGGGAGACAAACTCGCGGAAGACTTGCCTTATTTGCTCAGGGTGCCGCTTGCGAAAATCAGCGATGGTATGGTAACGGGGTACCAGGTTGTTACACAGCCACATCACTTCCACATTACGCCGGCATTCCTGCTCCAGTTTGCGGGAGGAGCGAATCCCATTCAAATAGCCATAGATATACAACCGCAAAAGCAAGGAGGGGTGGTACTGTGGGCGGCAATTGTTTTGGGTAAACTTACCCCTGAAATCAAGCGCTACGTAGTCGATCTGCTCACAAAATGCATCTACTACTCTTACCGCTGCATCCGGGGTAACGAAATCCTCCAGGCAGAAAATGGCCGTTTGCTGCCGGTCCATGCCTTGCACATAAGCCATAGCAAACCATTTAGACCAGCAAAGCTACCCACACTTTGCGCTGTCACACAGACTGAGTACATTTATTCCGACATAACCCTTTTTGCACACTCTGCCGTTAGCGGCTATTCAACGACAGACAAACTCCGAAGTCATTAACCAAAACTTAAACGTAAATGAAAATATCGAGAATAGATGGAGAAACTGTTCTTTTACCATCCGAGAACAAGATTCGATTTGTGGGCGAACCCCTTGCGTCATCTATATATTCTTCAGATGACGAACTCTACTTTGTTTGGCAACTAAAAGAACCTATCAAGGTTTATTGTTCTCTCGATATTAACTTTCCCGGAATTGTATTGAATGAGCTATATATTAGAGAATCTACGTTGAAGCGAGACGACTGGAGCGGAAGTCCGAAAGATGGATTCTATATTGACGGATGGATTGCAGATTATTCGAAAAATATGGCAGTCGGCATCTATCAGGAAACAACAATAAGTCACTGGCTTTTCAACAGGCCTGAAGCGATACAGCGCAGAAAAGAACAACGAAAAGCATATGTTCACAGCCGAAAAGGAACATCATTGTTTCAGAAAATTCGTCAACGAATGGAAGCTAACAAGCAGAACAAAAAGAAAGACGAGTAATAGTGCTTTGCACTAAGAGCGCCTTTTAGATCATTCAAAGTCGAACTATTTGAAAACCAAGCTAAACAGCCGCTAATAACTAAGGCTTCGTTGCGCCCTACTGGCGAACAATGAAGCCGGTGTTGAACGAAACCGGTTACTATTTAGGGTGTCATTTCTATATGGAGTTGTCGGGGTTTTTCATTTGTTTCAGCAGGTGTAGCGCTTGCTTTTTTTGTGCCCGGAGGTGCGGTATAATACGGGAGGAGAGCAAATGGAGATAGTGGGTTTTATGTAGCTGCATAGGTTCACTTACCCATTAATTACAACTAACAGGTGCAGGTTGGTTATACAGTAAATAATGCTTTGGCGGTCCACGCCCTACAAAGACGTCAATGGTAATAAGTGTGCCGGTTTTGCAGCAGGGGCATTCGCCGCATCATTTACACCACGAACATCATCGAGGGGTTTCGCCGGCAACTCAGGGCCATCACCAAAGCAAAAGGTGCTTTTCAATCCGAAGAGGCCCTGCTGAAGCTTTTGTTTTTAGCGCAAGATCACATCACCGCTAAATGGACTAAACCGGTGTTCAACTGGAACCAGACCCTCTCGCAACTCAGTATCATTTTTCCGGATCGCTTAAATTGAATCTATGAGCAAAGAAAGAACACCTGCCGGCGGCGCATCGTTGAAAACCTACGATTTTTGCAGTTGCAGGAACAATGCCCGGCACCATCAGAAAAATCATAGCCTTTCAACAGTGAATAAAATATCTCTACTGACACAGTTTATGTAATACTACCTATACCATTGTGGAATCTGCCCAACGTTTCATCTATTTAACGTGAGAAGATTACTTTTTGCTTTGATCACTCTTATCGGAGCCCTCTACATTTACTTTGTTCTTGCCGTGGAAGATCACAAGCGGTGGTTTCGCCACTTTTCAGATGGCATTAAAAAGGACCATGAATCAGCACGTATCCACCATGCCTTTAAGAGCAAACCGTTACAACAAATGCTACTGGCCGTGATTGAGCAGCAAGACAGTTTATCCAAGGCCAGTCCTATACATTCCAAGCACACCTCCTACTGGGTGGTTTTTCACCAGCAAAAAGACACCTGCTTTGTCAGCTTGCTTGCCAATTTCAACTTCTACAGCAGCAAGCGGGCAATTGGTCATATTGAGCTGGAAAATAGGTTCATTACTTTTTACACTGATGACAAGGACTGCGGGAGCGGCTTGGTGGATTGGGCCCGTTTGAAGAAAGGCCAGATCAACGGTTTACAGGATTATGACCGTGCAGGATGGAAGGATACAGTGCCACCGCCTCCTTCACCCACACATGAGCCCTTCAAACGAGAATATAGAGTGATAAGCAATGACAGCCTGCAAATTGTCTACGAAGGTTATTGATGGTTTTACTTAATCAAAGCATTGATAGTCGGTGTCAACTTGCTGTTCCGCAATTAACAATTCTTTCTACTGGCAGCTCAGTAAAAAAGGCTGCCGGAGCAGCCCTTCTTTTAGCCTTCTTTGGGTTCGCAGCTTTTTGACACCGTTATCGTGGAAAACAGCCCATCTACAAAGCGGTGCAAACTGACACTTTTCACTTTATCATCAAAGCGGCACTCAGCAAGAAGGTGTTGGTACCTTTCTTCACTTTCCAGACAATAACAGCTACAGCCTCTTTCCAGTCTCACCTCACAGTAGCCATACGGAGATTCAACTTTTCTTTCCACCAAAATGAAATTGTCCGGGTGCGCTCCCTTGGCCGGGTCACGCAAAAGGTAATTTCCTTTTCTATCTTGTTTGAAATACATTGAATGCCCGTAGCCGCAGTGAGGGCAGAACTCTAGTCCTTCGCCGGTTCTGTAGTTGACATCCACTTGGCAATCTTTCGCTCCGCAATTGGGGCAGGTCATTACATATTGAACGCTTCCTGTGATTGGCATAAATGTTTGATAAAAAGTTGAAGGGAGTGGAGGCTGAAATTTGTAAGTTGCATCAGACAACAATGCCCTTCTGGTTAACAATACTGACTACTGGTTGTGATGATGGTGTGTGCTTTATCGCTGTAAACCTGCCACCTGTAGCAGAAGCTGAACACCCTTGCTGGACACGAACAGCCTGCGGCGGTGAAATACACTTTCTTCATCTACTAAGGGCGGATAAGCTTTAAAGTGACCAGAATGTATATAATGATCAGATGGAATGTTATCCACTGTGAAGATGCCATGTTCTCTGAGGCGCTTCATCAGCTGGGGTATTGGTATTCTGTTTTCAAAGTACCACCGGATGGTTGTCCATTCCATGAACACACCCGGTGTGGTTAAGTAAATTTTACGGTTAGCCATATCAATACATGTTTTAGAAGTGGCCCTCACAGGTCATGATCAGAAGTGAGAGCCACATTACTCACTTTGTAATCATGATAGTACCTCGTTGCTTTTCAATATACCCTTCTGCCGTCCAACAATCTCCAGATCAAGCTTTCTATCCACAACTGCATTGGCTCTCACATCAACTGTAAAAAACTCACCTAAGTCCAAGCTGCATCTGGCAGATTTTACTTTTCGAAGCACTACACCTTCATTCTTGTTGAACCATCTTTTCAGGCGTTGAAAAAGTGTTAACTCGGTTACATGTTTTGTTGCCATATTCTCTATTTTTAATGATTGATTTCGTATTTCATTTGATCATTTATAATTGGCATCTCATTCCACTCCCTGCCCAGTAGTGACCGCCCAGCTGCTTTTTTGTTACGGCCGCCCCACTGCTTGAAAAAAAAGGCAACACCGGCTTCTTTGCACTGCTCCATTATGTCCAGCACCCATTCTTCCTGCATCGGCCTTGCCTTGGGCCCACTTTCACCGCCAACTATGGCTTGGTGAATACCGCTTAAATTCAAATTTGGCAGCGGGCCAATCAGTGGCTCCAGAGACAGGAACTTCACCATTGCATCTGTTTGCCGGAGGTAATCAATTCTTTCTAACACCCGCTCGTCTTCCACACTCACCCCCATCCAAATGTTGGGTGTCCAAGTCAACTGTCTGTTGTACTGCAAAAGCAGGTCGGCCCGTTTAGTCAGCACCTGATACGTATGTGGGGTTTCGTTCATAACCTTGAACACTTTTTGAATAAATTCCACCGGTACATCTTTGTGAAACAGGTCTGACATAGAGTTTACAAAAACGGTTCGCTTCTTTTGCCATGTGTAAGGCAGGGTCAACGTGTTGGGGTGGAGCGTAAGATTGAAACCGTTTTTATACTTTGCTCTGCCCATTGCCTGCAGGCGTCTGGCCAGCACTTCTGCATAGCAATATTTACAGCCGGCTGAAATCTTGTTACAACCTGTTGTAGGGTTCCACGTCTCTTCGGTCCATTCGATTTTAGATTTTGACATACTGTTTGTTTTTGATAATAAAAGTCTTTTAGGCTTTGAGTGGAGCTTGTAGGAACGTATCATTATCCAGACTGTTGCTTTAGCTTCTTTTGGATGTATTTCGGTAAGTCATGGTAGGCGTTTTCCGGGCACAGTGTTTTCATCTCGATCTCAGGCATCCGCTGCATCTCCCTGAGGTAGACCTGCCGGATGATGGCTTCCAGCTCCTGCTTCTTGCTGTCCAGTGTAAGTAAGCTGTCATGAACAGAGGTAATGAAGACACCGGGGTATTGCCTCACAAATTCACTCACCACCAGCCGTAGCAGGAGCTTTGCTTCCAGTGCCTGCAGCAGCCTTGCGAGGTAGGTGTGGTTCTCCTGCTTTATCAGCTCCAGCAGGTGGGCTACGTTTGGAAAATCAGCTGCCCACTGCCGGTAGGCCTGATAACGGACAGCATGTTTTTCTAAAGGATTGAAATAGAGGAACACCATAAACTGCTGCTTGGCCTCTCCCCGGCTGGCCATGCTGGGATGCTGCTCTCCGTATGTGGCAACAAGGTGCTCATACAATGTGCCTGTTGTGGCCAGTTGGATGTATTGCTGTACATCAGGGCTGCTACTGGCTTTGCGGACATGGTCACGGATTTGTGTCAGCACACCTGTTCTTTTCAGCCCCGTGTACAGAGCAGGCTGAATGGCTTTCAGCGATAGACGGCAGGCTTTCTCACCCCAGAAGCGAGTTGTAAACAATAGGCTAAGGTGAAAGGGTTGAGAGTTCTTCAGGTCCAAAGACGCAAGTTTTTCACCATGGTAGGTTAAAAAGTGACGGATGGGTTCCGGAAGCATCACAAGCGGTGTATATAGCCTGCCAGCTTTGTCAATGTTTGGAAAGTAATCATGGTCCCGGAGCAGGTTAAATAAGCCATACAGTCGCTCCAACCGAAAGGGGAATGAACATTCGAGTGTATATAGGTTTTTGGCTTTACTGAACCGTTTACGCATGGGTTAAAAGTTGGGTGAGAAATGTTTGATAGTAAGTGAGAGCACCCGCTTCATCCAGTTGCAAGTCAGGTGACCATGTATGATAAATCAGAGGTGAATAGGCCATGTACAGCTTTTTAAGGCTTAGAAGATGCTCCCTGTGGGCCTTTCTCAGCTGCCTGCGAATCCTCTCACATTTATAGGGTCTCAGCTTTAGTGGTTGATTCCGGTAATGGGGGCCCAGTAAATACCTACGTGCACGGCCCTGTCCCTGCATGGAAACTAGCTGGATAACATCATGATTCACCAGCACATCAACATAAGCACAGTAGTCATTACCCAGCACCGCCTTTAGAAATTCTGTGGACAGGGGCCGGGGTTCCTGATAGCCATTATCATCAAGGAAATTGGGCATACCAAAGGCAGACATCAGTGCACTGAGGATAACGTGGAAACTATCCCGGGCAGCAATGGTGTCTTTCCGCAACATTGGAAGGAAGCGGTAATACTTGGCTGCTTGGAAGTTCTGGGGCACGGTAGCCACCGGGGGTTTCCTTAGTTGCTGGTCCCAAGCAGCAAGCACTTTCCCCTTCATAGCCCGGATGTTACCGGGACAACCCGTATTTAAATTAGGATTACAACAATTGAAATCATATCTATCTTTCATAATTATTCAGGAATTAGCTGAAACCCCCTACAGGAAAGGGTTTCAAGAAGAAAAAAATTTCCGTATGTTTTTATCGAATGGTATTACTAACCCTTATTGAGAGATGCGGCTACTTCAGCTTCAATTTCAAATCGGGATTTTAACCTTCCGGAAAGGACATACTGGTCCAAATCATCTAAAAGAAAGTAGACTTTACCACCTTTCGGTTTGTAAACAGGAATCAAACGATTTGCGGAAATTTTTTGCATTGATGAAGGGCTGAGGCCTAAATATTGGGCGCTTTCTTTAAGCCCGAGAAATCGTCGTGGAATGGGAGAACCCAACCTGTCATACACCAATAACGCTATTGGATTTTTTGTTGCGTCGAACATTACAAAATAATTCTTTGTGCCATGCGAGACAACGAGAATGTCTCCGCAAAGCGGTTAAAAAATAAATTGGAATTAAATTGCTGTTCGAAACCTTGGGCTGGTGGATGCGTTTGAATGAATAGTTTGTAATACAGGTTTCTAGCTCTTGCAGAGCAGCACAAAAGTATGCAACATTTTATTATTTGATGCAAGCATAATTTTTTGGGGTCGGCATTTTGAAACAGAATGCAACGATATGCAATTCACAATTCCTGTTTTTTGAATACCTTAACAAAACGCCTTCTCAGAAATCAGTCAACAATGACGAAAATTCAATTTTTACACTATCAGCAAAATCACCAAGATAATTCTCAGTGACTGCGACTGATGAATGCCCCAAATTTTCTTTGATCATTGCAACTGATGCTCCTTTGCGCAACAGGCGAGATGCATGCGAATGACGAGCCTCATACGTACGAATTTTCTGTTCTATTTTCAACTCTTTCCTGATTTCATTCATCGCTTCATTTACCCACTTAATAAAACGTTGAGTGCGGTGCTTTACTGTTTTGGGTGAAAGATTTGCTTCTAGCACCGGAAAAAGGTAAGGATTATCAGGATCGTCACTTTTCCACCGGTCTATGATGTCCTTCGCCCGCTGATGCAATGGAACTTTGATAGGCCGTAGATCACGTTTTTTTGTGCGGATTGTTTTTTGCCGAATAAAAAAGAGAAAACTTCCACTAATATTTGCTGGTGTAAGGTGCAGGATGTCTACCATGTTCATACCATTGCACAAATAGGACATGATCCAAAAATCCAGTGCTTTTTTATGGTGTTCTGTTGCTGGCTTAAAATCGAGCAGCAATTGAAGCTGTTCATCACTTAAAGCTTTTTTGACGTTTCTTGCTCCGGGAACTTCAAATGACTTAAAGGGATAATTTTCCTGCTTTAGTACACCCTTGTCAATTGCCTGATTGATTATACTGCGAAGCTGCCGCATATAAATACCGGTAGTAGTCGATGATCTCCCAAGCTTTTTCATATGGGTCTCATAGCCCTGAAGAAATTCTTTAGTGATGTCCGTTAATTTCAAATTTGGTTTGTAATCAGCAAGTGAGTTTCGGGTCGTTTGGTAGGCAATGCGGGTACCTTCCCTTCCTTCCACCTCTAGTTGCTGAATGTATCGGTCAAACCACCACTTCAAGGAAAGGTCGACCTTGCCAATTGCATTGGAATAAAAAGAAGTTTCAAAGGCGGAAAATGAAAAGGGAGAGAGTTGTTCCAGTACTTTTTCTGCTTTCTGTAAAAGAAGCTGTGTTTTCAGCTTGGTTTCCTTCAACGAATCGTCCTTTAGGCGTTTACCGTTGATCTTTTCCCATTCTTCTCTGGTTAAGTCAATTCCTGTTTTGTACCGTTTCTTTTCAGGCTTGCAGTAAACCGTCAATTTGAGTGGATACTTGTTATTACTTTTTGCTTTTCGAGTATCTAAAAACAACGTTGCTGATGGTTTATAGAGTTCCATGATTGCACCAAATTTGCACCACAAATGTAGCAACAAAGTACTAAAGAAAATAGCAATATGAAAAATGAGACGTATTCAAAATGTTGATTAACAACATTTTTTGCAACAAAAAGAAAAGGAAAGAGATAAACGGAAATACTAAATATTTTAACTCATAATCAGAGGGCCGGGGGTTCAAGTCCCTCAGGATCCACTTGAAAGGTTTCAATAAATTGAAACCTTTTTTTCTAAAGCACACTTACAGAAACTACTGTTAGTAAAGCCTTTCTGTCCTTTCCAAAATATATTACTTATTTTAGGCTTATAACTGCTTTTAATGAGAGTTTGGTGGCTTTCCTTATTTCTATTGTTCGGGAAACTTTCTTTTTCCCAGGCCGGACCCCAACGGTTGACAGGTCTGCCTACCAATGAACTTAATGACTTGCACATCGATCAGAAAGGCTATCTGTGGATTGCCCACAGCCTTGGCATCAGCCGATTCGATGGGCTGAGCTTCACCACCTATTCTCACCCCTTGCAGGTAAACCTTCGCACCACCGATATCAGAGAAGATTCGCATGGACGCATATGGTTTCATAATTTCAGCGGGCAGGTTTTCTACATTCAAAATAGCCAGATTCAACTGCTGAAAGAGTACGACTATAAATCAGAGAACCACAATCCCAAGATGGTGTTGTGTGGAAAAGAAATCCTCATCAGCAGTTACAAAGGCCTCTATGTATGCAACACGGAGGATTTAACAACACGCTTTTACCCTTTTGACCAGGTTTCGCCAACAGCACTTGTTTCCATTGCGGTTGTTAACAACAAAGCTGTTGTGTACAACAACATCAACTGGTACGTGTACCAACAGGGCAGCCTGGTAAAAACTGCCGCATTTTTGCCTGTTCTACCGAGGGAAGATTTCATCGTGCTCCAACCCGCCGCTTTTAAAGATACCTTGTATCTCACTGCCAATCCATCCGGGATCCTGTACAAGTTGAAATTGGATGGACGGAACCTGGAACTACTCTCCCAAACTGCTTACCATGATTATATCAACACTGTATCGGTTGGCAGGCAAGCCTGGGTGCACACCCGCAACCAAAGCTTCAACCTGCAAAACGGACACGTTATGTCCAACGCTGACCTCACGGATTTAGTAACGGCAAAAGAAGGTCATACCTGGTACAGCAGCCGCCGCAACGGATTGCTGGTTAGCTATCGTTCTTCGCTGTGGCAACAGAAACAATTTCCCATTAAGCAGGAAGATTACGTTCGCTCCCTGAATGCCAACGCCGGCTATTTTTTTGCAGGTACACAGGAAGGAACCCTTTACCGGTTTAACTCCGATTCATCAGGAGCCGTCTGGAAACAGGAATTGTTCAACGGTCTGGGCTCTATAGACTTCATCCGTTATCTCAATAATGATCTCTTTATTGTTGGCTCTTCTACGGATGCCTATATTGTAAATGCAGCAGAAAAAAAGATTGTTGCCACACTCGCTATCAAAGGCATCCTGGATGTAGACTTTGATGGCAGCAGTTTTTACATTGCTTCCGCAACAGGCATGTACGTGGTGCCTTACCTGAGGAAGGCTACTGATAAAAAAGCCTGGCTGCAACAAAAAAAGGCCCAGTTTCCTTTTTTTAACTGGGAGGCAGGTAACAGCAATGTGTATCTTCTTCTTCCGCAACGTACCGCAGCCATTCGCTTTGACTCACTGCATCGCCAGGTGTATGCGGCAACCAAGAATGGTCTTTATGAAATCACAAAAGGTGGGATTCACCCTTACCTAATCAATGGGAAAGAGGTATTTGCCACAAGTCTGGCATTTAAACAATCCAAACTCTATATCTCCACCATCAATGATGGCCTTTGGATCATCGAGGAGCAAAAGGCACAACATTTTTCAACTGCCAACGCTCTTGCGTCTAATATGCTCATACGCATCAAATTAACCGAAGATCATTTGTGGCTATTGGAACAAAATGGCATCCAGGTACTGGATATTCATAGCCGTCGCATTTTACCCAACCTTGACCTACCCAATATACCGGGTGCCAACATACTTGACATTGCCGAAATGGGTAATTTCGGGTATCTCACAACGGCAGAAAGCATCTACAAAGTGCCTTTGAACATTTCGGCAGCTACGGTCCGGCCAACAGGATACTTGGATTATGTTATTATAAATGGAAGAGATACGGTTCGAAACAACCACCCCTCCCTGCCACACCAACAGAATGACGTGCAGTTTTCTTTTTCGTCGCCTGCTTTTTACAATCCGGGAGCTGTTTCGTTTCGTTATCGCCTTAGCGGAGCCGAAGAGGACTGGCGGGTTACCCTTCCCGGTGAGCGCATGATTCGTTATTCATCACTGGCTCCAGGCGATTACACATTTGAACTCTATGCTGTTAACAGCAATGGCATGCAGCAAAAGAACATCATCCGCTTCCCTTTTACCATTCTGAAACCCTGGTGGCAAACAGCATGGTTTTACCTTTTGGCAAACGCGGTGCTTGTCTGCATCATTTACTTTATTATCAACACCCGTATCCGCCAGAAGCTACGGCTTGAATGGATGCGCCGAAGCATTTCTCACGACCTGCACGATGACATCGGTGCTACACTCAGCAGTGTTAATTTTTACATTGATCTTGCCCAAAATGATAGGTATAATACTTCTTACCTGGACCACATTAAAAAAAACATCAATCAGGCGATCAATAACCTTGATGATCTGGTATGGAGCATTAACCCCCGGAATGATACTACCGAACAATTCATCAACCGTATGCGGGACTATGCGGTTCCCTTCCTGAAAGCAGCCGCTGTTCAATGTTCTTTTCAATACGATGAGTCCTTGCTGCAGCTTCGGCTTGACCTCCAAACCAAGCGCCACCTGTTCCTGTTGTTTAAGGAGATGGTGAACAACGTAGCCAAGCATGCCCGCTGCAGCCACTGTACTATTCAGCTGACGCATCAAAAAGGACAACTGTGCCTTTCCGTAGTTGATGACGGGCAGGGTTTTGAACTCGCCAAGGCAGGGCAAAACCGCAATGGCCTGCACACCATGCAGGAACGGGCACAAAAGATCAGGGGGAAAATAGAAATAACTTCGGATCACCAGAAAGGCAGCCGTGTGGCTGTACGGGTGCCGGTATAACAACCCACATATTGCCTAACCCGCTCTTTTCCCCACTGCGGCCTTCATCAGAGCAGGTTGGCTTTTTGGTTTAATTGCCTTCCTTATCATAGTGAGTGTATTTACCCAGATAAAGAATACGAAAAAACCCATAATCAATGATGAAAATATTTTATTTCCAACGCTTTAAACTTCTTTACCTGTTTCAGGTCTATCTGCCACCAACCTGATAAACCACTCCGTAAAAGTCTGATCCTCCGTTAAAACAAGCTGCCTGAAAGCACCAGTCCATCTGTGATAAACACAGGTTTAGGCTTCATAAATAACCATAACTGACATGATATTGGTGGGCATTGTTGAAGACAATAAAACGTACAAAGATGCGCTGGTAACCTTTTTAGAAAAAGCGGGTGATATTACTGTTGTGCATAGCGGCGCGGCGCTTGCCGATTTACCGCTGCTCATAAAAAAAGCTCCTGACGTGGTGATCATGGACATTAACCTTGGAAAGGAATCGGGAATAGAAGGCGTGTACAGGCTGAAGGGGGCACTACCTTCCGTACAAATTATGATCCTCACTGTTTTTGAAGAGGAAGAAAAGATATTCAACTCGCTGAAGGCCGGTGCCATTGGTTACCTGTTGAAAAAAGACTCCCCCGAAAAAATTTTGGAAGCCATTCGCAGTGTGTACCGGGGCGAGGGTGTCATGAATGGCATTATTGCCCGTAAAATTCTCACTTATTTTCAACAACCGGTAAAGAGCCCACCCAATATTGACGATTATCACCTTACTAACCGGGAAAAAGAAATTTTAACGCTCCTCATGGATGGTTTATCCTATAAGGACATTGCCGCCCGCTGCTTTGTCTCTGTCGATACGGTAAACACGCACATCCGTAAAATTTACACAAAGCTCAATGTACGCTCCAGGGCTGAGATTGCAGCACGGTTCAGATAAGAAATATCACAGATTTATGCGATTTGTAAGATCTTGTTTTCACGCCATCTTTGTCGTCTGTTAATAGCAGTCTGATTACAAAACAAATCAGCATTAACTGCATCCAAATCCCACGAAAGTTTCCTCTGTCAATTCCTTTGTAATCCTTTAAAAAACTAACTGTCCCCTCCGAATACTCCATTTTGCCGTACAACATGGTAAATACCCGGCTTTTATACAGCTACATCTAAAAAAGAACTATGTCATCAGCCTTTTCATGATGTAAAGCCTGCAGATCCTTATGCCTGTTGTCCGGAGTTAATTATAGCACAGAGTAATATACTTGTTTCTTAACAGTTGCGAGAACCTAAACCGTGAGTAATGTATACAACATCAACTTATTACCCATTTTACCTCTACACGGATAAGTATGGATAGCTATTCAAATCCAATGCTGCATTCAACTATAATAATTTTCCACTTTAAACAAAAATGATGAAAACATTTACACTTAACTATGATTCAGGCAAAACAATGCACCTGAAGCTATCTGCTTTTTTTGCAACCTTGTGTTGCCTCTTTTTCTCATTCAGTTCATCTGCTCAGGATTGTAATAATTTGAACTGTACTTCGAATGATGTTCGTGTAATTCGCGCTTATATATCAGGGCCAAATAATGCACCAATTAATTGTGACGGCGGAACTTCCGCCTTTGATGGTGCAGAATTACACCTTATTATTTCGTCAAATACCCAACGAATAGGTGTATCGATTAGCGGTTTGTTGATTCCAGATGGAGATAACACAAAAAGTGTAAGTTTTGGCCGTTGTTTCAAAGGTGAAAAGCTGAACAATGGCTCTAACAATAATTTAGTCTACGTACTTGGAGATGCATTAGCAGGCTTAACGTGTGAATCTAAAATCGAATTGAAAAATGTTTTCACCTCGTGGGGAACAGGAAATACAGACTTTTGTACCAGCACAAATCCTCAATGCCCTGCAACACCTGCAAAATGCCGATATGCTCCAGATGAAACGATAATCGTAGATATCAGATTAGCAGTTGACTTTAATTGGGAGGTTGGCAATTGTTCTTCCAATAGTACTAGCCGTTCTGTTGATTTCACTTCCGAAATAATTGATTTAGGAACAGACATTGATGCTGGAACTATCACTTATGCATGGGATTTTGGTGATGGTGGATCGAGCTCAGATCCTAATCCAAGTCATCCATTTGAACCAGGTACTTATTCCGTTAAATTGACGGTGAATGCGAAAACTAATGGAGGTACTTCAATAACCCCTAAAAGTGTCACAAGGATTGTAGTAATTGAAACATGCTGCAATTTGAACGCACCAACTGTATCTAATCAAACTTTCTGTAGCTCAGAAGGAAAGAAATTGAGTGATTTGAACCCCATAGCAGATGGTGGCTATTTTAGCTGGTTTGATGGGGCAGATCCTGAGACGAGCTTCGAAGTTGATGCTGAGGCTATCATTCCTGTTGGCACCCATACGTATTGGATTTCTTACGCAAAAGACGGTTGTGAAAGTGGCAGAACAGAAGTGACCGTAACAGTAGTGGCTACACCAAATGCTGGTACCAACGGCACCTTGACAGTTTGCACCGGAACAACGCTCACAGAAGCCATGTTGTTTACTCAATTAGGAGGTTCACCGGATGCAGTTGGCACCTGGACACCGGCACTGGCAGGAGCAGGCACATACACTTATACAGTAGCTGCTACTTCCCCATGTACAGTTGATGCAACAGCCCAAGTGACCGTTAGTGTTGACCAGACTTCAGCAGCTCAAGTCAGCTTGACTGGCAGCACTAATGCATGTACTGGCACAAATTCCGGTACTATCAATGTAACCAGTAGAATTGGAACAATACTTAGATGGGAGATTTCAACAGATGGTGTAATTTATTCTTTATATGAAGCGGCAGGCACTTCAGAGACTCTATCTTTTACTAACCTTCTAGTTAGTACCTGGTTCAGAGTTGTTGTACAGAGCGGTGTATGCCCAGAGGCAAATTCGAATGCTATAAAGATTACAGTTGGACCTTGCGCCACTACCTTTACGCAAGGCTTCTGGGGTGGCACAACCGGAAATGGTAAGGATTGTAACCAAAAAACGGTACAGGAAATTTTGACAGGCTTCAACTTGTCTTCAACTCCTGAAGTTGTTGGCTCGACCATTACAGGAAAATATCTCAGGTTGAATGATGCTACTAAGACCAGAGCGATCATGCCCGGAGGCAGCTATTCACAAAATGTGTTTGATAAGAAATACATATTGGTCGGTGCTGTTTCACCTGAAGTTTCGTTAGCAGACAGCAAGTTCGTTGATTCAAAATCCGGCAGGTTAGTTAGTGTTGTTATCTCCCAAACTGTGGCTTTGGCTTTGAATATCAGGTATAACGCTGCATTAGGTGAGATAAGTTTCCAACCAGGTAAGAACATCTTGAATACAGCACTTATTACATACAATAATGGTTGTTTTATCTCTTCAGTTTCTTCGTCAACCGGTGCATTTACAATGAGTCCTAAAGTATTATGTTACCTACAGAGTGCTAACAATTACACCTTTGACATTAAAGGCTTGTTAAAATTGGCTAACAATATAATAGGAGGAGAAGCAGGATTTTCGAACGTGGCGAAAGGCAGTCCATTTAGTTTCTCAGAATTAGTACAAACATTAGATGCAATCAACAAAGGTTTTGATAAAGGAGCAGTACTTGTAAGTTATTCAGGCTCTTATCCATGCGCAAGTGCAAGCATTACATCAACAATCAACAGTAGAAGAGAACTGCTTGAATCTGCATCTGTAACAACTCTTACTGTATCCGCTTCTCCCAATCCATTCACTGACAGAATTCGCTTTACTATCCAGGCGCCCAAAGCCGGCAGAGCTACGCTGGAAGTGTACAACATGTTGGGGCAGAAAGTAGGCGTTCCGTTTGAAGGTCATCTCAATGCTGGTGAGACCCGCAATGTGGAATATACCGCGCCGGCAAATCACCGCTCTAACCTGATCTACATGTTGCGCATGAATGGTGAGCAGATCAGCGGCAAACTAATGAGCACAAGACAATAAGTTTCTTTTTAACCTACATAATAAAGGTGGCCAAATGGCCACCTTTATTATTTTAATCTGCTTCGTCATAGCACAAAGGTTTTCCATTACCGGAAATAACATTCCATACCTGCAAAAACAGTATTCTTCGTGGTTTAGTTACAGATGCGAGTAAAGATCTTTAACCACTTGCCTCATCACACCACTCAACTTTATATCTGCATCACCTGCAATTGCAATAATCTCTGCAATATTTACCGGCTTTAGGTTATCCGGGTCGCATTCATCTGTGATGACGGAAACGGCTGCGCATTTCAACCCCAGCTGCCCCGCTACAATTACTTCCGGTACGGTACTCATGCCCACCATATCGGCGCCGGTGCTCCGCAGCCAGCGGTACTCGGCACGGGTTTCCAGGTTAGGCCCCATCACAGCTACATACACACCTTTTTTTGATGGGATATTCTGTATTGCAAATGCATCGCTCAGTAATTGCTGCAGGCCGGTATCATACGGTTGGCTCATATCCACAAAGCGGTCACCAAATTCAGACGGTATGCCCCGCAGCGGGTTATCCGGCAACAGGTTCAGGTGGTCTTCAATGATCACCAGGTCTCCTTTTCGGAAGGAAGGATTCATGCCACCGGCCGCATTGCTCAGCAGGAGCACTTCTATCCCAAGTGATTTCATCACCCGTACCGGGAACGTAACCTGCTGCAGGCTGTATCCTTCATAATAATGAAACCGACCCTGCATGGCCACCACCGGCACACCTTCCAGGGTGCCAAAGATCAACTGCCCCTTGTGAAAGTCCACCGTGCTTTGCGGGAAATGGGGTATTTTGGTATATGGTATAGTGATGCTGTCATCAATATGTTGCACCAGGTCATTTAATCCCGTACCCAGTACAATCCCAACCTTTGGTTTTATGTTCGTTTTTAGCTGAAGTGCGGCAGCACTTTCCTCTACCTGTGCCAATGTGATCATGCCGGCAAAATAAAAGCAAAAGGCTTGAACGATAAGAAGCAAAGGACAGGAGAATCGCAATTCAGTTTCGGCAAGTTATCGTTCCTGGAAAACGCATGAATGCCTGCAGCCGCCGAACAGGAACTTTCCACTTATCACCTTTCCCGTTCGACATTCCGGAAAAGCCGTATTTTTTCGCCATGAAAAACATTTTTCTGTTGTTCCTGCTGTCGTCCTTGTTATCCTGTCAAAACAACGAGGCACCGGAGCCTACTTCTTTTAAAACACCCGTCATAAAAGACTCCAACATAGCAAAACGTGAACCTGCTAACCCTTATGCACCGGTTGATCTTTCCCCAATGGATATTGCTTACCTGCCCAATGATTATCCTATTAAAAAAATGAATGGCGAACAAACTGGCCAGCCTGTGGCAAGAATACTCTACAGCCGTCCGCACAGGCAGGGCCGCGAAATCTTTGGCAATATTGTGAAATGGGGAGAACCCTGGCGACTTGGTGCCAACGAAGCCACTGAAATACGGTTGTTTCAACCCGTTACCATTCAGGGCAAACAAATACCGCAAGGGCAATATACCCTCTATGCCATTCCCCATGAAGACCGCTGGACCCTGGTCTTCAATTCGGAACTATATACATGGGGACTAAAATTCAACACCGCCAAAGATGTGGCTAAGTTTGACGTACCGGTTACTACCAAAGACCAGATGGTAGAATATTTCACCATCGTTTTTGAGGATACAAACAAAGGTGCCGACCTGGTGCTGGCCTGGGAGGCTAAAGAAGCCCGGTTGCCAATTCAATTCTAAATTATGTGCGGTATTGCAGGCATTCTTGCACACAACCCGGCGCTCACTGACAGTAACCGTATCAGGCAGGCAACAGCTGTACTGGAACATCGTGGGCCTGAGCAGGAAGCATTTTACCGTAACCATACAGGTACCGTTGTATTGGGCCATCGCCGCCTGTGCATCCTCGACCCGTCCGAAGCTGCTTCGCAACCGATGGCTTATGCCGGCCGCTACCATCTAGTTTACAACGGCGAGATCTACAACTATCTTGAACTGAAAAAAAGCCTGCAGTCCAGGGGATGCCAATTCTACTCAAACTCCGACACCGAAGTTCTTTTAGCGGCCTATGCTACTTGGGGAAAAGATTGCCTGCAACAGCTGGACGGCGCTTTTGCTTTTGCTATCTGGGATGAAAAGAGCCAAAACCTTTTTGCTGCCCGCGACCGTTTTGGCGAAAAACCTTTTTACTTTTTCCAGGATGAAGAAAGCCTTGTTTTTGCCTCTGAAATGAAGGCACTCTGGCAGATGGGCATTACCAAAGAGGTGAACAAAGCCATGCTGTATAATTTTCTCACCATTGGCTACACCACCAATCCCACCGATCCGTTTGAAACCTTTTACGACAACATCTACAAACTGCCTGCAGCCCATTCCCTGACATACACTCTGTCCACAAAAGAACTGGCTACGGAACGCTACTGGCAAACCTATGTTGACGTCAACAACAATATATCCGAGGCCGAAGCCATTGAAACCTTCACACAACTTTTCCGTGACAGCGTGCACAAACGGCTGCGCAGCGATGTGCCCATCGGCACCAGCTTAAGTGGTGGCCTGGACAGTTCTTCTATTGTAGCGTTTTGCGCAGAAGAAAACGCTTCGCAATACACACACAGCTGTTTTACCGCATCTTTTGCCGGCTTTGCAAACGATGAAACGGCGCAGGCGGCACAGGTTGCAAAACATTTTGACCTTCATCATTTCACCACTACCATTTCCGAACAGGAAATAGTTGAACTGATGGAGAAACTGGCAGCACACCAGGAAGAACCGTTTCTATCCGCATCGGTACTGGCGCAATACAAAGTTTTTGAAGCAGCCAAACGGCAAGGTGTAACTGTAATGTTAGACGGCCAGGGCGCTGATGAAGTGTTAGCCGGTTATCACAAATATTACAAATGGTGGTGGCAGGAATTATACCGGCAAAAAAAGTTGGGCAAGAGCGGCGAATTGCAGGCAGCGCAGTCGCTGGGAGTGAAAGAAGAATTTGGCCTCAAAAACAAGCTGGCTGCGTTATTGCCGGAGTTCAGCGCATCTATTTTACAAAGCCAGAAAGCGAAAAAGGCGTTTCAGCACCCGGACCTGCACCGTGATTTTGCGTTTGCGAATAAGCGTAACCTGTATTACGCAACACCAACCACCTTTGACCTGAACGGTGCCTTGTTTTACAATACATTTGTCAATGGGTTGGAAGAGTTGTTGCGCATGGCCGACCGCAACAGCATGGCAAATGCTGTGGAAGTACGGTTGCCCTTTTTACAGCATCAACTGGTTGAGTTCCTGTTTACCCTTCCACCACATTTTAAAATCCACCAGGGCTGGACGAAATGGCTCCTGCGCAAAGCTGTAGAGGACAAACTGCCGAAAGAGATTGCCTGGCGAAAAGATAAAGTGGGTTATGAGCCGCCGCAAAAAGCGTGGATGCAAAACAGCCAGGTGCAGGAAGCGATCACAGAAGCAAAGAGAAAACTGGTTCGGGAAAACATTTTAGATACCTCTGTTTTAAATAAACCCATTATCGCCAATGATGCACATGCCGCCGATAGTTATGACTGGCGGTATTGGAGTGCAGCGATGGTGTTGTAATGTCCTTTCCCTGTTCCCCTACAGCAACACCTTATCCGGTGTGATAGGCAATTCACGGACACGCTTACCCGTAGCATGAAATACGGCATTGGCCACAGCCGCCGCAAAACCAATGAGCGCAATCTCTCCCATGCCTTTCGAACCTACGGGGTTGAGCACCGGATCCGGCTTATTCACAAACACTACTTCAATGTTCGGCACGTCGGCATGCACTGCTACATGGTAGTCGGCAAAGTTGTTGTTCACCCAGCGGCCATACCGATGGTCTACCACGCCTTCTTCCATCAGCGCCATGCCAATGCCTCCCACAGCACCGCCCTTCATCTGGCTTTCAGCGCCTTTTCGGTTGACGATGGTACCGGCATCGGCAGCTGTTACTACCCGATCGATACGAACAACACCTGTCAGCGGGTGCACTTTCACCTTTACAAAATGAACCGAATAAGAATACGAGGAGTATTTCTGCAGTTCCGGGTTGCGGCCGGTTTCAGCGGTCAGTTCGATAAAAGGCAGTCCTGCTTTTTGCAACACCCCCGTATAACCGTATTTTTTAGAAGGATCTGTCTTTAGTGCAACGGCTCCCTGCGCAAACTGCAGGTCTTCATATGCTGTTCCGGCAGGGAAGAGCGAAGCACCAACAGCCGTTTCGGCAAGTTTCTTTTTGATGGCCAGGCAAACATTGCTCACCGCTGTTCCCACCGTTGACGTGGTAGCCGATCCACCCTGCGTTGGCCCCGGCGGCAGTGATGAATCACCCATTTCAAAACGCACTTTTTCAGCCGGCAAACCCATGCTGTCGGAGGCGATCTTCACCATCGTCGTAGCCGTTCCCGGACCGCTGTCAGCCACAGCGCTTTGCAGCACAAACGAACCGTCGGCCACCAGTTTCGCCGCTACTTTTGCTTCCCAGCGAAAAGCACCAAACATGCCACCACCCATGCCATAGCCCACCAGCCACTCCTCTTCCTGCATGGATCGTGGAACACGGTTACGACGCTCCCAACCGATCCTGTCGGCACCCAATTGATAGGCCTCCCGCAAAAACTTGCTGCTGTAGGGTTTACCGCTCTGCGGATCGGTTTCGGCATAGTTGCGCAGGCGCAGTTCCAGCGGATCGATGCCCAGCGCATAGGCTAATTCATCCAGCGCACTTTCCAGTGCAAACGAACCTGTGGCTTCCCCGGGCCCCCGCATCCAGGTGGGGGTGCTCAGGTTGAGCGGGTATACCTGGTAGTGCGTCGTTACATTCGGACAAGCGTAAAGAGCCCTTGATTGTACAACAATGCCCTCTGTAAACACTTCGTATGCAGAAGTGTTGGCTGCTGCTTCGTGTTTGATCCCTACCAGCTTACCGTCTTTATCGGCACCAATGGCAATTTCCTGGATCGCGGCGGGACGATACCCCACCAGGGTAAACATCTGCGGACGGGTGAGTACCAGCTTCAGCGGCTTGCCAATTTGTTTTGCTCCCATCAGGGCGGCAATCACATGCGGCCAGGTACGCAGGGCCGAACCAAAGCCTCCACCCACATACTGCGCATTCACCTGCACATTTTTCTCCGGTAACTGAAAAGCCTGCATCACGGCTTCCTGCGTGCTTTTGACACCTTGCGTTTTATCGTAAACCGTTACTTTCTCTTCTCCTTCCCAAGCAACTATCGTTGAATGCAGTTCCATCGGAAGATGCACTTCTAACGGTATTGTATACCTGCCCTCTACCTTTACGGGAGCAGCCTTCCAAGCATCGGCTTCTCCCCTTGTCGAAACATTGAACTGCGGCCCTTCCAGCGGCTTTACACTGCCTTCAGCCTTGGCCAGGTTTGTCTGATGCTCTTCTTTTTGGTATTGCGCCTTGATAAGGGAGGCGGCATGTGTAGCCCTCTCAAACGTATCGGCAATCACCAGCGCAATGGGCTGGCCGTTGAAATAGATTTTTTTATCGTGAAAGATCTTCAAGCCGCGGTAAGCCGGTTTGGTATCTGCGGCAAACCCCGGCACCTGCGGCGCATTAAACGGCGTAATCACCGCCAGCACACCCGGCGATCGTTCGGCGCTCTTTGTATCAATCGCTGTGATAGTACCCCTTGTAATGTTGCTGCCTACCAGTACACCGTAGGTGAGTCCCGGTATCTCGTACTCAGCCGAATATTTTGCCTGGCCGGTTACCTTGGCTTTGCCATCAACCCGGTCAATGTCATTTGCCGAAAAAGCTGTATCGAAAAAAAAATCGTTCATAATAGATCAAACGCCGGTGAGCTTTTTTAACGTGTGAACAATAGTGTTCGGTGCAAGCGTGAGCTTGAAATTGTTATCGCCATAACCTTTTGCTTCCTTCATGGCTACGGCTGCTGCTCCCCGAAAGGTAGTTTCACTGGCCTGCTTTCCTTTTAAATAGGCTTCAGCAGCCGTTAATCGCCATGGCTTGTGCGCCACGCCGCCCATGGCCAACCGGGCCTGCTGAATCGTGCTGCCTTTCATATCCAGCGCAGCGGCAACCGACACCAGGGCAAAAGCATACGAAATACGATCACGAATTTTCGTGTAGAGGGAATGTTGCGCAAGCAAAGGATTCACCGGCACTTCCACGCCGGTTATCAGTTCATCGCGTTGCAGGTTGTTGTCCAATTGTGGTGTATTGCCTGGCAGGCGATGAAACTGCAAAAAAGGAATCCGCCTCGCCCCTTTAGGTCCTGTTATCACTACTGTTGCATCAAGTGCCGCCAGTGCTATGCACATATCGCTGGGATGCACCGCAATGCAGCTTTCCGATGTACCAAAAATGGCATGCATACGGTTGTAGCCTTCCAGCGCACTGCAACCGGTACCCGGCTCCCGCTTGTTGCAGGGCAGGGCCGTATCGTAAAAATAACCGCAGCGGGTGCGCTGCAGCATGTTGCCGCCTACCGTAGCCATGTTACGGATCTGTGCCGACGCACCGGCTTTCAGGGCCTGTGAAAGCAGCGGTATGTTTTTGATCACCACTTCGCTTTCTGCAACAGCACTATTCAGGGCAAGGGCACCGATGTGAATAGTGTTGCCTTTCTGCTCAATACTTTTCAGCGGCAGGCCGGTAATGTCCACCAGCTTTTCCGGAGCGGTTACTCCCCGCTTCATCAGGTCCACCAGGTTGGTGCCTCCGGCAATAAATTTGGCCGTTTTGTCTTTTGCCACCGCTGTTACGGCTGCCTGTGCAGACAACGGCTTTGCATAACCGAAATTAATCATTGGGCACCTCCTTTTCCGGCCACTTCTTTGATGGCGTCGACGATGTTGGGATAAGCGCCGCAACGGCAAATGTTGCCACTCATATATTCGCGGATTTCTTCTTCACTGTTGGCATGTCCTTCGCGAATGCAGGCCACTGCCGACATGATCTGTCCCGGTGTGCAATACCCGCACTGAAAGCCATCGTGTTTGATGAACGCCTCCTGCATCGGGTGCAGGGTATCGCCATCGGCAAGGCCTTCAATGGTGGTTAGCTTTTTCCCGTTCTGCATTATAGCCAAGCTTAAACAGGACAGCACCCTCCTTCCATCCACATGCACGGTGCAGGCGCCGCACTGGCCAAAATCGCAGCCCTTTTTTGTACCGGTCAGATGCAACTGCTCCCGCAGAAAATCAAGCAGGGTTACACGGGGTTCTACAGAAAGTGAATACGCCTTGCCGTTTACTTCTACCTGCAGCGGAAGCTTTTCAAAAAAGGAAGCGCCCTTTTCATCCAGCCCGTTGTCGGCTGCCTTTACCAGAGCGGGTGGGGTGGCCAGCATAACTGCAGCAGCCGTCGATCGTTTCAGGAAAGAGCGCCGCGATGGTGACGCCTTTTCGTCGGACTCGTTCATCATAATTATCAGGAATTAACCGGAGAGGAAGTTAATGACTTCTTCCTGAATCAAAGCGGGAATTTGTGATGAACGCAAACGGGGTGAGATGCAACCATATTCCATACAAAAGGGCTCCCGTTTCCGGAAGCCCTTTGAATCCACAGTCAAGAAAAAGTCAGATAGCAAACCTGGTAGGCGGGACAGGTGTCTTTGGTTCACCTTTACGTTTATCCGTCTGACCTTTTTTATTCCTTAATCACTTTCGCCGTTTCCGACTCTTCAACGGCAAGACTGGCGGGTGAGCCTTTGTAATAAATGCGGCTGTCACCGGAAGCAAAAGCAGCCAGGCTGTTTTGCACCTTCACCTGCGCCGTTGCTTTGGCCGCCGTATATACATCGGCATCGGCAAAAGATGCATTGTACGCATGGAGTTTTGCGTTGCCCAGCAGGCTGGCAATTAAATCCGGAGCCGTACCGGAAAGAGTCAGCACACTGTTGGCAGATAAAAAGACATCTACCAGTTCCGGCAACTGGTCAACCGTACAGCGGGCCATATCGGCCAGCACGATCTTCACCGCATTGGTTTGCTGGCCAAACCCACTAATACTGCCCGTTGCAGCGTCGCGGAGGTGGATGTAAATCAGCAGGGGCAATACAACTTCTATCTCCACTTTACTGCGGTTTGCGTTCGTTTCCTTATACCGGAAGGAGAGCATATTGCCCTGTTCAATGGAGGCTTCCAGGTCGGCAAGGTCCTCACTGCGGCCGGTGGCCCGGATGCTGAAGGCTGCACCTTGCTTTACCGTAACAGCGAACGATTCGCCGGCGTGAATTTTTGTAAAGTTTGTCAGCGCAAAGGTTTTTTCACCGGTTGCAGGAGGTAGAGATGGCTCTTTTTTGCAGGCTACCAGCAAAAAGGTCAGTGTTATCCCAAGAAGTAGCTTGTACATCGTAGCAGGTTTTTATGGTAAAGGGTGAAACAAAACTGTTTATGCTTTTTTGGCCGGCTGGCTTGTGTTGACCGGCTTTACCGAACGCAGGAATTTATAGATGGCTTTCAGTTCTTCGTCTGTCATGCGGTTGTACGATTCCCAGGGCATGTGGCTATGTTTAAAGGCACGGCCCATGCGAAAACGTTTGATAAAATCATCCTGGTTCCAGCTGTAGATCCGTCCTGATGCCGGATCGGGAGTAAGGTTGGGTGGTGTCAGGGTTGGCAGGCCTTCTTCTACAAAGGGGTTGCCACCGGCCAGCAGTTCGCCTGCCGGCTGTCCTGTGTTATCGCGTTTGGTATGACAGCCGCCGCAGTTAGCCACCGACATGACCAGGTAGCGGCCATATGCAGCTGTTGTATCGGGCTTCACAGCCTTTGGAATTTCTTCTTTTGGTCCGTCGGGTTTCAGCAGAAAAGCCTTGATCACTTTCCCCATGACAGAATATTCGTTCTGCGGTACTTCATTGCGCACTGGTTTGGTACTGCGCAGGTACGAGATAATGGCACTCAGGTCCTCATCGGAAAGATGTTGGTAAGGCATAAAAGGCAGAAGCACTTCGCCATCGGAACGTACGCCGTGGCGCAGGGCCCGGGCAATCTGGGCATCGCTGTAACGACCAATTCCTGTAGCCGAATCGGAGGTAATGTTGCGGGAATAAAAAGTACCCAGTGCAAACTGGAATTTAAAGGCACCGCTCAGCGGTGGATCCTGGCCCAGTTTCAGAACGGAATCAACATTGCGCACCGGGCTGTGACAGTCGGCGCAATGTGCTGCCGAAAGCACCAGGTGACGGCCCCGGGCAATCACCGCCGAATCTGTGGAGGCCTTGACAGCCGGAAGGGGTGCGTCGTAGGTAAGGTGTTGCCGCATGGCCGTGGCGATTGTAACACCTGCAACAAGGACAAGGATCACAATACCTGTCCATTTTAAAATTTTGCGAAGCATGGTTAGGTTTTTAAGAATCCAAAACTATTTTCCCCTGGAGGTGAGGACAACCAACCGTGTTATGAACTGTTGGATTGAGCGAATGATGTGTCAAAAGGAGTGGTGCCCGGTGAAGGAAAGAAGCGGATTTGCGGCAAGGTTGCGCAAGTGCGCTGGCTGCCGGAACAAAAAAATCCTCCTGCGTAAACAAGAGGATTCATGTTATAAGGCGTTTGGGAATGATCACATTTATTCTTCAAGGACAACGGACGCCTTGGTTTTTCAGGATTGGACAGGCTTTTACAGGACGGTGGTTTTACTGGCGGCTTTTCTTAGGATGCGGACTGGTTTTTCAAAAAGAAAGAAGTTGATTGATACTGGATTTTGGTGGTTTTTCGCTTAGGACCTTGGACTTGGTACAAAAACTTACTGGACGTGGTTTTTCGGAATTGGATGGATTGATTTGCGATCAATCAACTTCTGACACAAAAGTACAATGGCCGGGCCTGCTACACAAGCGCAAAACCGCCCTTTCTCAAATGCCTGTTTTTACGGCCCCGCATCGTAAAACAACGAAGGCCTGCATGGGAAAACCGCTTGCAATGTCTGTGAAAAGCTACGCAGCCGGAAGTTGTGGCAACAAGGCAAAGCGCCTGTTTTTATTTCCGGAACAGCTATATCCCTGAACGCTACAGATGAATACGCTAATTCGCTATCTTTCGCATCTTTAAAAACAAAGTTCTGCATGAAAAAATCCACCGTTCTTTTTTTACTGGTCACCGCCGGTTTTTTGCAATTCTGTTCTTCATCGAAAAAAACTACTGCTGATGCATCCAAAGTAACGTACACCCAGCATGTGCAGCCCATTATTCAGGCCAGCTGTACTCCCTGCCATATTCCGCCACAGGGAAGGGCCAAGCCGCTGAACACCTTTGCAACAGCATCCGCCGAAGTTGACGACATTATTGACCGTATTAAACGTGATCCAAGCGAAAAAGGATTTATGCCGGCCAAACATCCGAAGCTGCCCGACAGCACCATCGCTGTTTTTGAGCGCTGGAAAACCACCGGCCTGGCGGAGTAGTTCAATTGGCAATAAACAATGGGCAATGGGCAAGAAGGTTATAAAATCAATCTGCCCATTGTTTTTTTTGCAAATTGCCAATTGCCTGTGGATTACGTGCAATCCCAGTTATACAACACCTTTGAGAAATCCTTTTGCCGCAAGGCATCGGGGTGGATAAAAAAGTTTCCGACTCCATAATCGCCCCAGCAAATGTCACTGCCCTGTGAGTCAATCTGCAATAACAAGATCCAGTCACTGGTTCCCGGTACGTCCTCCCGCGGATCGGTTTGCGTGAAATAAGCATAGCCGCCAATCTTGTGACCATTATCCGGAAAAGCCTGCGACAGCTCATCCTCCATCGAACGATATTCCTCGCCAGGTTCCAGATCAGTCATAACTTCATCCAAACGTTCTTCCGGAAGACGCACATCATTGTAACTGAAATAGTCTGTATCCAGGGCAAAACTCAGTTGCATGGGCCGTTCAACCGGCAGTGCATCCTTTCGGCCTTCCTCGTTCAGAAACTGAAAATTATCAAGCGCCGGCGCATCCGTGGTTTCAAAATAGACCACACGGAAATTGCTTTGCTCCATGGGGTGATCGAGATTGAGACCATACATACTATCAGCCGCCGCGTAAAACTGCAACAGGCCTTTATCCGGATAACCTTCCAGTTTTGGTATCTGCGAGAAATTCAGTTGTGCCAGGAGGTACATAAAGTTCCCCTCACTATCCACCGGGTAAGGCTGGTTGGCAGGCCAGTAGGGATCACCACCAAACTTGCTGTCGAATTGAAAGAGATTTTCAGATGGTTTCGCTTCAATCCGGATACAAGGCAGGGCAAGTGATTCCAGTTTTGGGAGGTAATCAGCCAACCGTTGCGAAACCGTTTTGCCATTGGGCAGGATAACACGGGCCGGTTCTCCTTGTACGGGCACTTTTTTCCTGCGGAAGAAGTCGAAGAGTTTCATGCAGGTAAAATAAGCGGGAAACGGCAAACGGCAAACGAGAGACGTGAAAAGATGGAAACCTTCCGCAACAAGAAAGGTTTTAACAACCCATTTGAAACGCTTTCCACAAACTACGAGTTCCGATCCAAGAAAAATTAAATGACATAATTCCACCCCCACACATCTTCCGCTTTCCCGGTGCGAATGGCTTCAAGGGCCTTTTTCAGCTTGAACATAACACTGCCATTGCTGTAGGTGGGCAGGTGATACAATTCACCATCCACACCCATTACACTGAGGGGTGCCACCACTGCCGCTGTTCCGGCACCAAAGGCTTCCACTGAACGTCCTTCGTTCAGTGCCTGCACCACTTCGCGGATGCCGATCTTCCGTTCTTCCACGGCATAGCCCATATCATTTGCAATGGTCAGCAATGAATCTCTTGTCACACCATCCAGGATCGAATCGCTCAATGGCGGTGTGATGATTTTTTCATCGATAACAAACAGGAGGTTCATCGTTCCGCTTTCTTCAAAATATTCGTGTTCGAAGGCATCGGTCCACAGCACCTGGTCAAAGCCTTCTTCCCTCGCTTTTTGGGTAGGGTAAAACGCCCCTCCGTAATTGCCGGCGCATTTGGCATAACCTACCCCTCCTGTTGCTGCACGAATGTATTGGCGCTCCACTTTTACTTTCAGTGAATTCTGGTAGAGTGTTGGCACAGGCCCGGTAACAATAATGAACATGTATTCGTCAGAAACCTTCACACCAAACCGTGCTTCACTGGCAAATACAAACGGACGGATATACAGCGCCACATCCTCGCCTTCGGGCACCCAGGCGCTATCCACCGCAACCAGTTGTTGCAGGGCGGTTATAAAAAGATCATATGGGATGGGCGGCATGCACATGCGATCCAGCGATGCATTGATCCGCTCAAAATGTTTATCAATGCGGAAGATATTGATGCGTCCATCCTGCATGCGAAAGGCCTTCATGCCTTCAAAAATGCTTTGACCATAATGCAGGGCCAGCGCTGTTGGCGAGAGGGAAATGTTTTGAAAAGGCTGGATCTGCGGCTCTTGCCAATCACCTTTTCGGTACGTGCAGATAAACATATGGTCGGAAACATATTTTCCAAACTGGAGGGCTTTCCAATCCACTTCGTGCAGGCGGGAATGTTTTGTTTTCTCTACCGGAATAGTCATAACGGCTTCCATATTGTTGATTTTAGAATGAACAGATTTCAGTTCTTATGGCCCGGACCATGAATCTCACGCAGAGAGAGGCGGGGACCGCAGGTAAAATGCGCTATGTGCTCAGCGCCTCTGCGAGAGACCTCACTCGTTTTTACTCCGCCTCCTCCACCACAATCTCCATTTTGATATCTGCCCGCTGGTATAACCGGCTGTTCATGGGTACTTCTACAAAACCCAGTTTGCGGTACAGATGAATGGCCGGGGCCAGGGATGTTTGCGAAAACAGTGATACCTTCTTTGCTCCCAGTTCTTTTGCCTTTTCAAGCGCCGCATAACTTAACGCTTCGGCTATACCTCGCCGCTGGTATCCTTCGTCCACTGCCATTTTGGAAAATTCGTACTCTTCATTGCTCACTTTGAGCAGCGCCACTGTTCCGGCCACAACGCCGTCATAGGTCGCCATGAGGATGGCACCACCTTTCTGCAGAATGGCTTCTTCGGGATTTCGCAGTACATAGGTATCCCTCTCTTCCATCCGGAAATACTTCTCAATCCAGGCCCGGTTCAGCCGTTCAAAATCTGCCTGGTGCTCCGGCCTGTAGTCGATGACAGCCGCACTGACCTTGCTATTCCGCGTTGCATTTGAATTGTTTCCTTCCATGTTTCAAAATTTCGTGCGTTAAGATGGCAGCAATAAAACTGTTTGCTCATACCTGCCTTTGTGCGGCAACCTTTTCCCCCTTGGGGGGCAGAGGGACCGTACTTTGTTTTTTAAACTCCCTGTTCACCAGGAACACCCCGCCCAGTGTGATCAGTGTACCCGTTACCACGTTGATGCTCATACGTTCGTGCAGTACCAGCCAACCCAAAAAGATGGCGACAATAGGATTGATGTAGGCATATACCGATACCTGTGTTGGCGGCAGTTTGCTTACGGCAAACACATACGCCGAATACGTGAGCAAGGATCCCACCAGGATCAGGTAGAGCAGGCTCCAGAGGGCATCGCTGTGCGCCTGCAAAAGATTGGTGTGCTTACCCGAGATTCCACAGACCACCAGCATGATAACACCTGCCAGCAACATCTGCAGCCCTACGGAAAACAGGATCTCTGTTTGGGGTTTGTACCGCGAGGCAAAGACCGTCCCGAAGGACCAGGAGATTGTGGCGATAAGCGAAAGACTCACGCCAAAGGCGTAGCGACTGTTCAGCAGCTGGGCAAAGTGTTCAAAAAAGATGGTAACGATGCCGCCAAAGCCAATGATCAATCCCACGATCATCAGTGGGGTGAAGCGGGCAAAACGCAGCAGCAGAATGGAGAACAGCGCCACAAAAAGCGGCACCAGCCCGGCAATGATGGCGCCCAACCCGCTGTCGATGTATTCCATGGCCCAGGTGAGCAGACCGTTGGCGATACAGAGCAGCAGCACGCCCTGTACCGCAATGGTGATCCACGATTTTTTATCGGGAAGCTTATAACCCATGCCCAGGAAATAACCAACCAGCAGGGTGCCGCTTACAAATTGTCGTACGCCGGCTACAAACAATCCCGGAATATGTGCTGCGCTGATCTTTGCCGCCAGGTAGGTGGTTCCCCAAAAAAAGCTCACCAGAGCCAGTGCGATGTATGCCTTTCTTTTATCCTGTGCCATAACAGCACAAAAATCTATCATCCATTTACACTAGAACAGATTCAGTTTTGTTATTTTTGACTAGATCAGATAACCGCTTCTCCGTGGAGAACGGGAGAAGCGGAGGGTTTCGCGGAGGAGACATTTCTCTTTGCGGATACCTCTGCGCTCTTTTTCTCTGCGGTTAAAAAAACAAGCATGAAATACCTCCAGATTGCTTCCACCCTCGAAGCCCTCATCAGCACCGAAGCCCTGCGCATTGGCGATAAACTTCCCTCCGTCCGCACCCTGGCAGAGGAATACAACATCTCCATGGGCACGGCCTTCCAGGCTTATTACCACCTCGAGGGCAAAGGTCTTATCGAGAGCCGCCCCAAAAGTGGCTACTATGTTCGCTTTAACCACAGGCGACTGCCCTCCCTGCCTGTGCCCTCCCGGCCCGATGCCTCCGAACATACGGTTTCGGTGCGGGACATGATCGCGGCCATCTACAGCGATATTGCCGGCACTATCCGCTACAATTTCGCCATCGCCGTGCCCGACCTCTCGCTGCTGCCTGCGGCCAAGCTTAATAAATCCATGGTGCATGCCCTGCGCAGCACCCCCGACCACGGCATTGGTTACGAGGCCACCCAGGGCTCTCCCGAGCTTCGCAAGCAGATTGCCCGCTTGGCCTTTAACTGGGGCGGCAAGGTGAGTCCCGATGAAGTGATCGTGACCAACGGCTGCCTCGAGGCCATCACCATCAGCCTGAAAGCGGTTACCCATCCGGGTGATACCGTGGCCGTGGAATGTCCTACCTATTTCGGCATTTACCAGGCTATCGAAAGCCTGGGCCTTAAGGTAGTGGAGATCGCCTCCTGCCCTGTTACCGGGCTGGATCTCGACTGCCTCGAAAGAGCCATCCAAAAATTCCCCATCAAGGCGGTTGTTTGTGTTCCCAACTTCAGCAACCCGCAGGGAAGCTGTATGCCGGATGAAAGCAAAAAAGCTCTTGTGGCTCTCATCACCCAACACAACATCCCGCTGATTGAAGACGATATTTACGGGGAGCTTTATTTTGACAAAAGCCGGCCCCGCACCTGCAAGGCTTTTGACACCAAAGGGCTTGTGCTGCATTGCTCCTCGCTTTCCAAGTCGCTGGCGCCAGGTTACCGCACCGGCTGGGTTCTGCCCGGCCGCTTTGGTGCCGAAGTAGCCCAGCTTAAACGCATTCAGAACATCAGCAGCCCCACGCTGACACAGGCCGCCATGGCGCACTTCCTGCAGAACGGCCGCTACGAATACCACCTCAAAGGTTTGCGCAAGGCCCTGCACACCCAGTGCCTGCGGTACAGCCAAAGCATTGTTGAACATTTTCCGCCCGATACCCGCATTTCGCGGCCAAACGGCGGTTTTGTGCTCTGGGTAGAGCTGCCCCCAAATGTGGATGTGTTTCGCCTGCGGGGCGAAGCGGTCAAGAAGGGGATTGCCATTGTGCCCGGTAAGATTTTTTCAGCCTCCTGCAATTTCAGTCACTGCCTGCGCATTTCCTTTGGCAAACCCTGGACAGAAGATGTGGATTACGGATTGAAGCTGCTGGGCGAGCTGGTAAAAAAACAATTGCGGTAGGACCTGTGCCACCCGGTAAAAGGCAGGGTGGACATGATTTATGCGCATGCGGCCCTGCCTGTTGCCAACAGTTTCTCCCGATTCTGCTGCTTACTGCCGTGCTTCTCCTCTCCTTTGGCAAAGTAGTTGAACGGGTAGAGTCAGTAAATGCATTTTGAATAAAAATTGAACGTATGAGGCGAGTACTTTTTATGGCAGGCATGGCTTTATGGCTTTTCAGCTGCGGCAATTCTGATGAGGCAACCCCTACCGGCGGTAATGCCACGGGCGAAGGTGGGGCTGTGAACACCGGGGCCGACCGGTATAACGGTACGGAGAATGGTCCCGGAACCGGTACAGGACCGGGAACAGGTGCCGGCGTTGCCGGTGGTGCTACCACCGGTACCAATGCGGGAACGGGGGGCGACAGCACCCACGCTGATTCTGTGCGGCGATATTAAGGGCAATGGGCAATTGTTGATGCAAGCCCTGTTTGCAGCAGTGCAGACAGGGCGCTGCTTTTGGGGTAATGTCATTGTCCTGGTTTAAAATTTCAACCGCAGAGAAAAGGAGTAGCAGAGGATTTCGCAGAGATTTATTGTCTGGCGCAATGATTAAAGGAGAAGTTATTGGGTTATTCAGTTATTGAGTTATTGCGTGAGTGTTCGTTGTGGGTTGTAGTTATGATGCGTCAGACCTGGCTTTATTGTCCCCGCAGGGCATCATCGTTGTTGATGCTCTTTTTTGCCTTCCGCGGCGCCTTGGCCTGTTGCAGGCTGCCAAAGCGGTACTGAAAGGAAAGACGGATGCCGCGGGTGTAGTTGATGTTGTCATCCCGCTGCTCGAAGGTGGCGGCCACAATGTTGTTGCGCACCCGGGTGCCCCGCATAAAGGGATTGGCGAGGTTGATGCCGATAGAACCGCGTTTGTTCCAGATGTCTTTGCGTACCGTGGTGTTGTGGTAATAAAAGGCTGCCATGCGTCCCTGCAGGGTAACGCGGCGGGAGTTGAAGCTGCCCGTAAAGCCATGCCACCAGCCCTTGCCCAGCTCCAGGTTATGCCCTACAAATACATTGTACATCCAGCCGCTGTTGAACAGGCCATCGCCATTGAGTTCGGCATAATACAGGTTGACGTTGCCGTTGAGCGACCAGGTTTTCACCGGCTTTACGTTGCCCGAAAGCGAAAGGCCAGCCGTTTTGTTGGATGCAATATTGCGGAAGCCGATGTAGGTGGTATCGGCCCGCAGTTCCAGCGTGGAAGCAATGGCATTGTTGGTGAGCCTTAGGAAGGCACTCGTATTAAAGGAAGCCTTTTTGCCGTAAGTGCCGTAGCCGATCTCCGCGAGGTGGGCTACTTCCGCATCCAATTCGGGGTTGCCCTGCCTGATCACTTTCGGCGTGATCACTTCGCGGTAAGGGTTGAGAAAGTATAACTGCGGACGCTGCAGCCGTTGGGTGTAACCCAGTCGCAGGGTATGTTTTTCTTTGAAAGTATAGGCAGCATTCAGGCTGGGGATCAGGTTGTGATAACCGGTATTGAACCGGAGCTCCCTTGTCTTAAAATCAGCGCGGATGTCGGTGCCCTCGTACCGACCGCCCAGCTTTACATTCACCTTGTTCCAGGCCTTGAAGCCATAGAGGAGGTAAGCCGCCCACACATCCTGCCGGTAGGAAAAAATGTTTTCCGCCGCTCTTTCTGTTCCCGAAAGAGGATAAATATCCCGGTAGCTCACATCGCTGCTGGCTTCCCGCAGGATGGTCTTGGCGCCCATCTCCAATGTGGTTTTGTTGGGCAGGGGTTGGGTGTAGTCGGCCTGCAGGGTAGCTTCCTTGTTGGTGCTCTTGTTCAGGTTGCGCTGGTAATAGATCGGCTGCTTTCCAAGGTTGAATTCGTCCTGCGAGGCCAGGTTATCGGACCGGGTGATGGAGTAGAGCGATAGCATGCTGAATTCTTTCTGCGGGTCTTTGAAGCTGCGCAGGTAATCGAGGTTAAAATCATAACCAATGTTGGTGCTCTTGTTCAGGAGCAAAAGATCCCGCACCTCGTCGGCGCTGCCGGGTGTTCTGGTAGTGACCACCTGCTGGTTGCGCACATTGTCGTACGAAGGATTGTACGAAACGCCACCGCTGATGCTGTTGCGCTCATTCGGGCTTACGTCGAAGCCTAACCGTGGATTGACAAAACCGCTTCGGTTGCGGGTCCTGCCTTCCTGGGTAAAAACGGACCTATCGGCATAGCGCAACCGCTCCAGGTAGGTACGGCCGGTGTTGTAAAACTGGTTGATGCCAAAGGAAAAGTTGAGTCCATATTTCGGCCGGCGAAAATTGAGGCCGCCGTTGCCGATGGTAGACACGTTACCGGGTACAATCACAAAAGAGCCGGTGACACCCTGCAGCAGGTTTTTTTTGGTGATGATATTGATGATGCCCGCCGTGCCTTCCGCATCGTATTTGGCCGAAGGCGACGTGATCACTTCCACTGCTTTGATGGCATCGGCCGGCAGCTGGCGAAGGGCATCGGCTACGCTGACGGCAATAAGCGACGAAGGCCGGTTGTTGATCAGCACCCGGATGTTGGAACTTCCGCGTAGCTGCACATTGTCATTGCCATCCACCGACAGCATGGGCACATTGCGCAGCACATCGGCAGCAGTACCACCGAGGGTGGAAAGGTCCCTTTCGGCATTGTACACCAGGCGGTCCGCCCGTTGTTCCACCAGGGGACGATCGGTTTTAATCACGATCGCCTGCAGGGTACCGCTACCGGGCTGCAGGGCTACCGTGCCAAGGTGCCAGCCGGTAAAATCGTTGCCCACCTGCAAGCTGAGTACCTGCTCTTTAAAACCCGTGTGGGAAACGGTGATGGTGTAAACCCCGGTATCGCTGATGGGCAGTTGAAACATGCCTTTTGCATCGCTCACTGCTCCTTTCAGTACCTGTGCACCTTTGGTGAGAGTAATGCTGGTGCCCTCCAGGCTTTTTTTATCAACAGCACTTTGCACCGTGCCGGTGACGGATCCTTTTTCCTGGCCGTAACAAATGAAAAACGTAAAAAAGAAAAGGTGTGTAAACAGTGCACGGTACATAGCGTGATCGTTAGGAGTGACGTGATACGAATGTTGTCGTGCACAAAACTATCCGGCCTCTTACGATTTATAAAATATATTTACTGTAATCATTCAATATAAAAAATATATGGATCTCAAACCACCCGTTGACCTGAAGGTGCTCTATTATTTTACCGTGCTGGCAGAAGAAAAACATTTTGGACAAGCGGCAAAACGCATCGGTATTGAGCAGCCACCCCTGAGCCTGCAGATCAAAAAGCTGGAAAGCATGGTAGGGGCCCTGCTCTTTGACCGCAGCAGCCGGCAGATCCGGCTCACGCCTGTGGGAGAAACCCTGCTGCCCGAAGCCTACAAACTGCTGGAGCAAAGTATACAGTTGATGGACCGCCTCCGGAGCCTGAGCCGCGGTGAAACGGGCACCCTGCACATTGGCTTTGCCACTTCCACCATCTTCAGCGGGCTGACCGCTGCCATCCAGACCCATAAAAAGCGGTACCCGAAAGTAGAACTGCGGCTGCAGGAACTTTCCTCCGCCGCACAGACCGCGGCCCTGCAGGCCGGTACCATCGACATTGGCTTTATCCGTGAAGCCGGCCACTGGGAGGGCATCGCCTGCCACCCGATATTGAAGGAACGGTTTGTGGCCGTGCTCTCGGCCAAGCATCCCCTGGCAAAGAAAAAAGAGCTGGCCTTAAAGGACCTGCAGGGCGAACCTTTTGTGCATTTTCCCCGCTCGGTGGCGCCGGCCCTGTACGACAAGGTGCACACGGTATTTGTGAAAGGCGGCTTTTACCCCAACATTGTGCAGGAGGCCATGGAATGGCAAACCATCGTGAGCCTGGTGGAAGCCAACCTCGGTGTGTCCATCTGTCCCGCCTCGTTTCAAAAGCTGCTCATTGGCAAGGTGCAGTACCGCCCTTTGAGCGATGTGAAAACACTCACGTCGATCAGCATGTGTTTTTCTGCAAAGAATGAATCGAAGCTGATCGAGCCGTTTTTAAAAGTGGTGAATGAAGAGGTGGTGACTTTGTAGCCGGTAAAAAATTGCCTTCTAGTTCAGCGAGGTTTCGCACAGGAAACTACTCCCGGAGTCTCACCACAAGGCAGGGTAAAAAGCCAGTTGAAGTCACAGGGGAGACGGAAAAAGCCAAGCGTTATTTTTCCATTTCATATCAACTCCGGAAATCAGATGACTTATTGCTCCCAGGTCCTGTCATAGTCCAGGATCATCTCCATCCGGTCATTTATCACACCAATGCTGATCCGGTTACTGGTCCAGGCTGAAGAAAGAATGGTTTGTGTAAAGGGCATGAAATGATTGCTATCGATGATCTGGCGCTGGCCATCGAGACAGGTTTCTGTACAGGTCCAGGATTTCTGCGTCACTAAATAATTTGTTTTGATTGCTTCGCGTTGAATGCCAAAAACATACCTGCCCGCCGTTTTTGTCCTGAACTCAAAATAAGAATCGTATACGTCATCGGGAACAATCACCACTACCTCGTTTCCGGCACTTGCCTTTACATTCCTTTTCAACCAGCCATTGCCGGAGGTGGTACCGGGTCCCGGTATTTCAACCGCAGTTGGTTCTCCGGTTACCTGGACCGGCTTGATTATTTTATATTGGTTACTCAGCCCGTTCACTGCTCTTGTATACACTTCCACATCGGCGTTCCAGGTGCCCGGCGTAAGCGATTTCAACGAAGCGGTCAACGTCCCTCCATTTTTTACAAATTTTTCTTTGACCGTTTCACTGGTGCCTACTTTGCGGAAAACAACATCAGCAGAATCGACATGTTGAATACCGAGGGCAGACTGCTGGAGGTTCAGTACCAGCCTGGAAGTTTCAGGCTCTTCCTGGCGGTCTTTTTTTCTGCAGGAGAAGAGAACAACAAGAACGGCAAAGGTGATGATGTACTTCACGGTAACCTTTTTGCCGCCAAATCTAGCAACCCCTGTATGCTGGCAAGGCAGAGGGTGTATGAAGTGAAATATGCGTGTATTGAAATGAAGAATTTTACTAATCTAACCAGGTGAGTCAATACATTTTCATTGATATAACTGTATAGCATGATGCCAGCCCGACAAAAATACCGTCCCCGGTATACTTCATTTCACAACTTGAAAACTGTTCCAACTCTTTTGCCCTGTATGCGTGATTCAGGTCTGGTAATCTTAAACATTCCTGGAACCAATCTGCGCTTCATCCAGGTAAAAAAACTCTTTCCGGGTTCGGTTGCTCTGTCATTTTGCACCTGCGTTTTCTCAAGGTTGGTAGCATTGGCCCCGTTTCCCGTGAGTCAAGGCTATACCGTTTTCACGGTTTCATCAACTTTTTCGGAAACTATTTTACGGCCAGCTGATTGTCAATCTTATTGGGTTGTAGAGCCTCCAGTTCGTTCATGAGCGGCTGAATCTGGTTCCTGTCTATGGAGCCTCTTAATACAACAACACCTGCTGCCACATCGGCCTGTACGCCTTGATATTTGCTGATAATAGTTTGAACAGAGGTGCGTAGTGTTAGATCTGTTTTACTTTGATCCTGTATGTTGTTTTGAACAGAGTCAACTCCATTTACACTGGCCACTTTTTCTGCTGCCTCTGTAGCGCAGTTATCGCCTTCGCAAGAACCAGCTAGGGTGACAATTCCGTCGCTCACAGTGGCCGTCACTCCTTTGAAGCTGGCGTTGTTCTGCAGTTCCTTGGTTATATTTTCCTGCAGTTCCTGATCATCGGGCTTGCTGTTGCAGGAAGGCACAATTGTGGAAAGTCCCAGAACTAACAGGAAACCCCATGCCGACCCGGTAATTCGTTGTCTCATTCGTTTAAAATTTTATGTATAGTAAGCATTCGCTAAAAAAAGATGCCAGCGTTCCTCCTCCGGGATTTCTGTGCTTGTTGACAAAAGCAAATTAGCAGGTAGTAGTGTTCAGGTTCAAATTCGTTCTTCCCTAATCCTTTGCCAGGTTGACCTTCCTGTCTTGCCAGGAAACGGGTCCATTTTTGCCCATCTATACCGGTCAACCTGCCAGCTGCTGGTTTTTACTGCCAGTACAGCAGTACAGGTGAAATTGGTGTTATCCTTGCACGTCTCCCGGAAAAGAAACTATGAAGAGCGAAAAAGCAATCCTGGCCGGCGGTTGTTTCTGGGGAATGGAAGAACTGATAAGGGAACTCCCGGGTGTCACCTCCACCGTGGTAGGGTATACCGGCGGCGATGTGCCCAACGCCACCTACCGCAACCACGGCACGCATGCCGAAGCCATTGCCATCACTTTTGACCCCGAAAAACTTTCCTACCGGCAATTGCTCGAATTCTTTTTCCGGATTCACAACCCTACCACCAAGAACAGGCAGGGCAACGACATCGGTCTCTCGTACCGCTCCGCTATTTTTTACCTGGATGAAGCGCAGAAAACAACGGCTGAAGAACTGATCCGCGAAATGAACGCCTCGGGCATCTGGCCCGGCCCCATTGTAACCGAAGTTGCCCCGGCCTCTGATTTTTGGGATGCCGAAGAAGAGCACCAGGCTTACCTGCAAAAGCACCCCTTTGGCTATACCTGCCACTATATCCGGCCGGAGTGGCAATTGCCGCAGCTGAAGCAAGCCTAGGTTTTATCCTGCTAAAAACAGGAACGAAAAAATTACCCGGCCACCGGGTCCGGTGTTTTATCCCCCGGCACCGCACTCTCCCGTGGAGGCCTAACCGTTTTTTCCTCCTCCAGGGCCTGGTACAGCGAATAACACATCAGGACCATGATGATGGCAAAGGGCGCCGCCGCCACAATAGAAGCGGTTTGCAGGCCCTGCAGCCCACCGCTCATGAGCAGCACGGCGGCGATGGTGGATTGCAACAGTCCCCAGACCAGCTTGATACGGGTGGCAGGATTGGCAATGCCATTGGAGGAGAGCATACCCAGCACAAAAGTGGCCGAATCGGCTGAGGTGATAAAAAACGTAATAATGAGCAGGGTGGCCAGCCCCGAAAGGATCATCCCGATGGGCAGCTGCTCAAGGGTGGTGAACAGGGCCGAGGTAATGTTGGTTTGCACCGCCTCGGTGATATTGCCGTTGGCAAACAGCTCCAGGTACAGGGCCGTGCCGCCAAATACCGAAAACCAGAGAAAGCCGAATACGCTGGGCACCAGCAGCACCCCCAGCACAAATTCCTTGATGGTGCGGCCCCTCGATACCCGGGCAATGAACATACCTACAAAAGGCGCCCAGGCAATCCACCAGGCCCAGTAAAACAGGGTCCAGTCCTTAATCCAGCTTCCGGCGCTGAACGGCGTGAGGGTGAGGCTCATCTGCACCAGGTTTTGCAGGTAACTGCCAAGGGTAGTCGTCAATACATCAAAAAGAAAGGCGGTAGGCCCGGCAAAAGCACAAACACCAGCAGGGCAACTGCCACAAACAGGTTGGCATTGCTCAGGATCCTGATGCCTTTATCGAGACCCGTGGTAGCCGAGATCAGGTAAAGCACCGTGACCACGATAATGATAATCAACTGGCTGCTGAAGGCAATGGGCAAACCGGCCAGGTAATTCAGCCCGCCGTTGATCTGCAGGGTGCCCAGTCCCAGGGAGGTGGCCACCCCGAAGGCAGTGGCAATAATGGCCAGGATATCAATGGACTTCCCGATGGGTCCTTTTACCTTTTCACCCAGCAGGGGGTAAAACGTGCTGCTGATGAGTCCCGACTGCCCCTTGCGAAAGGTAAAATAGGCAATGGCCAAACCAATAACGGTGTAGATGGCCCAGGCATGCAGCCCCCAGTGAAAAAACGAATAGCGCATGGCCAGCCGGGCTGCCTGTGGCGTTTGCGGGGTAGCCTCCTGCGGTGGTACCATGTAATGGCTTACCGGTTCGGCTACGCCCCAGAACACCAGGCCAATGCCCATGCCGGCACTGAACAACATGGCAAACCAGGAGCGGTTGCTGTACTCCGGCCGGTCGGTATCGGCGCCCAGGCGGATAGAACCGAATTTGCTGAAGGCCAGGAAAATGGAAAAGATGAGAAAGCCAAACGTAGACAGGAGGTAAAACCAGCCGAACTTTTCCGTGAGGACGCTCAGCAGGTTTCCCGAAGCCTCTGCCAACCCGGCGGGTGACAGCAAGCCCCAGAGTACAAACAGCAGCACCACAACAAAAGCAATCCTGAATACCATGGCAACGGTTTAAGTCCCTGTGCGCTGCAATAACAAGACCATTGCTGCAGCCGTTGACATGCAGCGGTGCGTACCGGGAGAAGCTTAGCAGTCCGGGGCCTGTCCTACCTATTCTGTTACCTGCTCTAATTACGGTTGCTGAGTCCCGTTAGCCAGTCCTACCAGCCACCCTTTTCGCTTTCCTGACGGCCGGGCTCCGCCACAACGACAAAGCCTTCTCATGGTAGGCCGGTGTGGGTACAAACAACCCGGCTCTCTTTTCCGCCCCTTACCGGTCGGATTATTGTAGCAATCTCCTAAAGATTTTTCATGCTCTCTGCCATAATTTCTTTCCTGGTCATGCTGAACCCCTTTGCCCTGTTTCTTTACCTGAAGCCGGTAATGAACAACCTGTCGGACCATGATTTCCGAAAGGTGTTTACGAGGGCCACTATTATATCGTTTTTTATTTTCCTGGCCTTCCTCATTTTTGGTGATGTTTTTTTCCTGCGGGTGTTCCAGATCAATTTTGAGTCTTTTCGCATTTTTGGCGGGATCGTCATTTTTTCCCTTGCCTATTTTTTTATCGTACGGGGTGAAAAGGCTTTTATTCAAATGAAGGGTGACCTCACCGACATTGCTTCCGAGATTGCCCTTCCCTTTATGGTGGGTGCCGGTACCATCTCGCTGACGGTCCTGATGCGGGAACGGCTGCTGCTGTGGCAGGGCGTGGTGGCGCTGGTGATCATTCTGCTGACAACGTTTTGTTTTATCATCGGGCTGAAAAAAATAAGAGCCAACATGAAATCGGAAAATGTAAGGGTTGTATTTGACAAAAACATGGAGATCCTTCTCCGGATCAACGGCTTTTTCCTGGGTGCCATTGGTGTGGATATGATTGTGCAGGGCATCAAAACATCCTTTGCCGCACCGCTCATTACGCAGCCATAAGACAGGTGCTGGCTGCCTGCCCCGGGTCTGGCCACAAAGGCGGAGCAAAACGCTTTCCGCAAAGAACGCAGCGAATCAAGCCGAAACATTGGCTGTTGCACCGTTTGGTGTATTTTGTTAGCAGGTAATCCTTAAAATCATCATTATGTTCTTTCGGCAAACCAGCACAGGGCTCTCCGTACAAAAGCCGCTGCTTCTCTCCGTCCTTTTCGTATTCTTTTCCGGTGCTACGAAGGCACAGTCAACAGAAAATTTTGACGAAGCCAAAGCAGGGTCGTACACCCTGCCGCAACTACTCGTAACCGAAGCCGGAAAAAAGATCCGGACCGCGGAGGAATGGGAGACTTTGCAACGGCCGGTTCTCCTGCGGCTGTTTGAAACGCATTTGTACGGGAAAATTGGAGGCCGGCCCAAGGCCATGCACTACCGGGTTAAGGCTGTGGACCCGGCAGCGCTGCAGGGAAAAGCCACCCGCAAGGAAGTAACCCTTTATTTCACAAAAGGGGAAGACGGCCCCTCCCTGCACGTGCTGCTTTACCTGCCCAATGCTGCCCGGGGAAAGGCGCCGGTATTTACCGGGCTTAATTTCCTGGGTAACCATACCGTTCAAAAGGATACAGGCATTACCATCACGGCGCAGTGGAAAGCGCTGCACCCGGGTGTTCTCCACCCGGACCGTGGTACACGGGAGGGACGGTGGCCGGTGGAGACCCTTATCGATGCCGGTTACGGCTTGGCTACCGCCTGGTACGAAGAGCTGGAACCCGATAAGCCCGAAGGCTGGCAAAGGGGCATCCGCACCACCCTGCAACAAGACCTGGACATAAGGCCGGACGAATGGGGTGCTATCAGTGCCTGGGCCTGGGGCCTGAGCCGGATCATGGACTACCTGGCAACAGATGACCGGGTGGATGCGGAGAAGGTGATCGTGACCGGTCATTCGCGGCTGGGAAAAGCGGCGCTTTGGGCGGGAGCCAATGACCGGCGTTTTGCCGCTGTTGTGTCGAACAATTCCGGCGAAGGCGGAGCGGCCCTGTCGCGGCGGAATTTTGGCGAAACGGTGTACCGCATCAACACGTCATTTCCACACTGGTTTGTGGACCGGTACAAAACCTACAATCACCAGGTGGAAAAGCTTCCCGTTGACCAGCACATGCTGCTGGCCCTGCAGGCACCGCGGCCCCTTTATGTGGCCAGCGCCACGGAAGATACCTGGGCTGACCCGAAGGGAGAATTTTTAAGTGCCCGGGAAGCCGGAGGCGTGTATGCCCTGTACGGCCTGAAGGGCATCGATGCCGAAACGGCGCCGCCGGCGAACACGCCGGTGGGTGATGCCGTGCGGTACCATATCCGTACCGGCAAGCACGACATCACGCTGTATGACTGGCAACAATACATCGGTTTTGCCAACCGGTTTTTTAGGAAAAAGAGCCAGTGAGGCCTTGTACCGGGAAACAGTGCCGTAGCACTTTATAAACGGCGCCGGATACTAACGGTCAGGCGCATGTGTCTTGCAGCGAAGAATGCATTGAAACTGCTTGAGCCGTTGTTAAGATTGGTGAAGGAAGAAGTGGTGGCGATGTAATGAATCCCCTCTCCTGTTTGCACAGTCATGTACGAATCATTCCACCATTCTGCTCCGGATAATGTCCATGAGTTGCGGCTTATAACTTTCCCCAATAATGATATCGGCCTTGCTGGCTTTCAGCAGCAGCTTGTTGCCTTCGATACCTGTAATCTTTGCGACAGGAACAATAAAGGATTTGTGCACCCGGATAAAATTTTTCTTTGGCAGCCGTTCTTCCAGCTCTTTCATGGTGGTGTACACCAGGGTCTTTTTCCCGCCCTGGTGAACGGCCACATAATTGTTTGCTGCTTCAATGTATTCAATATCGGCCAGCTCTATTTTCAGCAGCTTGCCTTTCGATTCTGTTTTGACAAAAATGTAATCTTCTTCTGCCTCCGGTGCAGCAGAGGCTTCCGCTTCATTTACTTGTTTGGCGGCCCTTTGCACCGCCGCTAAAAACCGCGGGAAGGGAACCGGTTTCAAAAGGTAGTCTACCACTTCCAAACTATAGGCTTCTACCGCAAACTCGCTGTAAGCGGTGGTGAGAATCACTTTTGTTTTGCCGTCGATGGCTTTTACCAGGTCCATACCCGATAATTGCGGCATCTGGATGTCGAGGAAAACAAGGTCGATCTTTTGGGTGGCAATGATCTGCAAGGCTTCCAGGGGATTGGTGGTGGCCCCTGCCAAATGCAGGATCGGCGTTTGCGCCACGTAATGGGTCATCACATCAATGGCATCGTATTCGTCGTCGACAATCAAACAGGTTATCATACGTTTTTTATTCGTAGTTCAGTGGTATAACAATCGTCTTCATCTTTTATGTTGAGTGCATAATCATCACCATACGCCAGCTGCAGGCGTTTTTGAATGTTATCCAACCCAATGCCGGTAGACAATTCTTTGGGGCCCTTCTTCTTCCTGTTTTTACTGTAATAGCGCAGGTGATGGTCTTTCACTTCAATGCAGATCCGGATGGGATGTTCCGCATCAGAGAGGTCACCGTGTTTGAAGATATTTTCCACCAGTGTAATGAGCACAAACGGAACGATCACGGCACCATTCAAAACGCCTTCCACTTCGAGTTGTACATGGAGATGGCCGCGAAAACGAAACTGGTTCATTTTAATAAAGTTCCGGAGGTGTTCAATCTCATCCCGCAGCAACACTCTTCCGTCTGCCGTAGAGGATTCGCCAAGGGCATAACGCATCATTTCGCTTAAGGTTAAAATGCCTTCCGCCAGTTCTTTCGAGAGCGGCAGCGACCGCGCATAAAACGAGTTCAGCGTGTTGTGCAGGAAGTGCGGGTTGATCTGCGATTTTAAAAACTTCAGGTCGGCCTGCATTCGCTCTATTTCCAGTTGGAGGGTTTTCTCCTTTAGCTGTTTGTTGCTGCGGCGCACGTCCCGGAGATAGTAAACGGCAGCAATCACCAGTATAAAAACAACGTACAGCGTTGCTGCTACCAGGTTGCCCACCAACTGCCTCTCCAGCGGCAGGGGATTGTTTCTATTTGCCTGCAACGGCAGCAGGTAATCGACCGTTAGATTGTATACCTGCATAGCGGCCAGGCACAAAAAAACCGGAAGCAGGAAATACCGAACGCCTTTGCGCCGGACCAGCAGTGCGTAAAAGTGGTTCAGCGTAAAATAGGATAGCAGCGTTGTGGCCAGTACGCCAAGCAGCAGGTTTGGCAGGTATTCCCAGAAATTTGCCCAGTTGATGGGCTCATTGTACACGTAACGGATGGCGAAATTGAACAGGATGAGCGCCAATGTGCCACACACTACTACCAGGGCTACGCTGCCCAGACCAAACCGGCCTTTTTTGTTTGAAAACATGGCTGCCATTGCTGCTCTTGTAAAATGCCTTTTATCGTTTGGTGCCAGCAGGTGAACAAGCATTGCTTTTGATTTTGTTTCTACAAAACTGCTTTCTTAATTCACCCGCTTCATTTCTTCTTCGGCTCCCGAGGTGCGTTGCCTGGCGCTTTTCACCCCTGCTTTTCCCAGGCGGAAGCTTACACTCAATTTTACCATCCTGGTTTCGTTCTTTGTGTTATACTGCACCACCTGTCCTGCAAAATCGCTCCGGCTGCGAAACCGCAACGTATTGAACACATCACTAAGGGCCAGTTTCACGGTTGCCCTGTCGCTCAGGAGCCTGGTCTGCACACCTGCGTCCGCTGCCCAGAAACCCTTTACCCGGATGTTTCCTTCCTGCAGTGACGGCGAGTAGTAAAAGCCTGACAACTCGGCTATCCATGTCTTTGCAAATTTCAGACTATGCTGCACAAAGAGGTTTACCGCAACCGCATCCTGGGCAATGCGGCGCCCCGCACCCAGACTGCCCTCGTAAGTAGCGTAGGTTCCGTTCAGATTTGCAAAGAGTGAATAGGCTTTGTACTGCAAGGGGTAACTGATGTTCATGGAGAGCACTTTCTGCGAAGCAATGTTTTGCTTGTAGGCTACCGACTTCGAGGTTTCTGTTGTATCCAGTATCCACGCCGCCAGGTCTTTTACAGCGCTGTAGTCGAGCGACGTGGTCAGCTTTTGTTTGAATACATATCCTATCCCAATACCAGTGGTGTACTGCGGACGGAGGTAAGCATTGCCCCTTTGCACCAGGTAATCATCCACCTTTAGTTCAAACGGATTCAGGTCCTGGTAAACGGGGCGGTCGATGCGGCGGCTCATCGTAAGACGAAACTGGTGATCGCTGTTCCGGCTCCAGTTCAGCGCCAGGCTGGGGAACAGGTCCAGGTAGTTTTGCTGATTGGTGGAATCAAAGGCCTTGTATTCACCCTCTTTCCATTTTCTTCCGGTTGACGTTCCGTTCACAATCGTATTTTCAGCCCGCAGCCCGCCCTGCAGCTGCAGGCTCTTCCATTGCCTGCTAAAGCTGATATAGGCAGCATGAATGTTTTCCCGGTATACAAAGCGGTTACTGCGGTCGTAATCCGGCACTTTTTCGCCTGGCGCTACCGTGTAACGCTGAAAGTCATTGTCTGTCGTCACAAAAGAAGTTTTTGCACCGGCACTCAGCCTGCCACCGGCAAACGGCTGCTCATAGTCGGCTTTTGCCGAATAAATGTTGATAGTGCTGGGTGTATGCATTTCGTAGGTGATGGTATTCAGCAAGGTTCTGTCGCTGCCATCGTAATAAACGTTAGGCTGCCACTGTGTTCCCCTCATGTTGTAAAAACCATAGTCGCCATTGACGGTAAGGGTTCGCCCCTCTTTGCCTGCAAGCTGGTAATTCAGGTTTATGTCCAGGTGGTCACGGTCCGACGTAAAACGGTTATCGGCTTCCAGGATGCGGGAAGGTGGAGCCTGCAAGGCGCCTATAGCGGTGTGGCTGTTGTTGGCCAGCCCTGTTTCCCCCAGATTACCGTTCACCAGCACACCAAGCGTTTGCTGTGCGTTGATAAAATAGTCGATACCCGCTTTCAGGCTCAGCGTTTTACTGTTTTCCTTCAGGGTGCCGTTCTGGGAAAAAAGGGAGTCCGGGAGGAAGCGGTCCACCATCATAGCTTTGTGCGTGGTGCTCCTGTTGAGCCCCAGGTTACCAAACACGTTCAGTTTTGCCGTGCGGTGGTTCAGCGAAAAGCTGCCGTTGCTTTTGCCATAAATGCCCTGGTTGTAGCCGGCCGTTACCGAACCGTTGGTACCAAAGGCTTTATTCTTTTTCAACCTGATATTGATAATGCCCGCATTGCCGGCTGCTTCGAATTTGGCAGACGGATGGGTGATCAGTTCAATCGCCTCCACTTCGGAGGATTGGATAGCTTTCAGGTAAGCCGCCAGGTCCGTGCCCGCCAAGGGTGTTGGTCTTCCGTCAATATACACCTGTACGCCGTTCTTGCCAGCCATGCCAATGCGGTCTTCACTGCTTACCGTTACCGAAGGCGATTTGCGCAGCAAGTCCAGCACGTTGCTGCCCGTAGCGTTGATGGTGCCTTCTACGTTCAGGACCATCCGGTCGGCCTTTACCTGGATCAGCGGTTTTTTGGCGGTGATGACAACGGCGCCCATCCGGGAGGGGAGCTCGTGCAAAAGAAGAGTTACCGGGGTGCCGGCTGTAAGGGTGCCGGAATAAGCCGTGGCATAGCCAACAGAAGAAGCGGAAAGAAGGTAGCGACCGGTATCGGCTACGGCAAAGCTAAAACTGCCGTCGCTGTTTGACACCTGCAGCTTTACGACCGAGGAATCGGCTGCCTGCAGCAGCGATACGGTGGCACCGCTGAGGGGAGCCCCTTTGTCGCTCTTTACACTGCCGCTGAGTGTTTGGGCCTGCAGGCTGAAGGAGATAATGGTTTGTATCAACAGGATAATGAAAATCGTACGCATACGGGATGTTTTTGTTTGAGGGCACAAACCTAGAACAAGGGCCAGGGGTAGTGAAAAACGTTACGTGTAGAGAGGTATTAGGAGGGTAAAGGGGGTTAAGACTAAGAGAAGAAGTTATTGGGTTATTGGGTTATTGGGTTATTGGGTTATTCGGTTATTCGGTTATTCGGTTATTGCTTATGCGGGTAGGGTTATGCCAACAGCCCGGCGAGGATCGGCAGGCCTGCGCTTTCCCCTTTTGGCTGAACAGGTACCGCCCATTCACCCTGTTAATTCTTAAGCCCGTTCCGCATCACCGACGTTGAGCACAACCGTTGGCTCCATTCTTGAAATGGTTTTGCTGTTCCGGTTCCCGTGAACAGTTGAAAACCTCTATACCATGAAACAGCAGTTGCTCCTTTTTGCTCTTTTCTTTTCCCTCCTTGCCGGTGCCCAGCAACGAGTGAACCAGTGCGGCATTATTATCCCGCCGAAAACAACCCGGTCCAATTTCAGCTCGGTGTACGAAGCCGGGGATTATATCCGCACCATGCTCGGTTATATCAACTGGCGGGAGAACTTCCAGATACAGGAGCAGAACGGCATCAACAATGCCTACGCCGCCATTATCCGCAACCAGCGGTACATTGTGTACGACAACAATTTCCTGGAAAACCTGGATGCCCATGCCGGCACCAAATGGGCTTCCATTTCGGTACTGGCACACGAGATGGGGCACCATTACCGCAACCACGTGGTTGACCAGGGGGGCAGCACCCCACCGAAGGAGCTGGAAGCCGATTATTTCTCCGGCTTTGTAATGGCGAAGATGGGCGCCTCCCAGGCCGAAGCCCGGGCGGCAATGGAAAAAATTGCTGCTGCCCGTGGTTCTGCCTCGCACCCGGCCCGGGCCGACCGGCTGGCCGCCATTGCCCAGGGCTGGAATGCCGCCAGTGGCGCCACCAATACCCCGCCTCCTGTTGTCAACAACCCCCAGCAACAACCGCCGCAGCAACAGGGTCAATCCGGCACAGTTGACGCCTCCTGGATCTACCTTTCGCTGTACGCCAACAGCAACATGACGGTGTACCTCTCTGATGACGGCCGCACCTACAACGAAGCACCGCTCAAGGTGGGCGAACCGTTCGTGTTCAAGTTTGAAGTGTACAACTATGGCTGGTTGCGTTTTGGCAACGACAGCCGTGCCCGCACCTACCGGCTGCAGCACGGGAAGGATTATGCCATTGTGTGGAGCCGCCGCAGCAATGGATGGACGGTGGTGGAAGTACCGTAAAGCGTGTGGGCCGGCGGTTTTCATACACTCGTCATACACTCGCTATGCTTTTACTATGCTTTAGGTATAGGGAATGTAGGGGGCATCCCGGGCGCATGTCCGGTATAAGTCCGGTATAAGTCCGGTATAAGTCCGCTGTAACTCCGCTATAAATCTGCTGTATATCTTGTCCTTTGTCTGGAGCCGCCGCAGTAATGCAAAGATGATAGTGGATGTGCGTAAGAGATGATTGCGCACCGATGAGAGTATGTTGCCAACCGTGTCTGTCCCGACAAAAATGATTGCTATTGCGCTGTATCGACTGACTTCTACGCCATCTTACCATTTGCCTTGTGCCCGTCCTCAACGCCTTAGTCGTAATTGAGCTTTACCGTTTTCAGCGTTGTGGGCAACCATACCTGCATGGGTGCCGCTCCCCGGTTGTTCCAGGCATGGTAGGGAATGGCGGTCACATTCTTTTGCACGGTGACCACTGACTTTCCATCCGCGGCCGGTTCGGCTACGTTGGCCCGGAAGCCGATCGTCGTGACGCCGCCCAGGAGGTCCGGACGATATGTTGTTTTAAATTCCGGGACTTCCGGCACCACCAGGTTCCAGGCGCTGCCCCCGTTGTCGGGCCCTTCCACGCAATACACCAGGGGGCCGTATTGCAGGGCCACCCGGTCCCTGTTCTGCGCCACCTCCGGCCGGCTCACCACCGTCCGCACCTCCATGGGAAGATCGATGGTCACCTTGTCGCCTTTGCGCCAGGTGCGGCTGATGACCGCATACCCATCTTTCACGGTATAATCCGCGGCCTTTCCGTTCACCTTTATTTCGGGCTTCAGGTCTTTTTGCTCCTTGTACCGGTAGAGCTCTCCCGGCACGGGCTGTGTCAGCCAGCCCGGGATACGGATCGAAAGATCAAAGGCCTTGTTTTTGGCGGGCCCCAGGGTGAGGGTCGTCTCTCCGCGCCAAGGATAGCCGGTTTGCATATTGAGGGTTACCTCGGTGTCCGCAGTTTTCACCTTGGTGTTGCTGCCGATAAACAGGTTCACCCAAATGCCGTTGGGCGAGGTGTTGTAAATGTAATTGCCGACCGAAGCTACCAGCCGCGCAATATTGGAGGGACAGCAGGCCGTACCGAACCATTCTCTCCGGCTATGCGTTCCCGTTGATGCCAGGGGGTTGCCGTAAAAAAAGCGGTCGCCGCTTAGTGAGAGGCCATCCAGCGCCGCATTGTACAGGCTCCGCTCCAGCACATCCACGTATTTGCCATGGCCTGAGAGCATGTTCATGCGCTGGTTCCAGAACACCATGCCTACCGACGCACAGGTTTCGCTGTAAGCGTCTTCATTGGGCAGGTCGTAGTCCACCCCAAAACCTTCGTTGCGGGCCTGGGCCCCGATGCCGCCGGTGAGGTAGAGGTTGCGGTACACCACGTCTTCCCAGATGGTGTTCATGGCCCTGCTATACCCGGCGTCGTTGGTTACGGCGGCTACATCGGCCGCCCCGGTGTAGAGGTACATGGCCCGTACAGCATGCCCGGTAATTTCTTTCTGCTCCTTTACCGGCAGATCGTCCTGGCAGTACTTCGGATCTTTCCAATCGTCCCAGATCTTGCCCTTGCCATAGCCCCGCCCCCGCTGCTCCAGGAACCACTGCGCCAGGTCCAGGTACGACTTGTTTTGGGTGTGATGATAAAGCTTCATCAGGGCCAGCTCAATTTCCTGGTGACCGGAAACCCAGGGCCGGTTGCCCCGGCGAAAGGTGGAATCGATATGGTCGGCGAAGCGGATGGCCACGTCGAGCAGCTTTCGCTTGCCCGTAGTGTTGTGGTAGGCAATGGCGGCTTCTATCAGGTGACCGGCACAATAGTCTTCGTGTTTTTCCATATCGGTCCAGCGGTTCTCCAAACCGGTAAGGGTGTAATAGGTATTGAGGTAGCCATCCGGCAGTTGGGCCGCGGCAATTTTAGTTATCCATTCATCAGCCCTGGCCTCCAGGGCCGCATTGGGATGGTTGCGCAGGGAGTAGGCCATCGCCTCCAGGGCTTTGTACACGTCCGAATCATCGTAGTAGATGCCTTCGAAGGGGCCTTTTTTGTGGGCCGCTGCCCGTTCGAAATTCCGGATACGGCCTGTTTTGTTTTCGGTATAATCGATACAGGCTTTTAGCGTGGTTTGGGCCACGGTTTGCAGTCGCGGACTCCAGAAGGAATCGGCAATGGTTACCCCGGAATACGAAACGGGATAAAGCTTTTGCAGCGACTGTGCGGGTGCCGTGTGCACCAGTAGCAGTATGGAAAAAAGGAGAAAGCAACGTAACATAGATGCATTTGTTTTCGGGTGAAATGATCTTGCTGTGATGTGGTTTTCGTAAACCATATCCAGGCCCTGGGAGAAGTATGTAAAGTAACTATTTTCTCCCTGTATTCGTGGCTGCATTGCCTTTTGTTTTTACGGGTTGTTTTGCCGTAGAAGGATGGGTAGGCAGCGCAAAAAACTTCTCGTACACTAACTCTTCGACTGTAGGATTGTCTGTCATTATCCCACCTCTTGCTGTTATCCCGCTACTTCCTTCGTCAGCACAGGCTGCGGAGGAATCTGTGGAATGTAATGCAGGCGGCCTCTGATTCCAGGCAGGCATTTGCGTTGTTATAAAATGATAGCAGGGAGAGGCAGCCCTGTTTGCGTTCTTTTCTTCTCTTCGGTTCACAGATGGCCCGGCTCTCGCCATGACAAGCAAGAAACGTCTCGTTAACCACCTCTTCGATCTTCGGTAAGGTTGATACAGTACTGCCTCTTGCCTGTCATCCCGGGGCACGAGGGATCTGTGGTTGCATTATAAACGGCTTTCAATTAATTACAGGCAGGGGGCCTTTGATTACAGGCAGGCTTTTCGTCAGGCTCATTTCCTTTCCACCTTTTGTCTTGAAACAAAAGGTGGAGCCAAAAGTTCAAAGCAAATCCAAATGCTCCGCTGGATTTGCTATGGCCAGCGCACAACGGCCTTTCATCACAGGCTGCATGTGTTACTATGTATTCCGTCTTTCTTTTTGATTGGGTCTGCACTACAGGTGGCGAATGATCGCTGTTACAGTCGGCTGAGAGGGCAACATTCTGCAGGCGCGATATGGCGCCTGTGACAGCTACACTCTTTCATTTAGAGGCAGGTGGCGCCATAAGGCGCTGGACGAGCGGGATTGCGACTGGGTAAGGAGCAAGCGGCATTAGACAAAAATTGAAGAGGCGTGCTGTGGCTTGCCAGGGTCGTGTACAGTACAGTGTACAGATCCCCCGGCTCCCGGGATGACAAGCAAGAGGCGTTGCATACACTACCTTTCCAAACAGCGGCGTGGTTGCTTCTGCCGTTGATTTCTATGATTAAAACAAGTAAAAATCAGGCGACTTTGTTCATATATTTTTCGTCCTTATTCACAACAGCCACCACTCTTGCCAACAACTTGCATTTAACCGCATTGAGCACACTCATTTTGTTTTTGCCTT
>DASYHD010000008.1:0-1903 GCA_035998945.1 Flavisolibacter sp. | reverse complement strand
AACCTCTCCGCCAGTCTCTAAACCTTCTACGTTGTCAAATAGAATTGTGAGCTTGTTACTTTCTTGGTGGCAACTCAATAAAGCAAGTGTTAGTATGGTAATTGTAATTAAACGCATGGTAGTTCTGATTGCCTACAACGTTAAACGGCTTTCTGCTGTGCTGATATTTTGTGTTTCGTCAGCTTTGAACAAAAGCCGATTAGAAATACTGATGATGAAAATACAAATATTGTTCAATAGTATTCCGTCTGCTGAAACTACTGCTGAAAAGCGATTTGTTGCTGATGTTTATTCCGTCAGCCAGCATAGCAGAAAACCGCTGTTGGCAGTAGTTATTCGTTGCTTTAGAACTGAATGAACGCTGAACCATTGAATGATGTCACTCTACTCTTGTCCGCTGCATCGATGGCTACTTGATTAAACTCGTTTCTACCTTCTTTGACACTTTGGATTTCCTGACTAATGAGCCAGTAAAATCTTTTCGCCTTTGGGTCGTACTCAAGCTTGATTTCTTTGATAGGGTCAATGTTAGGTTCTTTTGCTCTTGCTATGTTTATCAATTCACAATAATCAATGCTTGTGTCAATAGGAACATATTCATTCCCTTTTGGAAAGGTAAAAGGGCTGATAATTTTTCCTTGTTTGTCTACAGCAATTCCAAAATGCCATGTTGCTATTGTATCTGGCAAGAACTCGTAATAAAAATAATATTTGGCTTTGCAGCGCCTTTTCTCAACGTCAACACGTCCTGAGTCAAGCATCTTTTGCAGACTGTCAGGATAAACAATTTCTACAGAGCTGAATTTGACTTTCTCAAAGAACTTGTCACCGCCATATTCCTTAATCTTTTGGTCAATTATCTTTTTAAGAGGAATAAACCAAGTTTCAATTTTCTTTAAGTCCATAGGGTCAAGAATGCTCCAATTAGAAGACGTATCTCCGCCATACTCAAAACTATAGGTGGGGCAATGGAAGATGTATGGAACAATGTCCCAGTCTCCGCCATAGGCTATTTTTTTTCTGTCAATACACTGACTGAAACCAATAAAAGGTGTCGTGCTTATTACTATCAATATAAGGAAGCGGATTGCCATTTATAATTACTGCCAACGTGAAAGGTGTTGCTGTCAGTAGGTGCATTTGGAAAACTGCAGCTTCACTTTCATTCTGTTGCTCGTTAAAGATAATGCGTTGAGGATATATTCGTCAGCACCTATTGCAGCAAAACCCTGTTAGCGGTTAGTGCTTAGTCCAGTCGCTGCTACCTAAGATTTTGCTTAGGAAATGTTCCCTCATACTTGTTGTCGTTAAATGAATTAGTACAAATCCGGTCAAGAACCATCCTGGCAGGGAAAGGTGCTCATTTGTGTACCACCTTTTCACCACTTCGCCATGTTCTGTCATTTCTTTACTGACCTGTAACGCTTGGGAATTTGAGAAGATCAACAGCAATATTCCAATGGCGAGTAATAGCAGTTGAAGGACTGGTCTCGAAAACCACCACTGGCGCAGATGTGGATGTAGCTTCAGTGGAAGGCCTAAAATGAAACATAGGATAACAGTTGCACCTGAAACAACTAACGGAAGGAAGATGCCGAAAGCCATCATGTTTATCGTGTCTGCTTCTCTACCAAGTTCGTTGAAAGGATCGAAATAAAGGAAAGCCACAACCAATAACAGATGCGTTAATAGTAGCTGGAATATTAATCCTATGGAGAACGGTGATTGGTTCATCTCAATACCTGCTAAAGACTTTTTTGCGCATTACCGCTAACGTGCAGAGGCTTTCTGCAGCCGTTTAGCTAAGATATCATTTTACTGTATACAGTGCAGGTTGCAGAAAGCCTATGTAATACGAAGTTGTAGGTCGAACGCTGGCAATCTGTCTATAAAGAACAAATCA
>DASYHD010000007.1:0-163727 GCA_035998945.1 Flavisolibacter sp. | reverse complement strand
GCGACACCTTCTTTTGTGTCCAGTCCTCACCCAGCTCCCAGGCCAGTCCTTCCTGCTTCAGCCCCCGCATCTCGCGAAAGCGCTTTACATTTCTTCCCTGGTGAATATGCTTTTCTCGGGTCGCTGTCATAGCCGTGGTTTTAGGCTTCAAAATAAATCAATTTTTAACGATCACCCAATGACCTCTGTAGTCAGGCTTGAGGCTAAGCTATTCCTTTACGGGTTTTGGTAGAACCGATCACCGTATTCTCTTTACACCAACCCGGCCTGGCCGGGTTGGGAAAACTCTAGTTGCTCTAAATCGTTTGCAATGACAACAGCGCTTACCAGGCGGGAAACAGCTGCCGCACAGGATGCCTACACAGCCATCGCCAATTTTTTCAGTTGCTATGGCCTGGCCGCTGCCCGGCACGACCTCCGCAAACTCGCAAAGGCCGCAGCCGGTACCCGGAGCACACGCATCAGCCCGGCAAATGTGATCTGGTATTTTGAAAACGTGGAGACCCTGCAAAAAGCCGCCTGCACCATCCACCAAAGCGGCTTTCAACGACAGGCGGCGATCCTCACCCTGCCGGGAGACGGGATCCCCGACCTTCGGCAGTTCGCCCACTACTGCGGCTGGCAACGGGGATACACACCCTGGCACTTTCTGCCCCGCTTTCTCGGTCCGAAAGAATTCGCCAATCCATACTGGGTGTTCCGGAAACTGGCAACCTATGCCACAGAAGAAAAATGGAGCCGCATTTTTCGTGAATTAAGAGACTATGCTTTTTTTGATACGGGATTTGCAGAATATGACGGAGGAGAGAATATCCTGGAAATTTTTCTCCTGCTCAATAAACTCCTGGAAGCTGCCCATCTGGTAGAGGTCAGGGTCATTACAGAGGTCGACGGACAGCCCCTCCCGAAATGGAAAGAGCCGGCTGCAGCAGGCCAGCCCGGAATGGCCGGGACACATGAAAACACAACGCCCTGATGCGGCTCCATGGTTTGTTGATTATGGCCGATTGCCTGTTTCCTGTCCCAACGCCGTAGGTGTCTCTGTGTTGCGCTGTAAACGGCTACTGCAAACAACAAGACGGGTTTTCACCTTTTCCGCTTGTTCAATTTACAGGTGGCTCGTTTTTCCCCATGACAGGTACGTGTACTTACGTTTACCATCTCTCCGCTCATGGGAGTGACTGCTCTCGTAAACACATCTCCCTTGTCATCCCAACGCAGGAGGATGTGTGAACGGCTGTGAAAGAGTGGTTGCAACGTGCTACACAGGCAGCACGTTTCCCTGCTGCACCATGCACAGATGGCTCCACAGCCTGTGCATGGTGCAGGATGCATCGTCATGACAAGGAAGAGGCACTTCGAATTCTTTCGTGCTGAACCGCGGCGTGGTTGCATTCATATGGGACCCCGCTTATTGTCCGGACAGCCCGGGGATCTTTTTTGAAGATGATCGCACTTAGATACCAACAGCAAACAAGTTTTCCTTTGAGTCGGTGCAAAGTGGCTCGTGCCTTCCCATGACAAAAGTGGACTGCTGTGTGCTCTGCCCGTTCAAATTGCGGAGTGGTTGTAAAGGTGCCGCATCTCCCTTGTCATCCCGACGCAGGAGGGATCTGTGAACGGCAGTATAATGACCTTGCTCAATACGCAGAACTCGCCTCTGCCTCCTGCACATCGCTATCCTTCCATCTTCTTTTCAAACGCATGCGCCCATCCCTTTAGGTAAGCCTGCAGGGCTTTGTTGTAAGCACGTTGTCCGGGCTGCAGCAGCTTTTCATAGGCGGCCTTCCGCACCGGGTCACGGATCACGGCTTTGGCATACGCATTGGCTTCTGCGAAAAGGTTGCGCTGTACCTTTTGCAGGGGAGTGGCTTCAATCCCGCTCATGTCCGGGAATTTACTCACCACGGTTCCGGTAGCATACTGCTTAAAAATGATTTCCTTGCCCAGTGCTCCCTGCAGGGCATTGAGCAACGAGTTGTTCTGGAGTCTTGCCATTGTGGGTTCGGTTTAGGTAAATAGAAAAGGCATAGATGAGCCATGCAAGCACATGGCCAAAGGCATCCATCCTTCGGTCATCCTTCGCTCAACCTGGGATGGTCCTTCGGCCATTCCTCGATACTACAACAAACTTCTGGCAAATACAAGCGGAAAACGATGGGAGAGAATAAACAGGCCTGCTGCTGCCTGTGCCGGGAAAAGGAAAGATAAAAAATGAAAAGTAAAACGCGAAACAAACGGCGTTTTTTTCTGCCTATAGGAAAGATATTCCCTAAATGGATACGCAATTTCCTTAGGTGCCAAAAACACAATAACGCTGGAACGAATAACCTTTCAGTCGCCTAATTCCGGAATTCCTGCGAGATCATCAGCCCATAGATACCGCCATCCATAATGCCGATACCCAGTCGTCCAAAGGCCGGGTTTAAAATATTTGCCTTGTGCCCGGGTGAATTCATCAGGCCTTCGTGGCAGATCTTTAAGGTGCGGCCAAGCGCCAGGTTTTCGCCGGCTGTAAGAAATTTTACATTGGCATTGCGCATACGGTCAAATGGATCTTTTTTCTCAGGCGTATAGTGCGAAAAATAGCCGCGGGCAAACATATCAACAGAGTGAGCCCTGGCAACTCTTGTCAATTCAGGGTCGGTTTTAACAGGCGGTAATCCGCGCTGGGTGCGTTCTTTGTTTACCAGTTCAAGCATTTGCGCTTCCAGATCGGGACGTGCTTTGGGATCTTTTACCGTATAATGAAGCTTTACCGTTTCGTCCGATTCCGGCTTCACCACCATGCGGTTCATGGTTTGCTTGGCGGCTTCACCAAAGATGGGCGAGAACTTTTCATCCAGCCATGCAACCTGTACGCCCAATTGATTGGCAATTTTACTTTCCCTGGCTTCTTTCGCCAGGCCATTCCACATGGGAACACTCAGCAGAAGAGCGGCCACAATAGCGGCATAGATCGAACCGGTGATCAACCCGGGTATAACCCCCATGGCCTTATTCACCGGCGACAGGTGTGCATCGGGTGTTGTATGCCGGATAAACTTGTTTACAATAAAGGAAAGCAGGATACGGGATAAAATCACCGTTAACAGAAAACCTAACGGAAACCCCCAAACGCCAAGCGCAGGAAATGCTTTAAACAGCAACCGGCCGGCATCCTGGTAAAAGATAAATCCAAGCAACAGGCTGCCAAGCCACACGAATAAATCGGTAATGCCAAGTATAAATCCTTTTACCCAGCCAGACCACATTGCCAATACCACAATCAGCAATAACAGTACATCAATCAGGTTCATAACATCGTCTTTAGGTTTCGCATAATCGCTGTCAAATGGCTGACATGCACTTTCCATTCAACCTTTTCCTGGCACCTCTATGATGTCTGTTGCTACCCACAGGGCAAGCGGTGTTTTCATAGATGACCACCCCATGTACCTAAAAAGTAGTGCCAAAAAAACGCTCCACACTTTAGGGGTATCATAAAAAAAGCCTCTCCGGCAGGAAAGGCTTTGTATAAAAGTTTTGTTTGATCAGGCGATGGTAATGCTGTCATCAAGATAAACATCCTGGATCAGGTTCAGGAACTGTACGCCTTCTGCAAACGGACGCTGAAACGCTTTGCGTCCCAGGATCAATCCCATACCACCTGCCCGTTTGTTGATGATAGCAGTGGTTACAGCTTCCTGCAGGTCACTTTCTCCCTTGCTTTCGCCTCCGCTGTTGATGAGACCCACCCGGCCGTTAAAACAGTTGAGCACCTGGTACCGGGTAAGATCGATCGGGTGATCGGAACTGAGCTTTTCATATACCAGCTTGTGCGTTTTGCCGTGCTTGGTGGCCAGGTAACCGCCGTTGTTGGTGGGGAGTTTCTGCTTGATGATATCAGCCTGGAGCGTTACACCAAGATGATTTGCCTGGCCGGTAAGATCAGCCGAAGTGTGGTAATCAACACCCTCTACTTTGAAGGCATTGTTGCGGGTGTAACACCACAAAATGGTACACATGCCCAGCTCATGTGCTAACTGGAAAGCCTCGGCAACTTCTTTCAGTTGACGTGCACTTTCCGCACTGCCCCAGTAGATGGTGGCACCGATGCCGACAGCACCCATATCCCATGCACTTTTTACCGTGCCAAACAAGGTTTGATCATACCGGTTGGGCATGCTTAAAAACTCGTTGTGGTTAATTTTTACAATGAAAGGGATCTTGTGTGCATACTTGCGGCTCATGATGCCCAGCACGCCATAGGTAGAGGCAACACCATTGCAGCCGCTTTCAATGGCCAGGCGAATAATGTTCTCCGGATCGAAATATACAGGGTTGGGTGCAAAGGCAGAACCAGCACTGTGCTCGATGCCTTGGTCTACAGGAAAGATGCTGCAATAACCCGTGCCAGCCAGACGTCCTGTGTTTAACAGGGTTTGCATACTGCGCAACACCTGGTTGCTGCGGTTACTGGCCACCCAGATATCGTCAACATGGGTGGGAGAGGGAAGATGCAGGTCGGATTTGTTTACAGTGGTCGACGTGTGGTTCAACAGGTACGCTGCCTTGTCGCCAAGAATCTCCAGAATTTTGTTCGAAGACATAGTTGGTTTGTTTTTTTTAATAGCAAGCAAATAATAAATCGCGGCAAAGATAGAGAGTGTTTGGGGTTTGACGCTGGGAGTTTGGTGTTGGTTGATTGATGTTGCCGTTGTGACGAAAACGAGGTTTGCAAAAAAACAAAACCCTGCACCTGGCAGGGTTTTCTATCGTTTCATGTTTCACTTTTTAAATTTGACGTTTCACGTCACGCATTCCGGTTGATGCAGTTCAGGTCTTCAAAAGCTATCTCCAGGCGTTTGATAAACGATTCTTCGCCTTTGCGCAACCAAACACGGGGGTCGTAAAATTTCTTGTTCGGCTTGTCCTCACCTTCGGGGTTACCCAGCTGCCCCTGCAGGTAACCTTCATTCTTTTTGTAGAAGTCTTTAATCCCTTCCCAGAAAGCCCACTGCAGATCGGTATCAATATTCATTTTAATGGCACCGTAAGAGATGGCCTCGCGGATCTGGTGTTGCGGCGAACCACTGCCGCCATGGAATACGAAGAACACAGGTTTGGGGCCTGTACCGAATTTCTCCTGTATGTATTGCTGGCTGTTGTTCAGGATATCAGGCCGCAACTCTACGTTTCCGGGCTTGTACACGCCATGCACATTACCAAAGGCCGCAGCAATGGTAAACAGATCGCCAATCTTCCGCAGCTCTTCATAAGCAAAGGCTACTTCATTGGGTTGTGTATATAATTTATCGTTTTCTACACCAGAATTATCAACGCCGTCTTCTTCACCACCGGTAACGCCCAGTTCAATTTCGATTCCCATTCCCAGTGGCGCCAGCCGTTTGAATACTTCTACAGAAAGCTGGATGTTTTCTTCAATGGGTTCCTCCGAAAGATCCATCATATGGGAGGAAAAAAGCGGCTGGCCTTTTTCTTTAAAGAACTGCTCGCCTGCATCAATCAATCCACCTACCCATGGCAGCCATTTTTTCGCCGCATGATCAGTATGTAAAACAACGGGCACGCCATAATATTTGGCCACATTATGAATGTGCAGGGCACCGGAGATGGCACCGCTGATGTTTCCCTGCAGTTGATCGTTCGGCATTCCTTTGCCCGCAATAAACTGGGCACCGCCGTTGGAAAACTGGATGATGACAGGTGAGTTGACTTTTGCGGCTGTTTCCAGGGTTGCATTGATCGTATTGGTACCAATGGTATTAACCGCCGGGAGGGCAAAATTGTTGTCTTTTGCGTCTTGCAGGAGTGCCTTTAGTTCGTCGCCAAAAAGAACACCGGTTGAATATTTCTTCATTTTACGTTCGGGATGTATTGTTATATAAAATTTTTAACCCAACGCAAGGCAATCGTAAAGTGCGGCGAATATAAGGAATTTAAAAGAAGGAGACAGGAGACAGAATACAGGAGTCAGGAGGGAGAGCAAAAGCCAATTGGCAAGATAAACGATCAAGAAGCCATTACTGCCTACTGCCTGCCATCTACTGCCAACTCTCCTGTATCCTGACTCCTTCAATCCGTCGTCTTGCCGAGGTTACGTTGCAGGCGGGACAGGTGTGGTTTCAGGGCAAAGCGCAGGACCGTCTTTACCAGTTCGCCCATCGTTTTGCAACGCCGGAATACAGTGGTTTGAAAATGCTCGCCCAGTTCGTTTTTCAATTGGTTCTTTTTTTCTTCTGTTGAAATGGTATCGGTTGCCATTACATTCAGCAGATCCATGATCCGGTAGCGGGAGGTGGCAAGGCGGTAGGCAATCAGCGTTCGTTCTTCGGCACGGTATTGCTCAATGGAATCCTTGTTCAGGAATTTCATGGAAAGCTCCACAAACGGATTGTTCTCCTTAAAAAACTGCGGGAGGTAAAGGTTCTTCCTGCCTTCGTAGGATTGCTGGTCAAAATCAATGGCCCGGATGCGGTATTGGTAGTCTTCAATATCAGGAGTTATGTCTACCACGAAATTGTAGCTCCGCATATCACCCAGCAGGCGTACAAAACAGCGTTCATTGAATTTGACAAACTCCTTGGCAATACGGATCTTGTTTGTTTCCGGCCGCTCAAAATAATCCTTGATAAAAACATCACCCGGAATGCCTGGAATGTGTTCTTCCACCAATGTATGGTTATGCGTAAGAAAGGTAATGCGATTGGGCGAGAGAATATGTTCCAGTTCCAGCCCATACACCCTCGACGCATCTTCTTTTTTGATATAATAATGATCGTAGTTGTCGTTGTAATTATTGACAATGCGAATGCGGAAAGGATGCGAATTGCCAAAGGTGCAGTAATCCACCCGGGCCACATCCAGGTGCTTGGTAAAGCTGTAATCGCCTTCTGTTTTCAGAATTGCATACAGCTTAATAAGCCCGGCTTTTAACTTCGCCCAGTGCTTGTCATGGTAAAGGGCTTTTTCCCATAAAGTGTCTTTCCCTGCCTTGTCCAGGAGTGGAACGGAATGACCGATGTTGAGCAGGTCCTGGTAAGAGACCGGTAGTACCGTCTCCCGTCCATGTGTTTTTAAATAGTGTCGTAGTGGAGCACTTATGGGAAAGAAGATCTTTTTCCGCGATGGTTTATCACTGCCCTGCATACGCCGAATTTACGCCATCAGGTCTATTTGCTGCTGTAACGTTTGGAAATAACCCGGGGCTTTTAACAGGCGGCTTCCGTACCAGCTAAACATTTCACCATCCACCAAAAGGATTTTTGTATGGGGAAGTTGCGCTTGCAGTGCTGCTGCATGTTTTTGCTGGAAAGGATAAGGTTCGGAAGATAAGAAAAGGTATTCGCAATGGCTCCTTTGCAGGTCTTCGATGTCAATCGATGGATAACGTTGAAGATGCGCAAAGCAGTTCTGAAATCCTGCATGATTTAGCATGTGGTGAACAAACGTATCGCCACCAATGGTCATGTACGGATCTTTCCAGATTAAGTAGGCAGCCTGGGGTTTGATATTCGGGATATGGAGTTGGGAAAAGCCGCTTTTTATCTTTGTTGTAATGGTTTCTGCCGCTTTTTCTTTACCGGTAATGGCGCCGATGCCTTTGATCATAACCAATGCATCTTCTACTGTATTAACATCGCTCACCCAAACAGGGAATTCATTCGCCAGGGCTTCAACCTGCTCTCTGACATTTTCTTCTTTGTTGGCAATGATCAGATCTGGATTCAGGGATGCCACCCTGTCTGGATGAATATTTTTTGTTCCGCCGATGCGGCTTTTTTCACGAAACCACTTCTCCGGGTGAACACAAAATTTGGTAATGCCAACCACCTCCTCATCCAATCCGAGATCATAGAGCAGTTCAGTTTGGGAAGGTACAAGGGAAACAATGCGCCTGGGTGGTGAAGCGATTAAAACGGTTCTGTTCAGTTGATCGGTAAAGAGGGGCATTGCCAAAGATAAAGCAAGGACCAGGTAACCAACTTGTTTCACCACGATCCCAAATAGTTGCAGGGCAAATAACCCCTCACAGCAATGCGAAGAGTGATGATCGCTAAGCCCTTCTGTATGTCCAGTTTGTCAACCGGTCCTGTAAACTTCCACCAGGTGTTACCGGCGACTTCTCCGGTAAATATTTCCAGTACCGGCGTGGCATGTGCTGGATATGTAGTTTGGTATTTTTTCTTGCAGCAATGTTCACACTTTTAAAATACTGCTTCCACAACTGCTGGTAAATGGCTTCCGATGCATCGTATACCTGCGAAATGTCCTTACCATGAACTGCATTTTCGGCAAATTGAATTTGTACTGTTGTTACTGTATTCAGATCATAATACATACCGTATTTACGGCTGGCATCATAGATCATCCACTGCTGGTTGGTATAACGCGATTGAAAATGTTCGGCAACCAGCGGCAGCACATTGTAATCCGGTTCAATGATGGCGTAATAGAGCCCGTCGGCTGTTTGCTGGAAGCGAACAAAAGCCTCCATGCGGTGCTTTTCCCGCCATACTTTTTTTGCGGTCTGCGAAACTGTTTGTACCGCTGTATGACTGTAATCTTCTTCCATGAACACTTCAGATGAAAACACGTATTGTATGTATTGCAGCAATGTGTTTTCGATGCCGTCCAGTTCCGATAAAAAGGTGCGGTAAACCTGGTCCTGCGCCTGGCTGGTTAGCTTTTTTTGCAAGCCTTTCCATACACGGTCGCTGTGAGCAGGATTGAAGTTAGCGGTGTGCGGTTCGGCAAAAAGTGAAGGCTGGTGCTTATGCGCCGGTACAATAGTAACGTCGGTAAACTTGTACTCATACACATCAAATACGGCACACAAAAATCCTTCAAAACTGCCGTTGTAAACAATCGTTTTCATGGTTTAAAACAGGTTTAATTGGGGTGAATGATTGGCAGCGTATTTGGTTTGCGATGTAGCCAGGATAAAATTCCGGATCTGGTCCGGTGTATAATCCTTCGATCTGTATTCCTCCGTTTTCATGCTTAAAAAATAACGGGCACGGCTGGTGGCAATATTGAACTTCTTCAAATGCTCCCAGGTAAGTTTATTGAACTTGCGTGCCTCCCAGATTTTCTGTGCTGATTGTATGCCGATACCCGGTATTCTTTTGATGACCTCCAGATCGGCCTTGTTGATATCAACCGGGAACTGGTGCAGGTTGCGCAAAGCCCAACCCAGTTTCGGATCGATTTGCATGTCCAGGAACGGATCGTCCGGTGTTACAATCTCATCTACTGCAAAGCCATAGTTCCGTAACAGCCAGTCGGCCTGGTACAAACGGTTCTCCCTTACTATGGGAACCGGGGTGCCAATAGCTGGTAGCCGGTTGTCATTACTTACCGGGACATAACCCGAGTAATAAACACGTTTTAGCTTCATTTGGCTATAAAACAAGCCTGCCATTTTCAGGATCTGCCAGTCGCTTTCTGGTGTGGCGCCAATTACCATCTGGGTGCTTTGCCCGGCGGGTGCAAACAGGGGCGCTTTTACAAGAGCTTTTTTCTCTTCACGGTTCACGATGATCTCGTTTTTCAGGAAGGTCATGGGCCGGATCATGTCTTCCCGCTTTTTATCGGGTGCCAGCAGTTTAAGACTTTGTTCCGTGGGCATTTCTACATTCACCGAAAGACGATCGGCATAAAGCCCTGCTTCCCTGATCAGGTCATCGCTGGCACCGGGAATGGTCTTCAGATGTATATACCCATTGAATTTATGCTCTGTACGCAGTTTCCTGGCTATTAGCACCAGTCGCTCCATAGTATAGTCGGCATCCTTAAAAATGCCCGAACTCAGGAAAAGGCCTTCTATATAGTTGCGGCGGTAGAAATTGACGGTAAGGTCCACAACTTCCTGTACGGTAAAGGCCGCCCGTTTCACATCATTACTCTTGCGGCTGACGCAATAGGCACAATCAAAAATGCAATGGTTGGTGAGAAGAATTTTCAGGAGAGAAACGCAGCGTCCGTCCTCGGTGTATGCATGGCAGATACCCATTCCTTCTGCATTGCCCAATCCTTTGTTTTCGTTCTTGCGTTTGCTGCCGCTCGAAGAGCAGGAAACGTCATATTTGGCAGCATCGGCAAGGATAGAAAGCTTCTCCAGCACCCGTTCATTCATCCTTTAAAAATACTAAAAACGCTAGCAAAATGATGGATTGAAATGTGGTAATTTTCTTAAAGAAAACAGCTGTTGAAGCCTTTGTTTTCAGAGGAGAGAATCATTCAGCAAAGGTATCGTCTGGCTTACGTAAAAGACCAGAAATTTTAGCAATGTGGTGATCATCATGTTCGGCTACAAAATAGAGCGAATCCAGCAGCCGCATGGGTTGTTGCAGCCGGGGGTGAATGGCGGCAAGGCCGAGGGTACCCCTGTCAAAACCGTAAATCGTTTCCAGTGTTTTTTGCCGTTCCACCACGAAGGCCTGCATTAACTGTTCAAGGCTTTTTTCATTATGGCCGGCTTCAAACGTTTTGGTGTTAGAGAGGTCAGCTGTTGTGAGGACCTCCCTGCCATCCAGGAAATCCTGCAAACGCTGCCACCACAGGGCCTCAAGATCGGTGAGGTGTCCCAGGTGTTCCTTCACCGACCAGCCGCTCCTGCTTTGGCTGCAGGCTTCGTCATCGGCTGTGGCCAGGATGGCCTGCAGGCGGAAAATACTTCCTTCCAGCCGGCTGAAGATGACCGGGAAATTGCTTAAGGGAAAATCAAAGTTGAAGCTGCGTTCAAACCATGGCGTTTGCGGTATCATATTTCAAGCTAATGCATTTTGCGAAAATGGCAAACGTGAAACGTCAAAGGTGAGACGTGAATAAAATAGTAGTCCACAAGTGGAGAGAAACAGGCTTCAGGAAATATGTTTGCACAGATAATGACACCACAAGTTTGACGTTTGACATTTCACGTCTCACGTGCTGGTTCCTACCAGGTATTGCAAGAATCTTGCATTTTCAATGGCCGCACCCTCAGCCGTATTATTGAAATAAACGTAAGCTTCAATGGTTTCGTTGCCGGCAAATTGTGCTGCAATCCGCTCGATAAAACTATGTTCGTAGGCCGAATAATAAAGTTTTGGTACGCCATGAAAGCGGTAGTAGCTGGTAGGAAGATCGATGATGGCATCGGAGATCAATCCCGGATAGCTGACGCCGCAAAAAATGATCTGCGCTTTTTTTAATGCGGTGAACACTTCCTTGCGCCACCAGCTGATGTGCCTGAACTCGATCACATTCTGGTACGTTACATGCATTTGGCTGATCATGGCCTGTAGCAAACCTTCATCGTACTTCATGGAAGGGGGCAACTGGAACAATACCGGTCCCAGTTTTTCTTTCAATCCTTCCCGGGCAATAATGTAAAAATCATGGAGCAGTTTTTCCGTTTCCCTGAACTTCTGGTAATGCGTAATGATCTGTGGCACTTTTACCGAAAAGCTGAAACCAGGCAATGCTTTGTCATACCAGTTGTCAAACAGCTTTTGCTCCGGAAAGCGGTAAAAAGTGTTATTGATCTCAAGGGTATTAAAATGCTGCGCATAATAAGCAAACCAGTTTTTAGACGAAAGTTTCTCCGGATAAAATATTCCTTTCCACTCCCTGTAATAAAATCCAGAGCACCCGATATGCCATTTGATGTGCTGCATATCGGACGTGAGATAAAATTTAGTGCCAGAGGAGTGGTTGGTATTGAGATATTGGGATATTGAGATATTAGGATATTCTTTTTATGGTTTGCGCTTCTTTCTTCTTAAGCAATATCTTAATATCAAATATCTCAATATCGTCTCTCTACTGCAACCACAGCTTACTGATCGATGTTGTCATCTCGATTAGTTTATTGAATGTATCGGGTTTGGTGATAAAGCAGTTGGCGCCCAGGTCGTACACCATTTGTTTGTCACGCATAGAGGAGGAAGTGGTGAAAACAATTGTAGGAATATGGTGAAAACGTTTGTCGCCTTTTATTTCGCGGAGTGTTTCCCTGCCATCTTTGCCCGGCATGTTCAGGTCAAGCATAATCAGGGATGGAATTCCTTCTTCCGTGTTTCCTTCAAGGTATTCGAGTAGTTTGTCGCCGTTTTCAATAAAAATATAATCTTGTTCATCCAGGGAGGTAATAAAGGCATCCCGAATGATCTCCCTGTCATCGGCATCATCATCCACGATCAGGATCCGGTGTTTTTGTTTCATGCTGGCAGTATTATGGTAAAAACGGCACCAACGCCGGGTTCGCCGTGCGCAAAAATAACACCTCCGTGGTGCTCAACAATTTTTTTACAGATCGACAAGCCAATACCCGAACCCTCATATTCGCTGCGGCCGTGCAGGCGCTGAAAAATGGCGAAGATCTTTTGCGCATATTCATTCTCAAACCCAATTCCATTATCCGCTATGGTTAGCTTCACATATTTTTCGGCACGGGCCAGCTGGTAAGGCGCTACCTCGTAGGCATCGGCTTCGGAGCTTGAAATGGTGATGACCGGTTTTACACCCTCCCGCACAAATTTCAGCGAATTGGCCAACAGGTTCTGGAACAATTGGCGGAACTGTGAAGGAACGATACGTACTTCCGGAAGGGCATCGTACCGCACCACGGCCTGCTGGTTCTCTATCTTGAATTCCAGTGTCTGCACCGTTTCCTCCAGTATCTTCTGAAGGCTGGAAACTTCAAACGACCGGTTGCCGCTGATCATGGAAATGGAAAGCAGGTCCGAGATCATGTTCTGCATGCGCTGCGATGCATCCACAATCTTGCGCAGGTAGATTTTCCCGTCATCACTCAGCCGGTCGATCTGCGAGGCAACCAACCGGTCGCCGAAGGTTGAAATTTTACGCAGGGGTTCTTTCAGGTCATGGCTGGCTACGTAGGCAAATTCTTCCAGGCTGGCATTGGATTGCTCCAGTTGCAGGGTGTTTTGCAAAATGGTGCGTTCCATTTCCTTGCGCCGGTTAATGTCAAGGGCAGCGCCAATAATCTGTTGAATGTTGCCCGCTTCATCTGTTTTGAAAACAATTTCCCGTACCAGCAACCAGCGATAATCACCATCCTTGTGCTGCATTCTGCATTCATACTGGATCATGCTGTCTACCTGCTGAAATGTTTTATGGCTTTGTTTGCGGCAGGGGAGAAGGGAAATATCTTCCGGGTGATAGAGATACTCGGTAACGTTAGCACCTTCTTCAATAATCTCATCAGGTAGATAACCCAGCACAAAGAAAGCTTCCCGGTTAATGTAAGCCATACTTTGTGTAGGCACATCAAACAGGTAAAGAATAGTGGGTGATGCATCGGCGATCTGCTGGATAAAATGCTCCTGCTCCTTGATTTTTTCAGTAGCTTCCATCTGCTCAGTCACATCCAGTGAAATATTGAGCACATGTTCCACCTTGCCCGCTTCATTGCTGTCAAAAACGGTTCCATAGGTGTGCAGCCACCGGTACATGCCATTGCGGTGTTTTACCCGGTAGGTAAACTCGGCCACGAGATCTGTTTTCCCACCTTCTTCATTGGCTTTAGCTAATGCTTTCTGGTTTTGTTCCAGCACGGTCTGCAGGTCATCGGGATGAAGAATGCTTAAAAAGAATTCGGTTCCTTTTTCCAGCACTTCCGCCGTGGTATAGCCCAGTAATTTTTCAACGCCTTCGCTGATAAAAGTGTATTTGCCGGTGTTGACATTATAGGTGGCAATTATGGAAGGCGTGGCATCGGTAATCTTCCGGATGAACGTCTGGCTTTCCTTCAGTTCGGACTGCACCTGGAACTGTTCAGTAATGTCCTGTGTAGTGCCAACAAGTTTTACCGGTTTACCCGCTGTATCAAAAATGACTTCGCCCCGCCGGTGCAATGTTTTTATTTTTCCGCTGGGTAATTTTATTTGATGGACTATATCCAGGGGCTTATTATTCTGCACGGCCTGCGTCATGTTTTCTTCAATCCGCTCTTTGTCTTTTGGATCAATCCAGTCAAACCATTCTTCAGGTGTCAACGGAGATCCGGCCTCTCTCTCGTAGATCATGAACAACTCATCAGACCAGGTAACTTCTTTTGTTACCAGGTCAAAGGTCCAGTTGCCTAGATGCGCCAGCGACTGTGCCTGTTTGTAAAGCTTTTCACTTTCCTGCAGGCGGATGATCAGTTCTTCTTTTTCGGTTACATCCTGTGCGGTACCAACAATGCAATTGATATTGCCTTGCTGGTCAAGTTTTACATCGGTATGCAGGTTGATGTATTTCAGGCCGCCGTCTTTCTTGCGGATGGCATAGCTGATGCTTGCACCTTCTTTCCTCTCCAATACGCGTTGAACCACCTGCATTACCCGCTCTTTATGTTCAGGGATGATGGGTTCAAAAGCATCTTCGAATTTCACTTCCTCGCCAAAAGGCTTCTCGTAAATAAGATAAATTTCATCCGACCAGAACACGTTACCTGACTTGATGTCCCAGGAAAAATTTCCCATCCGGGAAAGGTCCTGCGCCTGTTTATACAGCCGCTGGCTTTCTTCCAGTTTGTTGATCAGCTTTTGCTTTTCCGTTACATCCTGCTCAATGCCGATAATGGTACTCACGGCGCCTGCGTTGTCGTAAATGACATGGGCAAGGGAACGCAGCCACTTTACCGTACCATCGCCGCTTATAATACGAAACGTATAATCAAGGTGATTTTCACTCGTCAATTCATCCACGCCGGCTTTCACAAAATCATAATCATCGGGATGAACAAACGAAAGAAAGCGTTCGATGGTAATTTCTTCGGATTGCGGCTCCAGTCCATATATGCGATAAAGCTGGTCAGTCCATTCTAATTTGCCTTTTTTTACATACCAAACCCAGTTGCCCATATTGGCAATTTCTTCTGCCTTTTTATAAAGGGCTTCCGACCGGCTCAGGCTTTTAATGAGGCGCTGTTTTTCAGTAATTGCTTTTTGTTCGTTGTCAATATCCAGCGTAATGCCTATGGACTGCCACACCGTACCATCCGGATTTCGTTTGAAAACGGCTTCGTAAGCAGCCAACCATTTATAATCGCCGTTTTTATTCCGCACCCGGTATTTTGATACAATGGTTTCACCATCTTTGGCCATCTGTATGGTTTTCATTTGATCCCGCAGCGAAGTTTGATCTTCAGGGTGAATCAATTCGCTGATGGCATTGGATCCAATTGCATTAAGTTCGTCCTGCGAGTAGCCAATAATGGAGGGCAGCTTTTTGTTCGAATAAATGCCTTTGTGTTCATTATGATCAAACACATAAATGGCACCAGGTATGGTTCCATTTACTTTTTGGATCATGTGTGAATGCTCCTCCAGCCTTTCCTTCAGAAGATCCATATACGTGTTGGTAGCGATGGTGAGATAGGTGGATAAGAAAAAATCGATCTCCGCTTCCAGTGCTAAAATCTCGCTGGATTCCTGGGTGAAATCAAGGATGAAATGCTGTAGTGTTTTTTTGCGCAGGTAATTAACCAGGGTGATGTCTTCGGCTTTGATCGCATCACGGTCAACCAGCACCAACTGGTTTGCTTTCCAGCGTTGGATGGAAGTCGCAATAAATTCACTTGTTCTGTTTTGGGCAACACTAGAGAGAAATTCGGAAGCATTCTGCCGGATCCGCTGGTCCCGTTCTTCCTCGGGCAAGGCAACCATGTGCTTCAGTAAGGGAATGTCCATTTCAACGCCCCGGCGGAACTGATACTGGCAATACGCATCCAGTTTTTCTGAAAGAAGATAGGCGGCATACTTTGGGAATGCCTGTAGGTTATCGATAGATGAAAATGAAGGATCGATTGATTTCACAGATACCAGGGTGTTGTTGTCAGGAATAAAAGCTATCAACGTTTACCATTACGTCTCCGGTAAAGTTAAGTGGAAAGCGGGTAAGTTGAATTGGTGAATTCGGGTGAGAAAACCTGTTGCAGAAGCAGCAATGCTTTCAGCGGATCGTCCTGTTCACTTAGCTTTGGATGTTAGCGGATGACCTATGAATGGATGGACAATCTGCTTCCATCTGTTTGCAAGGATTTCCTTTTGTTTATAGCCATATTGCCAAACAACTGCCGGTAACGTGTTGTGCCGGTTCCTGCAGCATTTGTACCACAACAGGTTGGTGCAGGCAGCGCAGCCAAAGATGCCAATTTACCTGTCGTGTTGGCAAAGGATCACCCGCAAGCAGGAGCCAAATCTATTGTTGCCTATGGGTTGGTAGAACCTTTTTCTGCCGCTTCATCAATGTCGGATCCGGGAATGTTATTGCCATTTTCCAGGTCACGGTTCGATACATTTTGCGGTAGACCAATTTCGTCGTTTTCACCGTCCAGACCTGCGGTTGCCGATTCACCTGCTGTACGGTCATTAGCCCCGGCTGAGGAATCTTTATTGATACTTCCGTCCATATAGCGCTGGCTTACACCGGTTTTATTCGGACCTGTTCCCATTTGCTCCACATTGGCATCTACCCGGTGCGAGCCGGTGCTTTTATCCATGATATCTTCTTTCGCCGGGTAATGAGGATATCCGGGAAAATCCTGGTCGGTTTTTTCATCCGGCGATTTGGCAACCTCTCGTTTGCTATCCATGGCTTTGGAAGGGTCATTCTCAGGTATCTGGCTGTTCTTATTTTCTTCGTTGTGGTTCATATGGCTGTTTTGGTTCAGGGATAAAAATGTTATGCCAGCGCTTTCCGGCTTATATGCAGAAAGGAGAAATTGTCAGGAAGGTTCTGAAGAAATTCACAGCCGCCGGTGAATGTAAAATTGCAGCGGCTGTGATAAATTTATTTGTCTTGCTGGTCTTCAGAGGAGGGTGGCGGTACAAGGGTAGGGGCATCCCTGCCTGTCAGTTGTGCCATGTTGCGGTCATTGGAAATTTTACCGGTTTCTTCCAGCATGCGCATGTCTTTTGCATCCCGTAAAAACTCAGAAGCAAAGATGAACTCATTCAGCTTTTTGCTTTTGCTGAAAATGATTTCCTTGTTGTTGCCTTCCCATTCTTTTTCGCCCTGGTACAGATAGATGATATGGTCACCGATTTCCATTACGCTGTTCATGTCGTGGGTTACAACAATGGTGGTGATATTGAATTCAACCGTGATCTCTTTGATCAATTGATCAATCAGCCCGGATGTTTGCGGATCAAGACCCGAGTTGGGTTCATCCACAAACAGGTATTTTGGATTGAGTACAATGGCACGGGCAATACCTACCCGTTTCATCATACCGCCACTCAATTCCGCGGGGTATTTTTTGTTGGCGCCTTTGAGGTTGACGCGGTCCAGCACTTCGTTCACCCGGTCCATTTTCTTTTTGGTGCTCCAGTTGGTAAACATATCCAGCGGAAAGATGATGTTTTCTTCCACGGTCATACTGCTGAACAGCGCCGAACCCTGGAAGAGCATACCGATCTCTTTACGCACCTCTTTTTTATCCTCTGCCGACATTTTCACAAGGTCCTTGCCATTGTACAGAATCTCACCGGCGTCGGGTTGAATAAGCCCTACGAGGCACTTGGTAAAAACGCTCTTACCGCTTCCGCTTGAACCAATGATAAGGTTGCAAATACCAGGCAGGAGGTCAACATCCACGCCGTTGATGATGGTCTTGTCGCCAAAGCTTTTCTTTACACCTTTTACTTCAATCATATCACAACAATAAGGCCGCCAGAAGATAATCGGCAAACAGGATTGCCACACAACTTACCACTACCGAACGGGTGCTGGACCGGCCGATTTCCAGCGCTCCGCCTTGTACATAATAGCCGAAATACGACGGCACACTTGAGATGATAAATGCAAACGTATAAGCCTTCACCATACAAAAAAATGCGTTGTAGGGATCAAAGCCTGCCAGGAGTCCCTTGTCAAATTCCTCACCGGAAAGTATGCCGGTTAGTGTACCGGCCAGTCTTCCCCCTATAATGCCCAGACCTGCTGCCAGCACCACCAGCATAGGAATAACAACCAGCGCCGCAAGGATCTTGGGAGCAACGAGGTAAGCTTTTGTGTTGATACCCATGATCTCCAGTGCATCAATCTGCTCCGATACCCGCATGTTACCTAGTTCGCTGGCGATTTTACTGCCTACAACGCCAGCCAATACAATGCATACCAGCGTAGGGGCAAATTCCAGAATTACGGTATCACGTACTACTTGTGCAATGGTATAGCGGGGAATGAGTGCGCTGGTAAGCTGGTAGGCTGTTTGTACAGTGGAAACAGCGCCCATAAACAGTGAAATGATAACAACAATTCCCAGGGCGCCGATTCCAATCTCTGCGCATTGGTGCATGAATTCCCGCCAGTACATTTTCCAGTTTTCCGGTTTGGAAAACATGCTTTTGATCATCAATAAAAACTTGCCCAGTTCAGCAAAGAATTTCATACGCCTTTATTCGGTTTCATTCAGTTAATTTCCGGCCTTTTCGCCTCCGCGCCGGCGCTTCCACCAGGGCGAACGATCCACTACAGACCCGGCAGCCGTCTGGCTTTTCATTTGTGCATCCACCACTGCTATTACCGCCATGTTGGCAATATTGCGAACGGAGCTGCCAAGCTGAAGCACATGCACAGGCTTCTTCAAGCCTAATAAAATCGGGCCAATGGCATCGGCCGCTCCCAGTTCTTTCAATAAGTTATAGGCAATGTTGCCGGAAGATAAGTTAGGAAAAATAAGCGTGTTTACGTCTTTGTCCACCAATTCGCTGAAAGGATAGTTCTCCCTCATCAGTTCCTTGTTGAAGGCAACACTGGCCTGCATCTCTCCATCAACAATCAGGTTGGGCATTTGTTGCTTGATCAAATCCCTTGCTTTGGCCACCATTCTTGCTTCCGGGGAATTGGAGGCGCCAAAGTTGGAGTAGCTCAGCATGGCAATGCGGGGAATGATGTTGAAGTTGCGCACTTCTTTCGCCACCAGCATGGTAATCTCTGCCAGTTCTTCAGATGTAGGATTGAAGTTCACCGTCGTATCGGCCAGGAAGATGGGACCTTTTTTGGTGAGCATAAGGTACATTCCCGCTATCTTATTTACACCTTCTTCCACGCCAATGCAATGCAGTGCCGGGCGAATGGTATCAGGATAATTTTTGGTAAGCCCGGAGATCATTGCATCGGCATCGCCGCACTCTACCATCATACAACCAAAATAGTTGCGGTCTTTCATGATCTTCCTGGCTTCGTAGGCATTGAAGCCTTTGCGCTGCCGTTTCTTGAAGAAGATGTCAGCATACTGGTTGCGCTTTTCTTCCATCGCATCGCTGCGCGGATCGAAAATGGGGATACCCTCCAGGTCAATGCTGTTTGCCTTGGCAATGGTTCGGATTTTTGTCTCATCACCAAGAAGGATGGGGTAACCAATGCCTTCGTCAAAGGTGATCTGTGCGGCTTTCAGGATCTTAACATTATCGGCTTCCGAGAACACGATCCTGCGTGGGTCGCGTCTGGCTTTGCTTCCCAATACCCGCATAACCTGGTTATCGAGACCTAAACGTTTATTCAGGTCCGTTACATAAGCCTCCCAATCGGCAATGGGTTTTTGTGCCACACCGCTTTCAATGGCGGCCCTGGCAACAGCCGGCGCTACCGTTGCCAGCAGGCGGGGATCCAGCGGTTTGGGAATAATATAATCGGGGCCAAACGAAATGGTTTTGGCATTATAGGCAAGATTCACAATGTCCGGTACCGGCGTTTGTGCCAGTTCGGCCAGGGCTTTTACTGCGGCCAGTTTCATGGCTTCATTGATCTGCGTGGCACGAACATCCAGTGCTCCGCGGAAGATATAAGGGAAGCCCAACACATTGTTTACCTGGTTAGGATAATCACTACGGCCGGTGGCCATAATCACATCGCGGCGGGCGGTGGTGGCATCTTCCCAACTAATTTCAGGATCGGGGTTGGCCATGGCAAAAACGATGGGATGTTTGGCCATACTTTTCACCATATCCTGGGTAACGACGTTACCTACACTCAGGCCAACAAAAACGTCGGCATCTTTCAATGCCGATGCCAGGGTAGCATCAGGATGGGCATTGGCAAATTTCAGTTTGAATTCCTCCAGGTCGGTTCGTTCCCTTGTCAGCGGCCCTTTAATGTCGAACACCTGGAAATTCTCGGGGCGTGCACCCAGCGAAACATAGAGGTTAATGCAGGCCATGGCCGCTGCACCGGCACCATTGATGACAAAATGAACCTTGTCTATTTTTTTCTTTTGCAGTTGCAGCGCATTCAGCAAGGCGGCAGAAGAAATGATGGCCGTTCCATGCTGGTCGTCGTGCATGATAGGAATAGACAGTTGCTCCCGCAGTGCTTTTTCAATTACAAAACATTCCGGTGCTTTGATGTCTTCGAGGTTGATGCCACCAAACGTAGGTTCCAGTGCTTTTACAATCTGGATGAACTTCTCCGGGTCGGTTTCATTGATCTCGATATCAAAAACGTCGATGTCGGCGAAGATTTTGAACAGTACACCTTTGCCTTCCATCACAGGTTTGCTGGCTTCGGGACCAATGTCTCCCAGGCCTAAAACTGCGGTTCCATTGCTGATCACGGCTACCAGGTTGCCCTTAGCGGTATATTGATAAACACTTTCTTTATTGGCAGCGATCTCTTTACAGGGTTCGGCTACGCCGGGGGAGTAGGCCAGCGAAAGATCCCTCTGTGTTTTTGCTTCTTTGGTGGGAACTACTTCAATCTTCCCCGGTCTTCCTTTTGAATGATATTCTAAAGCTTGTTGTTTGCGTAAGTCTTTTTGCATGCAATTTTTTTTCGGGCTGTGAGAAAAAAAGGTTGAGGATTAGGCTTAGGTTAAGGTTGAAGAGAAATTCAAAAGTCGTCAGTACCTTCTTCTTCTCATTCTTTACAACTCAACCTCAATCTCAACCTGAATCTATTTTCTCTTAGCCCCGCAAAGTAAAGATATAAGCACCTATTCTGAAAAGTTAACAAAAGCACCAAAGCTTGCCATCATCCCCATGCCGGTTTCAATGGCGCTTTCGTCAATGTTGAAGGTAGGCGTATGTACACCGGATGTAATGCCTTTGGCTTTGTTAGCGGTGCCCAGCCGGTAAAAGCAGCCGGGAATTTTTTGCGAGTAAAACCCAAAGTCCTCGGCACCCATGCGCACTTCGGTTTCTTCCACGCCTGCTGACCCCATAAACGCTTCTGCTATTTTTAGCGCCTCTGTATGCAGTCCTTCATGGTTGTACACGGTAGGGTAACCAACATCAATATGTATATCCGCTTCGGCACCCATGGCATGCACCAGTTCCGTGGTGTGCTTGTGGATAATGTCGTGTGCACGAAACCGCCATTCTTCATCCATAGCCCGGAAAGTACCCATCAGCTTAACTTCTGAAGGAATGACATTGGTGGTAAAACCGCCCTGAAACGAACAAATGGAAAGCACGGAAGGAGAAAGCGGGTTGCAATTGCGGCTGATGACCTGCTGCAAACTCACAATGAGGTTGGAAGCGATCAGGATGGTATCGGCCGTCAGGTGTGGCGCTGCAGCATGACCACCTTTGCTGCGGATGGTGATGTACAATTCATCGGCGCTGGCCATAACCTTGCCGCTGCGGAAACTTAGTTTTCCCACTTCCAGTTGCGGATTAACATGTAAGCCGAAAATGGCTCCCGGTGCCGGGTTCTCCAGTACGCCTTCTTTGATCAGCAGGCTGGCGCCGCCCGGGTTTCTTTCTTCACCGGGTTGAAATATAAGCTTAACGGTGCCTTCCCACTCGTCTTTCGTCTCGGAGAGAATTTTGGCTGCACCCAACAGGCAGGTCGTATGTACATCGTGCCCGCAGGCATGCATAACTCCGGGAGTGAGTGATTTATAAGAAACATCATTCTCTTCAGTGATCGGCAGGGCATCCATATCGGCACGCAGGGCAATGGTTCTTGCATCCGGGTTTTTTCCTTTTATCAATCCAATCACACCTGTTGTGGCTTTGATTTCAAACGGAATATTGTATTCGGTAAGCTTTTGCTGAATGTATTTGGAGGTTTCAAATTCCTGGTAGCTCAGTTCGGGATGCGCATGCAGGTGGCGGCGCACTTCGATGAAATCCGGTGCATAACGCTGGGCAAGATTCTTTATTTTTTGCTGAAGCATGCGCAAAGATAACCAAGCCGCCCTACGCCTCAAGCGGCATTGCCATGGCGGTGAGGTTCAGCTTGTATTAAAGCTTTTGTTGGAAATTGTTCCGTACGATGCAGTGTGCGACGCAACAGAAGCTCAATCGTTATTCTGTCGCTGGTAACATCATCATATACATCAAACCCCTTCATGGTTCTGTTTCGTTAGTCTCTTTCTTTCACCAGGTTTCACCCGGCGCTATTCAGATTGAAGCCTTTCGGGCTTTAGGTGAGAGAGGAAAGCAGTAGTCATTTACTAATTCAAAAAAAGAAAAAGCCTCCGCCAGCAAACTGACAGAGGCTAAAAAGGTATCGTGCAAAAGCAAGGGTCTGTGCGGTTGATGCCCTTCCTCTTCCGGGGGAGGTTAGGTGGGGCCGGGGGAGGTTAGGCACGGGCTTTTAATTCACATCCTGGCCTTTCTTCAATTTTTCAATCATGGCTGCAATGGAAGTTTTATTCAGGTTGTTCGGTGCCAATGGCAAGGCCTGTTCGGCGTACTTCAGTGCATTTTTATAATCACCATTTGCGGAATACCCTCTTGCCAGTCCGACCAGCGTGGTAAACTGCGCCGGGTTTTTCTTGTAGTTCGCATGAAAAACTTCCATTGCTTCTTTTGATTTCTTTTGCGCTAAAAGACTGCGGGCATAACCGTGCAACTCGTTCATGTTGGCCAGTGGCATGGCTTCTTTCATCACAGCGGCAGCTTCATCACTCCGGCCCAGCTTTTCCAGAATCTGTGCCTTGGTGGCTTTGGCCTGGAACTGCATGTTGCCCCCAAACGAAGGACCCGATGCGGAGTCCGCCCACTGCAAGGCCTGTTCAAGGTTTACATTGCGCTGCAGGCACCATTGTGCGGCCTGCATCCAGGGCAGCCAGAAAAACCCTCTTTGGGTACGCAGTTCGTTTTGAAACGATGCAATCTGGTGACTGATATAATCGGTTTCCACGCGGAAGGGGATCATCTGCTTTTCCCAGACCAGCGCAATGGTGGCTGCATTTTCTGTTTGATCCATGAATTCGTAACGAAGCCATTCAACACTGTTGCTGGTGGCTACAGGTTTAACTTTTACCCGCAGGGCATCTTCTTTTTCGTTGTAATAATAACTACCCCAGTCGGTGGAGTTGTTGGAGAAAATCAGTGTTGCTTCCCCCGGTTCATAAGCAATGAAGAAGCCATACCTGCCTTTCTTCAACGGCTGCCCTTCAATTTTTACATCGTTCGAAAATTCAATGGTGGTGGCCTCGTTGGCACCGGCCCGCCAGGGTGCGGCCTTGCTGGAACCAAAGCCCTGGTCAACATAACCAACCGGTACGAGGCTTCCCCAGATTTTGCCTTCGCGGCCTTTGACGGCAGGACGGTCATAGCGGATAGTGACATCGGTGAGGCCAATGCGTTCCCCTACAAAAGCTTTTTTATTGCCGCCGCTGGGAAGCTGTGTCAGCGTGATTTGTGCAAAAGAAGGTGAAATCAGACTTGCGAACAGGAGTCCAAGTACAAAGCGTTTCATGATGGTTGTTTTGGTATAAAATTCTTTTAATCTATCGGCTCCTGCAGCGTCTATTGTATTGAAGTGCCAAATAAAAAAAGGGCGGTTGAAGAAGGGGATAAGCGGCGCGGATACTTGCTATGGGCGTTAACATTATAGGCAAATAAACATAGGACTGTGGACGGTATTTGCCTGGTGGTAATCTGTATGATTGGGAATATTCGTTTACTGCTAATTCATTTGAAGCATATATTTTTGGTTCCAATTGATTGACCATTCATTGGGTTGATAAAATCATACATACATGCAGCTTTGACAGTCAAATGCCAAAGCCATGTTGTTCGACAGTAGCCAACATCACGGAAGAAAAGTGTCGACAATTTAATCTATACTCAAACTGCGTGTTTAGCGAAAATTTAACCATAAATGAACAAGATAAAAGCCGTCATTTTTGACCTGGACGGAACCATCGGCAATACACTTCCCCTTTGTATTAAAGCGTTCCGTAGCTCCATTGAACCACTTGTTGGAAGGACTGTTTCAGACGCAGAAATAATAGCCACTTTTGGGCCGTCAGAGGAAGGGACAATCATGGCACTGGCGCCAGATCATTATGACAAAGGTGTTGCCGATTACCTGCATTATTATGACTCTTTTCACGGGATTTGCCCATCGCCTTTTGATGGAATCAAAGATTTGCTGGACATGCTGAAAGAAAAAAATATCCGTTTGGCAATAGTCACAGGGAAAGGAAAATACAGCACTACAATTTCATTGGAAAAGTTTGGCTTGAATGGATATTTTGAATTTATAGAAACCGGCATGCCAGCCGGACCAAGAAAACCGGAAGGCATACAGTTGGTTCTTGATCATTTTGAAAACATAAAAAAAGAAGAAGTGATCTATGTTGGCGATGCACCGAGCGATATTACAGCAAGCAGAAAGGTTGGAGTACCGGTGATTGCAGCAGCTTGGGCTGAAACAGCCGAACCGGAAAAACTGAAAGAACTTCTTCCTGACGAGATTTTTTACACGATTGCCGATTTTGCCAACTGGCTACAGGAAAAAATATAGGCTCTACTGCAGACTACCTAGCTACTTCCGGAAACAGCAACTGATTTTCAGTTACGGGAGAAAACAAATCAAAACCAGCTGAACCTGTTTTTAATCCGGAATTTCTTGCTTTACAAGAACAGTATAGTTTGCTGCCACTTTTTGTTTCGTTATATCAGAACGTATTCTTCCACATCATGCTTTCCACCGGCCGGTTGGGCTGACCGCTGTACTTGGCGTTAGCTTTTTGGTTGTATTTCACCTCGATATCACCTTCCACAGGAAAATAAATCAATTGTCCTACCGGCATGCCGGCGTAAACTTTCACCGGTTGCTTTACGGAGATTTCCAGCGTCCAGTTGCCGCAAAAGCCAACATCACCTTTTCCGGCAGTCGCATGAATGTCGATACCCAGGCGCCCGGTAGAGGATTTGCCTTCAAGAAAAGGAACATGCGCATGTGTCTCGGTATACTCCATGGTTACACCCAGGTAAAAGATGTGCGGGTAAAGCACAAAGCCATCTTCAGGAATTTCAAAATACTCAATCTCGTTGTGTTTTTTGGCATCCAGGATATGCTCACGGTAGGTAGCCAGCATCTTTCCCAGGTGCACATCATAACTGTTGCTGCCAAGACATTCCCTTTTGTACGGCTCAATCTTGATCGTACCCTTCTCCATTTCTTCCAGTATGCGCTTATCGGATAAAATCATGCGTATTTTGAATTTTGCCTTTTTACTTTTGATTTCGGACGGAGCAAAATAACTGGTAAATAGCAAACGATGCCTATTTTTTTTCAACAGGATATTGACGGTGATACGAAACTGGCTGTCTGGAAGATTGATGAAGTGGAATCATTTTTTAATGTGCCGCTGCAACGCGATATAACCCATCCGCACAAACGCCTGCAGCACCTGGCCGGACGTTACCTGCTGCGCCACCTTTTTCCTGCTTTCCCCCTTGAGCTGATCAAAATTGCCGATACCCGCAAACCCTATCTTGATGACGAAGCATTTCACTTTTCGATATCGCATTGCAGCGATTACGCAGCCGCCATCGTCAGCCGCAACAAACGGGTGGGAGTGGACATCGAGGTGCCTTCGGCGAAAGTGGAACGAATAAGGGAGAAATTTTTGCATCCCAACGAACTGGACTTGTTTAATGCGCAATGGACTACGGACAATTTACAAAAAGCTGCTAACAAGGATGCTCACCTAACCAGCGATGCAAACCAGAATCAAATCCACCAGCTCACTCTTTTATGGTCTGTAAAAGAGGCTGTATTCAAATGGTGGAGTTACGGTGGCGTAGATTTCAGCGAAATGATCCGCATCCAACCTTTTCAAATAGCGGAGAGCGGTAATATAGCGACTACTTTATACGCACCGGATAAAGCACACCAGCTCTCTTTGCAGTACCAGCTTTTCGAGGAGATTTGCCTGGCCTGGGTCACTGCCTGATAGCCATTCGGTGCTGGAAGCGTAGCAGGCGTACGGGTATCTTCCTTCGCAAAACAGGATCCTCTTTTTGTATGGGATTTTGTCTTAATAATTGAACCATGGCCGCAAACACAGCAGGATAATGGTTCTGCAGATCCTGTGGCCGCTCAAAGAAAAGTTCAACGGTTTCAGCCCAGAATTCTTGCTCGTTTTTATCAGCATAAGAGGAATAAAGGTTTTTGGCACCTGTCAATTCTGTTTGCGCAGCTAGTGAGCAATTAGTCATCAGGTGTTCAAAACGCCGGGCAAACACCCTTGCATACTTTTTTTCCACTTCTATTTTCTGAAAATACAGGGCATGACTCATTTCGTGCAAGCCCACATTAGATCCGTCCAGCGCATCCTGATAACCATGCAGCAAGTGATTCCAGGCAACCGAAATGGTATTTTGGCTAACGTTTCCTGCCAGAATTCGCAAATAGTCATGGGAAAAGAATTCTTCAGGATAAATGCGGATGTACCGGTAAAAAGGCAAATTGTATTCCCGAAGGCCGAATGTCAGTTGTACGGCCGCTGCACACACCAGTACCGGCATTTCGCGAAAGCCTTCTTCATTTTTGATGATAAAGATTTTTGCTTTTAGAAAACGGTGCAGCCTGGCACGAAAGAGATGCTTATTGTCTTCATTCAACCATTGGTAATAATGAAAACGTTTGCTCAGCATCGTGTGCAGTTCCCGATCTTCCATATCCAGTTGACGGCCATTCACTACTATATCGGTGGCCGCAACAGCCGGTGGTGTACAGGCACGGGTAAGTGAAAGTTGCTGCCGGTGTTTGCCGGCGTAATAATCCACTAGCCAGTAAACGGCAAATGCAGAAAAATAAATCAACGCAGCGGTCATTCTTTCAGCAGTAAGTTTGGTTCATCTGCAGTCGCTTGTTCATTTTCCAACAAAGCAATGTTGCCTACCGAAGCACCGGCAATGCCTTTGATGGAACCGTATAAACCGGAGGTGCTGATCAGCACTTTGTGCAATTGTTTTTCCCGCTCTTTCCACAGCTTTTCCATTTGAATGCGCTCTTTGTCGATGGAGATTTTCATCGACATAAAACCTTCCACGATGGTTTCCATCTGCTGGCGGAATTCGTTGCCGGTAAGGTAATCATACAGCAACTGCATTTTTTCACCCTTATTTTCTTCACCCTTTTTTGTTTCGGCTATGCGAATGATGGTATGGCGCATGGCGGTGGTCAATGCAATCACTTCACCAAACGAGCAAACCCAAACCCCATCCAACTCGCCAAAGCATTTGAAATCTTTCGGGTAAGCCTGTGTTACAATAATGGCCACATCGGCGCCCTGGCTGCGCATGTCGTTCTTTAGCTTTTCAACCCAGCTTTGCTGGAAGGTTTTGGTGCGCTTGCTTTCAAAAATGATCTTACCGCAATCATGGCCGAGATGATTGCGTACGGTTTGCATGCAGTCGGCACCTTCCACACCTTTGCCTACTTCGCTGATAATGTCAAAAGGGAAATGGTCTTTCAGCAGCTCTTCCAGCAGCAATTCCTGCACTTCGCCCTGGCGCTGCATGGAGCCCTGCTCGGCACGTTTTTTCATTTCTTCGATCAGCTTTTTTTGTTCTTCCAGCTGCATCTGCAGGTCTTTCATCCGGAAAAGGTGTTCTTCTTCTTTCATTGCCAGGCGATTTTCTTCATCCCGGCGTAATTGGTCCAGCAGGACTGCTTTTTCCTGTAAAAGCTTTTTCTGTAACTGCAGTTCAAGTTCCGATTCTTTCGTCTGCAATTCCTTTTCACGGCGCATGAATTCCAGTTCCCGCTGTTGTGCTGTTTTTAGCTTGGCTTCTTTTTCCTGGTCAGACTCTTTCAGGATGCGCAGCTGGTTCTCGTAATCCTGTGCTACAGATTTGCGGATCTGCTGCTGCAATTCTGCCTGCAGTTTTTCTTTTTCTGCCAATGCCTGCTGCTCCAGCTTTAGCCTTTCCTGCTGCAGCCGCTCCTGGAAGATCTCATTCTGCTTTTTACGCTTCTCCTCAAATTCGGTTTGTTGTGCCGCCAGTTTCATGCGTTCGGCTTCTATAGAACTCAGGGATTGTTGCAGTTTCTGTTCGTATTCCTGTTTGATTTTATGCTCTACATCTGATGACAATACCTGCTCCACGTCAAAAGCATGTGTACACCGGGGACATTTTATATGCGTAGCCATTGCAGTTCTTTTGGGCAAATTAACGCCTCTTCCTAAAAAATTTAGCGAATGTGGAAAAAGATTGCATAAAAAAGTCCCGCCGGAGCGGGACGTATCACTTGCTGGTTCAGACTTTTAGAGCGTTGACAGGTCTAATACAAAACGGTGTTACATCTTTTTTAGAATAGTAAATAAGAATAAAAATTAATGTCGGTTAGACCAGAGTGGCATACAATATGAATAAACGCTTATGAATCAAAAAATGAATGTATATGAGGTTATTATCAACGAAAGTCCATGGTTACCTGGACTATCTGGTAGGAGCGCTGCTGATTGCTGCGCCGTGGATTTTTGGTTTCGACCGGGGAGGCGCTGAAACATGGGTGCCGGTTATTTTAGGTGCCAGTGCTATTCTGTACAGTTTGTTCACCGATTATGAAATGGGCGTTACAAGTGGAATCTCCATGCGTACGCACCTGACGCTGGACATGCTGAGTGGTTTGATCCTTGCGATGTCGCCCTGGATTTTCGGCTTTGCCGATTATGTGTATGTGCCGCACCTGGTGTTGGGTATCCTGGAAATTGGTGCTGCGCTGACCACAAGACGAGAACCGGCGTATGGCCCTGGTCACAAAGGCCATCACCACGGCCGTACAATGCATGCGTAATTATGGTTAATTATAGAAGTGAAAAAATCCCGCTTTGTTTCGGGATTTTTTATTGCAGATTTTGATATTGGGACATTCAGACAGTGGGATACTTTTATTTTCTACTACATCTTTTTTTGTGCAATAGAAGTGTATATAATATCCAATAACCCAATATCTCAATATCAATCCCTGTTATACACCCGGGTCCATTCCAGCAAAAGCCGCTCTGTTGCCTGGTTTAGCTGCCCCGGTGTCAGCCGCCACGACCAGTTGTTTTGCGCCGAAGAAGGCACATTCATTCGTGCCGACTCATCAAGCCCTAATACATCCTGGATGGGAAGGATAGCTATGGATGCCACCGAACCGTAAGCGAGGCGTGCAAAAACATGATAAATATTGCTTTCGTTAATGTCGGCGCCTGCATACTGCCGGATGCGGTTCTTTACATCTTCACCGGCTTCGGTACGGAACCAGCCAACAGTAGTGTTGTTGTCATGTGTGCCGGTATACACCAGGAAATTTTTTTCGTAATTGTGCGGAATGTAATCCGACTGTGGCATATCACCCCCAAAGGCAAACTGCAATACTTTCATTCCCGGCAACCTGAATGCATCGCGGAGGTTCAGCACATCCGCATCTATATCGCCAAGGTCTTCGGCAACAAAAGGCAATTCTCCCAGTGCAGTTTCAACCGCCTGGAAAAAATCTGCTCCGGGACCGGGAATCCACTTGCCGTTTTTGGCTGTTTGTTCCCCTTCGGGTACTTCCCAGTAAGCGGCAAAAGCGCGGAAGTGATCCAGCCGGACAAGATCAAACAATTCGATGTTCTTCCGGAGCCTGCCTATCCACCATGCATAACCGTTTTCTTTCAAAACATCCCATTTAAATACGGGCATACCCCATAACTGCCCGTCATCGCTGAAAGCATCCGGCGGCACACCGGCCATGCCGGTACGGCGGCCGTCTGCATCAATGGCAAAAATTTCCTTTTCAGCCCACACATCGCTGGAATCGTAGGAGATATAAAAAGGCAGGTCACCAATAAATTGAATATTGCGGCTGTTGCAATACGAACGCAGGTCGTGCCATTGGCGGGCAAAAACAAACTGCAGCCATTTGATCTTTTTGAGTTCCTTGCTGTGTTTTTGTGCAAACTTTTTCAGCGCCTCTTCATCCCGCTTTTTATACTCATCGGGCCAGTCAAACCAGGGCCTGCCTTCGTGCACTTTTTTTAACTGCATAAAAAGCGCAAAATCATCCAGCCACTCTTTTTCTTTTTTGGTAAACTGCTTGAACGCTTCCTGCAAGGGATGCTCTTTTGCCTGCAAAAAAGTTGAAAAAGCTTTTTCAAACAGTTCTTCTTTTACCTTTTCCGCTTCGCGAAAATCTGTATGGTTTTCCCGCGGCCGTTGTCGCGATCTGAGATCTTCTGCCTGCAGTAAACCATCTTTTACCAAGAGTTCAGGTGAAATGAGCAGGGGATAACCGGCCTTACTGGAAAGAGCACTATAAGGAGAATAACCCTGGCCTTCTTCAGTGGGATTCAGCGGCAGTAGCTGCCAGTATTTTTGCCGGGTACGGTATAAAAAATCGGCAAAATGTTTGGCTTCGGGACCCATGTCGCCTATGCCGAATGGTGACGGCAGCGAGGATATGTGCAGCAATACTCCGGCACCACGTACATTGGTTTCCTGTCTTGCTTTCAGGATAGCAATGGGGAAGCGGCTGAACAACTCGCTTGCCAGCAATCCTTTTCCTTTCTCAATTTGGGTACGGGTAAAATGGGTTTCAAGGCTGCTTTCAATTTCCTTGGGAAGGGTTACCCGTGTATCCTTCCAGTCTATTTCAAAAAAAGATTTGCCCTGCTCTTTACAAAGCAAAGCAGTGTGCAGCGGAACGGCAACTACCTGCACAGAAGTTTTGTGCCGGCGGGCAAAGGCCAGCACATGATTTTTATACGTTCCTTCCACATGTAGCGGTATGTATTCGCCCTCGGCAAAAAGATCAGGATTGCTTTTGCGGAGCCGGAACAACTCTTGGGTGAGCCATAGCTTTACCTGTGCATTGTACCGCTGCTCCCATAGTTCTGTAAATAGTTCTTCCTCGCTTTTGTCTTCAAACGATTGCAATACCGCCAATCGTTTTTCAAAGTTTACCGGGCGGCGGTTGTCAGGATCCACGTAGCTGAAGTCCCAGAACTCACATCCCTGGTAAACATCCGGTACACCGGGACAGGTAAACTTCAATACCACCTGCGAAAGCGAGTTGATAATGCCATGGTCAATAACCTGATCCTGGAAGGCTGTAAAGCTTTTCCAAAATGCGCCGCTTTTATCCAGCAGGGCAACGGCAAAGGCTTTGACGGCCTCCTCGTATTCGGTATTCGGTGTGGTCCAGTTGGAATGCACTTTGGCTTCCCGCAGGGCTTTTTGTATATACGCCTGGATGCGGTTTATAAAATCATCCTCATCTTCACCGGGCATTGGAAAGTTGCCAACCAGGGCCTGGTACACAAAATATTCATCATTGTCATCCGGTGCGCCCTCTTTTTTCAGTGCCTTATTCATCTCCCTCCATTCGGTAACCTTTGCCAGCCATTCTTCATGTAGGTCGGTGATTACATTCAGTCGTGCACGGGTATCTTCTCCACGTTTTGTATCGTGGGTAGATGTGGCGTTTAGCGATAACGGCCATTGTTCTTTTCGTGCCAGCATTTTACGGTGAAAGCCTTCTGCTGTATTGCCAAAAGCTTCCGGTGAATCACCTACTTCGTTATGCCCGATAAACCGGTTGTAGGTGTACATAAGGGTGTCTTCTACACCTTTTGCCATGAGCGGACCGGTAAACTGCATCATACGCTGGTAATATTGCAGGATGCGATCATTCAGTTCAGCATTGTTCTCATGCGGGCGATGGAGCAACACGTTTTCCAAAATGGAAACAGCTTCATGCGATTCTCCACTTTTCCGCAGCCGTTGTAAAATGTCCCGTACGGATTTTTCCTCATCGCCGCTCAATGGAAACCTGTCGCCATAGAACCGGTACACCGGGCACTGAATCAGGAACTCTCCAATAGCTGATTTCAGGTCGTCGGGTGGGATTCTTGCCAGCTGCCGTTTATCAGCCAGGTTCAGTTGAAGAAAGAGCTGGTAAAGGTTCTCCAGCTCACCACCCATGTGTTCATATAAAATGTGCGATTTTTTATTGTGCAACTGCTGGTGAATACTGCTGTAGTCGCCGGTGAGTTCTTCGTAAAAATCAGTAAAGGCAGCTGCGCTTTCCTTGCGGGTAAACAGGTTATTCACCATGGAAAGAAAGTCGTAGCCTGTATTACCCTGTATCGGCCAATGGGAGGGAAGATCTTCTCCCGGTTCCAGGATTTTTTCAACAATAATATAGGTTTCATCGCCGGACATTGCCCGCAGACGGTGCAGGTATTCAGTTGGATTGTACAGGCCATCTATATGATCGATGCGCAACCCCTGGAAAAGTCCCTCATCCACCATTTGCCTGATAAAGCGGTGATGTTCTTCCAGGACCTTTGGATCCTGGATGTTCAGGCAAATCAAACCATTGACAGTAAAAAACCGGCGGTAGTTGATGCGTTCATCCGTTTCCTGCCAGTGGCAAAGGCGGTAATATTGTTCACCGGCCAATTGCCTGATTTTTTCTTTGTCATTGTTGATCGCTTCCATGCCCTCCTGGATCGCATTTCGCACTACTTCATTTTTCATCAGCGATTGCATCTGCAACAGCAGTTCGTTCCACCGGGTATGCAATGCACTGCTTTCCTCCAGTTGATGGATTTGGTCAATCTGCTCCGCCAGGTTTTTGGTAGCGTCATTACCCTCAGCGGCGCCTAATACCGTTAAGTAAGAATAGATCTTCAGCGGGTACCAGCTTTCGTAATATTTCAGCACAAATCGACCATCTTCATAAGACAGTTTCAATTCACCTTTGTCGATGACCCCATCAAGCGTATCTCCCAGGAAGGGAACCATCAGTTTTCCTTTGAACAACCCGGTGGTCCATGTGATGTCAAAGAAGGAAGCATAAATGGATTGTTCGCCTTTTTCCAGCACATCCATCAGCCAGGGATTGCGATGGTCAAACGCCATGTGGTTGGGAACAATATCCTGCAGCCAGTGAATGCCTGCATCAGCAAGCTTTTGCCGGATAACTCTGAAGCTTTCTTCAGTACCTACCTCCGGGTTGATGCGAAGCGGGTTCACGGCGTCATAGCCGTGGGTGCTGCCGGGTACCGCTTCAAAAACTGGAGAGGCGTACAGCGTCGTAACGCCAAGCTGCTGGAGATAAGGAATGATCTGTTCTAGTTTTTCAAATGAGAAATCTTTATGAAACTGGATGCGGTATGTGGAAACTGGATTGAACATGGTTGAATGGGTTGAGAGTAGATATGGAAATTATTGTTGCAGTACAACAATGGATTGCAGTTGCAGTTTGATAACATCGTTCTCCTGTGAAGCCCTACCGGGACCGCCCCATTTCGCATCTGCAGAGTCGAGCAGGATCTGTCCCTGGCCCGCTTTGTCCAGATTAAAAATGCGGTGTTCGTCTGCAAAGTTCATCAGGCAAATAATCTTTTCATTTTCCTGCCAACGGTGAACGATCAATGTTTTGTTTTGGACATCAGGTGTTGCTGTCAGGTTTTTCCGGTCAGTCTTTTTCAGGACACTGTTTTGTTTACGGAGCCGGATCAATTCTTTGTAGAATTCCAACATTGTCTTATGCTGGCCTTCATTCAAAAGATGCCACTGCAGTTTGGAATTGTTGAACGTTTCTTCTGCCATCGGGTCCGGTGCTTCACCCTGCGCATGGAAGGCGGCAAATTCCGCTTTGCGACCTTTGCGAACAGCTTCAGCTAGTTCGGGGTCGGTATGGCTGACGAAATACTGAAAAGGGTGTGGCTCACTCCATTCTTCACCCATAAACAGCATCGGTAAAAAGGGGCTCAGGATAACTGCCGCTGCCATCAGTTTTTGTGTCTCAAAACTTACCAGCTGGCTGGTTCTTTCACCAAGCATGCGGTTGCCCACCTGGTCGTGATTCTGCGAAAAAACTATAAACTGATGTCCGGGATTTTCTTGCGCTTTAATGCCAAAGGTTTTGTTGCGGTGTGGCGACCATTGTCCGTCATACACATAGGCATCACGGTAAGATTTTGCCAGGTGATCAATTCCGGTAAAGTCGGAATAATAGCCGGTCTTTTCCTGTCCGGTTGTTACCCTTAGCGCATGGTGAAATTCATCGATCCATTGCGCATCCATGCCAAAGCCCCCTTTCGTTACCGGGTTAATAAAACGGGCGTCATTCAGGTCAAGTTCAACGATCAGGTAATGTTTTCTTCCGGTTTGTTGCATCAGTTCATCTACCTGCAACCTGATCTCCTGCAGGATATGCACAGGGCTGAAATCTTTGATGGCATGCACAGCATCAAGCCGCAAGGCATCAATGCGGAAATCACGAAACCACATTAGCGCATTTTCCAAAAAATACCGGCGCACGCCATCGCACCATTCATCGTCAAAATTGATAGCGTTTCCCCAGGGTGTGTTGTACTTGCCGGTGAAATAGGGTCCAAATGAACCCAGATAATTTCCCTCCGGCCCCAGGTGATTATACACCACATCGAGGATCACCGCAAGTCCTTTTTGATGACAGGCATCCACCAGTTGTTGCAGACCTTGCGGACCGCCATAATTATTTTGCACAGCAAATGGAAATACACCGTCGTATCCCCAATTTCGGTCACCGGGGAACTGTGCCACAGGCATGATCTCGATTGCTGTAATGCCAAGGGAAACTAGATGATCCAGTTTTTCTGCAGCCGCTGCAAATGTGCCTTCTGCAGTAAACGTTCCCACGTGCAATTCATAAATGATGTAATCTTCCAGCGGAAGGTTGTTCCATGTTGTTTCTTTCCAGGAGTAACTTCCTAAGTTTACCACCTCAGATTCGTTGTGAACACCTGTGGGTTGAAACAACGAAGCGGGGTCGGGGAAGGGCATCGCATCATCCACCTGTATCTTATACAAACTGCCTTCCTTAATTTCCGCTGTTGTGGTTTGCCAGTAACCCATCTCGCCCTTCTGCAAAGGAATTTCGATATCCTTTGTAATAACAGAGACGGCATTTGCCAACGGCGACCAAACCGTTACTTCAGCCACATTTTCTGTATTCAAATTAATTCCGATGCCACGTTTGGTTACATCCATCTTCTCTATAGTCATTTCGTTGCTTCTTTTAACAGGACAATTGAGCGGCCTTCGATGTTGATTGTGTGTTTTGCCGGGATGATTTCGCCGGTTTCTTCAAAATAATCAATAGCGGTATCGAGGATTTTTACCCACCGCCGACCGAATTTTTGTGGAGGCAGCAGGAACGATATAGTATCGTGATAAGCATTAAAAATGAGAAAGAAATTATCATCAACGATTTTTTCGCCTTTGGGACCGGGTGAAGGAATGGCTTTTCCGTTTAGAAAAATGCCCAGCGTTTTGGCAAAATCATCCCGCCAGTTTTCTTCATTCATTTCCTCGCCATCTGGCCTGAACCAGGCAATGTCTTCCACGCCAACGCCTTTGTAAGGCTGCCCTTTAAACCATCGGCGCCGGTTGAATACCGGGTGCCGCCGGGCAAAATGAATGATCTTTTTACTAAAGGTCAGCAGGTCCATGTCTGCACCTTCCCAATCTATCCAGGATATCTCGTTATCCTGGCAATAGGCGTTGTTGTTTCCTCTTTGTGTTCTGCCCAGTTCATCACCGGCAACAAGCATCGGTACACCCTGCGAAAGAAACAGCGTTGTTAAAAAGTTACGCATCTGTTTTTTCCGCAGCATTTGAATGGCCTTTTCGTTGGTCTCACCTTCGTGCCCGCAATTCCAGCTGCGGTTATGACTCTCACCGTCGTTGTTGCCCTCACCATTGGCCTCATTGTGTTTTTCGTTGTAGGAGACAAGGTCGCGAAGCGTAAAACCATCATGTGCCGTAATAAAGTTGATGCTGGCGGTAGGCTGGCGGTTGTTGTCTTCGTAAAGGTCCGGACTACCGGTGAAGCGCAGGGCAAATTCACCCAGCATGCTTTCGGCGCCCCGCCAGTAATCCCGCATACAGTCGCGGTACTTTCCGTTCCATTCGGCCCAGCCGGGCGGGAAGTTGCCCACCTGGTAACCACCTTCACCAATATCCCAGGGTTCCGCAATCAGCTTTACCTGCGAGATCACCGGGTCCTGGTGTATAATATCGAAAAAGGAACCCAGGCGGTCCACTTCGTGCAGTTCTCTTGCCAGTGATGCGGCAAGGTCAAACCGGAACCCGTCCACATGCATCTCCAGCACCCAATAGCGCAGGCTGTCCATGATCAGCCGCAGTACGGTTGGCATCATGGCGTTGAGCGTATTGCCGGTTCCGGTGTAATCCATGTAGTAGCGCTTGTCCTCGGTAAGGCGGTAGTAGGAGAGGTTATCGATGCCGCGAAAGGAAAGCGTTGGTCCCAGGTGATTGCCTTCGGCCGTATGGTTGTACACCACGTCAAGAATCACTTCAATGCCGGCCTTGTGCAGCTCCTTTACCATGGTTTTGAATTCAAACACCTGTTCGCCCAACCCTCCGGCACTGGCATATCGCACATCAGGTGCAAAAAAACCAATAGTGTTGTATCCCCAATAGTTGGAGAGGCCTTTATCAGCTAAAAATTTATCCAGCACAAAATGGTGCACAGGCATGAGCTCAATTGCCGTAATTCCCAGCTCTTTCAGGTATTGTATGGTAACCGGGTGTGCAATGGCAGCGTAGGTGCCCCGGATTTCTTCCGGTATGGCAGGATGCAGTTTCGTGAAACCTTTTACATGGGTTTCGTAAATAATGCTGCGGTGATAAGGAATCCGCGGAAGTTTATCGCCTTCCCAGTCAAACCTAGGATCGATGACAACGGATTTTGGTATATAAGGAGCGCTGTCCAAATCGCTAAAGCTCTGGTCTTCTTCAGGATGTCCCATTTCATACCCAAAAAGGGCGTCATTCCAGTTGATAGTACCGGATATGGCTTTGGCATACGGGTCAATCAGCAATTTATTAGGATTGAAGCGGTGGCCGGCCTGCGGTTCATAAGGGCCATAGACGCGATAGCCATAAAGCTGGCCAGGTCCCAGACCGGGCAGGTAGATATGCCAGATGCTGTTTGTTCGTTCTTTTACGCGTATGCGGGCTGTTTCAATGGTTTCATCCTTACTGTCGAACAGGCAAAGTTCAACAGCAGTTGCGTTTTCACTGAATAGTGCGAAGTTGACACCCTGTCCGTCCCAATTTGCTCCAAGTGGAAATGGATAGCCTGGATAGCTGGTTACCTTCATGTGGAAGTTTGTAGTTTTTGTGGTGTGAGCTAGTATTTTCAATTTTCCTGCCAAGACAAGCCCGGCATTTGGAATTTTGATTATTGATATTTGACATCCGGTATTGAATACTGGGATATTTTGATAGGGAAAGGTTGGTGGTGAAAAGAGATTTGGTGCAGACGATTTGGATGGCCGAAAGACTTAAAGAAAGCTTGCTTTGGTCATCTTTCTTTCTGTTGGTTTACATGGTTTTGGCTTTTGGGCACAAAATTTTAAGAATACCAACACAATTTTCTGTACCGCATTTTCATTAGTGGTTTGCAGTACTTTTATGGCACTAACTCACTTGCATGAAGTCAAAACAAACTTTCTGGCAACGCATTGGCCTGCATGATTTCTTTTTAAAGAAAGAAGCCGAACGTACGGACACTGCGCCGCCATCTCTTACACCAAACGATGTCTATCATTATATCATTGAAAAATTCAAGGAGTCGGTAAAGGATCTGTCCTTTGCTGAAAGAGTGGTGTTTTACCACGAATACATCATTTGCCTGAATCCAGATGACTACCGCCTTTTTATGGAAAACAAAAAAGGCATCTTCGGCATTATTGTTCACGAATCACTAAAAAAGATTTATGGTCTTTTGAAAGAATACCGTGCCCTGGGAAAAACCGTTGAGCCTTCCGCAAGTCGCTGGATCTTTCGTTTTGTGTCGCACCCCGAATATGCCAGCGGCGATATCAGTTTCATTGGAAAACTGCTGCCGGACAGTGCGCCGAATACCCAAACGGCCGAAAACCTGCGGGTAACGTTTATTCCGCGGCAAACAGGCATTGCGCAGACCTTTGACATCAACCCCGATATTTTAAAAGGTTTTCATTTTTACAGCGAAGGGTATTACGAAGTGCCTTACCGTGAAGACCTGGTGCTGGATGAGCGGCAGATCAAGAATACGCCGGGTGCTGCATCCCCATCCGCCAGCACAGCCGGTGCGCTGGCACGGTTTGAAACCATTGTCCCCGATAAGGAATTCGCCGGTAAAAAAATCGAATATTTTATGCGGGATGAAGAGATCACCGTCAGCGGCAAAGACGAAACCGCAGAAGGAAGCCAGATTTTTAAAATTCCTTCCGACTGGGTGAATTCGCCGCACCTGAAAATCCGTTTTAATAAAGACGAGAACAAATTTTTACTGGCCTCTTTTGGCGAAAAAACGGTACTCAACGAAAGGGAAGTTTCTCGCAGTGATGAAGGTTCGCCGCAGTGGGCAGAGCTGCCTTTCAATTCCCGCATTTTGCTGAACGGTATCGTAGGTGTTAACATCTTTAAACCATAACCATGTCTGCAGTTATTTCACTGGTACTCCTGGGTATTTGTGTGTTCATGCTCATTGCCCATTTCGCTGAAATTAAAAACACCCATAAAAAGAATGGCTGAGAACTTTTTTGGCATTACCAATACAGGCAGGATCCGTGACAACAATGAAGATACTTTTCTTGCCGATACCCTGCCCAACGGGTGGATTGTGGCCTGCGTGATTGATGGTGTAGGAGGATACGAGGGCGGAGAGGTTGCGGCGGAAATTGCCCGGGAAACGCTCTACCAAAAACTGCAACAAATAGGCGCCAATCCCCTGCAAACACTGAAACAGGGAATTTTACAGGCCAATACAGCCATTTACAATGAAAAGCTACAGGCCCAGGGAAAAGATCAAATGGCCTGCGTGCTGACTGTTGCTTTGGTGGATGTGGAGAACAACCAGTTTTATTATGCACATGTGGGTGATACGCGGCTTTACCTCCTGCGGGATCAATCGCTGGTGAAGGTGACCAAAGACCATTCGTTCGTTGGATTTCTAGAAGACAGCGGACGACTGACCGAACAGGAAGCCATGGCACACCCCAAGCGTAACGAGATCAACAAGGCGCTGGGATTTGATCCGCAGCTTGATATTAAGGAAGATTACATAGAAACAGGTTCTTCGCCTTTCTTACCCGGGGATGTGCTGATGCTTTGCAGCGATGGATTGACAGACCTGGTTAACAACCGGGAAATGACCGGCATTCTGCTTGCCGGCAGCTCGCTTGCAGAAAAAGCACAGGCACTGGTTGATGCCGCCAATGTTGCCGGGGGCAAAGACAATATAACAGTAGTGATTGTACGTAACCACAAAAAACCCCTGAAGATCAAAGCCACGAAGCCCGTTCAGTCAAAAAAAAACGAAAATAATGAAGAGGTAGCTCCTGTTGCCAGGCACAAAGAGGAGACACCGGCGCACCGTTCCCCGGTAAAGAAAGGGGGGCGAAGCACACTGGTTCCTATCCTGGCGACTCTCTGCCTTTTGCTGGCAGCTGCTTGTGTGTGGTTATTGTTGCGGGAAGAAAACGGCAGCGGGGATGAACAGACAAATGCAGAAACAACGGCCTATACTCCCAATGCAGCAGAAAAACATTTGGCTGATAGCTTGGGCCTAGCCGCCAATACCATCAATCTTACAGGCGCACTTTATGGTCAATCTATCGTAGTGGGAGATACTCTGTTTGTCCGGCAGGATACCCTGCGCATCAATGGGAATGGTATTATCCTGCAAAGCGATTCTGCTTACGCAGGGCCGGCCTTTTTTGCCACAACAAACAACAAGGTTCTTTTGCTGGAGAACATCGTTTTTAAAGACTTTGCTACTGCAGTGGTATTACAGGGCAGGGGACTGCAGCTCAGAAATGTGCAGTTCCTGAATTGTGCTGTGCCCGTGCAGCGTCAGGTTTTCCTTCCTGCTGAAAGAAGCCTTACCGGGACCCTTCGCGATACAATTATTCTCAGAAACGATTCGTTACCCAAATAACTGCAAACATGGCTTCATTTATCCGGAGTAGAAATATAGAACGTGTATTCCTTTTGTCGCTTGGTGCGGCTTTACTGTACCTTTTTATCCAGCTGTTTGCCGTGCTGGAAAACGATTTTAAAGAAGTGCCCAGGCGACTGGGAGATGGTTCAATGATTAATCTGAACAATCCCAATACGGCAGATAACCTGGCGTCCCTGCTGCAAAGAGGGTTTTATTTTGAAGACCGACGGGATATTGAATTGATCCGTTCAGTGGCGGCGCAGGGTTTTACAAAGTTTGAAGAGATTGACAACATTGGAGAGCTGAACAAAAAAGCTTTTGAGGTGCCTACAGAAGTGGCTTTTACAAGAGGTGGCGAATCTTTTCGCAAAAGGGCAAAGCTTTCCCGTGCCCTGATTGGTTTTAGCGGCAATGATTCGCTACGCTTTGACATAGAGAAACGATCTCCGCCACCATTGCCATCTGCCGTGGATGTAAACCTGGGACAGTATACCATCAGTGGAACCGTGCAAACAAAGGAGGAGGCTCCCATTGCCGGTGTATTGGTGCGACTGCAGATGATCATTCCGCAGGACAGTTTGTACAGCGAGTCGGTACAGGATGAAGGACGCACCGTTCGGGAAGCTACCCCTACGCTGCAAAAGAATTACCGGCTGGATTCGTTCAACCGGCGCCAGCTGGTTTCACTGGCAGCTTATGCCCGTACAAATGGTGAGGGTAAATTTGCTTTCAATGGCCTGCCCGACAACAAAGCCTACGAGTTGAGTCCTTTGCAACCGGGTTACCAGTTTGGCTCCTCACAAGGATTGGAAGAACTGGATAAAGACCGCAGCTTTACGTTTACACAGTCGCCTCATACAATCCGGCTTTTTTCCACCCATGACTTTAATAACCTGCGTAAAGAAAAGGCCCTCATTGTGCGGACGCCGGACGAGGTAGCCAAATGGTATTGGACGATAGTGATTGTTTTTTTTGCCACCTTTTTTTTACTGCATTTTTTTCTTTCAGCCCGCTTTCCGCATTCCGACCAAATGATCCTGCCGATACTCATGCTGCTGGTTGGTATTTCATTCCTGACCCTGTTGTCACTGCAGGATCCCTTGCGTGACCGCTTTTTTGGGAAAAGCACCCTTTTCTATTTTGTCGGCGGAATGGTGGGCATTACACTTCTGCAGTTTTTTAACCTGCGAAAGTTTACCACCGACTCAGGGCTTTTTCGACTGTTTCTGTTTCGAAATGACCCAAGGGCTGCAAACGGTTGGCCATGGGCGTTAGGTGCCGCCGGATTGCTGTTTCTGACCATCCTGTTTGGTACCGGGCCGGAAGGAAGTGGCGTAAAAGTGAACCTGTTTGGCTTTCAGCCCAGTGAAATTGTAAAATTCCTGCTGGTTGTTTTTCTGGCCGGCTATTTTACGGCCAATGAAAAGTTTATTTCGGAGTATGGCCGCTGGCAAAAGCGGTGGCAGTTTTTTGCATTTGCCCTGATTGCCATTTTGGTTACCATCTTTTTGTTTCTCATCCTGGGCGACCTGGGACCGGCGATGGTAGCCTGTTTTACCTTTATCATCCTGTTCTCTTTTTCCCGCGGCGATTTTGCCTATGCTGTCGGCACGGCAGCTGTTTATGCCGTTACCATCTGGTTGCTGAATAACAATGTATTGCTGGCTACCGCCATTACAGTGGTTTTGCTGGCCTTGGTTATGCTGTTTGTAAAAAAACAGATGACCGAATCTGCCATCATGTTATTGGTGGTGATGGCCGGGTTTCTCCTGCTGGACAAAGTGCCTCTTCTCGGCAAATTGTTTCCGGGCCCCATGCAACGCCTGGTGGACCGTAAATCCATCTGGCAGGATCCCTGGAACAATGAAGTATATGGCGGCGACCAGATCGCCAACGGGCTATGGGCCATGAGCAGTGGCGGCGTGGAAGGACAGGGCATTGGCGAAGGTTTTGCCAAAACCATCCCGGAAGCACATACCGACATGATTCTTCCTTCGATGGGCGAGGAGTTTGGCTGGGCAGGAATCATCTGTGTGTTTATTGCATTTCTGATCTATCTGCACCGGTCGATTCTGATCGGGCGGCAAACCGGTACGCCGTTTCTTTTTTATCTCTGTGCAGGCATCGGTATCAGTACGTTTGTACAATTCCTGTTGATTGCCGGGGGCTCGGTGGGTGCATTGCCATTGTCGGGTGTATCGCTGCCCTTTATGAGTTATGGTGGTTCATCCCTGATTGCCAATATGCTCGCTGCCGGCTTTTTGCTTTCCGCCTCTATTATACAAGGCTCGCCGGTGCAAATGAAATACATTGCCCGCCAGCAGGACCGGAACATTATGCCCGCTTTGCTGGCAGCAATCATTGGTGTTGTACTCCTGGGGGTTAATATCGGTCAGTACCTGTTCAATCCATCGCGGTGGGTAGTACAGCCGGCACTGGTGGCCGACCGGAGCGGTGCCCGGATGTTCAGTTACAATCCACGCATTGCCGTCCTGATGAACCGAATCGGGGCCGGTAATCTGCTCGACAGGGAGGGCCGGGTGCTGGCCACCGGCAATCCGCAAGGATTTCTAAAGCAACAGGATTCCCTCATCAGTGCGGGACTCAACCCAACGGCTTTACAGTCCCTTTCGCATAAGCGTCTCGACCGCTATTATCCTTTTTATGAATCCATGTTCTTTTGGGTGGGAGACATGAATACAGGAGCGTTCATGGGAAGCACCAACGGCTATTTTGCCGAATACGAACACATGGCCGAATTGCGGGGCTTTCCGGCGCCGGAAACAAAGTTTGATGTAAAGGCTAGCCGCTTCCGCGAAAACCGCTTCCTGCCCCGTATAGAAACGGAAATGACCGTGGCCAAACGGGATTTCAGTGCGCTGGCACCTCTGCTTTTGGCGGGTATCAACAGCCAGGAGGTGGAGAAGTTCAAGCAACGCAACCGGGATGTGCACATGACGGTAGATGCGGCGCTGCAAACCAGGTTGCAACAGGCTTTGCAAACCCTTGATACGCTAAAGAACAGTCGCATCTCGGTAGTGGTGATGGAAGACAATACCGGCGATGTGCTGGCTTCTGCTTTTTACCCGGCAGCACCAGTGAACGATATGGAGCTGATGACACTGACAAACGCAGAGCTAAACAGCCTTCCATATTTCATGACCACAAAAGATCTTGGCTTTACCCACGCCACCCAGCCCGGGTCTACGGCCAAGCTGATCACCGCGGCTGCAGCCTTCAACAAACTGGGGCTTGCTGCTGCCAGAAAAACGATCGCGGTGCGTCCGGGTGATTTGATCCGAACCCGCAGCGAAGAACCCGATGAAGCCGGGAACATTACCATCCAACGGGGTATTGTGCGCTCCAATAACCCGTTCTTCATACGGCTTGCCAATGAAGAAAGATTGGAGGAAGAAATGGGTGACATCTACCTGAAGGCAGGGCTGTTCTTACGAGGTGTGGGCGGCTATTATTACGACACGGATTTTACGCCAACAGAAAGGCAGGAACGCTGGAAAGACATCTGGCGGGAAACGGAGTTTGCCAGTATTCGTTCGTACAACCGCAATGACATTCGTAAGACCCGCGGCCGGGGGATTTCCGGAATGGCCTGGGGGCAGGGCGAATTGATCTCGACCCCGGCTTCCATGGCAAGAGTGGCATCAGCCATTGCCAACGGAGGTACCCTGATGCACAGCCGGTATGTAATGAAGATCAGCGATTCTACCCTTCCGCTGGAACAGGGTGTGCCGCTTTTGAAAGAACCGGGTGCTGCCGATTTTATGACGCAGTACATGAAAGAACAAAGTGCCAACAAGGCCAGCCGGCTGGGATTGGTGGTTGCGGGCAAAACCGGTACGCCGGAACGCATCTTAAAAGGGGAGCGGATCAACGACGGCTGGTATGTATTTTTTGCCCCAAAAGGACAAGGTCCCGGCCATGTTGTGGTATGCATCCGCATTGAAAAAACAAAAGGATCCAGTGTAGCCGTGCGGCTGGCAGGCTCCCATGTGATCCCAATTTTAAAGCAGTTTGGTTATGTGAAAAGCTTTGGGGAGAAGCTAAACTAAGGCTGTGTACGGTTCCGGAAGTTTTGTAAAAAGTGAGCCCGGCAGTTTTTTTGTTCTTTTTCATTTTGTTTGAAATTCTGGACTGTTTCTTGAATTATCAATCGTCAATCAGTTAATATATAAATACCTAAGCCTGCCATCATTATGTTTGATTTGTTTAAACAAAAAGAAGAAGCCTCGGCACCTGATGTGAAAACCACCCGGCACCAGTTGTTGCAATTTATCAAAGACCAGTTGCAGAAATGGGAGGGCGGAGAAGGTTCTAACATTCGCGGCGTGCAGCTTTTTTTGGCGCCTTCGGAAGAAGAGCGGCACCTGTATGAGGCTGCGGTTTTTTTCGACCAGGAAGGCAAGTTTAAAGAGGAAGAAGTGCAGCGCATTGCAGACGATTATGCCCTGAACCTTCCACATGACTACCAAATGGATATCTTTTTTGTAGAATCCATTCCGCCGGAAGCGGTAAAATCAAGGGAGTTGCCGGTAGCCTTGCATGTTTCTACACGAAAGAAGCCGACGCTGACCGCCATTACAAAAGCTTATATCCGCGTTGTGAATGGTGAGGCGGACCAGGAAACTTACACGTTATCGGACAAAAGCGGCAGGGTTTGTATTGGTCGCGAAAAGCGGGTGCAAACACCGGAAGGATTTATGCGTGAAAACAACATCGCATTCCCTTCTACCAGCCGGAATAACAGCAATAAATATGTGAGCCGTCAGCATGCACATATTGAATGGAACAAGGAGGTGGGTGGATTTTTTCTGTATGCAGATGAAGGCGGGATACCACCCCGCAACAAGATAAAAGTGCAAACACAAAATGGCGATATCATCCGCCTGCAATCGACCCATGTAGGGCATCATTTGCAGGAAGGTGACCAGATCATCCTCGGTGAGTCGGCGTTATTGCAGTTTAGTTATTTGGAAAACTGATAGTGAGATAGTGGGAAATTGGGTATAGAGTAAGTAGTAGATGATGGAATGAAGTACATCAATATCGCTATATCCCAATAGCACAAAGCAAATTCAGTACTTAAAGAATACGACCGTGTCAAAAGTGTTTATGATAACAGAGGGGTTGGAGAACATGGGCGCCATTAAAACCGGTGGTCAGGGGTCCGTGTACAAAGGAAAACGGGTGGGAGAGATCATCACCGCCATTAAACTATTGCCAACCCCGATCCTTACCCAGGATGAAAGCGACAGTCACTACCGCGATTTTACCAACGAAGTAAAAAAGCTGCAGCGGGTTAACGAAAGTCCCAATCCGAACGTGGTGAAGATACTCAGCTATGGCGTTACCGACTCAGGTTCCTTTCCGTTTATTGAAATGGAATATATCGATGGCCCTGACCTGGGCGAACTGCTTAAAGCACCACATGAGCCCATATTCACCATCAAAGAAGCGATCCGTGTAGCTGAGCATCTTTCCCATGCACTGGCGCATTGCCATAAGCTTGATGTAAAGCACGGCGATATCAAAAGCAACAACGTAAAATACAACCGCCACACCGGCAATTATGTGCTGCTCGATTTTGGACTGGCCATACTTTCCGATGAAGAAAGACGCACTTCGCTACGGCAAGCCGGCGCCATTGAATTCATGGCACCGGAGCAGAACGAGGGCCGCATGTTTTTCCAGACGGATGTGTACAGTTTTGGTATCGTGCTTTACGAATTGCTTGCCGGTAAGGTGCCTTTCCCGCTCGATGGTAACAGCGAAACGGCCCGCAACCGGGTTATGCTTGCGCACATGGAAACAGCGCCACCCGACCTGCTTTCGCTGCGTGCAGCCGCCATTCCCGTGGATTGGCCTGAAGAAAAAAAGGCGCTGGAAATGCAGGTGCCCGAATGGCTGTTGAAAATGGTGTACACATGCCTGGAGAAAGACCCGGAAGACCGTTTTGCCAATGGCATAGAATTGCATGAATACATTTCGCATCATCACCTTTATACGGCTGAAGTTGCCGGCATTGTGCAGAATGAAGACCATAAATGGAAATCCGTTGTAGCAGATAAGGACTATGAATTGCAGGACCTGAAAGCGATTGTATCGCGACAGGACAAGGAACTGCAGATGCTGCGGCAGAAAAATTTTCAGCCCAGGCAGGAATCTCCTGTTGAAAAAACTGGATCGGTTTCCCGGTCGGCATTTAATGCCTTGCTTTTACTCCTGTTATTGGTAGGAGGCTTAGCCGTGTACGGACTGTTCTTTCACCGGCCGGTAGTAGGCAGTGCCAGTACGGAAGCGCTTTCGGTAGATGACAAGCCAGTTAACAATGGTGGCAGTGAAACGGCTGTATCGGAAAACCGGAGTGCGGCCAAACAGTCGCCGGTAGGGGTGGGAGATAGGGAGAAAAAAGAAAAGGTGAAGGAAAAAAAGCCAGAAGAGGAATCAACAACTACCGAAGAAAGCAATACCGCATCATCAACACCTGCTTCAACAACAGATTCTTCTGATGAAGCAGAGGATGAGTCAAGAAAAGAAGATGAAGCTAAGAAAATGGAAGAGGCCAAAAAGGTAACCAGGGAGGAAAACGAAGAATCTTCTGATAATAAGATCACCCGGTATAAAGTGCGCAACAAAGCCTATTTCCACAACGAGCCTGATGCCAGTACCAGGCGGAATGCCTTTATTATTCACTGGAACAATGCCGTGCTTACGCCGCAGGATGAAAAGAACGGCTTTATTTACATAGTTTTCACTAACCATTTAGGACAGGTTTCCAAAGGCTGGCTTTCAAAAGACGACCTTATAAAAGTGGAATAAGTCTCAGCCGGTTTCCATCGCTGCTTGTTAATTCCGCTGCTTGCATCAGTACGGTAATTGCCATCGTCTTAAATTTACGCAATGGCAAAAGTGTTTACCATAACGGAAGGCCTGGAAAATATGGGTGCCCTCAAAACAGGGGGGCAGGGTTCTGTGTACAAAGCAAGGCGAATGGGGGAGATCATTACCGCAGTAAAACTGCTTCCCACTCCGATCTACAGCGAAAGCGAACAGGATAAAAATTTTATCTCCTTTCAAAACGAAGTAAAAAAACTTAAAAAGGTAAACGAGGAGCCGAATCCGAACGTGGTGAAGATCCTCAATTATGGCGTTACCGACTCGGGTTCCTTTCCGTTTATTGAAATGGAGTTTATTGAAGGTCCCGATATTGAAGAATTGCTGAAGCCACCTGGCGAATCCATTTTTACCATTAAAGAAGCGATCCGGGTAGCCGAGCATCTTTCCCATGCACTGGCGCATTGCCATAAGCTGGATGTAAAGCACGGCGACATCAAAAGCAACAACGTTAAATTCAACCGCCACACCGGCAATTATGTGCTGCTCGATTTTGGACTGGCCGTCATGAGTGATGAACAACGACGCACTTCGCTGCGGCACGCCGGGGCCATCGAGTTCATGGCACCGGAACAGAGCGAAGGGCAACTGCTATTTCAGACCGATGTATATGGATTCGGTGTTATCCTGTTTGAACTGCTGGCAGGACAAGTGCCTTTCCCTCTGAAAGACAGCAGTGAGTCGGCAAGAAACTTGGTCATGCTTGCACACCTTGAAACTACACCACCCGATTTAAAAGAACTGCGCCGTAAAAACTTACCTGACTCCTGGAGCGCTGACCAAAAAGAAAAGGAAATGCAGGTGCCTGAATGGCTCCTGAGCATGATCTATCGTTGTTTGCGTAAAAAGCCGCAAGAGCGTTTTGCCAATGGCACCGAATTGTACAATTTTATTGTGTCCAGCAGTGTAGGTGTGCAAAGGGCGGAGATTCTTTCCGATCACAATCCCTGGCAGTACCAGGCAGAAAAGCTGCTAAAGGAAAAACAGCAACTGCAACAACAACTGGCACAAAAAGAAGCCGAATTGCAACGCTTACGTTCGCAACCGGCAATGGGAGGGGCGGAGCGAATCCCGGGGCAGGACGACTACCGGGGCAGTCAAAAGAAAAACACCGCCTGGATCGTAGCATTTTTGCTAACGCTTCTTGTTGCCAGCGGGCTGGCCTATGCGTTGATTTCTTCATCAAAGGAGGAAAGAAAACCCCAGCAGCAAACGCAGAAGCCTGTCTCTACCATCCAGCCACCGCGACAAACTACGCCCATTGGCGTATACAGGGTAACGGCAGCAAGAACTTATTTCCATAATAAGCCTGATGCAACCACCCGTCGAAATGCATTTTTATCAAAAGGTGACCCGATAACAGCCCTCGACGAACAGGCTGGTTTTGTTTACACAGAATTTACCAACAGCCGTGGGCAAACATCCAAAGGCTGGCTGCGACTGGATAATTTACAAACACAGGAAGATTGGGAAGTGCAACGGCAGCAGGAGCAGAACCGTCCGCCTACGCAGGAAGAGATCAGGACGCAACTGACAATGGCAACCGGTTACCTGCGGACAAATCAACTGGAAGAAGCACTGACCATTTATAATTTTCTTACCCCGTTTGAAGTGCCGGAAGCGCTTTACCAGGCAGGAAACCTTGCCCTGCAGGCAAAAAATCCCGCTGTCAATTGCAGCGAAGGTTTGCGGATGGTGAACCGTGCCAATGAACTCGGTTATCTGCCCGCTAAACGCACTCTTGGCGTATTACATCTTTTTGCTGAAAATCCTGCCTGGCTGCAGATCAATGGCTACAACCAATGTGCTTATACAAAAGACGTGGGTAAGGCAAGGCAATTGCTGACACAGGCAGCCAATGGCGGCGATACCACGGCCCGGCAGATTTTAGATGAATTGAATCTTAGTAATCCACCGGAGTAAGGTGGGTGGAACAGCGTTTGAATAGGTAAATGCATGAGCAAGCCAATCAGTGCGATTATTCTTCTTTTTCTCCTGACTTCCTGCAACCAGGGTGCCGGGGAAGAAAACACAGACGAAGGGGAAGCCACAGCCCCTCATCAGTATTACTATTTTCCCAAAGCCAACGTTTACATCGATTCTGCCAATAACGAGTACGTGTTTTTAGCCAATGATGGTAAAACCTGGCAAACGGCCAAGCAAATTCCTTCTGCCATGCAGGCGCTGATGGATAAAAACGTCTTTATTGAAAATCCTTCTGAACCCGTATGGGAGGATAATGAAAACCATCGGCTGGTATATTCTGCTTTGCTTTATGCCACACCCAATGATACTACCAAAAAAGAGGTCCCAAAGCCTACGGTAAGCACGCAGCCAAAACCATCCAAAGACACGGTGGCAGAAACCGAAAAGGAGCGCAAGGGATTGCGAAAATTTTTTGATAAAATCTTCGGCAAGAAAAAGAACAAACACAAAGCGGAAGAAGAGCAAAACCAGGAATAGTTGGCTATGTCTTAAATTACCTGATCGGGTAATCTTATCAGCCATTTTTTGCCCGCAGGTATTGCAGAGGCCAGTCAACTTCTGCGCCCAGTTCTTTTGCCGCATGGAGCGGAAAATAAGGATCCCGTAAGAGCTTTCTTCCCAGTAAGATCAGGTCTGCACCCTCTTTTTGCAAAATATCTTCTGCCTGTTGCGCCGTCGTTATCAGTCCAACTGCACCCGTCATGATGCCGGCTTCTTTTTTTATGCGTTCTGCAAACGCTGCCTGGTATAACGGGCCAACGGTTATTCTTGCTCCGCTTGCATTGCCGCCGCTCGAGCAGTCAATCAGGTGAACATTGGCTTCTTTTAAGGCATGCGCCAATTGTACAGAATCATCAATGGTCCAGCCATTCTCTATCCAATCGGTTGCTGAAATGCGAACAAAGAGCGGGAAATCTTTATCGACGACCGATTGTACCACTTCAACAATCTCCAGCAACAAACGGATCCTGTTCTGAAAACTTCCGCCATAGTTGTCTTCCCGTTTGTTGCTGATTGGTGAATAAAATTCGTGCAAAAGATAGCCATGCGCGGCATGTATTTCTATAACCTCAAAGCCGGCTTCAAGAGCCCTGGTAGTTGCGTTGCGGAAGTCTTCTTTCACTTTCTGAATGCCGATAACATCCAGTTCAAGTGGCGTGTGCATGCCTTCCTTGAAAGGAATGGCGCTGGGTGCAACGGTTTGCCAGGCACCTTCTTCTGGTGACAGGGCATGTCCGCCTTTCCAGGGTGAATGGGAGCTGGCTTTCCGGCCGGCATGTGCCAGTTGAATGCCGGCAACAGAACCCTGTGATTTGATAAAGCGGGTGATTCGCTGTAGAAAGGGAATATGTTCATCGCTCCAGATCCCCAGATCATCGGGTGTGATTCTTCCCTCGGGTGAAACCGCCGTTGCTTCCGTGATGATCAATCCGGCTCCACCAACCGCCCTGCTTCCCAGGTGCACCAGGTGCCAGTCGTTCGCAAAACCATCCACGCTGCTGTATTCACACATAGGTGAAACGGTAATCCTGTTCTTCAATGTCACTGATCCGATCTGTAGGGGTTGAAATAATGTAGCCATAGGATGCTTCTTTGTGCAAACATCTATCCAGAGTGACGAGACCTGATGGTCTTCTGGTTAAAAGGCCTTTTGGTTAATACAGATTCTTGTCCCCTTTTTTCTCCCAGGCATTAAAAATCTCAATGGCTTTGTCACGGCCAATGGGCCTCATTGGAATTTTCCTTTTATTCAAATCGCAGCATACCTCCTCGTAGATCATCGAGTCATCAAAACCAATCTCTGCCGCATCCTGGCGGGTATTAGCATAATAGATCACTTTTGGCCGGGCCCAGTAAATCGCTCCCAGGCACATAGGACAAGGCTCGCAAGTAGTGTATACTTCACAATCGTCGAGTTGAAAGGTACCTAGCGTTTGACAGGCATCGCGGATAGCGACCACTTCGGCATGCGCGGTCGGGTCGTTGGTGAGCAGCACTTTGTTGTTGCCGCGGCCAATGATCCTGTCGTCTTTCACAATCACGCAACCAAAGGGACCGCCTTCATTGTTCTCGCTGCCCTGTTGGGATAGTTCAATGGCAGCCTGCATAAATTTTTCTTCGCGGGTCATAACAAAAAATCTAGGGCTGAAAAGTACAAACAATTGTAGCGATGCTATTGATTGCCGCAGCAAATTCACTGCAGTGCTGCACAATACTATAAAATATTGTACTTGAAAATGGTAGGTGAGGGCCGCTTCTTTTTTGCCGGCAAATGCTCCGGGCATAAATTTGAACATCTTGAGCCAACATCTTACCGAACAACGAAAAAGCAGACTGGAAGCGGTGCGCAGCACACTGGATGGTGATCTTTTTTATGATGATACCATGCGCCTGCTTTATGCCACAGATGCCTCAGCTTACCGCGAGATTCCCCTTGCCGTAGCCATGCCAAAATCAGTTGATGATATCAAAAAGCTGATCCGCTTTGCACGGGAAGAAAAAACCTCGCTTATTCCCCGCACAGCCGGAACATCCCTGGCCGGACAAGTAGTGGGAGATGGAATTGTGGTGGACGTGTCGAAACACTTCACCCAAATCCTGGAGCTGAACAAAGAAGAACGATGGGTGAGGGTGCAGCCCGGCGTTATACGCGATGAACTGAACCTGTTTTTGCGACCGCACGGTTTTTTATTTGGACCCGAAACCTCCACCGCCAACCGGGCTATGATTGGTGGCATGGTGGGCAACAATTCCTGTGGCTCCAATTCGGTGGTGTACCGCAGCACCCGCGAGCACCTGCTTGAGGTAAAGGTTTTGCTGAGTGATGGGTCAGAAGCGGAATTTAAAACCATAAGCCTGGATGAATTCCATCAGAAATGCGAGGGCAGTTCGTTGGAAGCAACTATTTATAAAACAGTTCGCGGACTCTTAAGCAATTACGAAAACGCAGAGGAGATCCGCAGGGAGTTTCCAAAAAAATCAATTGAACGGCGTAATACCGGGTATGCGGTCGATCTCCTGCTGGAGATGGCACCGTTTACAGCTGGCGGACCGGATTTTAATTTTTGTACGCTGATAGCCGGCTCAGAAGGAACACTGGCATTTATAACTGAGATTAAATTGAACGTGGTGCCCCTGCCACCAAAAGAAGTAGGGCTGCTTTGCGTGCATTTCAATAATGTTGATGAATCGCTGCATGCGAATCTCATTGCATTGAAGTATGGTCCCAGCGCCAGTGAACTGATTGATCATTTTATCCTGGAATGCACCAAGGATAACATCGAGCAGCGCAAGAACCGTTTTTTTGTGCAGGGCGATCCCGGTGCCATCCTGGTTGTGGAGTTCACCCGCGAAACAAGGGAAGAAATCATCGCCGTTGCCAAAAAAGTGGAAGAAGACATGCGGGCTGCCGGCCTGGGTTATCACTTCCCGCTCCTGTTTGGCGACGATACCAAGAAAATCTGGACATTGCGCAAGGCTGGTTTAGGCCTTTTGAGTAACCTGCCGGGAGATGAAAAAGCTGTGCCGGTGATTGAAGATACCGCGGTTGATGTGGAAGACCTGCCGGCCTATATCCGCGAGTTCAACGAGATCCTGAAAAAACATAATCTTTATTCGGTGCACTATGCACATGCGGGATCGGGAGAGTTGCACCTGCGCCCTATCATTAACCTGAAAACAGAAGAAGGGAACCGGCTGTTTCGTGTGATTGCCGAAGAAATTGCCGTGCTGGTAAAAAAGTACAAGGGATCACTAAGTGGCGAACACGGAGATGGGAGGTTAAGGGGAGAGTTTATCCGGCAGATGGTGGGGGAGAAGAACTATAGCCTGCTCAAGCAGATCAAAACCACCTGGGACCCGGGTAACATCTTCAACCCGAACAAGATCGTAGATACACCGTCGATGAACGATATGTTACGCTACACACCGGGACAAGTAACGCCGAACTTTCAAACCGTTTTTCGTTTTCACAACCAGGATATCCTGCAGCATGCAGAGCAGTGCAATGGCTCCGGCGACTGCCGCAAGTCGCAGCTTTCCGGTGGTACCATGTGTCCATCGTTTATGGCTACACGTAACGAAAAAGATACCACCCGGGCAAGAGCGAATATTCTGCGTGAAATGCTGACACGTTCTCCCAAAGCTAACCGGTTCGATCATAAAGAGATCCTGGAAGTAATGGAGCTCTGTATCAGTTGCAAGGGGTGTAAGTCAGAGTGCCCATCCAATGTGGACATGGCCAAGCTGAAGGCCGAATTCCTGCAACATTATTATGATGCCAATGGCGTTCCCTTCCGCTCACGGCTGATTGCCAATTTCAACAATTCTTCCAAACTGGGCGCCATTGTTCCGGGACTGTACAATTTTGCCATGACAGCGCCGGGTGTTAGTACACTGGTGAAAAAAATCTCGGGTTTTGCCACAGAACGTTCGATGCCGACGATGTATAAAATGACGTTGCGCAAATGGTGGAAGAAGCACCGAAGAGAGAAGGAAGCAGGAGGTAAACTATCATCACCCATCAAACAGCCGCTATCTAAAAAACTGTACTTGTTCTGTGACGAGTTTACCAACTTCAATGATACGGAAATTGGCATCAAGGCCATCTTGCTGCTGGAAGGCCTAGGTTATGAAGTGGTGATTCCGGAGCACGAAGAAAGCGGCCGTGCCTGGCTTTCAAAAGGACTAGTGCGGCAGGCGAAAAAGATCGCCAACCAGAATATTGAAGCCCTTCATCCGCTCATCAACAGTGAAACGCCGCTCATCGGAATTGAGCCTTCGGCCATCCTGACGTTCCGGGATGAATACATTGATCTTGCCGACGACGACAAGCTGGAACCGGCAAGGAGCCTGGCAAAGAATACCTGGCTGATCGATGAATTTATTGCACAGGAAATGGAGAGGGGTGTTATCCGGCAGGAACAGTTTACTACCGTAAAAAAGAACATCAAGCTGCATGGACACTGCCAGCAAAAGGCCATGTCTTCCGTGCTGCCTTCGGTGAAGTTGATGTCATTTCCCGTTAATTATAACGTAGAGGTAATTCCTTCAGGTTGCTGTGGCATGGCCGGTTCGTTCGGGTACGAGAAAGAGCATTACGATATCTCGATGAAGATAGGTGAGCTGGTATTGCTGCCAGCCGTTCGGTCAAGTGCAGAAGATGTGATCATTGCCGCACCGGGCACAAGCTGCCGCCACCAGATCAAAGATGGCGCCGGAAGAAAAGCGTTACACCCGGTAGAAGTGCTGTATGAAGCTTTGGAGAAGTAACCAGGAATGGATTACAACGTCAGCGCTACCTTCTTTCCGGACTTGACGGCTTCGTAAATCGCATCGATGATCTTCATGTCCTTTAGTCCCTCTGCGCCATCAACAGGAACTTCCGGCTTTTTCCCGTCAAGTATTATTGCCGCCATTTCATCCATTTGAATGGTTTGATGCGTGATATGCGGTTGTGTCAACTCGCCCTGGTGGGTGCGGCCTTTGATAGGACCATAACCTGTTGCGGGTTGCAGTTCTGCATGCCCTATTTCACCATTCAGGAAAAAGCGGTCAAGATTATTCATGTTGTACGTGGAAAGACAGGAAGCAATGGCACCACCCGGAAATCCCAGTTGAAAGGTGATGGTTTCATCAACGCCGTTCTTAAATTTTTCCGGGTTGGTTTTGGTTTCCTGCGCTGTTACCCAGGTGGGTTCTTCCCCTACCATGTAACGGGCACCATTGATTGAATAAATGCCAATGTCCATCATTGCACCGCCGCCGGCAAGTTCTTTGGACAGCCGCCACTGACCTGGATTACCAATGCGAAAGCCAGAAAGACCCTCGAAGTAAAGAATCTTTCCAAAAGCACCATTCTTTCGCATCCGTACCACTTCCAGCGTTTTGGGTTCAAAGTGCATGCGGTAACCAATCAGCAGGTGAACGCCGGCTTTTTTACAGGCGTCAATCATCTCCTGCGCCTGTTTTGCATTCAGGGCCATGGGTTTTTCACAAATGACATGCTTACCGGCACGGGCTGCCTCAATGGTGTTTTCGTAATGCAGTGCATTGGGTGTGATGACATAAATGGCATCAATGTCTTTGTTATCCCTGATGCGATGAAAATTTTCGTAAGAGTATCGGTTCTGTTCCGGAACCGAAAAGCGGCTTCCCCAATCCCGGAGCTTTTGTGGCGTACCGCTGATTAAGCCTGTTATTTTAGCCCTTTTGCATTGTTGCATGGCTTCGGCTACACGGTTGGCATAGCTTCCCAGGCCCATCAGGGCTACCCGCAGCACAGGTCCTTCTTTTACCGGGAACATTGCTTGTTCAGTAATAGCATTGGCAGTATGGATCAAGGGAAAACCGATAGCTGTGACAGTTAATTTGTGCAGGAAATTACGGCGGGATGTCATGGCGTTTCTATTAATGGAAAGGGAATGAATGCATGGAAAATAAGAAGAAATACGGTATGAAAAACTGATGCTGTTGGAATGACTGCCACCGTCATTCACCTGCACAGACGGTGAATGATTTCTTTCTGCTGCGGGTACAGTTTTGTTAGCGATTCAGGCTTTGCCATTTCAAAATCACGGAAGTCGAAGCCTGGTGCTACCGTACAACCGGCCAGCGTGAAATCCGTACCGGGTGCCGGTTCTGCGGCAAACCAGGCTCCCGCCGGCATTACAATCTGAAACTGTGTGTCAGAAGTCATTGAGCTGCCTAACATCAGGCATTGGTAATCGCCATTGGTATCCAGGAGGTGTAGCAATAACCTGCCACCGGCATAAAAATGCCAGATCTCATCGCTCCGGATCCGGTGAAAAGCAGAAAAATCGCCGCTTTGCAACAGGTAGTAAATTGACGTTGCATAATTCCGGCTGCCATCAAATAGTGGCGACAGGCAGGCTGCGTCGATGGTGCCTGCAGAACGATAGACTTCCTTATAAAAACCCCCTTCGGGGTGAGGCTGTAGCTGGAGGTGCTGTATAATTTGTTCCGCTGTCATGTTGCAAGTTTAGGAGGAAAGCGGTTGCCATGCGTGTTTCTTTCGAAAGAGCAAATAGACCCAGCCAAATACGGCAGTAATGGCGCAGCCAAAAAAGATCGGTGGAATCATTTTAAGCTGATCGCGAAAAATCCAGCCTGCAACCATAGCACCCAGACCAATGCCGGCCTCCAATGCAATATACATGGTAGCCATGCCACGGCCGCGGTGTGCCTCATCGCTCAGGTCGGCCGTCCAGGCCGAGATGGCAGGCGAGAACAAGCCCGTTCCTAAGCCATAGATAAAAGCACCTGTCATCAGCCACCACACAGAGGATGCAATCCCTATCAAGGCAACGGAAAACATAACCAGCAACAGGGCGATCTTCAATACAAACACCCGCCCCCTTTGGTCAGAGAGTTTGCCGGCAAACAAGCGCACCAACAAAGAAGCTACGGTGAATACCACGTAAAAGGCGCCTTTGTTTTTTACGCCCAGGCTTTCGCTCCAATCAGGTATCAGGGTAAGAATAGCGCCATAGCTGATGTAGCCCAAAAAGGTGATGACAGCGGCAGGCCATACCAGTGGTTCAAATACATCCACCCATTTTATTCTTAAATGGTGGAGCCGGAAGCGCTCTGTTTTGGGATGCGTTTCTTTCATGTTCAGCAGGATCACAATCGACAGCAGCGCAAAAAAAGAAGAGCAATAAAAAAGGGCAGCAATGGGAAAGCTGCCGGTGATCCATCCGCCCAGGGCCGGGCCGATAGCTAGTCCTGTGCTGAAACATAATCCGTGAATGCCCATGGCTTCGCCCCAGCGATGCGCCGGAATCAGGTCGGCAATGTAGGCCGCTGTTGCAGTAGGTTTAAAGCCGGTGGAAAAGCCATGCAATAAGCGCAGCAGGAGAAAGCCGGCCACTGTGGTTAACAGGGGATAAAGTAAACTGCAAACAACGCATACAATCGATCCGATTGCCATGACCGGGACCCTGCCAATGGTGTCGGTAAGCTTGCCGCTGAAAGGGCGGGAGAGACCTGCCGTGATGGTGAAGAGGCCAATGATGTAACCTTTGTATTCGCCGCCACCCATACTGCTGAGGAAAGCCGGCAGTTCAGGGATCAGCATGTTAAAGCTGGTGGAGAAGAAAAAGGAACTGGAGCACAGGAGCCAAAACTTCACTGTATAAATCGATTCTTTCTTGTTGTGCTGCATGGTTAGGGGGGCAAAGGTAGCGCAGGATAAATCGCAGCAGGATTCGTCTTTCGCTATGCTCTCTCTGAGTCAGGAGGTGGGAATTTACAGCATTACAAAGCTTTGCAGGTAGAAGCTATTGGGTCGCCATTGTTGTCTTTTTGCTCCTTTTGCCACTGATTGATATCGGTTGTGCAGGGATATTGCGTGGCGGCGGGTATACCATTGGCATAGGTCATCTCGCATTCGTAACAGGTAGGAGGAATCGTATTCTTTGTGCATGCAGTGGCAGAGAGCAAGAAAAGGATCATTATTTTTTTCATACGGAAGGAATGTGCAGTAATGTCCGGTAAAGTTCGGTTAATCTGCAATAAACTTACAATGGGTTAATCGTATTTCAATACGCACCGGCAGTGCCTCTTAAAAGTATACTAAATAAAAACTAGCATGTTTTTATTTAGTATTATGATGTACAGAATGATTTCATGTAAGTCAAAAAGATTTTCATTAGTAGGATTTAGCGATTGGATACGTTTTCAAAATCGTTAACATATTCTTATTACGCTACCGTTCAGGATGTAATACTTTTACCGGAACCGAAAATGCGTGATGTGAAATCATATTGGCTCAGAAAAATCAGTTGCTGGATCCTGCTCCTGCAAATGATCAACCTGTCCATTGATCCGCCAGATACAAGTGTTGTTTTTGAATCAAAGTCATCATTCCAGTCGGAGATTGAACGCAATGAAAGGGAATCGGTATATGAATATGTTTCCGAAGCCTTACTCGAATTTGAAATTCCTGATACTGAAGAACAGGACATCGAGAAATCCGTACATGCTCTCGAGCTATACTATTCCAGTCCCCCTTCGTTTTCGCTGATCAACCCGGCGCTTCCAATCCTTCACTGCAGTTTTTATTCCAGCAGTTATTTTTCGTGGGAAACAAAACCCAATGCGCCTCCTCCCAAGGGCGTGGTCTATACTTCCTAAACTTTTCCTTATTTGAATGTGCATGAAACAGGTTCAATGAGCCTGACAAATCCTCTTTACTAAGACGATACTGTCAGCTGTCATACCTGCATCCCATGCATGTATCATCCATCATTTTTGAGCACTCGTGTGCTGTTTTCAACCTATTTTTTATGAACTATTCTCGATTGAGTTTATTATTAATTTTTTTTATTACAGCAAAGAGTTTTGCCAATAGCGGCAACCATTCTTCTTTTCCCTCTCTGCAGTTTGCTGATACCAGTCTTGCTAAAAAAGACACCGTTCAAAAGCCGGTAAAAGTGATGCATGCAGAACCACTGTACATAGATCTGATCCGGGACCTTGGTGCCCTGAAAGGTGAGAAAGAGTGGAACATTGGCCTGGGTCTAACCGACCAAAACCGGTACGATAAATATACAGCACTTGTTGAATACGAATTTGCGCCAATCAACCGGCTGGGTCTGGAGATAGAAATGCCGTTTACATTTTATATGCCTGTACATAATCATAGCAGCCGGGACTCCTTGCCGGGCAACCGGCTGAATAGTCTGAAACTGGCAGGGCAATGGTCATTTTTTGTTTCCGAAAAAATGAAAACCACGATGGCGCTGGGTTATATCCATGAATTTGAACTCCCGGCATTCCGGAACTATAAAAACCGTTTAGCACTGGAGGGTCATGTCTATAATCCCTTTTTTATTGCAGCCAAAAGATGGGGTGACAAGTTACACTCCTTGTTATACACCGGCCCTGCTATTACGAAACACAATCATTCCCCTTTGCATTTCGTGTGGCAGATCAATACAAGTATGCACTATATGATTCCCGGTACCCGCAATTTTATCGGCGTAGAATATAATAAAGAGGTAACCAAGCGTGATTTTGATATGACCATACGGCCACAATTACGGGTGAGTGTTGCCGATAACCTGCTGGTAGGTATTGTTACCGGTATACCCATCAAAAGAGAGGTGGAGCGTTTCAGCACGTTTATTCGATTGATTTATGAACCAAAACACAAGCACAGCTGAGGTAAAGGCGGAGATAATGCTCCTGCAGATAGGTTCACGTGAAATAAAAAACACACATACAATATTTTATCATTAAAAAATAATTTTATGAATCGATTTCTGATGCTTGCTTTTGAGTACAGTAATGTTATCCATTATTGCCTGATCAGGTTTAAAGGTCTTCAAAAGCACAATGAATATGCAATCACCATCATGAATGGTGAGTTGGAAAAAATCCTATTCGGTAATCATATCATTTGCGAAAAGGATGGCTATCTGTTCCTGGAAAGTAAAGGAGACGAAGTGCAACGACTACTGAAAGAAAGGATTGCTTTAAAACTTTCGAAATTGCTGAATCTTCCACTGAAGCGGCTGCAAGAGCAAACCTGAGTGGGGCTGGTTGAGCCGTTCACAAGGAATACCTGAACCGGGTTTACAGGTGTATGCCTCGTTCCAAATCCTCTGTTGCATAATTCCATCTGGACGAAAGTGGCTTGTCAATGACACATAGCCGGTGAATGTAAAAGTATATCCGGGGCTGCTTTCGTTCCATCGTTTGTAAAAATGAAGTTTTGTAAATTCGGCTTATGCCGCCTGCAATTTTATATTACGCCATTCCTGGGTTTGTGTTGCTGTTGTCGCTCGAAGCCTGGTTCGCCTATCGTGAAAACCGCCATCTGTACGAGAAAAAGGACACATGGAGCAGCCTTTCACTGGGCATAGGGAATGTAATTGTTGGTTTCGCAACCAAGGCCATGATTTTTGGTCTTTTCCTTTTCCTATACCGGTACCGGGTTTTCGACCTTGATCACACGGTATGGTGGTTTTGGGTTCTGCTCTTTTTTGCCGATGATTTTTCATACTACTGGTTTCACCGCACGGCACACAATGTGGGCTGGTTTTGGGCATCGCATGTGGTGCACCATTCCTCCCAGCATTACAACCTGGCGGCGGCCCTGCGACAAACCTGGACGGGCAATGCAACAGGATCATTCCTGTTCTGGGCCTGGATGCCACTGGTGGGTTTTCATCCCATTTGGATCCTGTTCATGCAGCAGGTAAGCCTGATTTACCAGTTCTGGATTCATACGGAATGGGTGACCAGGTTACCCAAGCCTTTGGAGGCTGTTTTCAATACACCTTCGCACCACAGGGTGCACCATGGTTGTAACCTGAAATACCTGGATAAAAACCACGGAGGTATTCTTATCATTTGGGATCGCTTGTTTGGCACCTTCCAGGCAGAAGAAGAGCGGCCAACATATGGCCTAACCAAAAACATAGGTTCGTTCAACCCGTTCACAGTAGCCTTTAAAACCTGGGGCGAATTGTTGCAGGCCGCAAAAAGATCAGGTTCAGTGAAACAGGGGTTGAATTATTTTATAAAGCCACCCGGCTGGAGTCACGACGGCAGCAGCAAAACCGTAAAAGAATTACGGGCAGAAGAAAACGGGAAAGGACAGCAGTAGCATCGCATCACTTTCGGCAAAAGTGTTTTTACTGTAACAATTATTATGGATCAACAATGTGACCCAAGGTTTTGGTCACAGGAAATGGTATTTTTTTACTGGCAACTAAGTATTTCACTTACTCCGGTAAATAAAGTTACCGGTTTCTTTTAAACCCTCCTTCTTCCTGCTATATTGGTACCGCACAACTACCCTATGAAGCTTGTGATGTATTTTGGCAATGATTTTATTGCCGCCGTAGATGTCGTAAAAAAGCAGCTGTCCCAGCCAGGTTATATTGGCAAACTAAAGCGAAAGCTGCTAGAAGAAAATGAATTTACGATTGGCGCCAACGCTGATGAAGTTGAGTTTTTGCTGGTTAACCTGCAGCCCAACAAGGGCAACTAACCGCCGGCAAATTATTCATAACCGATCCTGGTCTGTAACGGTCGACGGTGCCGCAGGCGATATTGTTTTTACGCTACTTTCTTTTGCCTCTTCATTCCCCGGTTTGTGTATGGACAATTCATCAAAAACAACGCGAATATCCATCGTTGGCGCATGGGCAAATTGGCGGATATGGATCAGCAGGGCACGAATGAATAAAACGATTCCCAGCATTTCGCATCCTTCTTCGGCAACGGCCGAGAACCCGCGAAAAACAGGCGGCATACCGTTTAGGTTTGCATACCATTCACCAAAGATCTCGATGCCTACCGCACCGGCTAAAAACACCAGTCCGGCTATTGTAAACCGGGTTTTGTTTTCCCTGGATAATTGCAGGTAAAAACGAAAAAAATATACCGCCATCGCCAGCACTACTGGTGAAAAGGGGATAATCCATTTACGGCTGATCTGCAGCCAGGGAAAGCGTTCCCAGATCATGGGAGCAAAACGACCAAAAATTTCATGAATGCTGGCCAGTTCATCCACACCCAGGAAAATAAACAGGTAAGAAAAATGCCGCCAGTAATACGCTTTTGCGTTTCCGTTCTTTTTCTCCTGCCGGTAGATAAACGAAAGCAGCGCTGCACTAAACCAGATGGCGGAGGCGGAATAAAAAGCGGGAATGTTGTATTCACCGTTTAAGTCAAAAAGCGGAACAAAGCCAAGCCCATTTTCCAGTCCCAGTCCGAATTGCAGGTAAAGGCAGGTAAGACCAGCGAGCAACAGGCCCCCAACAACTTTTAAAAGGGTAGAAGTAACTCTTGCGGGATGAAGTGAAATGATTGTTTTCATAAGTTGTTAGGTTTTGCACCTTGTATGAATGGGAAAGATAGGGAAATATAGAAAATACTTGCTGTAAAAGAAGCGAACAGAATGGAAAGAAGATCATTGTTGCTGCGATAAAATTGCCGGAACGTTTGTTTATTCTTACAATCGCAGAGGTACACTCCCGCCCTGCATAATGGAGCAAACCTGTGGCACCATCAGTTCAGCAGTTTCAACGCTTTGAGGATGGAAAGGGTAGATTCTTTCCGGCAGCTGCCAAAGTTCGCACTGTTGATCTTACGGTCTTGCAGAAGCCGTGTGGCAAAAAAATAAACACCTTCTTTTCGTTCCAGGTATCCTACCCACCAGCCGGTATTGATGCCGTTCTCTCTTGTCCAACCGGTTTTGGATCCAAGTGTGTATTCCTTGTTTTGTTCCGTAAGCATCACGTTTTTTACAATCGCCATGTTTTGTTTAGCAAAGGGTAGTTTTCCGCTATAGAGATCCTTCAGAAACATCACCTGGTTGATGGGTGAAATGGCAAATGCACCAAAGTTCCAGAAATCAGGATCATTTTGGGAAAGATCAAGATTCCCATACCGGCTCAACCGCAGGTACTTTTGATAGTTCTCTCTACCAATTTTTTTTGCCAGCTCAACAAATACCCATCCTGCAGAAACGGCAAATGCTTCTTTTACCGACATATCATGGTAGATATCCGGCCGGTAGCCGTATTTGACGGTGTCGGTACTGCCGGGCCACGGAACGACCTCATTTACATCCGTGATAACGTTCGTTTCCAGGGCAATCAGCAGGTTGATGATTTTGAAGGTAGATGCCGGTAGTGTTTCTTTATTCGCATCAGCTGAATCAGACATGATCCATTGCTGTTTATTCTTATCATAAATGACAATGACGCCGTCTGCCTGACAGGGAACAAAGTGGTTTTTTAATTCAGGCTTTACAATGATCTTCCCGGTTGCTAAAGACTGTGAGATGCTCCTGGTAAAAAAAGATACCTGCAGCATAAAAAGCAGGAAAAGAAATCGTTTGAGGGGTGTCAGTTGATCTATGGGTGAAAACACAAAAATTGTATGAATGCTTCATGCATAAATAAAAAACCCTTTTCAATTTGACAAAGATTTTTTAGTGTGCGCCGGACGGGAATCTTTTCGTTCCGATATGAAATTATATAAACCAAAAGATTTCTGCCTTTGGTTGGCAGTTTTTGACTTGCTAACGAAAGCCTTTGTATGCGAAAGTCCTTTCCTTGTCCTGGAGAGTAAAGAAGGCTAGAGGAACACCAATCAAGATAATCCGCAATGTGGTAAGGAGAGAATTGATAGGGTGTACCTGAAAACTGATTGAATCAGCAACAGGCAACTGCCTGCCTGCATAAAGTGCATTATTGGAAGGAAAAAGAGGATGATTGCTGGAATATTTCATAAAGCCTTTTCACCTGTTTCGTGATGGTGAGGATATCATCGGGTTGGAGGCAATAATCCTCTTTATACCTTGTATCAATATAGGCCTTCTGCAACAACTGAAAGACACGTTTTTCCTTTTCATTCCGCCGCGGAAATACATCTTGCAGTTCAAAACAAAACATGCTGCAGTAGCGTATCAATTTATCCATGCTATGCGTATTGATGCGTAAGCCAGTATGCATGATAAGCATTGTTCTGAGTGCTTGTTCAGCTGCCTGGTGCAGCATAAACGCTGCCATTTTATACTGTACTCTTATCGTATAAAGTTCCGCTCCGGCTATAAACTCCTGCACCCTGGTTTTGGTTTGGGTGTAAAGTTGCTCCGCTTCTTTCTTGATGACTTCTTCATTTGGTATCGCTGGAACCGGTAACGGCATTTCGTCCTTTTGGTAAAGTAAAAATGCTTTTTCATATACGGCTGCTGCAAAAGGATGGCCTTCCAGGAGCCACCTGGAAAATTGCACAGCAGAAAAAACAATCGCCGTTACCGGCAGGTAAGGTTGCAGAGCACCTTCTATTTTATCCTGCACACTGTTCAAAGAGTGCTCGACTTCCTTTTCCGCAAGGGCCAAAAGAAAATAATGGGTGACTTCTTTGCGGGTAGCCGACTGAAGGGAAAACAAGGTTTCAGTGCGACGGTAGGCCGTCGTAAGCCCTAAAAGAAACAATCGTTGCACAGGCGTTGCCGCCGTTACCCGCTTGACTATTTCTTTGCTTACCTCTTCATGCTGGAGGGCAAAGCCGTGGTAAAGGGAGGTTGTTTTCATACCCTTCCTGGTTTAGCTTCTTCGGGCTGCGGCACCTGCTTTTCCTGCTCTTGATAGAGCAGCCAGCACGCTTCCAGCACCGCATGAAGGCATTCGAAATCCAGCAGCAGGTCCAGCCTATCTTTCCCATCAGGCCCTTGTTCCACCACACAGGCCAGCATCTCCCACAATTCCCTCCGGGCATACCCGGATGTGAAAGTTTCAAAAAATGCCTTGATAACGGCATACGGGTCTTTAATTTCTTCTTCGCTTAGCTGAAAAGTTTGTTCTGCCGTCAGCAGGTCATGTTTTATGTTTTCGGATAATTCCCTTTTCACGTTTCCTTCGGCCTCCCATGCCATTCTCCGTTGCAGGATAAAAGCAGCTTCCAGGAGGCGGTGCAAGCCGTCACAGTACTCCAGAAGATCTAGCCGTTCTCCCGCATGATCATAGCGGCCGTAGGCTGCCGTAAGCGCAATGCGTTGCCAGGTGGTGATGATGCCGGCAAGAAGATCGAAGTTGGTGACCGCAAATACCCGCTTCAGGTAGGCGAGGGGACCCGCCTTCAGGCTCGCAGGAAACGGCGTCCATTTTACAAAGCGGCGTCTTTCTTCCTCGCCCTCTGCTGTTGCAACGTCATGCTGCTTTTCTTCTGTTCCGGTCTTATCAAAGCCTTCATCAGCGTTTGCTTTCCACTCCTGTTCCAGAATCAACCAGGCAGCTTCTACCAGCCGTGCTATGTTCGCATGCGTATGAAAATGGTCGTGGGCATCTTCCTCCGTTCCTTTCAGGGCGTCTTCCAGCAACTGTTGCAGCGATACACGGATGTTAGGCAGATGATACCGGTCAAAGAAGCCGGCTAGCACCAGGGAGGGGTCAGCCATTTCGGCGCAGGTTAACAGCAAGGGCTTTTGGTGCCATGCAGGATACGCTGTGAGCTTTTTAAGTCGGAAATGAGGCGACATGGTAATTGTTTTTAGTTTAATTATGCTGAATCGCATACAGCCGGGTCACACACTGCTGTAAAAATTGAAGGGCCGCACCTTCGGTTTCCTCGTTTTGCATTTGCAAAATCACTTCTTCCATAAAAAAACAGAGCACATCAATTGGCCGGCAACGAAACAGGTCACACAACAACAACAATCCTTACGGCAGGGTCACGGGAAGCGCCTCATACACCAGGGCCACCGTACCTGCTCCCTGGACCGCATTGGCACAATACCAACGGTCACAGATCTGCACATAAGCTTTTTCTTTTTCCGCCTCCGGGTTATAAGACCGGTCTACCTTGATGATCCGTCGCAGGTGATAAATACTCCTGTTTCGCTTCTCAGCCTGCAAGGGAAAGGCTGGGCCATGGCTGCCCAGGAATGCCGAAAACACCGCCGATGCCGAATCAGCTTGATCTCCGGGATCAGCCCGCAGGTAACCAATAACGGTTAGCGCTTCCGCAAAGGCCTGCAAAACACGCCGGCCCTGGAACTGGTAGCCATGGCATACGGCTGTATAAGCATTTACGATAGCAGCATTAAACGCATTCATACGATGGCTTCCAATCCTTTTTGTGAACAATATCCCACTCACCATTCACCACTCACCTTTTTGCTTTTTTCTTTCGCATGGCTGTTTTGTAAAATGACGGCAAGGCGCCCAACTATCCTAAACGGTGCAGGAGTAGTTTAAACAGGGTGACGTCTAACCTAAACCCACATGTCTGTTGAAAAAATTGTTATTTTGAAAAACCAAATCAATCGGCTATGAACGAAACTCCGGAACGCAAGATCCACCAGGGAAGAAACGTAAAGCGCTTTCGCGAAATGATGGGCCTCAAACAGGAAGGCCTGGCGATGGAGTTGGGTGAAGATTGGACCCAGCAAAGGGTAAGCCTGCTGGAAGGAAAGGAAGAAATTGAACCAGAGATTTTGGAGCAGGTGGCTAAGGCGCTGAAGGTACCGGCAGAAGCGATACGGAATTTTGATGAACAGGCGGCAGTGCAGATTATCTCGAATACTTTCAATGACAGTTCCGTTCTTAATGGTATAAATTACTATCCCACCTTTAACCCCGTTGACAAAGTGGTTGAACTTTACGAACGCATGCTGAAAGACCGCGACAACCTGATTGAAAGTCTACAAAAGATTATCGCAGAAAAGTTGTAAGACTGCTAGAGCTCAGATCTGATATACGCAACCGAAGTTTGTATAAAACGCAATTAGTTTTTGATGAATATGAAAACGTTAGAAAAAATCTGTAGTTTCAGCTAATACGCAAATGCTACTGTTGTAGGCAATTGGCAGACACCAACCAAAACTCAAAAATGAACTACCTCTATATTGACGCAAACATCTATTTGAAATTCTATCTTGGCAACAAGTTGTTTAAAGTGTTGGAGACTTTGGTCGACAATAAAGCCAATGTTATTGTGACGAAGCAAATCACAAACGAAGTTTTCAGGAATTCTGTGTCAGTCAATATCAACAATTTGACAACAACTACAAACGCATTAAGTTGGAGTAAACCATCTTTACCGTATAAAAATGCTAGTGCAGAAACTTCAACCCTGATTAATACTGTTTATGAGCAATTTAAAAATCTCAGAAAGCAAATTGAGGAAGACTTGGAAAAGCATTTGGCATTAGTTTCAACCCAAAAAGATGATGTAACTCAAAAATTAAAGGAACTGTTTGACGGGGCTTTAGAGCCAACAGGTGAGGAACTTGAGAACGCCGAAAAGCTAAAAAAGTTTGGAAACCCTCCAGGTAAAAAGGCTGACCCTATTGGCGATGAATTAAGTTGGGTTCAAGTGCTGAATAAAATTCAATCAGGAGACAAGTTGGTTATAGTGACTAACGATAAAGATTATGCAAGTGTATTTAATAAAAAGTCATTTCTTAATTCTAAACTCCATCAAGACTTAGAGTATAAAGACGTTGAATACTTTGCATACTCAGAAATAAACGAAGGGATAAAAAAGCTGAAAGAGTTACAGGAACAGTCTCAAAGTGAATTTGAAACCAAGGACTTTCCAACCGAAGAAGAGCAAATAGCAATAAAAGAGGAAGAGCAGACTATAGTCGTAAAAAAGACCGAAGAAGCCTGTAAGCATCAGCACATTTCCATTAGACCAAATGGCATTTTTGACGACTATTTCTGCATGGACTGTAGTAGGGTAGTTTACAGACAATATTCAGACGACCTTGACTGATAAACTGCCTACAACATGGGGTTTTGTGCAATAGCGGCAGACGAAACGCAGCATCAACTTTCAGTTCGCTTTTTAGCAGCAGTTTCGGCTGACCGAACGCAGATGAACAGCAGGAATAAACATCAACTTTTGTACATTTATCATCCGCAGTTCGGGGCTTGAGGGAACACGGAATACCGCTACTGCACAAAGCCCTGTTCGTTGGGCGAAATATAAACCATAACTAATGATCAAAATATCTACAATTGACTGGGGGAACGACAGTGCAGAGAAGGATCCTAACCTATTGCAGTATTTTATAAGTCAGCCATCTTTGAGCCGGTTATTTAATCGGTCAAAAACCTTTATCATAGGAAGAAAAGGTGCTGGTAAAAGTGCCATTAGAAAGCGCCTTGTCGAAGGTTTCGAAACGTGGAACGACAATTATATTATTGAAATAAGCCCGACGTTTAACATATTCAGCAATCTCATTTCTGACCATGACATCCAGAAAAACTTTAATCAAGAAGTTTTCTTTCAATATGTCTGGTTAAATCATCTTTACAAAAAGGCATTCCTAGAAATTGGAAAGAAACCGAAGAATGAAAGATCTGCTGAATTTGCTTTTGCAATAGATTTTGCCAAAGCAAATGATTTAAAGGATAAAAACCTCCTTGAGTCAGCCCGAGACCTGCTTAATAAATTGAAGGTAAAAGCGGGCCAACTTGGCGACTTGGGGATCGAAATAGAAAACATCCTACGGAAAGATGCAGAAATCGACGTTTATGAGTATCAACTCAAGAAACTGACAGATGCTGGCTATAAGGTAACATGGATAGTAGACGACCTTGACTTAGGATGGAATAATTCGGACATAGCTAATAATCTACTATTAGGGTTGTTAACATGTACAAACTATTTGAAAAATATTTCCCCAAATCTCCATGTGTTTATCTGTTTGAGAGAGGATGTTTATCGAATTTTATTAACCCACACACAGCATAGTGACAAGTACCGTGATATTGAAAAGATTCAATGGTCGCCCGAAGGTTTGGTTGAGCTTCTGAAGAGTCGGATAATTTACAACTGTAAAATACAAAATGAACAAATTCCAATTGAGCCATTTCTGGCGGTATTTCCTGAAACGGTTAGCACATCATCAACTACTAACTGGCTTTTTGAGCGAACATTGGGTAGACCAAGGGAATTGATACAGTTAGCACGGCTATATTCAGAAAAGAATCAGACAGAACAGCCAAGTTCGGAAGTTCTTAAGGCTGTGGAAGTAGAATATTCAAATTGGAAACTCGAAGATTTAACGACTGAGTATTCCAATCAATTTCCAAATCTATTTGAACTTTTTAAGTTCTGGAGAACGAAGTTCTTTCGACAAAAATATCACTTGAAGTATGGTGAGTTCAGCGATATGTTTTTAGAAATGTCAACGGGGTTAGACATTGCCTCTCCGTGGTATATGGAAGCAGTAAACGAACTTGATCCCAAGAAAATATTAATTATATTGTACGAGATAGGCTTTATTGGTGATTTTATATTAGGTGGAGCAGGCGGAAGTAAAACTATTTATTCGTTCGAGGAGTTGCACGAGCCAATTTTCGAAGAATTTCAGATTCATCCGTGCTTTAGAAAAGCCCTTGGTACGGTCGAACGAATCAGGGCAAGAGCATGACAATTCGCCCAACATGAACTGTGTTAAAAACCAAATAATTTTTTTCCTTCCCCGCCGAGTCTCCGCTGAAGCCCTGCCGCTGTCGAAAAGCGCTGCGGGACTCGGCGTTCTTCGAAGTCCGCACGTCTTTCTTTTCGAATGTCTCACCTCCTTTCTGTCATCTCCCACTGCCATGACATTACGCCTCAGTCTCCTCCGCCGCAATCTTCTCCTGCAAGCAGAAAACCCTTAAATTGCCCCCTATCAAAACCAACGCTCTAAGAACTGATGAAACTAGCCATCCAGCCACCACGCAAAGCCCTTAATAAAGCTTTCCTGAAAGTAAAACCGGCCCGCACCGGGATAGAAGCCTTTAAAGCAGGCCTCATCACCCTGCTCGACCGGACCAACGATACCGAAAGCGAAGAGTTTCACAAAAACCTCGTCATTGACTTTTTAAAAAAGACCTGGTACGACCCCGCCCATTATATCAACACCAAGGGCCGCAACGACCTGGTGATCCACAACGGCAGTGCTGCCAAAACCAGCGTAGGTGTCATCATAGAAGCCAAAAAGCCCACCAACCGGGCCGAAATGATCTCACCGGAAAAGCCTAACGTAAAAGCATTGCAGGAACTGGTACTTTATTACCTGCGCGAACGGATCACCCTTAACAACCTTGAAGTAAAATACCTCGTTGCCACTAACATCACCGAATGGTATATTTTCGATGCCATGGTCTTCGACCGGCACTTTGCCCAGAATAAAACGCTGGTGAAACAATTCACTGATTTCGATGAAGGCCGGCTGGCCGATACCAAAACCGATTTTTTCTACAAACAAATTGCCGCCCCTTTCATTACAAGCCTCACCGCCGAAATAGAATGCACCTACTTTAATCTGCAGGATTACCAACGGCCCCTGCGAAATACTATTAAAGCTGACGATACAACGCTTATTGCACTATTCAAGCTCTTGTCACCGGAGCACCTCCTGAAACTTCCGTTTACCAACGACAGCAACAGCCTGGATAAACGGTTTTACACCGAGCTGTTGCACATCATCGGCCTTACAGAAACCAAAGAAGGAGGCAAAAAACTGATTCAACGGAACAGACCGGGCGAACGTCACACCGGAACCCTCCTGGAAGATGCGATCATCCAGTTAGACAGCCTGGACAAACTGGTCCGGCTGGACAAACCGAGACAGTACGGCAGCACCACGGAAGAACGCCTGTTCAATGTGGGGCTTGAACTTTCCATTACCTGGATCAACCGCATTTTATTTCTAAAACTCCTCGAAGCCCAGTTGATCGTTTATCATAAAGGCGATAGTTCCTATGCCTTTCTGAACAAGGGCAAAATCAACAATTACGATGACCTGAACAGCCTCTTTTTCCAGGTACTGGCCCGCCGGCATCAGGAGCGCAATGTAGACGTACAAAAGGCATTTGAGAAAGTACCCTATCTCAATAGCTCCCTTTTCGAACCCACGGAGCTGGAGCAGGCCACCCTTTTTATCAGCAACCTGCGGGATGACAAAATGGTCCCTGTGTTGGCCTCTACGGTACTGAAAGACAGCCAGGGCAGAAAACGCACAGGCAATCTAAACACACTGGCCTACCTGTTCGATTTTTTAAATGCTTATGATTTCAGCAGCGAAGGTTCGCAAGCGATCCAGGAAGACAATAAAACCCTGATCAACGCTTCGGTGCTGGGATTGATCTTTGAAAAGATCAACGGCTACAAAGACGGGTCGTTTTTTACCCCCGGCTTTATCACCATGTACATGTGCCGCGAAACGGTCCGCCGTGCGGTGGTGCAAAAGTTCAACGAGGTAAAGGGCTGGCACTGCGCCACAATAGAAGACCTGTACGACAAAATTGAAGATCGCAAAGAAGCCAATGAGATTGTCAACAGCCTGAAGATCTGCGATCCGGCCGTAGGCTCCGGCCATTTTTTAGTATCAGCCCTCAACGAAATGATTGCTGTAAAGGCCGACCTGAAAATCCTGCTGGACCGCAACGGTCGCCGGTTAAAAGAATACCGGGTGGAGGTGGTGAACGACGAATTGATTGTAACCGATGAAGAAGGTGAGCTGCTAGCCTACAACCCCACCAACGCGGAAAGCCAGCGGGTACAGGAAACGCTTTTCCATGAAAAGCAAACCATCATCGAAAACTGTATTTTTGGTGTAGACATCAATGCCAATTCGGTAAAGATCTGCCGCCTGCGCCTTTGGATCGAGCTGCTGAAAAATGCCTATTACAAAAACAGCACGGAGCTGGAAACCCTGCCCAACATTGACATCAACATTAAATGCGGCAATTCCCTGGTGAGCCGTTTTTCCCTGGATGCCGATTTAAAACAGGCGCTCCGGAAAAGCAAATGGACCATTGATGCCTACCGGATAGCAGTAGCTACCTACCGTAATGCCGAAAGCAAGGAGCAGAAAAAGGAAATGGAAAGGCTGATTGCAGCCATCAAATCCAATTTCAGCAGTGAAATTGAAACACCTTTCAAAAAGAAATTAAGAGCGGCCAGAGGCAAGGCAGAAAGCCTTTCCGTCAAAATATTGAACCTGAAATCATTTGGCGAAAAAGCAGACAAACAATTGATCGCCGATCATAAAGATGCGGTGAAAGCACTTACCAAACTGGAATCGCAAAGGGATGAGATTTTAAGCAACAAGGTTTTTGAAAATGCTTTTGAATGGCGTTTTGAATTTCCGGAAGTGCTCAATGATGAAGGCGACTTTGTGGGCTTTGATGTAGTGATTGGAAATCCGCCGTATGGGGTGAACTTTAACAAAGAAAACGGGAAAGCATACGAGGACAATTATACCACCTTCAACTGGCGCGGCGAAAGCTATACGTTGTTTATAGAAAGAGCTGTTTTTCTTTTGAAAGAAAATGGCCAGTTTGCCTACATCATTCCTGATACCTTATTAAATCTTGGATTTACAGAAGCATCCAGAAGTTTTATTTTACACAACACAAAAATCTGCGAACTAGCTCTGCTTCCCGCCAATGTGTTTTCAGATGCCACCGTTGATACAATTCTGTTATTCTTCACAAAGTATACAACACAGTTAGATAACAAAACAACCGATGTTCGGGTAAATGTATATGACAAAAAAACAATTTTAACCGATTTACTCTCCCCGGCCCGGAGCTTCAAAATCAATACTTCATTCTGGCACAAAACCAATAGTTTCAATTTGCAAAGCAATTCAGATGAGTTGGCAATTATTCAAAAAATAGACGGACGATTTACGCTTATTGGAGATATTTCTGAAATATTTTCTGGCGTGAAAGCCTATGAGGTAGGTAAAGGTAAGCCTGCTCAAACAGCAGAAATTCGGGATAATAAGCCTTTTACTTCTGTAACAAAAAAATCTGATGAATGGCTTCCTTTTTTTGATGGAAAAGACATCGGCTATTATTCGCTTTTATGGAAGGAAAACAATTGGCTGCATTACGGCCCATGGCTGGCAGCACCAAGGTTACCGGAAAACTTCCAAGGAGAAAAAATATTGATAAGAAAAATTACCGGCCAGACCCTGATAGCACATTATATCCCTTTTACTTCTTATTGCAACACGTTATTGTTCGTATTAAAACTAAAACCAGATTCAGCATATATTAGCTACAAGGCATTACTTGGCATACTGAATTCGAAATTCATTGGCTGGTATTTCAGAAAGAAGTTTCAAGTGAGCAGTGAGGATACTTTCCCCCAAATCATGATCAGAGATATTCAGCAGTTTGCTGTTCCTAATTTGCGAAATGAGCTGACTACCAGGATAGAGACCATTGTTCATCAAATTATTCTGGCTAAAGTAGAAAGTCTAAGTACAGATACGTCCTTACTTGAAAAACAAATAGAACAACTTGTTTACCAACTCTACAACCTTACCAATGAAGAAATAGCCCTTATAGAAAACGCAACAAAAAACTAATTACACCAACATGCCTATCCCCGATTTTCAATCCATCATGCTTCCCTTTCTCAAACAAATAGGGGACGGTGAAGTACATACAACGGCCGGCATGCGGGAAAGCCTGTCCCGTCACTTCAACCTCACCGAAGAGGAGTTGAGCCAATACCTGCCAAGTGGCACGCAAAAAGTGTTTTACAACCGCATTCACTGGGCAAAAGCGCACCTGAAAATGGCCGGCTTGCTGGAGGATATTAAGAAACGCCACTTCAGAATCACGCCGGCCGGAAAGGAGCTGTTGAAAACAGCGCCGGCAACCATCAACCTGCAATTGCTGAAAGCCTTTCCTGGCTACCTGGAAAAAACGGGTCGCACAAAGGAGGAGAAAGCCCTCCCCGAAGGGGGGCCGCAACAAACCGCTGTGGTGTCCACTCCCGAAGAACTGCTCGAAACGGGCTACACCGCCATCCGGAAGGCGCTGGCAGAGGAACTCCTGGCCAGGGTAAAAGCCTGCAGTCCTGCCTTTTTTGAAAAGCTGGTGGTGGAGTTGCTGGTAAAAATGGGCTATGGCGGCAGCTTTAAGGAAGCCGGCCAATCCATCGGTCGGTCGGGCGATGAGGGTATCGATGGCATTATCAAGGAAGACAGGCTGGGACTGGATGTCATCTATATACAGGCAAAGCGCTGGGAAGGCGTAGTAGGCCGCCCTGAGTTGCACCGCTTTGTAGGGGCACTGGCCGGGCAGGGCGCCAAAAAAGGCGTATTTATCACCACCTCCTGGTTTACCCTCGAAGCCAAAACCTACCAGCCGAAAAATGAAACAAAAATTGTGCTGATAGACGGCGAACAGTTAGCCCGGCTCATGATTGATTTTGACCTCGGCGTTACCACCCAGCAAACCTACCTGGTCAAACGGGCGGACAGTGATTATTTTGAAGGGGACTAAAGGATCTTTTAAACAATGCGGGTCCTTGGTGTGCCCTCATCCTTGCTTATGAACGAATGGCTAATCCCTCTTTGCCTGCATACGCATACAGATCTGGCGCACCCGGCTTGTTGACAATTGAAAATGTTTTGCCAGGTTGGTATAGGTATGCCCACGGAGGTAGCTTGAATAAAGAGCTTGATTGCGGGCCGTTTTTTCGGGCATAGCAGCCGTCTCCACACCTTTCTCCTGTAAAAAATCCAGGAGGGTTTCCAACCGCTTTTGAAGCTCTCTTTGCTTCTTTCGTAAAGAGGTCAGTTCCTGTTTTGCTTCTTCTACAGTCATATTTTAATCGATTATAAAGATAGAGTGGAGCTCTCAAATTATAAATTTTCCACCGGTTTCCTTACGATCAGGGCCTCCCCCGCAGCTACTGCCAATCCAACAAAGCAGCCCTATTCTTTGGCGTAATATACCGCTAGCTGCCTTAGTCGTCCTTCAAAGCAGTTTACTAACAAAAAGTAGCCTGATAAATGACAACAGAAAAGTTCGAAAGATTGGTAGAAGGAGCAGCTTTCTATTCACGAATAGTACCGATAGGGTATTTACAAGTAAAGCGGCCGCAATCGGTTAGCTTTATCAACCACACAACTGGAAGAATGCGAAACCAACGTTGCATTGGCCAAAATGCATGCTGATGTCCCAAGAACTTTGGATTGCTGATCAGCAGCAGTTCCCGCTGGCAGTTTTGTGATCAGCTTTCGAATACCAATGAACTGTATAACTTCAAACAGCATTTCCCGCTTTACTTCTTCCTGTTTTTGAAAAAGTCCTTTTTCGCCTTGTGAAACACGCTTTCCCCGGGCTTTAACTTCTTCTCGTATTTTGCCCTTAGTTTCGGGTCTCTTTTAACCATGCTGGCATAAGCATTGGCTTCCCGCATCAACTGCCGTTGTTGCTTTTGTCGTTCGGTTGGCTTTACCTTGCTCATGTCAGGGTACTTGCTCACCACTATTTTATCTGGATACTGCTTAAATACGATCTCCTTCCCAATGGTGCCGCGTAAAGAGTTGAGAAGGGAGTTTTTGCCTACTCTAGCCATTAGTTTTGAATAGAAAGTGAACAGATAACAAACAGATGAAGCTACACAACCCTATAGTTCCCTCGACCATCCTTCGACTATCCCTCGACCCTTGTTCGACAATACTGCAACAAAATCTAAAAAGCAAAGGGAGAAATAGCAACACAGGCCTTGCATGGGGAAGAGAAGAGCAGCCCCTGCAAAATAAGCTTTTCGGTGGATGGATGCAAGCACCGAAAGGCATAAAAAAAGCCTTGTATTTTTTATACAAGGCTTTTTGTGCCCAGGACTGGATTCGAACCAGCACACCTCGCGGCGCTGCCACCTGAAGACAGTGCGTCTACCAATTTCGCCACCTGGGCATCTTCCCTTTCGGGGCTGCAAATATAGGGGGAAAAGCTTCAAACTTCCAACACCTTTTTTTGCGGTTTCCAGCTTAATAATAAAATTCCTGTAATGACAAGGGTTGTACCAATAATCTGTTCTGTCAGAATCGGTTCGTTCAGTATCCAGTGTGCCTGCAATATGGTGGACACGGGACCAATGCTGGAGATAATTGCCACATTGTTGGAGCCGATCCGTTTCATGCCGTGCGCCAGCAGGAAAGAAGGAATTACTGTTGCAAATACAGCCAGCAGGATGCCATAAGGTAGTGTTGCCGTGTTCAGCAGCGGGGCGAGTGAGCCATTGGTAAAGATGTAATGGAGGAAAACGCCCAGCGTTGCCGAAAGCATGGCGTAAGCTGTAAACGTATTGGAGCCGATACGCGGAATGATCTTGCCGCTTCCTGCCAGGTAAATGGCATATGTAACTGCGCAAATGAAGACGCAAAAACTTCCCCACCAGAATTGCGGATTGGCGGCCTCCAGTTGTACTTCTCCCAGGAAGGCAATGCCAATTCCCATATACGTCAGCAAAAGAGCAATCCACTGGTTTTTGAAAATCATTTGCCGGAAGAAAAAAAGATTGATCAGCACCGCAAACGTGGGATAAAGAAAAAGGATCAGTCGCTCCAGTCCGGCAGAAATATATTGCAACCCGATAAAATCAAAAAGGCTGCTGAGATAATAGCCAAACAACCCAAGTAAAAAGGTAAGGGCCCATTGTGCTTTGGTCAGTGGGATAGCGTTTTCCCGCCGGCTGATAAAAAATGCTGTTGCCACATAAAACGGTAAGGAGAAGGCCATGCGCAAAGTGAGCAGGGTAACAGCATCTACCCTGGTGGCATAGAATGCTTTTTTTACCAGGATAGCCTTGGTGGAAAACAAGAGAGCACCCAGAAAGGTGATTAAAAAACCAGCGAGGGTAAGCGTTCGCTTTTCAGCAAGTTTTTCCATTCAAAAAAATAAAACCACAAAGACGCAACATAGCAGAGCAGCCGCGTCTTTGTGGTATTTAAAAAGTAGCCTGGTAATAGTTTTTAAAAATAATAATGACTGGTAAAACACTCACCACTCACCATTCACCACTCACCTCTACACCGCTACATTAAAATCACGCAAGGCGTCATTTAGGCTTGTTTTCAAATCGGTACTTGCTTTGCGCTGGCCAATGATCAGGGCGCAGCTAACGCTGTATTCACCGGCAGGAAATTTTTTCTGGTAACTACCGGGAATCACTACACTCCGTGCCGGAACCCGTCCGCGGTGTTCCACCGGTTCTGGTCCGCTTACATCAATGATCTTTGTAGATTGTGTCAGCACCACGTTGGCACCCAGCACAGCTTCTTTTTCAACCCGTACACCTTCCACTACGATACAGCGTGAACCTACAAACACACCATCCTCGATGATTACCGGAGACGCCTGCAGGGGTTCCAGCACACCGCCAATTCCCACACCGCCGCTCAGGTGTACACCTTTTCCAATCTGCGCACAGCTACCTACAGTGGCCCAGGTATCAACCATGGTACCTTCATCTACATACGCACCAATGTTGACATACGAAGGCATGAGCACCACGTTTTTGGCAATATAAGCACCATAGCGGGCTACGGCATGCGGCACAGCCCGAACACCCAGCTCTTTGTAATTTTTCTTCAGCAGCATTTTATCGTAAAACTCAAAAGGTTCAACGTTCCAGGTTTGCATGGGCTGAATGCCGAAATAAAGGAGGATCGCCTGTTTTACCCATTCGTTCACCTTCCATCCGTCTTCCGTAGGTTCGGCAACGCGAAGGCGGCCTTTGTCCACTTCTTCTATAACTGTGCGTACTGCTTCCTGAAATGCCTGGTACGACATCATTTCACGGTTTTGCCAGCCTTGCTCAATTGTTTCTCTTAAGTTCATCGGTCAAAAATTATTTTTGCAAACTTAATGGAGAAGATGAAAATTCTGGTTCGTTTGCCAAATTGGTTGGGCGATATGGTAATGGCAGTGGGTGCAGTGCGGCAGATACCGGAAACCTTCCCCGGTGCGGAAGTCAGTGTGATTGTTAAAAAAGGGCTGCACGACCTTTTGACTTTTTTCCCGCCCACAAAACACCAGTTTATTTTTAGCAAGGAAGAATACAAAGGTGTAAAAGGCGCCTGGCGTTTCGGTAAAATGATCCGTAAGAAAGAGCAATTTGATCTTTTTCTTTCCTTCCCCGATTCATTTTCTTCTGCCCTGGTGGGGTATGCCACCGGTGCGAAGAATCGTATCGGCTACCGCAAAGAAGGGCGTGATATTTTATTGACCAATGTGTATTCCAAGCCAAAAGGGCTGCATCGTGCGGAGGAATACATGCGGCTCCTGGAAATGTACACCGGCAAAAAGGCAGAAAACTGGACGGTGTCTTTACAGCATACCTTCCCGAAAAGGGATCACCTTGTGATCAACATAAATTCAGAAGCACAATCCCGCCGGCTGACCACAGCCAAGGCAGTGGAACTAATCAGCATTGTCCGAAAAAATAGTGCAGGTAAAATCTTCCTGATCGGGGGAGGAAAGGAAGCCGGTTTTGTAGAAAGCGTGATGGCGCTACTGCCTGACAGGTCCGGCATAGCATCTTTGGCAGGCAAAACCACGCTGCCGCAACTGGCGGAGGTATTGGCGTCTGCACGGGCTGTGCTCACCACCGACTCCGGTCCGGCGCACCTGGCCAATGCACTGGGAACCCAAACCGTGGTGTTGTTTGGCGCCGGCAACGAGGCCAATACAGCACCCTATGCTAAAGAGCTTTTAGCAGTGATCAGGCTGGGCCAATTATCCTGTGAACCCTGCACCAAAAACGTTTGTGTGCGGTTTGACACCCCCCAGTGCCTGGAGCGACTGGATTCCCTGCATATTGCAAACACCTTACAACAACGATTAGAACATGACCATTGATTTTTCAGCTGAAGTGGAAGGGGCATTAGCCGCTTTGCGTGCCGGGCAGGTGATCCTGTATCCCACCGATACCATCTGGGGCCTCGGCTGCGACGCCACCAATGAAACGGCTATCAAAAAGATTTACAACATCAAGCAAAGAGACGACAGCAAAAGCCTGATCATCCTTGTTGCCGATGAACGGGAAGTGCTGCAATATGTTTCCGCACCTGACCTGGCCGTATTTGATTTCCTGGAAGAACAAAGCCGCCCTACTACAGTTATTTTCGACGACGCTATAGGTCTGCCGGGTAACCTGGTTGCCGGGGACGGCTCTGTAGCCATCCGGATTGTAAAGGATGAATTTTGCCGGCACCTGGTGCGGCGTTTACGCAAACCCATTGTGTCCACCTCTGCCAATATCAGCGGGCAACTCTCTCCACGCTTTTTTGATGAGATCAGTGAAGAAGTAAAACAGGATGTTGATCACATTGTACAATGGCGACAGGATGATAAAACGCCATCTCAACCCTCACAGATCATCCGCTGGCGCAATGGCATCGTCCACTATATAAGAAAATAACAAAGAGGGCATTGTCAAACATTAAACACCAAACTCCAAACCCAAACTCTCTTAGCTTTGCCGCCTGATGGAGATTTCTTGCAGCGAAAAGGAACTGGGCATTTTCAGAAAAGTAAGTGAAGCGGCTGCCTCGCTCAACCTGCCCTGCTATCTTGTGGGTGGTTTTGTGCGGGACAAGCTCTTGGGCCGTCCTACCAAAGATGCCGATTTTGTTTGTGTAGGTGATGCCCTGCAACTGGCCACAGCGGTTTCTCAACGCTTTGTACCGCATCCAAAGGTGAGTTTATTTAAAAACTTTGGAACAGCGCAGTTCCGGCTCGCTGATGGTTTTGACCTGGAGTTTGTTGGCGCACGGAAAGAAAGTTACCAGCGACATTCCCGCAAACCCGAGGTGGAACCCGGCAGCATTGAAGATGATCAAAAGCGACGTGACTTTACCATCAATGCGCTTGCAATTAGTTTAAATCCTGCGGATTTTGGAAAGCTGGTCGATCCCTTTCATGGGGTGGAAGACCTGCATAACGGCGTCATCCGCACCCCGCTAGAACCGGCGCAAACCTTCAGTGATGATCCGCTCCGGATGATGCGGGCCATTCGTTTTGCCACACAACTGAACTTTACAATCTATCCTTCCACGCTGCAGGCCATCAAAGAGCAGAAAGACCGCATCCGGATCATTTCGCAGGAACGCATTACCGATGAATTGAATAAAATCATCCTGAGCAGGAAACCCTCTGTTGGCTTCAAGCTTTTGTACGATACCGGTCTTTTGCACCTGATTTTTCCGCAGATGGTAGACCTGGCCGGTGCTGAGTTTATCGATGGCAAAGGCCACAAGGATAATTTTTACCATACCCTGCAGGTGCTCGATAACACAGCCGACCGGTCATCGAATCTCTGGCTTCGCTGGGCGGCCATTCTGCACGACATCGGTAAACCGGCCACCAAGCGTTTTGAGGAAGGCCACGGCTGGACCTTTCACGGACATGAAGTGGTAGGTGGCCGTATGGTGCCAAAAATCTTTAACCAGTTAAAGCTCCCGCTGAGTGAGCAGATGAAATATGTGCGCAAACTGGTGGAACTGCACCTGCGCCCCATTTCGCTGTCAAAAGAAGAAATCACCGATTCGGCTATCCGTCGTATCCTGTTTGACGCCGGTGAGGATTTTGACGACCTGATGATCCTGTGCGAATCGGACATCACCTCCAAAAACAAAGTGAAAGTGCGCCGTTACCTGGAGAATTTTGAGCTGGTGCGGGAACGCTGCAAAGAAGTGGAGGAAAAAGATGCCATCCGGGCCTGGCAGCCACCCATTACCGGCGAGATTATAATGGCGACTTTTGGCATCCCCCCCTCTAAACCGGTGGGTATAATTAAGGACGCTATCAAGGACGCCATTTTAGACGGGATCATTGAGAACAAATATGAAGCTGCATTTCAGTTTATGCTGGAAAAAGGCCGTGAATGCGGATTAGAGCCGAAGAAGGGTTTGTAGTTTGCGGTTTTTGGTTTGTAGTTATAAATAGTCCTCACTGAAAGTTGGGCCGTTAAACGGTTCCTTCTTTAGGTTTACTTCATGTTTCAATAGCACATTTCAAAACAATTAACAGCTTACCCTACTCACCACTGACCACTCACCACTCACCATTGGCCTCCTTTTTTTATATTTGACGTTTACTCTATACAAACATAGCGCATGGCCATATTGAAATTCAGGGTTTATTTTGAAGAAGATGACAGCGTGTACCGCGATATTGTGATCCGGCACAAGCAAAACTTTTTTGATCTGCATGAAACCATCCTAAAATCATTTGAATTTGATAACAAGCACGGCGCCACTTTTTACCGGAGTAACGACAACTGGCAGCGTGGAAGGGAAATCTCACTGGAGAATTATCCCAACCGGCCGTACAAGGCACCACCGCTGCTAATGAAAGAAACCACTATCGGCTCCGAAATAAAAGATCCCAATCAGAAATTTATTTACCTCTACGATTTTGTCAGAGGCTGGACTTTCCAGGTAGAACTGATAAACGTAACCAAGGAAGAAAACCCGAAGGTCACCTATCCGGCTGTGATCCGCAAAGAGGGCATCCCGCCCAGCCAGTACGGCACCAAAAGTCTGCTGGGCGAACGCTTTGCTGATGTGGAAGAAAAGTACGACCTCACCAAAGGCGCTGAAGGTTTTGGAGAAGAAGGTGAGGAGGGAAGCGGTGGCGATGATTTTGGTGCTGATGAAAGTACTGGCGCCAGCGAAGAAGAGTATTAATTCAGCCTGTAGAAGAAGAGGGCTGGTCTGTTGACTATTCCATTCTTGGGCTCAACCGCTATTCCCGTTTGCAAGCATTCCAAAAAAAGAAGGTTATTGTTATTGCCGGTCCCACGGCTGTGGGTAAAACTGCCGTTGGCATTGCCGTTGCCCATCACCTTGGAACGGAGATCATCTCTGCCGACAGCCGGCAATGCTACCGCGAAATGAACATCGGCGTAGCTCGTCCATCTGCTTCCGAACTGGCCGAAGTTCCCCATCATTTTATAGCCACCCATTCTATCCACGAAAAAGTAAATGCGGCTACGTTTGAAGAATATGCCCTGGCGAAAGCAGAGGAGATTTTCAGCCGGGCCGATACCCTTGTTATGGTTGGGGGAACGGGGCTATACATCAAGGCCTTTACCGATGGTATGGATGCGATTCCTGAAGTGCCACAGGAGGTTCATGATGCGGTTGTAAATGCCTACCAACAAAACGGGCTCGCCTGGTTGCAGGAACGGATCAAAACCTTGGACCCAGAGTTTTACCAGCAAGGTGAGATCCTAAACCCGCAGCGTTTGATGCGGGCTTTGGAAGTGGTGGAGGCGACGGGTAAATCCATTCTTTCGTTTCGGACAGGGGAAAAAAAGCAACGACCTTTTGAGGTGGTAAGGCTTGCGCTGGACCTGCCCAGGGAAGAATTGTATCTGCGTATCAATCATCGTGTGGATAACATGATGGAACAAGGGTTGTTGGAAGAAGTGCGCAGTCTTCTGTCATACCAACACCTGAATGCCCTGCAAACAGTAGGGTATAAAGAGCTGTTCAATTACCTGAACGGAGAAGCTTCCCTGGAGGAAGCTGTTGATGCCATCAAGCGGAATACCCGTCACTATGCCAAACGGCAACTGACCTGGTTCAGGAAGAATGCCGAATACCACTGGCTGCCGCCGGATGCGCAAGCGGTCATTGCTCACCTGCAATAAAAAAGGCTGTCTTTCGACAACCTTTTTCTTTTACTATTCTATCATGCCTTAGGCTACCTGCAACGCAAGTTCTCTTTGTTTCAGCATGCTTTTTAAGAAAGCTACTTCCTCGCGAATATAGGGTTCCCCGTTTTCGCGGAAGATATCATGAAACCAAAGTTCAGGCTCCTGGTCGTACCGGATCTGCCAGGAATCCCAGGGGCAGTGCGTTTGCGATTTACCCGCTACAAATCCCCAGTTATAGGCGCCAATGCCGTATTGTTTGAACAGCGGCAGAATTTCCTGGAAAGTGCTGTCAAACGGTCTGGCCATGTATTCGGTACAAAGCATGGGGCGGCTATAACGTTGAATATCCCTGATGCGTTTTTCCGTACCGGCCCTGTCCTCATAACAATGGAAAGAGACAATATCCGAATGGCTGAACATGTAATTGTCAAGCGCAGTAATGCGGGTATCACAACTCCAGTCGTTCTGCCAGGGAGCCATTGTAATAGGCTGTTCGGGGTTGATGGCTCTTACCCAGTTGATCGTTTTCTTCAACAAAGCCATCGAAAGCTCTGCCTTATGCATCACGTAGTCGTCATCCTTGTACGACATGAGGTTCATATTATCCGGTTCGTTGTAAAGGTCCCAGATCAGTACACGGTCGTCATTTTTGAAGTGCGACACAACACCGTGAACGTAATCGTGAAGTCCGTCGTAGGCAGCGGGGTTGTTCAACACGTCGTAACCCGGGCTCTGTACCCAACCGGAGTTGTGTACATTGTACTTTGGTGCTGGCTGTTTGCCCAACTTCGGAAATGGATCCCAAACGGCATCAAACAGTACCAGCATGGTGCGGATGTTATAGCTGTAGGCAATGTTCAGAAAGGTATCAATCCTTGCCAAAAAGCCTTCGCTGTCCTGCACCCAAAGGAGGTTATGCAGGAATACCCTTACGGTATTAAAACCCAGTCCGGCGGCCCAGCCTAATTCCTTTTCGATAAGTTCCGGTGAAAAGGTTTCAGCCTGCCACATTTCTAACTGATTAATGGCGTTGGAAGGAATATAATTGCAGCCGACCAGCCATCCGTTTTTATCCATCCATTCCTGGGATCTTTCGGCTGTCCAACGGTAAGCCAGTTCATGATCATGCGCTGTAAAAGGCACGGTGTTTTTTGTGGTTAACATATGTATTGAGGATTATAAAGTAGCTGTGAAGTGTTTATTGAATCAGACTCAAAATTGTTCGAAAAGGTTAAGCCTGTCAAGGGCTTTTCGTGATGGCATTCTTTTTTATCGGTGAAGTCGGCGAAAGAACGGCCGAACGCAAAATGCCTTTTTTTAATCACGAAAAGTGGCCGTTATTTGTTAGAGTTTTATTCACATAAATCAGCCATATGAATCAACAGTTAAGCAAGCTTGTTAAGGAAAGATTTCAGCAACGGTTTGGAACGGAACCGCTCCTGGTTCGGTCGCCGGGACGGGTAAATGTGATTGGTGAACATACGGATTATAACAACGGATTTGTACTGCCGGCTGCTATTGACAAGGCCATCTATATTGGCGTGAGCCGGAGGGAGGACGAGGAGATCGTGCTGTATTCGGAAGAATTTGAACAGGAGCACCGCTCGACCGTGTCCGGGGTAGCTATTTCCGATAAGCAATGGCCAAACTACATTCTTGGTGTGGTGGATCAGTTGAATAAACGCGGGCATACAATTTCGGGTTTCAATCTCAATATCGATGGGGATGTACCGGTTGGGGCCGGGCTTTCATCCTCTGCCGCGGTGGAGTGCGCCACGGCCTTTGCACTGAACGAGCTTTTTGGGTTGGGCATCGATAAAATGGAGCTGGCACTGATCGGGCAAAAAGCCGAACACACGTTTGCCGGTGTGATGTGCGGGATTATGGATCAATTTGCGTCGGTCTTCGGCAAAGAGGGGCATGTGATTCGCCTCGATTGCCAGAGCCTGGAATATCAATACGTGCCGCTGCAACTGGAAGGTTATAAGATCCTTCTCCTGAATACAAACGTTAAACATTCGCTTTCTTCTTCGGAGTACAATACCCGCCGGCAGGAGTGTGCCGAAGGGGTTCGGTTGCTACAGGCAGCGGGTGAGCCGGTTGAAAGCCTGCGGGACGCCAACCTGATAATGGTAACAAAACACCTGAAAGACAAAAACGAAGTGGTGTACCGCCGTTGCAAATACATAGTAGAAGAAAACCAGCGCCTGCTGATGGCCTGCGAAGCTCTGGAGGCCGGGGACCTGAAAACCTTAGGTTTAAATATGTACGGTTCGCATGAAGGTCTGCAACACGAATACGAAGTCAGTTGCAAGGAACTTGATTTCCTGGTGGATGCTGTTCGCGGAAACGAAGCGGTGTTGGGTGCCCGCATGACCGGTGGGGGTTTTGGAGGTTGTACCATCAACATTGTAAGAGAAGAAGCCATCGATCAACTGGTGACGGAAGTGGGCAAACGCTACAAAGAAGCAACGGGGCTTGATCTGACGCCTTACATTGCGATAACGGCAAATGGGTCTTCGCTTGCTGAATAAACTGTTAATCTCTATTGGCAGAAGCCAGCAGCCGTTATTTTTGAAGGATAACGCTGCAGCATGAAAAAAGCATTGTTCCTCCTCTTTGCCGTACTGTCGATGGCAGCCGCGCAGGCACAAAAGCCCGAAGGGTTGTTCATCAATTCCAAGGCACCCGAATTTAAGCTGAAAGACCAGTCAGGCGTAGACGTATCCTTAAAAGAATTACGCAAAAAAGGACCGGTGGTGGTGCTTTTTTACCGCGGTAACTGGTGCCCGTTCTGTAACCGGCAGTTAAAAGCCTTGCAGGATTCGCTGGATTTGATTTATACCAAGGGTGCACAGGTGGTTGCCATCACGCCGGAATTAAATGAAGGCATCGATTCTACCATCAGAAAGACTAGCGCTGTATTCCCTATTCTATATGATAAGGATATGAAAGTGGCCACAGATTACCAGGTTGCTTTCCAGGTGGATGACCGCACAGTAGGCCGCTACAAAACCGGTGGCATCGACCTGCTGAAAACGAACGGTCAAAGAACCGCCATGCTTCCGGTGCCGGCAGTGTACATCATCAACAGCGAAGGTTCCGTAACATACCGGTACTTTAACGAAAATTACCGTACCCGTGTTTCTGTACAGGAAATTTTAAAGAATATCAAATAACCGCAGATCCCGATAAGGATTATTGAAAGAGGAGAAATAAGTTTTCTTTTATAAACCGAAGAGCCGTTCTGAACAGGAGCGGCTCTTCGGTTTATAGAATATTTTCCTGATTCAATAACACGGTACTGCCCGTTTGACTTTCCATTTGTCTCCCTATTCTGCCTGGTTCATTTATACTCCTTCAGCCGTATCTTAACGCAAAACTTTTACGATGAAAATAGCTTTCCATGGAGCGGCACGAACGGTTACAGGCTCTAAGCATTTACTGACACTCAGGAACGGGAAAAAAATTTTGTTAGACTGCGGTATGTTCCAGGGAATGGGGAAGGAAACAGATGCCATGAACAGGGATTTTGGCTTTGTTGCATCGGAGGTGAATGCCGTTGTATTATCACATGCACACATCGATCATTCGGGTCTTATTCCCAAACTGATGAAAGAAGGTTTTCGCGGGAAGATATTCTGTACCGATGCTACCAAGGAATTGGCAATACTTCTGCTGGAAGATTCGGCGGAGATCCAGGAAAGCGATGCCAAATACCACAACAAAGGCAGCAAGGCCCAGGGCAAACCGCTGGTACAGCCGCTTTATACAAAGGCTGATGCCCTGCTTTCCTTCGGTCATTTCGAAGGGCGGGATTATGGAAAATGGTTTGCTGTAACGGAAGGAGTGGAGGCCATGTTTACGGACGCCGGGCATATTATTGGCAGCGCCTGCGTTCATTTACGCATGACTGAAAATGGCAAGACCACGAACCTAACCTTCAGTGGCGATGTAGGCCGTTACCGCGATGTGATTCTGAAATCACCCGAAACATTTCCGCAGGCTGATTACATTATCATGGAATCAACATACGGGAATAGTTTGCATGAGGACATCCATTCCACCATCGATCATTTCCTGGAGTGGGTAGAACGAACCTGTGTGCAGAAAAAGGGAAAGCTGATCATCCCGGCTTTTAGTTTGGGAAGAACACAGGAAGTGCTGTATGCCTTTAACCAACTGTCATTGGAGAAACGCCTTCCGCAGGTTGATGTTTTTCTCGACAGTCCGCTAAGTACGTCTATCACCGAGGTGGTCAAGTCCTATCCGCAATATTTCAACAAGACCATTCAAAAAGTATTGCAGTCCGACGATGATCCTTTCCATTTTGATGGTTTGCGCTATGTGAAAAACGTTGAAGAATCAAAGCTGCTCAATTACCGCAACGAGCCTTGCGTGATCATCTCGGCCAGCGGCATGGCCGAAGCCGGGCGGGTAAAACACCATATCAGCAATAATGTGGAGAATAGTCGCAATGCCATTTTAATGACAGGATATTGCGAACCGTCGTCCCTGGGTGCACGGTTGCTCTCCGGAACAAAAGAGGTAGGCATTTTTGGCGTACAGCATGAAGTGAATGCCGAGATTGGGCAGATCCGCAGCATGAGTGCTCACGGCGACTACGAAGACCTGAGCCAATGGCTGGCCTGCCAGGACAAACAGCAGGTAAAAAAACTTTTTTTAGTGCATGGTGAATATGATGTACAGGCCGATTTTAAAAAATGGCTTTTAAAAAGAGATTTTGTGGACGTGGAAATTCCCGAACAGCATTATGAGATTGGGCTTTCATAAAAAAAATGAAAGATTTTTGATAAAGTTTTGGAAGGAAAGAAACTGCCCCCTATTTTTGCACTCCCAAATCGGACGCCGCGTTCGTCTAAGGGCTAGGACGCCTCCCTTTCACGGAGGTAATACGGGTTCGAATCCCGTACGCGGTACAAAATAAAAGCCTGAAATGCAACACCAGTAAGCGTTTCAGGCTTTTTCATGTTTCCAAAGTAACAACAGAGTAACAATAGTTACGGTTTACGGTTTAACAATGTAAACGGGCCAAGATGGTTTTTAAAAAAAAATTGCAAGTTTTTGTATCATCAACCTATACAGATTTGATTGAAGAAAGGCAGGCAGCTGTTGAAGCTATTCTAACCGCTGGACATATCCCTGCAGGTATGGAGCTATTTGCAGCTGGTGATGATACCCAATGGAATACTATAAAACGTTGGATTGATGAATCGGACGTCTTTCTTCTTATACTAGGTGGTCGGTACGGCAGTCTTGAAACTGAGAGTGGTAAAAGCTATACTCAATTAGAATATGAGTATGCCATATCAACTGGAAAATCCTATTTTTCTGTTGTCGCTAGTGAAAAATTTTTAGATGTCAAGATTGAGAAAAGAGGAAGAAAGGTATTGGAAGAAGATAATGTCCACCTGTTAAAGGAGTTTCGGAAGTTGGTAACAGCAAAGATGGTCAAGTTTTATGACGATATAAAAGATATAAAACTTGCAATATTAGAAACACTATCTGAATTCAATAGGCGTGAAGATTTAAAGGGTTGGATTCCTGGAGGGCAAGAAGTTGATACAGGTGTGTTAGCAGAACAAATTGCTCACCTTACTAAAGAAAATTCAGAATTAAGAGAAAAGTTGAGTGCCTCTAGCTTAACTTCTGAGCCACAATATTCTACGTTAACTTATAATCAGATGTATCAACTGCTAAAGGCACATCCAGTTCACGATTGGAATGGTATTACTAACCTTTTAGATGTAGTCCTCTACCAAGGCCAAAGCCTTGTTGGAGGTTACTTTATTTCAAAGGCCGACAAAAAACTCAATGCCTTTCATTATTTGGAGGTTTTTAAAATCGTTAAGAGCAAGGCAGTTTATGAAGATTATGGCCCGTATAATCATCCAGAAATAGACCCCGATTTATTAGGTCATAATTTTCAATTCACACAAGATGGACACAATTTTTATTTGAAATTTCTAGCATTGAAATATTCTGCCTAAAGTAAGGTTGCCCAAAACCTACATTTTTTCAACCATCATATTAAAATGGATTTATAGATAGTGCTTTCACAGCCATGCCACAGCAATTTAAAGCTTACATATTATTATTCTCATTAATAATGGCAAACTGCACGAGTGTTGATAAGGTAAAGTTTTGGTCAGATATAGTCAACTTCAGTTAATTTAGCCATAAGCATATATTTCTACAATTAAGTTTTTCCAAATTGATTTCAGTTTCTCCTATTTTCATTTGTTGCTATTATATTTGAACTTAAACCACTAGCTGTGAGGGCTTTCCAAGATTATATACAAAGATTACAAGAAATTGATATTGAGCAAGCTACTGAACACACACACAGGTCTGCATTGGAGAACCTTTTAAGAGCAATTGCTCTTACATCAAATAAAAAAATCACAATACAACAAGAACCAAAACGGGAAGACCAGTTTGGTGCACCTGATTTTAAAGTAAAGTGTGTAGAGTCCATAATTGGTTATATAGAAAATAAAAAGTTAGGTGAGGATTTAAATAAGGTTTTGAAATCGGCACAGATTAAAAAGTACTTAGCTGTATCAAACAATATTTTAATAACAAACTATACAGAGTGGATTTGGATTGATGAAAAGGCTGAACCAAGAGATAGAGCCAAGTTGTGTGAACTTTCAGATATAGAGGGTAGAATGCCTATTCATCTTAACGCAGAAAATGTTAATAAAGTCAAAGGTCTAATTCTAAATTTCCTTAGTCAGCCGCCCAAAGGGCTCTCAAGGCCTAAGGCTCTAGCTGAAGCTTTGGCTGTAAGAGGCCGATTTTTGAGAGATTTCCTCCATACTGAATTGGATAGGCAACAAAACTTTCAGAAAGAAGGTAGGCTGTTTGGACTGTATGAGACTTTCAGGACTAATGTGTTTGCTGAGCTAAATACAAAAACTTTTTCAGATGCTTTTTCACAGACTCTTGTTTATGGGCTCTTCATATCCAGACTGAATGCAGGTTCTCAAGTTATCAACCTTTACAATGCTAAAGGGTATATATTACCTGCATTTGGATTGATAAGGGAACTTGTTGATTTCTTGGATGAGTTATATAAACCGGAATACCAGCCAGCAAAGTGGATTTTAGAGGAGATATTAAGTGTGATGAATAACCTCAATTTGGAGACAATCACTAGGCACTTATCATATCAAAGGTTTGACAATATAGATTTGTTTCAGCAGACAAATGTGCATTTCAAAGACCCATTTGTATATTTTTATGAAGACTTCATTGAAGCATACGATATTGACCTAAAGAGCTCAAGAGGAGTTTATTATACACCACCACAAGTTGTCGATTTTATCGTACGTTCCACAAATCAACTACTGAAAACTGTTTTTGAAATTGAAGATGGTTATGCAAATAGGGAAAGAGTTACAGTGCTAGATTTTGCAGTTGGGACTGGTACCTTCATCGTTGCAATACTTGAACAAATTTTTCTAAGTCTACCTAAAAATAGCGGTAAAAAAAATTTGCTTATAAGAGAGCATATTTTGAAGAACATTTATGGCTTTGAATATCTAATTGCACCTTATACAATTGCAAACCTCAAGCTGTCTCAATTTTTGAAAGGGCATAATTACATTTTGCATGATGAGGACCGTTTCCAGATTTATTTGACAAATACCTTGGAGCCTATCAATAGGCAAATGAATATACCACTGCTTCCCACATTGGCTCAAGAAGCTAGGGCTGCTCAGGAAGTAAAGGATAAGCCTATTTTGGTAATAACAGGAAATCCGCCATATAAAGGAGAGTCTAAAAATCCTAGTGAAAGAAAGGTGCCAATTAACAGAAATGGTAAAACTGTCTATAGAAAGGTAAAAACTTGGATTGGTCAGCTGCTAACGGAGTATTTCTTTGTTGATGGTGTTAGAATGAAAGAAAAAAATCCAAAATGGTTAAATGATGACTATGTAAAATTCATCCGGTTTGCCCAAAGCAAAATGGATGAAGTTGAACAAGGCGTTGTTGCAATAATTACAAATCATCGGTATTTATCTAACCCGACATTCAGAGGTATGAGGCGGTCATTAATGAACTCATTTGACCAAATCTATATAATGGACCTACATGGCAGCAACAAACCAAAAGAGAAGGTTCCTGGTGGTGGCGTTGATGAAAATATCTTTCCAATAGAGCAGGGCGTGGCAATCACATTTTTTATAAAGAAACCCGGCTTAGAGAAAAAAATTTACCATTCAGACTTATACGGTAAAAAGGATTATAAATTCAATTATTGTCTTAATCATAGCTTGTTTGACATCCCTAAAGTTGAATTGACTCCTCAGCCTCCTTTTTATTTGTTTAGGCCACAAGTAAGCGATTTTAAGGATGAATATGATGGTGGTGTCCCTATTAAGGAAATGTTTAAAGTCCAAGGTAATGGTATAATTACAAAGCGAGATGAGCTAAGTATACATTTTGAGAAAGAAGGTGCATTACAAGCGGCAAGAGATATTCTCCATTTAGACAGGGCTCAATTTTATGAAAAATACCGCTTAAAGCCAGATGTTAGAGATTGGCGCTATGACTGGGCAAGACAAGACATTGAAAACTTTGGCATATCTGATGAATTGATACAGAAGATAAACTACCGGCCTTTTGACATTATGTCTATTGTTTATACAGGAAGAGCAAGAGGTTTTATTGGATGGCCTGTTGTGCAAGTTATGAGACACTTCTTAAATGGTCCAAATGTTGGATTGGTTGTTGGAAGGGCTGGTCAGAATGTTTCTTCAGAGGGTGGTTGGAATTTGGCATTTGTGACAGAACATATGACTGATTACAACCTTTTTTCCAGGGGTGGTGGTTTTGTTTCACCGCTGTATCTATATATACCAAAACATTTTACTGATGGTGCAGAAGCAGATGATAAAAAACTTTTTGAAAGGGTAACTAATTTCACAGACACTTTTGTTTCGTTTCTTAGGGAAAAATATGGGCAAATAGCACCGGAAGAGGTCTTTGGATACATTTATGCAATGCTTTATTCTCCATTGTATCGGTCCACTTATTCAGCCTTTTTAAGTATTGATTTTCCAAAAATTCCATTTACTGATGACATAGAACTTTTACACAACCTTTCTGCATTAGGTTGGAATATTATAAATGCTCATACGCTAAACTATGTTCCTGCTTTTACTGAAATTCCTTACGGTTCATTTGTAGGCCAAGGTGATTTTGTGGTAAAAAAGAGGGAGTTTCAACCATGTGTCGGGAATGAAGGCTTTGGTAGACTTTATATTAACGACTCTCAATACTTCGATAATATTCCCATCGGTATTTGGAAGTTTTATTTAGGTGGTTATCAGACTTTAGATAAATTTTTGAAAGACCGTATGAATTGTGTGATGTCGCTAAAAGATGTTGATACATTGGAAAAAATGGTTAGGGTGATTTCCTATACTAAACAAAAGATGATTGAGATAGATAGGATAGTTAGTAACATTATATAAATTGATGACGCTTACATGACCATTCGGTTTTATTCATCAGCATTAAAGTAAAAAAAACCGTTACCACTACTTGTATTAAAAATATTGGGATTTGTACCAATCTCGACACTAGGACAAAATTCATTCTTTATCTGTTCAGTAGCATCTTTAACCATATCAAAGAGTTTTTGTGTTGGTATTTGTTCTAGCGATCTTGCCATTAATTCATCATTTAACTTTTTTCTAAATTGGAGCAAGCCCTCCAACCTTTTTTGCCTGTCCATTTCATAAGCTCTTATCATTTCATTTACTTTAAAAATGCTGCCTTCAGCAATAGCATCTTTTACAGTTATTTGCTTGTTCCATTCAAGCAAAGTTTGTTTTGATACCTCAAGTTTATCAGCAATAGCCTGAAAACTTAACCCTTCAATCCTCAGCTGAATAAAGTCAGCTAACAATAAATCTTTTTTACTCATAGGTGATTGTTTTACCTGAAATACTTAACAGCTTCTCTCATTTTACCATCAAATTCAATTATTAAATCGCTTTCTTTTGTTTGCAGTTTCAGTTTTGTGCTCAGTTCAATCAATTCTTTTAAGTCATGTGCCTGTTTTTTGGTGAGTTCTTTTCTTAGTTGCCGCTCCTTAATATTTTGCAGTGCCGCCAGCTTACCGCCTTGCATTTCCACCAATGAAAGCACACCTAACATTTTCATTTGCTCTTTGGTTGTAATCATGCTCAAGTCAATTTTGACAGTTTTCTGTTTCTGTATACTGAGATAGTCTTTGTACCAATCATTGATTAGCTCTGAATAAAAGTGTTCATCATACAAAGTGTGGCCGTTGACCGACCGCCTCCGGAAATATTTTGGAATATTGTGCAGATACCGTTTTTCATAGCGGCCGACCGCCCTTCCTTCATATAGCGCCGGTACATTTTCTCCCCGGCTCTTTATTTCTGCAACCTTATCATAGAAGCAAAGCTCCCGGCCGGTAATCTTATAGTTAACTGCCGTTTTTTGTTCCAACCGTGTGTAGCGGCCGTTGCTGCCTAAATAGGGTAGGTAGGCTGTTACAGCATGGTTAAGCATAATGTTTTTGCCAAAATCCAACCGCTTAACGTCTGCTTCAAACATTGGTAGGTGCAGACAGTCACTTAGCTTTTCAAATGCACGTTGAATGTCTCCCCGGCTCATCATTTTTAAATTGTCATTCAGATACCATTTGGTTAGACTGCCGTCTTTGACAGTAACAGCGTTTTGGGTCACAATAACCCTCAGATTACCTAACCTGCCGGTTATCCACTCATTGCCGGTTAATTCATCCATCCCGGCTTTTCTTTGCTCTAAATAGGCGGGAATGGTGGCAAGCAAATCCACCTTTCCCGCTTTTTCAATCCCTAAACGTATGCTCATTGTGTCCACCTGCCAATGATTGAAGGGTTACCAAATCAGTTACTGGAATTACATTGATATAGAGCCAGTGCACACCGGTGTCCAAAAGTGTCAGATTGTGACGGTTCATAAGGTTACTGAATTGGTAACGCCGCTTTAAGAACATCTTTGGCCTTTCCCCTGATTGCTTCAATCTCTGTGTCCAAGTATCCAGCCTTTATTTCTTCATATAAGGCCAACACTTCATTAATATAACCCCTTGCAATAAAAAGCTCAATCGTTTGCTCATCCTGACTAAAAAGGGCAATTAAGGCGTCATTTGTGCCATTCACGTCACCATATTTTATTTGCTTTCTGTGAATGTTTGGTGTGAAGAGGCTAGAGATATTTACATTTCCCTTGGTAATAGCCATGTCAGCTTTTCTGCCTTCAATACCTTTGAAAGTAGCCGGTCGTGGTACATAGTTGAAGGAAAGACCGCCTACATTGAATTTCCGCTTGTTGATGAGTAGGCTCTCAAATAATTCATAACTCTGTGTGCTGTAGGTTATATCGTACCGGCTTTCAGCATCGGTCAACTTTTGTGCTTTGTAATAGTCTGTCAGTATCATGCCTTACTAGGTTTTAAGGTGACATAAGTGGCTGCATCCATGCTCTGTTGTGCAGCCGTTGGCACTTCATTCCTTAAAAGCCAGGCATTGATTTCATCCCGGTCAAAATAGATGTAGCGGCCGTTAGGCTTGTAGTGTGGTATTTGATTGGTTGAGGTGAGCTTGTAAATGGTACTTTTGGCTAAACCGCTGTATGCCGCCAACTCATCCAATGTGAGAACTTTTTTTGTCCCTGCCAGCATAGCTTCAATGTTGGCAAGACGCTGTGAAACTTCCTTGTAAACGTTTGTTTCCATTTTCTGAAAATTTTGATTTTTGAAAATGGATAACCGGTTATCCTGTTGCTGCAATTGCAACACAAACGTAGGCAAGCAAGAAAAGGAAAAGAATTGACAGGACTTGACAGTAAAGGTGTCAAGGATTTATTGGTCAAGTCCTTTTGAGAGCATTTTTAGGTGTTCAATTAGTTCTGTTAGCTCCTTGTGGTTTGAGGGCTTACCTCTTGTGCCATCAGGTGTTTTGTTGTTTTCATAGTTTTTCACCATGGAACTAAACGTGGTGTGTTTAATTGACTTTCCATCTTTGTCAACAAACATTTGTTCACCAACTTTCCAAATATCACCTTCTACAAAGCCGCCCCGCTGTAATTCATTGAGTAAATAGGCAAGTAAAACACTTTTCTTTGTCCATCTTAGCTTTTTGATTGGTGGAAGTTCAGTTTTGCCTTCTTCATCGTTTGCACGAGGTTTAAGCGCTTTACTTTCATCAATAAGCTTCCACTCACCATTCACACCGTTGAAGTTAAAATCCATGTTCCACCCTTCAGTGTTCATGCTAACCTGTACTGGAAAGTTTTGGGTGTCCCGTAGTGTAATGGTTTTTACTGTGGTAAAGAAAGTCTCAATATTTGGTAGCTTTTCTTCATGCCGATAGTGAATAAAAAGGTAGTGGGCAATTATCCATTTGGTTAGCATTTCCTCAAATGGACTTAAATCATTGTGCACAAGAGTGGGAATAGCATCTATAACTTTTTGGGTGCCGGTCTTTGCTTGAAGGCGCTGCAAAACATCGCCTGCTGCTATTCTTGTTTGGACTATAAACTCTTTGAGGTAATAAAATTCACTTTCAAACTTTAATAGCTCAAAATATACATTTTTGAAATAATCGTTTTTTGTCAGCCATTCATCAAACCAATCCTCTATGTGAGTGTATTCTTTCAAATGGTGTTCTTTATTGCCGGCAAATTGTTTATTGTCATTCGTTACCATTACCGCTTTGTTGCTTTTAGCCATAGGATTAGATTTTCATTTCAGGTAAATTGCTTATCGCTTGTTGTTTCAAACTGTCAACTACCCTTGTATAAAGTTGTGTGTAGCGTAGACTTGTATGCCCTAATAAGCTACTGGCAGTATTTACATCAGCTCCAAAGAAGATTAGATTAGTGGCAAAGGAGTGCCGGGCACAGTGCCAAGTGATATGTTTGTTGATGCCGGCTTTTTTTAGCCAGTATCTTAAATTTTTCAGGCAGGCGGTATGGGAGGGAAGATAAAAAACTGGATCGGAAGCGCTTTGAGGCTCACCTAGCAAAGCAATAACCGTTGGGTGAAGTTGTAGCACTACCCGGTGGCCGGTCTTAGCCTGAGTGAATGAAAGCCTCTTATTTTGTAGGTCGATATTTTTCCATTTCATAGCAATTGCATCCACATACCTAATACCAGTATAACAACAGATGAGAAAGGCTCTTTTTACTTCATAAGCGGTTAGCGGTGTTTCCAACAGTTTCTGGATTTCCTCAAAGGTTAGCACATCTTTTTTGACCGTTTCCTTCCGTTTAATGCTTACATCAGCGGCCGGATTGCTTTTGAAAATCTTGTCTCTCGTTGCCTGCTTTAATACTTTTTTAAACCGGCTGAAATATGTTGAAGGGCTTTCTCCGTTGAGTGTGCTTTCCAAATATTCTTTAAAACGATTAATTAAGCTTTCAGTTACCTGTTTTGTAGTTATGGATTTATAGCCCTCAATTGCAATGAAATCCTCAAATTTTTGCTTGCTGTTTATTACAACCCTTATATCTTTTTTTGAATAACGGTTAATATAATCCTGATAATAATGAAGAAAGTCAATTTTGGTTTTGTGTTCCGGTGTTATATCATAATCGCTGCTTTGTAGCTCCAATGAGCGTTTTTCTTTTATTTGCTTTGCCAGCTTCATTTTGGCATTATTATCTTGACGGTCTGTTGGAGTTGTAGGCTTAATAAGCTTACACTCTTTTAAAAACTCATATTGTCGCCGGCCATTATGGTAAATGTCCAAGTATAACGTGGTCGTGCCATCCCCGTTTTTTCTTTTTCTTAGTTGAACACTCATCTGTGTTAAATTTGTTTGTTTTCCGATGGTTGTGTTTACTAACCAAATTTACCTTTTTCTGTTACTGAAGTAACAATGGAGTAACAAAAAATAGGAAAATTGATGAAATCAGAAAAATATCAAAAGAAAATAAAGGCTGATTTTCAGTAGCTTGCAAGTCTTTGGTATAAGCAGAAAGGATGGGTTTTGTACCCGTACGCGGTACAAGAAGCCTTGCAGCAGTGCAGGGCTTTTATTATTCATACCTTTTTATGTTCTGATTTTTAAACTCCAAGAATTTTTTCTTCGGAAACAGTAAGGAATGTACATTGGTGAGTAGGGATCTAACGAGTTAGTATCGCTGGTGTTCTTCACCCAATCGTGCAGGGTTATAAATCGATGTGTAGTAGGCTAACGTTGATACTGCATCAACAAGTTTTTACAGGATCGGTTTGCTCTTGGCAAAAAGGCTTATTCATGCAGTTAAACAAGCGGATTATTGTTGAGGATTGCAACTTTGGGTGGTTTTCAAAAGGAGCATATTAACCATTATGATTGTCTTCAACGATCTTTTTTATATCTTCTACACTGCTGTTTTTTAATGTCTCAATCTTGATGTGTTTTCCCATTAATCCAGCCCTGCCTTCAAATGCAAGAAAACATGAGTCTTCCGGCATTTGATTTCCGTAAAGATCACTTTCCATGATATACACGTTCTCTAGGTTTTGGAACTGGAAGATTCTTGCATCGGGTGCCGCCTGGGCATTGATGCTTTTTTCGGACGGAACAAGGCCAAGTTTCTCAATTGTTTCTTTATCCAAATTGTTTGAAGTCATCTTCACTATTTTTTGTGCTGATACAATATCTAAAAATGAAAGGAATACTTTATTGGAAAAAAGGAGTTGGTCGCCTAGTTTGATTTGTTGTTTCGGATATAGATATTGTTATTCTGATAGTCGATGACCATATGCAGAACCTTCAGTTTTTCCAGGATTTTCTTTTCAAGTACGCCGTTGAACCTGGTCCTCTTTACTTCCGTCAGTGCATTTTCATAGGTGACAGCCGCCTCTTCATAGTCTCCGTTGTTCTCAGCATGAAGTCCCTTGATGAATAACCTCGTCGGCAAAGAAGTCCTTCTCAGGAGTAAAACACGAACCAAGAGAAATACACAGCTTAATAATACAATTGCATAGATGTAATAATATACCGGCATAATGATTCATATTTAGTTGTTACACAAAGCTGATCAGGAGTGAGCTTACACAATTTTTACTATTGCATTTTTAAGCACAACAAGACATGGAAAGCGGGGAAAAGATAAGCTATTCGCAATGGTTTCAGGGTTTTTCTTCCAACAGGCATGAAAAGGGATGGCGATCATTGAAAATTTTATTGGGGCTTAGAAAGCAAACAAAACAATAATCTGGAATTAGGATACATTGTGAAATGACTGTCTTTAATAGAAAGCTAAACTGAGCAAATTACATTTAGCTGTTACTTTATTGAGTTCTGAAAACTAGAAACGGAAGTGCAGTAAGTATACCTATGGTCTATCAGGCTTATTGACAATGAAAAAATTGCTATGAAAAGGAAGTTTTGATATCGCAAGTCGTCTGATAATTTCACTTGATTTTCGCAGCTAAAAGATAAACAATTACGCTGTGCAAAATTGTTTCAACTAACTAAGGTTAGACTGCCAATCATTATTGGTCTGGTATCAATTGTAATAAGGAAAGTCTTTGCTCATGATAACATATATTGTTTCTATACCGTGCGTAATTCTTCTTAGTGCGGGGGCTGAAGTCGCAGAATAAAACAGACCGTCTGCCCAACATTGTGTTTATCCTGGCAGATGACTTAGGCTAGGGTGATACTGGTCCGTATGGTCATCGTCTTGCTCAAAAGAAAAAAAGTAATAAGGAGAAACAATTGCGACGAAAAAAAAGCAATGAATTTGAAAATTTGTTCGGTCAAAAAAATTTATTGTTCGCAGTGCCGCTTTGGTCAGATAGGCCATTTTAACATTTTTCGGGAAGTGCAAACGTTTGCTCAAGTTGCAAAAGGGCACACTACGGCTGTTCAATACCGCTAATTTTGAAAACGAAGGTTGCTAGACGATTGCCCGCTTTCATTTGTCTGTTGACGTTAGGAGGGAAATGCGCTTAGCAGCGAATGAATCCATTTACTTTTTCGATAAGAGCAATCAAAACCAAAAATGAAAACACAGACGAAAGCAGAGAGATTTGTTTTGGTTTTATGCTTATTGTCGGTGAAGTGGGGTGAGGCTGAATCACCAACTGGAGTCATGACAAACTAAATCGTTATTAAAATATTTATCAGGTTTTAATCTTCTTGCTATGAGTACAGATCGCAGAAAGTTTCTCCGCAACATTGCATTCGGTTCCGGCGCCCTTGCCGTCGGTGTTCCCTCTTGGGCTATGACTGACGCCGAAAAAAACGAAGCGCTGCAACGTGCCTATGAATGGGCAGGCGGGAATCAACGCTTCAACATGAGCGGGTATGCGGCACCCAAGATTGACAAGGTGCGTATAGGCTTCATCGGGTTGGGTATGCGGGGACCCGGTGCGGTGGAACGCATGTCTTATATCGAAGGCGTGGAGATCAAAGCCCTCTGCGATAAATACCCGGACAGGGCTACTAAGGCGCAACAGATCCTGGCAAAAAAAGGTTTGCCAAAAGCAAAAGAATACAGCGGTGAGGATGGGTGGAAAGCAATGATCCAGAATGAGGAACTCGATCTGGTGTACATCTGTACACCCTGGCACCTGCACACACCGATGTCCCTGTATGCCATGCAGCACGACAAACATGTCGCTTGCGAGGTACCCATAGCTGTGAACATGGACGAATGCTGGCAGTTGGTAGAAACATCGGAAAAGACCCGTAAGCATTGTATGATGCTCGAGAACTGCTGCTATGACTTTTTTGAAATGCTCACGCTGAACATGGCCCGCAACGGTATGTTTGGTGAACTGGTACATGCCGAAGGCGCTTATATCCATGACCTTCGCGACCTGAACTTCAGCAAGGAAGGTTATACCGAAATGTGGAGGCTCAAACAAAACATGAACCGTAACGGGAACCTGTATCCGACACATGGTTTAGGGCCCATTGCACAATGTCTGGATATCAACCGTGGCGATAAGTTCAGTCACCTGGTATCCATGTCCACCAACGATTTTCAAATGGGTGAAATGGCAAAAGAAAAAGCGGCAAAAGACCCGTTTTATCAACCCTTCGTTGGCAAGCAGTACCGCGGCAATATGAATACAACGTTGATCCGCACAGAAAAGGGGAAAACGATTATGGTGCAGCACGATGTAACCACACCACGGCCATATTCCCGCATTCACCTGATCAGCGGTACCAAAGGCATCGCTAGGAAATATCCTTCTCCCGAGCGCATTGCATTTGGCCATAGTTGGGTAAAAAGCGAAGAGCTGAAAGATCTTTATGCCAAATACACACCACCCATCATCAAACATGTGGGTGATATTGCCAAACAGATTGGTGGCCACGGCGGCATGGACTTTATCATGGACTGGCGCCTGGTCGACTGCCTGCGCAACGGGCTTCCGTTGGACCAGGATGTGTATGATGGTGCTTTGTGGAGTGCCGTGTTCCCGCTGAGCGAACGGTCCGTTTCGAAACAGTCGCGTACAGTGGACGTTCCTGATTTTACCCGCGGCGCCTGGAAAACCAACAAGCCTGTAAACCTGACGCTGGAAGGCGGTGGTAATACAACCGTGCGGCCAAAGGCATAACTTCAGTCTTTGTATTGAATGGTGATGGTGAACCAGTGCGAAACCAGTGTTTCATTTCCAATATGAAGGACGAATTTTTAGGCCTTATTGATCTGCTGGGAATTATCTCATTTGCCGTATCGGGTGTATTTGCTGCAATGCAGCGAAAACTGGACATATTTGGTGTCCTGGTCATTGCATTTATAACGGCTTTGGGGGGAGGAACCATCCGGGACATGCTGATCGGTGATTTTCCCGTTCAATGGATGCGAAACCTGAATTATCCAATCATCATTTCTATTACAACAGCAATTACGGTTGTTTTCCAGAAAATCATCCGGAACCTGGAAAAGCCCTTGTTTGTTTTTGATGCACTGGGTCTTGGGTTTTTTACCATCCTGGGTCTGCAAAAGGGCTTGTCGCTTGGCCTTCATCCCGGTATTTGCATTATGTTGGGAACAATCACCGCCTGTTTTGGCGGTGTTATCCGCGATATTGCCCTGAATAAAATTCCTTTGGTTTTCCAGCGGGAGATCTACGCAACTGCGTGCATTGCCGGTGCTTGTCTTTATATTCTTTTATTGCAAAGCAACATGAACAAAAGCTGGCTGGATATAATTTGTATTTCAGTCATCTTTGCCATCCGCATTTTATCAGTGCTCTTTAAGCTTGAACTTCCCGGTTTTTATAAAACAAAATGAATCGTTTTTCAGTAAAATTTCAAGGGTGATTAGAGGGCAGGAAGTAGAATAGTGGTGGGAGTTTTTGCGAACATTTTTACTATAGTTTCATAACAGAGTCGAAAGCCAGAAGGTTTTCCAAACTGCCGAACCACTTATCTTCACGGCTCGCATTCAGGTGATTTATGCAGGCCATCAGTGAACTGGAAAATTATTTATTGCCAAAAGAAGAGCAGCCTTTCTTTGCTGAAAACGGCAATGGGATCCGTATTGTGGTTTTAAAGCAATTTCGTTTTCACAAATCCCTTTGCATTGAACTTTATGACGCAGCTACAACACAGGCGGGGAAGATCAAAAATCCGCTGACACAGGTATCAGCTTCCGATGCGGCGCTTTTTACCACCAACCCCGAAGCTTTGCTGTTTTACACTTGCATCAATCGTTTTCAGATTACGCCAACGGCAGCAAAAACGGCGGCCGACATCAGGGCCTTAAAAGCAATTATCAAGAACCCGCTGCAACTGCGTTTCTTTTGCCACAATCCTGAGTTTTCGGAGAATGTAAGTGCGGGTTCTCTGGAGGAAGTACAGGTTGGCGGCATCCTGCATAAATTCTCTCTGCTGATAAACAAAGCAGAAGAGTTCTACCAGGTACTGCCACAACTTCATATCGAACATCACATCCTTCATCCGCAGCAGGTGCAACTTAGGTTTGATTATTTCGTCCTGCTCCAGGGAAGGCTGTACCTGTCAGCCAACCTTACCATCGTAAAACTGCTGCAATATTTTAGAAGCCGTTCGGTGCTGCAACTGCATGAGCAGCAGTTTGGCGCCTTCCAGGAGAAAATCCTCTCAAAGCTGGAAGAGCAGGTAGAAGTGGTGCATGCATACATTGAAGCGGCAACTGATAAGCAAATTGCGGAAGCAGGATTGCATGGTGCGACAGAACGGATTATTTATCTCTCCGATCTGGCCCGGTACGTTATTATCAATCCTGTTATGCGCTATGGCAGCATCGAAGTGCCTGTCCGCAGCAAAAAAGCCGTTTACCTGCCTGATGCCCGAGGGCGGCTGATGGCCATGCAGCGGGATGAAAGGGCTGAAGATACCTTCCTGGGCTTTTTATTACGGCAGCACCCGCTGTTCTACGAGCAAATGGAGGACGGACTGACTTATTTCTACCTGCACCGCGACCGCTTTCTCGATGAAGAATGGTTTTTGGAAGCTTTTGAACAATGGCGGTCTGCAGGTATTTCCATCTTTGGTTTTAACCAGTTGAAAGGAAACAAACTGAATGCGCACAAGGCTGGTATTTCCGTGCAGGTGCAGAGCGGATTGAATTGGTTCAACACAAAGCTGAAAGTGGCCTTTGGCAAACAGAATGCTTCGCTTAAACAACTGCAACAGGCTGTCCGAAATGGGAGTCGTTATGTGCAACTGGATGATGGCACCCTGGGTATTCTTCCCGATGCCTGGATCGAGCGGATGGCGCAGTTCTTTTTTGCTGCCGAAATCATTGGTGAAGATCTGGTTACACCGCGGATGCATTTTGATGCCATCGCTCACCTGTTTGCTGAAGCGGAGCTGGATGATGAAGTGAAAGACGCCATACGTAACTACCAACAAAAGCTTTCCAATCTGGAGAGTATTGAGCCGGTAGCACCACCCAAAGGATTGCAGGCAAATCTGCGCAATTACCAGTTACAGGGCCTGGCCTGGCTTAACTTTCTGGATGAACACCAGTTTGGCGGGGTACTGGCTGATGATATGGGGCTGGGAAAAACCCTGCAGGTCATAGCGTTGATGTTGTTGCGAAAAGAAAAAGGTTTTCAGGAGACACATCTTGTTGTGGTGCCTACTTCACTGCTCTTTAACTGGCAGGCCGAATTGAAGCGGTTTGCACCTTCTTTGCAGGTCTGCCTCCTGCATGGGGCCAACCGGAAAAAAGACATAAAAAATTTTGATCAATACGACGTGGTGATTACTACCTATGGCACACTGCTTTCCGATATCAGCTACCTGCGGTACTACCATTTTGGCTATGTGTTTTTGGATGAATCGCAGCAGGTAAAAAACATCGGCTCACAACGTTACCATGCGGCCCGGCTGCTTCGCTCAAGAAATCGGTTAGCTATCACCGGGACACCCGTCGAAAACAATACACTTGACCTGTATGCGCAGCTTTCTTTTGTTGCGCCAGGTCTGTTGGGAAACAAGCAATACTTCAAAGACGTTTATTCCACACCCATCGACAAGTTTGAAGACCGTCGGCGAGCCGCAGAGTTACAGCGAAAGGTGGCTCCATTCATTTTACGCCGCACGAAAGAAGCGGTAGCACAGGAACTGCCTGATAAAACCGAACAGGTATTGTACTGCCCGATGGGTGATGCGCAGCGGTCTATTTACGAAATGTACGAACAGGAGCTTCGCAATTACCTGGAAGGAAAGATTGAAGATGAAATTCTGCGCAATTCAATCCATGTGCTGCGGGGCCTGACGCAGTTGCGCCAGATTTGCGATGATCCCCGGCTGGTGCATGCGGAGCAGCGCCAGGGCTCTGCCAAGATTGAAGCACTGATGGAGCAGATTGACAGTAAATCGGTACAGCACAAAATATTGGTTTTCTCGCAGTTTGTTTCAATGCTTGAACTGATCCGTGAAGAGCTGGACAAATCTGGTATTGGTTACGTTACGCTTACCGGTGCTACCCAAAACAGGGAAGAGGTGGTGAACCGTTTCCAGCAGGATCCGGGGGTAAGGGTCTTTCTCCTCAGCCTGAAGGCCGGCGGGACTGGCCTGAATCTTACAGCAGCCACTTACGTTTACCTGGTGGATCCCTGGTGGAACCCTGCCGTGGAAGCGCAGGCCATCGACCGCGCCTACCGTATCGGGCAGCACCGGAATGTACAGGCCATTCGACTCATTTGTCCCGGTACGGTAGAGGAAAAAATGATGCTTCTCCAGGAAAGTAAAAAAGCCCGTTTTGCCGACCTGGTGCCCAGTGGGAAAACAATATTTACAGCCATGACAAAAGAAGAGTGGCGGCAGTTGCTTGAAGGATGAGTTTTCAGAAGTTATGCGACAGCAATTATCCACACATAAGCAGGAGTAACGCAATTTTCTCTGCATCATTAGAGAGATGTGTCTCTCTTACCACATTTACTCAAAACCCAGGTGCCTGGTTTTATACAACGAACTGGCACAGATTTTATCCTGCTTTTGGGTATGGAAGAAAAAAATCAATCAGGCGTTATCCCGCCCCAACATACCGGTACTGTAATCGATACGGTGGAATCAATAGAATTTGCAGATACCTCGGCAGCAAAATCCTTTTTTCAAACGGTTAAACAACGCCTGCTAAACGTAAACAATTGGCATGAAGTTGCAGGTACCGGGTCGGCCGAATTTCAGCTGGTCAATCAACAGGGTGAGGAAGTTTCCAGGCCGGTGCAAAAAGGCGATTTTTTCAAAATTGATATTCCGGGTCCCGGACCAACAGCCGGTGACGGTTACGATTGGGTAAACGTGGAAGAGGTTAGCGAAGTAAATGAAGAAGATGTGGAGAGTATTGGCATTCGTGTGCGGCCAACGTTGAGTCCATTGAATAACAGCGAGGATGTGGCGCATTTTTATTCGCCTGAATCAACCAGTAATTTCACTGTTACACGTGAAGGTAAAACAATCACAGCAGGCATCTACGACCGGAACACCAAGCCAAACCAGTCGGCCCATACCCTGGTAGATAAAATCAGGGATGTTGCCGTTGGTACAGGCGCCGTTACAGCTTTTTCCAAAATCCAGTGGACCAACCTGGCCAAAGGACTGCTGAAAAGAGAAGAGCACTGATATTCAAATGGGCGAATAGCTAGATGTGCAGATCGGAGCAGCACAATAATTAGAAGGAATGTAGGCAAGCTCACGGCTCGCAGCTCAAAGCTCAAAGCCTCCTCCCGCTGGTACAACTGTTGCTGCGTTATCCCTGCCAGGTAAAAGAATAAAAGAATCATCGTTTGAATCATCAACTAAAACCAATGGAAAAAAATCAGTTTAAAGACAAAGTTGTAGTAATTACAGGGGCATCCGGTGGAGTAGGTAGGGCAACAGCATGGGCTTTTGCAGAACAAGGTGCCAAAGTGGCCTTGCTTGCTCGAAGCCAGGAGCAACTGGACGGTGCAAAACGGGAAGTGGAAGAAAGGGGAGGTACAGCATTGGTCATTCCATTGGATGTGGCAGATGCGGCTGCCGTGGAGGCTGCTGCCGAACGGGTAGAGAATGAATTAGGCCCTATAGATGTTTGGGTAAACAATGCTATGAACAGCGTGTTTGCACCGGTAAAAGAAGTTACTCCTGAAGAATACAAACGCGTAACGGAAGTTACCTACCTGGGGCAGGTGTATGGTGCCAAGGCCGCTCTCAAACGCATGCTTCCCCGGGACAGGGGTTCCATTGTATTTGTGGGATCGGCGCTTGCGTATAGGGGCATTCCGCTGCAGTCGGCCTATTGTGGAGCAAAGCACGCCACAGAAGGGTTTTATGACTCGTTACGTACGGAGTTGAAGCACGACAACAGCAATATCAGGATCAGCATGGTTCAGTTGCCGGCACTCAATACAACGCAATTTGGCTGGGTGCTTAACAAATTGCCCAATAAGCCCCGGCCGATGGGCAAAGTGTACCAGCCCGAAGTGGCCGCACGGGCTATTGTATTTGCAGCAGCAAATAACCGGAGAGAGATTTTAGTAGGTTTTCCAACATACAAGGCAATTGTAGGGAACAAGATTGCTCCCTGGTTTGCCGACTGGGTGCTTTCCCGCAATGGATACAAAGGACAGCAAACGGCTGAGCCGGTAGACCCAAATCATAAGCATAACGTATGGGAACCGGTGCCCGGTGATCAGGGAACGTATGGTGGCTTTGGTGATATTGCCACAAATAAAAGCATCACGTTGTGGGCTTCCATGAACCGGGGCTGGGTAAGAGCCGGCTTAGGCTTGATTCTGGCGGGTGTGTTCCTGGCAACCACTTCCCGCAGGGATTGATGTAAACAGACCAACAAGGCTATTCAATCAGCATGTTTGTTTTGTAGTATCAATTCAATTTTTGAATAATATCGCATATATAATAATCACAATGAACATGAAAAGCCCTGTCATGCTTTTCATGTTCATTGTGAACTTGTTTTTTAACCACTTGTTGTCTTTCGTTATTGCTCCTTACCAGCTGCTTCTTTCAAATGAACAGGATTCTTTTGGAATAGTGAGGACCAGCCACCGCCATAACGATGTTGGACAGAACCTTTGAAAAGGGAAAAGAGGATCAGCAGGATTGCGGAGGCAATATCAATGGTTGCCACGATGCCTTTGTTTCCTAAAACAAACGGTGATACTAGCAGCCATGCCCCGATCAATACGTTGAGCCAACGAATTCCCCTGTTGAATTCCCACAAAGCAATTATGGCATTGGTGATGATCAGCGGTCCAACAATGTAATGGTGATCACTGGTGGCTTTATCAAAAGACCAGATGGAAGGTGCAAACATCAGGAAAAGCCCGATAACGATATTGATGATTTGTGCCCACATACAGACGAATTATTTAACCAGTAGATGAATGTTGTCTTTTCCCCAGAATGCTTTCCAAACCGAATGACCACTGCGTTTTACACGTTGCAGGTACTGCAGGCTTGCTAGCATTTCATCCACGGCCGGACTGATCATCACAACCGACAATACAGCCGTCACCAGACAAAGCGTACACCAGGCGCCAATCAGTACCGGTTGCAGAATAACCAGGAGTATGCTGATCATTCCCAGCGGCCCTATTGCAACACCAAATACAACGACAATCCAGGGCATTTTCTTCCATCGGTGTACACCGCCAATCACACCGGTTACTGCATCCACCAGGTAGCCAAAGGCACCGAGAATAGCATCGGGAACAGGCAAAGCTTCAGACACGCTGGAGGTAAGTATTTTACGGGAGCCATCGCCAAAAAAAGGGTCCCAAACGGAATCTAACACTTCTAATTGAAACAGTCCCATGTACAGGGCAATAAAAAAACCAATGATGGCGATAACAATCAGGGGCATGCGTTGACCCCAGGAAGAGGGATTGTAATCCCAGGCCGGGGGTATTTGCTCTTTTTTGTCCATCTGCGATAAATTCATTGTTGCTTACTTCAGCATATAAAAATTGCACCCGGTATGCACTGATGATTCTGAAATAAGATAGTTTTATTTGATTTTCAACATCGGATTCTCAAATTGGGGATTCTCTGGATTTGAAACCGGCATCGTTTGCATTGCAACATCGTTGAAAAAATAGTTGGGCCATTAACGTTTTGAAACAGAATTTTCCCTATACTTTTGCTTTAGTTCTTACAATGCTTATCAAGAAAGGTGGAGGGAAATGGCCCCATGAAACCTTAGCAACCGTGGCAATTGCCAAAAGGTGCTACATCCGTCCTGCGAAAAGCGGGAGAGATAAGTCAGATGCCTGAATACTTTGTTTTAACACAAAATATAACTGAGCACTTCTGATTTATCGGGAGTGCTTTTTAATTTAGCGTCCGCTAAACGACAGCATCCTGGTAAATTTTGATAAGTGATTGCAATCAATCACGATTAATTCAAAAGAAATGAAAAAAACAACAACATCTCTGTTTAAGACAACTGTAAGCAAGCTTTCCAATACGGCTGCTGCATGTTGTTGCTGTTGTTGTACACCTTCTTATTGTTGTACGCTATAATGCTCTCTTCCGTACAACGATAACCACTCTCTCGATTGCTTCTATCCATTTTTTGACGTTTAATTTAATTTCTATGTCTGCTGACGTTAAAGACGGCTTCCTGTCTTTACAAGACAGGATAGTGCAGTTATCAATTCCTGAAGCCCTGAAACTGCTGGAAGAAACCTTCCGGGGTCAATTAACCTTTTCTACCAGTTTCAGTATGGAAGACCAGGTGATCACGGATCATATTCATAATTCCGGCGTGGACAGTGCCATCTTTACCCTGGATACAGGCCGCCTGTTCCCCGAAACCTATTCTACCTGGAGCCGTACGCTGGAGCGCTACCAGTTAACAATTGATGCCTATTATCCCAATTCAGAAAAAATACAGGAGTTTGTCCGGGAATACGGTCCCAATTCGTTTTACGAATCTGTTGATCGCCGTAAGCAGTGTTGCTTTATCCGGAAGGTAGAACCCCTGAAAAGAGCCCTTGCCGGCAAGGCTGTCTGGATTACCGGCCTTCGGGCGGAACATTCGCCTAACCGCAGCGATATGCATATTTTGGAATGGGATGAGGTAAATCAGATCATTAAATACAATCCTCTTTTACATTGGACCACCGAACAGGTGTGGGCTTACATCAACCAGCAAAACGTTCCTTATAATTCCCTGCACGATAAAGGTTTTATCAGCATTGGCTGTGCACCCTGCACAAGAGCCGTCAGGGCGGGAGAGGACTTTCGTGCCGGCCGGTGGTGGTGGGAAGACCAAAGCAAAAAAGAGTGCGGATTACATGTTCATCAAGTTGCAACGAATTAAGATTACGATATGAGCGTTCAATTAGACTACCTGGACCAGCTAGAAGCAGAAGCAATCTATATCCTGCGGGAAGTAGCTGGTCAGTTTGAAAAACCGGCCCTGCTTTTTTCGGGTGGTAAGGACAGCATCACCCTAGTGCACCTGGCACTCAAAGCATTTCGGCCGGGCAAATTTCCATTCCCACTGGTACACATCGATACCGGTCATAATTTCCCGGAGGCTCTTGCGTTTCGCGATAACCTGGCGAATACACTGGGCGAACAACTGATTGTACGCAAAGTGGAAGACACCATCAAAGCAAAAGGGTTAAAGGAGACAAGCGGAAAACTCGCAAGCCGCAATGCATTGCAAACGTTTACCCTACTGGATACAATAGAAGAATTTGAATTTGATGCCTGCATCGGTGGTGCCCGCCGTGATGAGGAAAAAGCAAGAGCAAAAGAAAGGGTGTTTTCTATCCGCGATGAGTTTGGCGGATGGGATCCCAAGCGCCAGCGCCCCGAGCTCTGGAACATATACAACGGGAAAATCAACAAGGGAGAGAATGTAAGGGTGTTCCCCATCTCAAACTGGACCGAGCTGGATGTATGGAATTATATCCGCAGGGAAAAGATTGCATTGCCTTCTATCTATTTTTCACATGAGAGAGAAATCCTCGAGTACGAAGGACAATTGATTGCCACCTCCGAATTTATCCGCATCGATGAAGGCGACCAGATTTCACGCAAGCAGGTACGGTATCGTACCGTTGGTGATATGACCTGTACTGCGGCGGTGGAAAGCACTGCCTCAACCATTGATGATATCATTGCTGAAATTACAGCTACGCGTATCAGTGAAAGGGGCGAAACCCGCATTGATGACCGCATTTCTGAAGCAGCAATGGAAGACAGGAAAGTGAACGGATACTTTTAACGTGAAACAACAAACGTGAGATGGAAAAAGAAATCCGTTCGTTTCACTTCTCACGTTTGACATTTCACCAAAATATATAAAATGGATCTTTTACGATTTATAACCGCCGGCAGCGTAGATGATGGAAAAAGTACCCTCATCGGCCGACTGCTGTACGATAGCAAAAGCATTCTGGTAGATCAGCTGGAAACGCTGAAAAAGCAGAGCAAAAACACCGAAAATGCAGACATAGATCTTGCATTATTAACCGATGGTTTGCGTGCAGAACGGGAACAGGGTATCACCATTGATGTGGCGTATAAATACTTCTCTACGCCAAAACGTAAGTTTATCATTGCTGATGCGCCGGGGCATATTCAGTACACCCGCAACATGATAACCGGCGCATCTAATGCCGATTGCATTGTTATTTTGGTAGATGCCCGCAATGGTGTGGTAGAACAAACCAAACGTCATTCCATTATTGCTTCTCTTTTACGCATTCCGCATGTGATTGTTGCTATCAACAAAATGGACATGGTTGACTATGACAAAGTAGTGTTTGATGCCATTGTAGAACAGTATAAAGCGCTAGCCATTGAGCTGAAGCTGAACGATGTTTACTATATCCCCATGAGTGCACTCAAAGGCGATAATATTATCACTGCGTCTGCAGAGTTTCCATGGTATAAAGGCGAAGCGTTGCTCCCTTACCTTGAAAGCCTTGAAGTGTCACAGGGTTTTATGGAATCACCTTCCCGTTTCCAGGTGCAGTATGTCATTCGCCCCCAATCAAAAGAGCTGCATGATTACCGTGGATACGCTGGCCGTATCAGTAACGGAACTTACACTGTTGGTGATGTTGTTCGCATACTGCCTTCAGGCCAAACAACTGCCATTAGTGCTATCGAGGTGAACGGAGAAAAAAGAGACCATGCATTTGCCGGTCAAAGCGTGGTGTTGCACCTGAAAGATGATATTGATGTGAGCCGCGGTGATGCCATTGTTAAATTGGGGGAACTGCCAAAACTGGAGCAGGAATTTGAAGCCTTGATGTGCTGGATGGATACGAAGGAATTGCAGGAAGGAGGCAAATACCTGTTGCAACAGGGAAGCCGCCGCGTAAAGGCAATTGTAAAAGAGATTGCCTATAAACTTGATGTCAATACCCTGGAACAACAGGCATCCCCGCAATCGGCAGCGTTGAATGATGTTGTGCGAGTGCGAATCAAAACGGCGGAGCCTTTGGCGTATGATTCCTTCCAAAAATTATCCCCAAACGGAACCGCCATTCTCATCGATCAAACAAGCAATATGACTGCAGGAGCACTCCTGTTACAATAAAGCGTTATGAGCGAAGCAGAATTTCTATATGAACTGGTGCAGAATAAATCCGGCGAAATAGAACGCTTTCCGGACAGGCTGGCTGCCGGGCATTTTATTACCGAGTTGTTTCAGTTCCTTTTTATCAGCTGCCATAAGAGTGCGGATTATCCCAGTATTGAAGCTGAATACAGGAGGTTGAAAAACAGCTTTGGTGACTTGCTTGCGCAAACGGGTTTACCGGAAAAGGAGAGGGCAAGACAGGCAGAACATTTCTTTAAACAGCTTCCGCTTATTTATAAGGCCTTGCAGAAAGATGCGCAAGCCATCCTTGAATTTGATCCGGCGGCTCAAAGTCTTGCTGAAGTCATCGTAGCCTACCCCGGTTTTTATGCAACGGTGGTTTATCGCTTGTCGCACCAGTTGCAGGAGCAAGGTGTTAAACTGCTGCCACGCCTCTTTAGTGAATATGCACACAGCAAAACCGGTATCGACATTCATCCCGGTGCCATTATCGGGGAAGCCTTTGCCATTGATCATGGAACAGGCATTGTTATCGGCGAGACGACAGTGATTGGTGACCATGTAAAAATTTACCAGGGAGTAACACTGGGTGCATTAAATGTTTCAAAGGATTTTGCCAGCACCAAACGTCACCCCACGATTGAAGATGACGTGGTGATCTATTCCGGTGCTACCATCCTGGGCGGGCAAACAATTATTGGTAAGGGAAGCATTATTGGCGGAAATGTTTGGCTGACCAGCAGCGTACCATCGTATTCTGTTGTGTACCACAAAAGCGAAGTGAAGATCAAAGACAAGGACCCGTTTCCCGAACCTATCAACTATATCATTTAAATACAAACGATGAAAGCAAATACTATATTAGAAACGATTGGCAATACACCGCATGTGCGGCTGAACAGGATTTTCCCGGCAGATTATGAAGTGTGGATCAAGCTGGAACGAAACAACCCCGGTGCCAGCATCAAAGACCGCATTGCTTTGGCAATGATTGAGGATGCCGAAGCAAAAGGCATCCTCAAAAACGACAGCGTTATTATCGAACCAACTTCCGGTAATACCGGTATCGGACTGGCTCTGGTAGCGGCTGTAAAAGGATACAAGCTGATTCTTGTCATGCCCGAAAGCATGTCAATAGAGCGCCGCCGCCTGATGTCCATCTACGGTGCCGAATTTGTGCTTACGCCCCGTGAAAAAGGTATGAAAGGCGCCATTGAAAAAGCGCAGGAACTGGCAAAAGAAACACCGAACGCCTGGATTCCGCAGCAGTTTGATAATCCTGCCAATACAGAAGTCCATCGTAAAACATCTGCACAGGAGATCATCAATGATTTCAAAGACGGATTGGATTATGTAATTACCGGTGTTGGTACAGGTGGGCACATTACAGCCATTGCCGAAGTGGTGAAAGAAGCAATTCCAGGATTGAAAGTTTTAGCCGTTGAGCCAGAACTGTCGCCCGTGTTGAGTGGCGGAGCGCCTTCACCCCATCCCCTGCAGGGACTTGGAGCCGGTTTTATTCCCTCCATATTGAACAGAGATGCACTGGATGGTGTGATCACCGTTGGTAAAGAGGAAGCTTTTCTTTATGCACAAAGACTGGCAAAAGAAGAGGGGATTCTCGCAGGAATATCAACCGGTGCTGCCGTTGCGGCTGTGGCCAAGAATTTAGCAGACATTCCGAAAGGATCAAAAATCTTAACCTATAACTACGATACCGGCGAACGCTATTTGTCAATTGAAGGATTGTTTCAATAATCAGTTATGAATACTTTATTTCAGAAAGGAAAGGTGATCCTTGTTGGCGCTGGCAGCGGTGACCCGGAGCTGTTAACGGTAAAGGGTATGCGCTACCTGCAGCAGGCCGAAGTAATCCTTACGGACAGGTTGGTAAGCCCAGCGATTATTGAGTCGTATGCTTCGCCCCAGGCTCAGGTTATTTATGTAGGCAAGCAGTGCCGGAAAGGTGCTTCTACACCACAAGCCACCATCAACGAATTAATGGTGTTGTATGCACAGGACAATAAACGGGTGGTACGGTTAAAGGGTGGAGACGTATCGGTTTTCTCCAACATACTGGATGAACTGGAAACGTTGGTACAACATCACATTCCTTATGAAATTGTTCCCGGCATAACGGCGGCATTGGGAGCGGCCGCTTATGCTGGCATGCCTTTAACGGCCCGCAACTATTCTACTGCCGTACGGTTGCTGACCGCGTACAAATCGGATGTGGTCTCGGAAGAATATTGGCGGGATCTGGCTCAAACCGACGATACGCTGGTTTTTTACATGTCATCCGAAACCGTTGATCATGTGGTAAAGCAGCTTACAAAGTATGGTATTGCCGCTGAAAAACAACTTGCCATTGTTGAACAGGCTACCACGCCTTACCAGCAGGTATACACATCCTCGCTATACCAGTTTGCAGAGAATTTTGCCGGACGGAAGTTTCTTTCTCCTTCACTGGTTGTCATTGGCAAAGTAGTGAACCTGCATGCGCAATTTCAATGGTTACCAAAAGCCACTGAAACCATCGAATACTTCAAAACCGAAACAATAGTTGCAAACGAAAACCAGCAACTGGCCTTAACAGCATAAACGTACAACATGATTGCACAAGCAAAAATCAAACTGATCCAAGAGATGGTTGGCGATCTCACCAAAGAGGAGATCATCTGGCTGAGTGGTTATCTTTCAGGTCTTGCCGGCGCCGAAACAAAACTGATACCTGGTGAAACATCGCTTTCAAATGGCAGCAGTGCTCCTTCTGTACAAAAGATCACAATTGCTTATGGAACCGAAACCGGTAACGCAAAAAAGCTGGCTTCGAATCTTGCAGCAAAGGCCAAGAAAAAAGGCATTCAACCCAAACTGGTAAGCCTGGAGCAATATAAATTGACCGATCTTCCCAAGGAAGAATGGTTTTTTACCATCATCAGTACGCAAGGTGAAGGGGAACCTCCGGCAGGTGCCAAAAAGTTTTATGACTTTGTGCACCAGGATAATGTAACACTATCCAAATTGAATTTTGGTGTACTGGCTCTGGGCGATACTTCTTATCCTTTGTTTTGCAAGGCCGGTGAAGATGTGGACAACCAGTTGCAAAAGCTGGGCGGAAAACGGATTGTTCCCTTGCAGAAACTGGATACTGATTACGAAGAAGAAGCAGAACAATGGATCAATAACCTGCTGAATTCCCTGACAGCTCCGGCATCGGCGCCTGCTTCTGTTACCGTAGCGCCGGCAAAAAAAGCGGGGAAGAAAACCTATACGGGTACAATTCAAACAAAGATCAACCTGAATGGACGCGGCTCCCAAAAGGAAACATATCATATAGAAATTGCTGCAGAGGATATTGTGTTTGAACCCGGTGATGCGATCGGTATCGTCCCGAAAAACAAACCGGAACTGGTGCAAAAGATTATAGCGTTAAGCGGCCTGCCGGAAGATGCATTGGTGCCTTATCGCAGTGAAACGGCACCGTTGGGCAAACTGATTGCGCAGAAGCTTTCCCTGGTGAATTTATCAGAGAATGTAGTCAAAAAATACGCGGAGATTGTAAAGCAGGAGATTCCTGCAACACGAATGGATTTTTCTGACCTTCTCAGGATTTACCCCTTCAGCAATAGCGAACAATTTTTAGCAGCATTGCAAGTGTTGGATCCCATCTCTCCCCGTTTGTATTCCATCGCTTCTTCACCCGAGGCACATGCCGGCGAAGTGCATCTCACCCTCGGCATGCATCGTTTTTGTGTAAATGAGCTGATGCGGGATGGTCTTTGTTCTTACTACCTCTCACAAATGAAGGAAGGAGAAGAGATCGATTTTTATATTCACAAGAACCATCTTTTCAAATTACCAGCCGAAGATAAAGATGTGATCATGGTGGGTCCGGGTACAGGCATTGCACCGTTCCGGTCTTTTGTTGCACATCGTGATGCTACCGGCGCCAGTGGCCGCAACTGGCTTTTCTTTGGTGACCAGCATTTCACCACTGATTTCCTCTATCAAACCGAATGGCAAAGCTGGATGGAAACCGGCGTGCTGACGAAAATGAATGTTGCCTTCAGTCGTGACCAGGATGAAAAACTTTATGTGCAACACAAGCTTTGGCAACACCGCCAGGAGCTGGTACAATGGCTTGATAACGGTGCTTACTTCTACATCTGTGGTGCGAAAGAACCGATGAGCGTAGATGTGGAAGCAATTCTGGTTAAAATTATTACCGAGCAGAAAGGCACGTCAGAAGAAGCAGCTGCAGAATATATCGATGCCTTGAAAGAAGAAGGTCGGTATCTGAAGGACGTATATTGATTGAAGAATAGAACACAAACAAAATTGAATAATAGGGGTACAGTAGTCAAATACTAATCACCTTAAAATAGTTGATATCAGCATGGCAGACCAGAAAAACTTATCACCTGTCGAAAAAATAAAAACAAGCAGCGATGCCTTGCGTGGAACGCTAAAGGAAAGCTTGCAGGATGAACTAACCGGCGCTGTTCGCGAAATGGATCATGCGTTGGTGAAATTCCATGGCATGTACGAACAGGACGACCGCGATCTGCGGGAGGAAAGAGCAGCGCAAAAGCTGGACAAGCTTTACTCCTTTATGATTCGCTTGCGTATTCCCGGCGGATTGATCACTCCGGAGCAATGGATCATGGCGCATAATGTAGCTGGAAAATACACGACCGGTGTGATTAAAATTACCACCCGTCAAACGATCCAATTGCATGGCATTCTGAAGCGACACATTAAACCAACGCTGAAAGATTTCAATACAGCTGGCCTGGATTCAATTGCAGCCTGCGGCGATGTAAACCGGAACGTGATTGCCAGCAGCCATCCTTCCATCTCACCCCTGCACAAGCATATTCATGATTATGCTACGAGGATCAGTGAAGCCTTTCTCCCCAAAACCCGGGCTTTTTATGAAGTGTGGCTTGATGAAGAAGTCTTGCTTGATAAAAAACAGGAGGAGGATCCCTTGTACCAGGATCGGTACCTGCCCAGAAAATTCAAGATTGCTGTTGCGATTCCGCCAAACAATGATGTGGATGTTTTTGCCAATGACCTGGGGCTTATCGCCATCATTGAAAACGATAAACTGATAGGTTTTAATTTGGCAGTTGGCGGCGGCCTAAGCTCTACGCATGGCAATCCTGCCAATTATGCACGCCTGGCAACGGTACTTGGTTTTGTGCCTGAGGATAAAATCATGAAAGCTGCTTATGAGGTATTGACGGTGCAACGTGATTTTGGTAACCGCAGTGATCGTAAGCTAGCCCGGATCAAATACACCATTGATAGAATGGGTGTGGACGGGTTCAAAGCAGAACTGGAAAAACGGTGCGGCTTTCAACTGGAACCTGCAAGGGCTTATACGTTTACCGAGCGGAGGGATCATTATGGTTGGGAACAAAGTGAAAATGGAGCCTGGCACTATACACTGTTTATAGAGAATGGCCGTGTATTGGATGATGAAAAGCTGGCCCTGAAAACGGCACTTTTAAAAGTGGCAGAGTCCGGGAAAGCAAACTTCCGGTTTACGGCCAATCAAAATTTAATTCTCAGTGATATTGCCAATGACGACAAAGCAGCCGTTGAGGCAATTTTAAATGAGTTCGGGCTGATTGAATTTACAGAGAAGTCTTCCGAAATCCGCAAGAATGCCGTTGCCTGTGTGGCGTTGAATACCTGCCCGCTGGCTTTGGCAGAAGCACAGCGTTACTTGCCAACGCTGATCTCGAAAATTGAACCCCTTTTGGAAAAACATGGTTTGCTGCAGGAGGAAATTCATATACGAATGACGGGCTGCCCGAATGGTTGCGGACGTTCGCCGTTGGCTGAAATTGGTTTTATCGGCACGGCTTATGGCCGCTATAACCTGCACATTGGCGGCGACAGGCTGGGAGAGCGGCTGAATAGCAAGTACAAGGAGAATATAGATGAAGAAACCATCCTGCAAGTGTTGGATGACCTGTTTGCCATGTATCGCTCCAAACGGTTGAATGGTGAAACATTCGGAGATTTTGTGATGCGTGAAAAACTGGTATCTGCATAAAAAATGAATAAAAGGTATTTCATACAAAAAGCATTGATTAAACCTGCCGTTGCGGCAAGACCATCTATGCTGTTGTTGATTATCCTTTCATCGTTTCATGTATCTGCACAACGGCAAAAGGTATATTCAAATCTGATTTGGGTAGGCCATTTCAGCTCGATCCGGCTGAACAACCGGTTTGCCATCAACAGCGATGTACAATTACGTACGAAAGAATGGGCCGGCAAATGGGCGCAGCAATTGATCCGTTCGGGTGTAAGCTATGAATTGCATCCAACACTGAATGTCTCACTGGGTGGTGCCTGGTTCCGGCATGCACAATACAGTGGCGATACGCTTTCATTCCGGAACGAATGGCGACCCTGGCAGGAGGTTGCCTATAATGTAAAATGGAATAAACTTGGTGTACAACAGCGCCTTCGGTTGGAGCAGCGGTTTCTTCAAAAAATGGTGAGCGGACAGAAAACCAATCACTATGACAATGTTACCCGGTTGCGCTACCGGTTCGAGATCCAGGTGCCTTTGCAACAGGATAAAAAAATTACAGCCTCTATCGTTAATGAGTTTATGATCAATCCAGGATTTTGGGGTAAAGAAACATTTGTTGACCAGAACAGAACGTTTGTTGGCATCAGCAAAGAAATTACCCCCTCCACAAGGGTGCAGGCTCAGTTTATGAAGATCTTTTTATGGCGCACCAATAACTTACTTGAAGACCAAAACGTACTGCGCTTTACTATTCACCAACAATTCAATTTGAGGAGTAAGATATGATGGTAAAAGAGTCGAATGCTTTATTCCCTGTCTTTCTAAAACTAGAGCAGCTTTCGATATTAATTGTTGGAGGGGGTGCTGTGGCATTGGAAAAATTATCAGCCGTTTTACACAATTCACCGCTAACGCCTGTTCGATTGGTCGGTACGGTGATCAGCGACGAAATAAAACAACTGGCAGCAGAATTTCCGGCCGTTCAGTTAGAAGAACGGCCATTTGAAAACAGCGATGTTGAGGGAGCGGATGTTGCAATTATTGCCATCAATGACAGTGTGAAAAGTGCAGAGATCCGGGATGTTATCAAACAGGCAGGTAAGCTGGTAAACGTTGCAGATAAACCCGAACTCTGTGATTTTTATTTAAGTTCTATTGTACAAAAGGGGAATATTAAAATTGCCATCTCTACGAATGGGAAATCGCCTACCATTGCCAAACGGTTAAAAGAGGTCCTGAACAATGCCATTCCAGCTGAGATTGACGAAGTGGCCGATAACATGCAGGTAATTCGTACAAGGCTGAATGGCAACTTCGCATACAAAGTAAAAAGGCTGAACAAGCTTACAAAATCGCTGGTAGAAAATGAAAATGAAGAAAAGGAAAAATGGCGGAGAATAGCAACGTATATCCTGATTGCTTTTGGTTTGATGTTGCTGGGGCATTTTATCTTTTCGTATATCCCGTTACAGGCAGTTGCGGACAGTACCGTTTCGTTTTACCACAGCCTGGATCAGGCTTTTTTGCTGATGATTCTGGCAGGTTTCCTTGCGCAAATGGTTGATGGCGCCACCAGCATGGGGTATGGAGTTACAAGTGCCATTGTGCTGATGTCTGCTAATGTAAGCCCGGCTGCCATCAGCGGTAGTATTCATACGGCTGAAATCTTTGCAAGTGGCGCATCCGGATACAGTCATTACAGGTTTGGTAACGTAAATAAAAAAATGTTCAAGGCCCTGCTTATACCTGGTGTTGTAGGAGCGGTATTAGGTGCCTATATCCTGGTAAAGTTTGGGGAAACGCACATTGCTTATGTGCGTCCGATCATGGCTGTTTATACGCTGTTCCTGGGCATTAAGATTTTCATCAATGCTTTCAAAAATAACCTGATCAAAAAGAAGTTCAAACACTATGGCTGGCTTGCCGGTGTTGGTGGTTTCCTCGATTCATTTGGCGGCGGTGGTTGGGGGCCGATTGTAACGTCAACGCTTATTACGAAAGGAAGAACACCGCGTTTTGTTGTTGGTTCTGTTAGCCTTACCGAGTTTTTTGTGACTGTTGCCAGTGCCTTTACCTTCTTTACCATGATTGGTGTTCAGCACTGGCAGGTGATTCTGGGACTTGTTCTCGGGGGATTGATTGCATCACCGTTTGCAGCAAGGCTGAATGGAAAGATTCCGAAGAAAGCATCCTTTATTTTATTGGGAACAGTGGTGGTAATATGGAGCGTCCGCATCTTGGTTAAAGTCTTGTAATCAGGAAAATGCACCCTTGTTTTCCGGGAATGTGTTTTTTTACATATTATCCAGCAAGACTCCACCAACCAAAGGAAGTATTGCTGCTAACCACAGTTTTGATACACAGGTAAATTACAGGCTGCCGAATCAGAAAGCAAGCATCAGTTTCGGCCCCGCTAATTGTCACAACCGGTGATATATTAAAATGCGGAGAGGCCTACTATCAGTGGATTGTTTTATACGGCCGTAACAATTGATGGTTGATTGGTCCAACAGGAGATAGACAAATGAATGTAACGTGACCTTACTCTTGCATGATCATCTGCCGCCAGGGATAAAAAGTACTATTTAGGTATAAGAATCCGGAACGTGGCGCCAACACCCGGTACACCTTCAGCCAAGACATATCCCTGGTGGTTATTCACTACCCGCTGTACGATTGATAAGCCGATACCTGTCCCTTCGTATTCGGATTTTCCGTGCAGGCGTTGAAACACTTTAAATATCTTCTCCGCATTTTCCTGCTCGAATCCAATCCCGTTGTCTTGCACTTCAATCAGGTAATAGTTGCCTTTGTATTTAGGCGTTAGCCCTTCAAATATGGCATCAGACGTATTGGTCACTTTGCAGCGAATATTGATTTTTGGATGGACATCCGGCTTGCGGTATTTTATGGCGTTTCCAATTAGGTTTTGAAACAATTGCCGCCATTGCCGCTCGTTACTTTCAATATTGGGTAGCGCATCTCTCGTGATTTCAGCTCCTGTTTCGTTGATCATGTTTTCCAGGTCCTGCAAGGTCTGATCTACAATCTCGGTCAGGTGAACCGGCTCCCTATCATTTTGCCTTATGCCTGCTTCTGAATAGGAAAGCAGGTCATCGATGAGGTTACGCATACGGCGTGTGGCACTTTCAATACGATCGAAAAGAGCCAGGTGCCTGTTGTCGATTTGTGGTGTCAGATCCTGCCGAAGCTTGTCAGCAAAAGTATGAATCTTGCGCAGTGGTTCCTGCAGGTCATGCGATGCTGCGTAGGCAAACTCCTCCAGGTTTTGGTTGGAGCGTTTTAATTCTTCCACGAGTACTGTCAGCTCCAGTTGCAGCTTTTTGATGGATGTATAATCGGTAAAGGTCACCAGTACTTTGTGGTCAAAAGGTGTGCACATCATATCAATCCATGCATCAATACCATCGGCATTATAATGAAAATCGAAACGGTTTACCTGATTGTGCAGGTAGGTGTCTTTGAAAAGTTCAAACAGGCCGTTTGTTTTGTAGCCCGTGAACCATTGACTGCCTAACTGGCCAATAAGCGTTTCCGGTTCTTGTTTTACATAATTGGCCAGGGTGCGATTAACGATAAGAAAGCGGAAATCTGTTATTTCGTTCTGCTCGTCAAAAACAGGCTCAATTGTGAATATGCCTGATTGGGTACGATTGATTATGGTTTGTAATTGCAGCGCCGAATTCTCAATCGCCAGCTGTGCTTCTTTACTCTCCGTAATATCGGAGAAAATAGTGATGAGATGCTCGGAATCCATGCGGGATACCGTCACCTGCAACCAGCGGCCTGTGAACTCCAGTAAGTATTGTGTGTAGGCAGGCTTGCCTGTTTCCAGCGTATGCATACACATTTGAAAATATTCTGATTGCCTGATATTGGGTTCCAGTTCCACGGCTGTTTTGGAGAAGTATAAATCTTTTGGAATTCCTGTATAAGCAACGGCAGCGTCATTGGCCAGAATAGTGATGCCATCTACCACTTCGCCTTTTTTGTTGCGGATCACCCGGGTAACAGAAATGCCGTTTGCAGAATGCTGGAGAATGTTGTCTAATAATTTGTTTTTATGTTGAATTTCCTTTAGGGCATTTCGAGATTCGGTAATGTCAGCGAAGTTGACAAGAATGCCGGCGTTACCAAGTTTGGTGACAGAAACATCATACCATGCATTCAGGCCTTCCCCTCGATATGACATTTGCATTCGTTCTGCCTTGCCTGATTCAAAAACCCTTTTGTTTAAATCAAACACACCGTGCTCTTTGGATGATGGAAAAAGTTTTAGGTATTGTTTCCCTACCACCGCATCTTCACCCAGGCCAATAATGCGGGTAAAAGCAGGGTTAATGCGTGTAATAACAAAATCTTCCACGCTGCCGTTTTCATCCATCAAAGCATTCGCTGTAAACCAGGCATTCAGTGAAGAATTTAAAATGAGGTCGGAAAGTGCAGTTTGCTGTTCTCTTTCTTTTCTTTCCTGGATTTCTGTCGTAATGTTTTTCGATACTGATAATACGCCATCTTCTACACGGAACCGTTTCGTACGGAAATATTTACCCAGGAGAGAATTGAAATACGTGAATTCAAAAGAGTCTGAATTTTCATACACCTGTAGCAATTGCTGAAAAAGCGCCTGTTTTGTACTTTCATCAGCGTTGGTCAGCGACCGAACACGTTCTCCTATCAATTCTTCTACGGTATAATTGTATTCGTAGGCTGCTTCATAGTTGCAGTACGCTACTTCAAAATCAATGATATTGGATTGCGGCTCCCCGAATACAGGTATATAATACAAAACAGGGTGGGGCTGTTTATCCAGAAAAGAGTAAAGGAGTTCTGTTGATAAGGGTTTTCTTGTCATACAATCGAAAGTGAAATGAAGATACAGCCTGTCACTTTGTTCCACAAAAAGAGGCGGTTCCTTTTTCAAGGAACCGTATTCGATACAGGAAAAGCTTTACAGCTTTGATTTTTCATAGAGCTGGTAAGTAAAAAAGTCCCGCTGATGCGGGACTTTTAATTGACATCTGAAAAATTAGAATGGATGTATTGTTTTCTGTTCGCTGTTTTCTTTACAGCTTAACCAGTTTTACAAGGCTTCTGTCCGAACCATGAACCACTTCGAGAATATAAGCACCTGGTGCCACTTTATTGTCAGTCGACAAGGTAGTTTGTGTTAACCCGCGCTGCATGTTAATGCTGGTTGAGAAAACTTTCACCCCTGAAGTGGAATACAAGCTAACAGTACCCGTTCCGGCAAAGGCAGCGTTGTACGAGAAGTTGATGGTAGAAACTACCGGGTTTTGCTGCAAAGTCAACTTGCTGCCACCGGCGCTGTTTTTTTCCTGCAGAAAAACAGTTTTTGAATAGCTGGCTGCTGCATTTTTGTTGATCACTTTCAAGCGATAGTAAGCGGTAGCGTTGAAATTTGCATCTGCAAAATTGTATTGTTCACTACCTGCTTTTTGAGTATTGTTTATCTGGGCAATCGTGGTAAAGTTTCTGCCGTCGTTGCTTTTTTGAACTTCAAACGCTTCGCCATCCTGGTTTTGTGCTACCGACCAGGCTAATTGTGCTTGTTGGTTGGCAATGCTACCGGTAAAGCTGGTGATAGAGACTGGCAGGGTAGCTTTGGCTGCAAAATTAATGGTTACAGTAGCGATGTTCGAAGGCAAAGGATCATAACCATTATCTGTTACTCTATAGGTGAACATAATATCGCCACCATTGAAATCACCATTCGGTTCAAATGAAAACGTACCATTAGGATTTACAACCAGTGTTCCGTAATTGGTCACCAGGGCTTCCAGTGAAAACGTAAGACTTTCCCCTGTATTGGCATCGCTGGCAAACGTACTAAGATCGCCATAAAAAGTAGCATAGCTAGGTGTGGCATATGAAGCATCCGTGGCCACTGGCGCCGTGTTGCAGGATTGCGGGCTGTAATGCAGATTGGTTGTAGATATGGAGAGGTTGTCAATGATGATTAATGTATTACCGTCACCCTGGTTTGAAACAATACGAATGGTAAAACGCTTGGTTCCTGCAGGGAAATTCAGGCTTTTATTAAAGATTAAATTAGTTTTTTGTGCGGTATTTTTATCAAGAGGAATATTATCCAGTGCAACAAATACCCCGTTTTTATCTGTTGTGCCAATTTCAATAGAACGGGTAGCTAAGTTCGCCAGTTTGTTACTCAGGCGGTAGGTAAATGATACCTGGCTGGCTCCTGTGAAATCCAGGTGAGGTGTACTGATAATTGCGGTTTCAGTATTGATCGAAGAGATGCTGGACGTGCCTTCAATTACTTCGGCGCCGGTCAAGGCTTGTGTTGCAGTCAATTGCCAGCAGTTAGAAGATAGCGTACTGTAACTTTCGAACTTTTCAGTGAATTGTGCATTTACAGTCAATGCAAATAAGCTAACGATAACCAGGGTAAAGATTTGTTTCATTTCTTAGGGTTTGAATTTGTGAATTAGTTAACCCATAGAAGTATTGGATACGGTTGTGAATAAGAAATAAGTAAAGGCGGGAATAGTTTTTAGTGGGGCCGGTACGGATTTCTTATTCGGACTTTCATTGGTTTGGATAGTAGTACTACGTCGTAACGAGTGCAAACATAACAGGTGGATTTTACATTTGCAAGTAGGTTTACGAATATTTTTTAAAAAACACCGTATTTTCCACAAGTCTGTTTAGGGTAGATATGCGAGAAGGTCATGTGGTGATATCCCTTGTGATACCGTAAAATTGCCGGGTAAGTGTAGCTAATTAGGTGTATATGCTTATGATTTTTATTTATTTCGGGGAGGTTTCTGAAATAACGGTAACAAAGTCGAATTGATCGTACACATCTCACTGAAAAGCGGAAAATTACGAGAGGTGAAAGGGTAGGGGCCGGTAGAAAACAAAAAAGCCTCAGTAGAAAACTACCAAGGCTTTTGACGTGTTGCGAAGGCAGGGATCGAACCTGCGACCTTCGGGTTATGAGCCCGACGAGCTACCGCTGCTCTACTTCGCGATATAAGAAGTTTGAAAGATCTGTTTTGTCTCAGCGCTAATCGCTGATTGGAGTGCAAATATAGAATCCCTACGGATTGCCACCAAACATTTTTTATTCTTCTACCTTTGTTCTCTAAATCTTTAACAAAGCGTGAAGGCAGGATTTGTAAACATTTTTGGAAAACCCAACGCAGGGAAAAGCACACTTCTGAATTCATTGATGCGGGAGAAACTGGCCATTGTTTCCCCGAAAGTGCAAACCACCCGCCACCGGATCAAAGGCTTTCTTACAACTGATCAGTATCAGATTATTTTTTCCGATACCCCGGGAATCATAGAGCCCAAATATAAACTGCATGAAAAAATGATGCAGGCCGTGAAAAGCGCATTGGAAGATGCTGACCTGGCACTTTTGCTGGTGGACATTACTGATGACTGGCAGGAGGCCGATGCTATTTTTTCTGCATTGAGACTAAAGGTACCTTCGTTTGTTTTGCTGAATAAAATCGATAATGTAAAAGGCGATAAACTGGAAGAGGCCATATCTTTCTTTACCGGCAAAAAATACGCAAAGGAAGTCATTCCCATTTCGGCGCTTAGTGGAAAAGGAACAGATATTTTGCTGGAAAAAATCTTAACTGTCCTCCCCGAAGGCGAACCCTTTTATGCAGAAGACGAACTCTCGGACCTGCCCACTAAGTTTTTTGTGGCCGAGATCATTCGTGAAAAAATTTATTCTCTTTTTGAGGAAGAAATTCCTTACCAGGCAACCGTGACGGTCAATGAATTCAAACAAAAATCTACCCTGGTGAAGATCCGGGCCGAGATCATTGTACAGCGGGAATCGCAGAAGGCAATAATCATTGGAGAAGGCGGCAAAATGATACGGCAGATCGGTACCATGGCAAGAACGGAGATCGAACAGTTCATTGCGCAAAAGGTCTTCCTGGAACTGTTTGTCAAGGTGCGACCAAAATGGCGAGAGAATGATTTGTATTTAAAAGAATACGGGTATTAACGAATCGTCAACGCCGCCACTGCTTCTATCTTCCGCTTGAATGCACAGGATGGCGTAATTTTGACCTCTTTTTCAATGGCTAAATTTTCGATGACATGGCATTTACAGTAGCGATCGTAGGAAGACCCAATGTTGGGAAAAGTACCATTTTCAACCGCTTGCTCGAACAGCGCAAAGCGATTGTTGAGGATATTCCGGGTGTGACCCGCGACCGGCAGTACGGCATTGCGGAGTGGAACGGTAAATCGTTTTATGTGATCGATACCGGTGGTTTCGTCCCTGAAAGCGAAGACCTGTTTGAAAAAGAAATCCGGAAGCAGGTACGCATTGCGATGGATGAAGCCAGTGTGATACTTTTTATAGTAGATGCTGCCACCGGAATGACAGATCTTGATGATTCGATGGCCGACATCCTCAGACGGGCCACCAAACCTGTTTTCCTGGTGGTGAATAAAGTGGACAACAACGAACGGTTACTGGAAGCATCTGAATTTTACAGCCTGGGTTTTGAAACCGTACATTTTATTTCGGCCATGAGTGGCAGCGGTACCGGTGACCTGTTGGACGATGTGACGGCACTCATAAAAGAGGAGAGTGATGTAACAGAGGAGGAAGGTTTGCCGAAGTTTGCCATTATCGGCCAGCCAAATGTTGGAAAATCTTCCCTGCTGAATGCATTGACCGGCGAAGAGAGAACCATTGTGAGTGAAGTAGCCGGAACCACAAGAGATACCATTCATACCCGCTATAATCTGTTTCAGAAAGATTTTGTCCTGATCGATACAGCCGGTATCCGCCGCAAAGCAAAAGTGCACGAAGATTTGGAGTTTTATTCCGTTATCCGTGCAATCAAAGCTTTGGATGAAGCTGACGTTTGCTTGTTGTTGCTGGATGCCGAAAAGGGCATTGCCGCACAGGATCTTACCATTTATAGTTTGGCAGCACGAAAAGGAAAGGGAATTGTGGTACTCGTCAACAAATGGGACCTGGTGCAAAAAGAAACCAATACGGCAAGGGATTATGAAAAGGCATTAAAGCAGCGACTGGCACCGTTTAACGATGTTCCGATCCTGTTTATTTCAGCCAAAGAAAAAACAAGGATATTCCAGGCTATTGAAGCAGGATTGAAGGTGTATGAAAACCGTCATAAAAAGGTTCCAACAGCCAAATTGAATGATGTTATGCAAAAAGCGATAGAGACCTATCATCATCCGGTAGTAAGAGGTAATCCCGTCCGCATAAAATATATAACCCAGCTTCCAACGGCTGTACCGTCATTTGCCTTTTTTACGAACTACCCTGACGATATCAAAACGCCGTACAAAAACTACCTCGAAAATAAATTGCGGGAGAACTTTGATTTCAAAGGAGTGCCGTTACGGATCTTTTTCCGGAAAAAATAAAATGCAAACTGCCTTGCCTGTAACACAGGTCAGGCAGTTTGTAAACGATATTCCTGCTGGATTTTTGCCACGAAAGAACGGAAGGCTTCCAGGTCTGCCTGTTGCTGTTTGATGAATGCATTGTCTTCAAGTCTGCCTACCACTTCCTCCATTTCCTTTTCGTTGTCATACACCATCTTCCTGAAATTATTTTGGTAGTCTTTGGCGCGGGAGGTGTAAATGCCATCCACCATTTCCGCTTTAAATTCCAGTGCCTCCTGCAGTTGTGAAAGGAACACTTCCCTTGTAAATTCCGCAGGTTTTATCTGCAGCATTTCCAGTATGGAAGCGTATGCATGCTGCAGCTTCTGTCCAGGATAGGCTTTGCTGCTTTCACTGTAAAAATTGTGCACTTCGTTCCAACTGTGGACCTTACCTTTTTTGATATAATCCAATAACGACTGAATTGAGGATTGGGGGAACAATTGTCCGCCTATATTGCGCCAGGCTGTACGCTGTGTATCCTTTGGCAAGGTCTGTTGCAATTCCTCAAATGACCGGATGCTTTGCTTTTCAATCAGCAAACAGATCTGCTCTATGGCATAATAAGCTACCAGCTTTTTATAAATATTGTAGGCTTCTTTTACTTTGGTGATTTGAGTAGGCCGGTTGGTACACTCAAAACCTTCGGCGTATACATCCAGAGTTTTGAAATCAACCGATGTATCGTTCAGCAGGCGTTCGCCTTCCTGGATAGCAACCGCTTCGGCCTCGCTGTTCAATTCAGGTTTGGCGGCAATGGCCGTGAATTTGCGAAGAAGATCCAGTGCTGTGAATATTTCATTGACACTATCCGGTGCCAGGAAATTGTATTCAATGTGCTGGAGTTTTTTGGTTCGTTTATCCCTGTCGGCATATTTGAACGCGTTGCGGGTGAGCGCATACAGGTTGTACATAAACCAGTACGCCGGCATGATGACCAGTTTATTATTGGTAACATCATTGCTGACAAGGCAAAACGGCATTGGAATGTTCAATTCTGCGGGATAGTCGCCTTTGGCTATGAGGGTAAAGGTGGCAAAACGCGAGTTATGTTTTAAACTCACGCAGAGCCCCGGCCAAAACCCACGACCGGTTACCAGTTCCCCATCGGCTGCACGGCTGTTGTGGTTCGATCCCAGTGTTGCACCGGCAGCAATGTTGCTTTGACCCATAACTGTGGCTGCAATCAGGAAGGAGTTGTTATGGTGTTGCTCATGAAAAGGATAAATAAGCGAATTCAATACCTCACAACAGGAGATAGTGGAGTTGTTTCCCAGGAAAGAGTTGATCAAACGGGCACCATATTTAAGCTGTGAATGTGAGGCCATAAAAAAGCGTACTGCCTTTACACCATAAAAGATCCGGCAGCCAAAGCCTATGATGCCATTTACCAATTCGCAACCTTCCCCGATTTGTGAAGGAGCTTCTTCCGATGAATTGATGGTGAGATTTTTTAGCTTATTTGCCCCCTTTATATACGCATCACTGCCCACCCACACATCTTTGATGATAGCTGTATTCTTGATTACACAGTTGTCGCCGATCTTCCCATAATAGCCCCTTTGTTTATCAAATTTCTTCTCCGTGAATTCTTTAAATTTTTCCAGTAATTCCTTGTCATCGCGGTACTTGCTCCATAGGTAGGCATCTCCCGGCAGCATGCCGTTAAAAGGTAAAATCTTGCGACCACCGTTCTCATTGCAAACCTCCAGCCAAATGCGAATGTCCTCTTCTTCTCCTTCCTTGATAATACCATTTCCGAACTTGGCATGATCCGTAACATGCAGCTCATTAACATTGGCAATCATAACCTCATTGCCAATAATGTAGTGCGACATGTAATTCACATTATTGATGATGACATTGTCACCAAAATCACAGCTGATGATGGTACTGTCGTAAAGGCCGACAGGCATGGTGAGGTTATGGTATTCCAGTGCAATGCTCTCAAGTTTGCCAATACGCACCAGGCCAAAGAACTTGCAGTTTTTTACCAGCTCCGGGTTAAAGGCATCCGATACCTGGATTTTGTTCCAGTCGTCGGAGGTATTGCGGTTGCGAACCAACACTTCAATTTCATAGGCACTCAGGTTGCGATAGTTGATACCATTGCGATTTTGAAAGTTTCGCAGGTGGTATTCATTTTTCCCTTCCGGTAAAAATTCAGGATCAATAAAATCGTAACCAATCGATCGCAATGGCTTTTTGTTCATAGACGACAAATATAGCTGTTGAGGGCTTGAAAGCAGTTTTTATAGCAAGCTCAAAGATGGGAGGTAGGGTTACTAGTCCTGGTTGATTTGTAAGGAAACTGTTCTTATTGAATTCTCTTAATTTACCTCGCTGATAATGCATGCAATACTGCAGTTGTGAAAGGTGGCTTTCCGGCTGAATAGTGGCTCCTGCGGTACAAGTGTGCGACGCAACAGACGCTCAATGGATATTCTGCCGCTGGTAACACAAATAAAAACATTGAAACCCTCCAGGGTTATATTTTATATATCTTCTTCTTTCACCGGGTTTCACCCGGCGCTATTCACATGAAAGCCCTTCGGACTTTGAGAGAGAATAAAACAGGATCATTAGCTGAAACAAAAAAAAAGCCTCTGCCAAAATGGGGCAGAGGCTAAGAACGTATCGTGCAAAAGCATGGATCTGTGCGTTGGCTTTTCCTCCCCCGTTGGGGAGGTTAGGCGGGGGCCGGGGGAGGCTTATTCCACTGTTACCGACTTTGCCAGGTTCCGCGGTTTGTCAACATCGTAACCCTTGGCCACACCAACGTGGTAGGAGAGCAACTGCAGGGGAATTACGCTGATCATTGGCGCTATGATCTCATCGGCTTCCGGCACTTCAATCACATCATCTGCCAGTGATGTACTATGTGTATCCCCTTCATTTATCACGGCAATCACACGACCTTTCCTGGCCTTGATCTCCTGCATGTTCGAGATAACTTTTTCGTGGTAAGAATCCTTCGTGGCAACAAACACCACCGGAAGTTTTTCATCAACCAGGGCAATGGGTCCGTGCTTCATTTCCGCTGCAGGATACCCTTCTGCGTGGATGTAGGAAATCTCTTTCAGCTTTAACGCACCTTCCAGGGCTACAGGGAAATTATAACCTCTTCCCAGGAACAAGGCATCTGAACAGTCTTTGTATTTGTCAGCCAGTGCTTTTATTTTTTCATCCTGTTCCAACGCTGTTTTTACTTTTTCCGGTACGGCATCCAGTTCACGCAAAAGATTCATATAACGCTCCTGGCTGATGGTGCCTTTCGTATTTGCAATCTTTAAAGCGATCATGGTGAGCACTGCCAGTTGTGCCGTAAATGCTTTTGTAGAGGCCACACCAATTTCTGGTCCGGCATGCGTGTAGGCGCCGGCATGTGAAACACGGGCGATAGAAGAGCCCACAACGTTTACAACACCCAGGATGATGGCGCCCTGGTTTTTGGCATTCTCAATTGCTACCAGCGTATCTGCCGTTTCGCCGCTTTGCGAAATGGCGATGATAACATCTCCTTTGTTGATGACAGGATTGCGGTAACGGAATTCGGAGGCATATTCCACTTCCACATTGATGCGGCAAAGCTCTTCAAAAATATACTCCGCCACCAACCCGGCATGCCAACTGGTACCACAGGCCACCATCACAATGCGATTGGCTGCCACGATCTGCTCGGCATATTTTTCGATACCGCTCATGGTAATGGTTCCCTTTTCTGCATCCAGGCGTCCGCGCAGGCAGTCGTAAATGGTTTGCGGCTGTTCAAAAATTTCTTTCAGCATAAAATGGTCGTAACCGCCTTTTTCAATGGCTGCCAGTTCCATATCCAGCTTTGTGATGTAGGGTGTTTGCCGCTCATTTCCGAGATTTTTTAAGATCAGTTCATCGGGTTTGATGATGGCTACTTCGTAATCATTTACGTACACAACTTCCTTTGTGTATTCAATGATGGGTGATGCATCCGACGCCAGAAAATGCTCGTTTTTTCCAATGCCAATCACCAGCGGACTTCCCTTTCGGGCTGCGATCAGGGTATCGGGATTTTCCTGGTCAATCAGCACAATCACGTAGGCGCCCACCACCCGTTTCAGGGCAATGCGAACCGCTTCTTCCAATGTGCAATTGTTGTTCACCTGGATGTCTTCGATAAAATTCAGGAGAACTTCCGTATCCGTATCGCTTTGAAATTTGTACCCTTTATTATGCAATTCCTGCTTCAACAGGGCATAATTCTCAATGATCCCATTATGTATCATGGCGAAGCGTCCGCTGTTGGAAAGGTGGGGGTGCGCATTGCAGTCATTGGGCTCCCCGTGCGTAGCCCAACGGGTGTGACCAATGCCGATATGCGCATGCAGGTCTTTACCCACAATGTTTTCTTCAAGATCAGCAACCCTGCCTTTCTTTTTATATACTTTGAGGCCGCTGTTCAGGAGGGCAACACCGGCACTGTCATAACCACGGTATTCCAGTCGTTTTAAGCCTTTCAGGATAATTGGATAGGCTTCGCGGGGACCGATATAAGCTACAATTCCACACATATAAAGTGAATTTTTCTAAAGTTGCGAAAGAACACAAAAACAGGGAAAAACAGAAATGATTCCGATGAACCTGCTGTTACAGCAGTTTTCCTTTTAAAATCATTAAGGCAACCGAAAAGTAGATGATCAAGCCGGTTACATCCACCAATGTTGCCACAAATGGAGTTGATGAAGCGGCGGGATCGGCACCCAACTTTTTTAAGATCAGGGGGAGCATCGATCCGACCAGTGTTCCCCAAAGCACTACCCCGGTGAGAGATATACCAATGGTAAAAGCAATGCTCAGGTAGTATTCACCAAAGGTGTTGGAGAGCATATGCCAGAGTGAGATCACCGAAAAGCCAAGAATGCAAAGCGTAAAACCGAGGAGTAATCCGGAAAGAATCTCCCGGCGCATGATGCTCCACCAGTCCGCAATTGAAATTTCCCGGAGGGCCATGGCCTGGATAATGAGTGTGGCGGCCTGCGATCCGCTGTTGCCACCGCTTGAAATGATCAGGGGAATAAAGGTGGCAAGGATCACCACTTTGGCTATTTCGTCTTCAAACTGGTGCATGGCCGAGATGGTAATCAGTTCCCCGATGAAAAGTACGATCAGCCACACCACCCTTTTTTTGAATAGCGACATGAGAGAGATTTCCAGGTAAGGCTGGTCCAAGGCTTCGGTACCACCAATCTTCTGGATGTCTTCCGTAAATTCTTCATTGGCCACCCACAGGATGTCGTCGATGGTAACAATGCCTAACAGTTTATTGCTGTTGCTCACAACCGGCAGCGCTACGCGGTTATTCATCTTGAATGCTTCGTTGGCTTCTTCCTGGTCGGCATAGGCATTGAGGGAGATAACTCTGTCGTCCATCAATTCGCTCACTTTTTTATCGGGCTGCGCCAGGATGAATTCACGGATACGGATATCATCGAGCAACTCACCTTTTTCGTTGATGACATAGATGACGTCAATCGTTTCACTGTTCTTGCCTACCCGCCGGATAATCTCCAACACTTCGCGGACGGTGTTTTTTTCATACACATACACGTAGTCCGGCGTCATCAGGCGCCCAACACTGTTTTCCGGATAGCCTAGTAACGAAAGCGTGATCTTACGTTCATCAGGGTTCAGTAGTTTGATCAGTTCTCTTACCACACCACCGGGTAGGTCTTCCAAAAGCGCTGTACGGTCATCCGGAGGAAGTTCGTTCAGCAGTTCGGCGGTTTTGCCCGGGGGCAGCTTTTGAATGATGTCCTGCTGCGTAGGTGTTTCCAGGATTTTAAACACACCTGAAGCCCGGTGTATAGACATGTACATGATGATGGAAGCGTCGTGTTCCGGCTCCGAGTAGATCAGCTCCGCCACATCGCTGATATTTTGCTGATCGAGAAATTGCCTGATCTCTTCCGGATCGCCATTCGTCAGCACATGCTCCAGTTCTGCCTGTAACGTTTCCAATGTCATGGTTCAAAATTAATGCAGGTTTTCCTCCTATCTTCACCCTTATTTCAGTATGGCAGCAAACTCACAGAGTTTTTTACTAGAAGGTATCTATGTGGCAAGAACAAAAAAAATGGGCCGCGGTGTGTTTACATCTGTTCCCATTGCTGCCGGTAAATTAATTGAGCTGGCGCCTGTGATTGTGATGGGGCCCGACGAGCGGATCCTGCTGGATAAAACCCTGCTGCACGATTATATCTTCGAATGGGGCAAAGACAGCTCGCAATGTGCCGTGGCACTCGGACTGGTCTCCATGTACAACCATTCATACCAGGCAAATTGCAATTATGGCATGTATTTTAAAAAACAGGCCATCAGCGTTATTTCTGTTCGGGACATCCAAGCAGGCGAGGAGTTGTTCATCAACTACAATGGAAGCTGGGATGATGAGAAAAGGGTTTGGTTTGATAAGGCCGGCCCCCTGTCCCCCGGTGGGGGCACTTAGGTCCGTCAGGTTTATTTCGTTTTATCTTTTCCGCCAGCAGATAATTTTTACTCTTGTCGATTAGAATTGCCGAACGTAAAAGTGTGCGACGCAACAGAAGCTTTATCGTAGCACTTCAGCTTATTAAATAAAAAGTAAAATGCCTGTTCGCAAGAACAGGCATTTTGAATTGAATGAAAGTTGTTTTATAAAGAATTAATGAAGAAAAGAAGAATGTGAGACCTAAGTTTCCCCATCGGGGCGGCAGGTGGCCTACTTCAACAATCCTTTGATCTCATTTAGTTTCAATAAAGCTTCTACCGGCGTCAGTCTGTTAATATCAATTCCTTCCAACATCCTGCGGATTTCGTCAAACGTTTGACTGTGTGCATCAAAAATGCTTAACTGCAGTTTCGGTGCCGAGAGGTTTTTGACACGCTGTTGTAACGAACCGTCGCCATGTTTTTCTTCCAGGCTTTTTAATACCTCGTTAGCCCGCTGGATTAAGCTGGGTGGCATGCCGGCCATTTTGGCTACATGGATACCAAAGCTGTGTGTACTGCCGCCGGGGGCTAGCTTGCGCAGGAAAATGATCTTGTTGCCAACTTCTTTATTGGTCACATGGAAGTTGCGTACCCTTGGAAGTTTTGCTTCCAATTCATTTAACTCATGGTAATGCGTGGCAAAAAAGGTTTTGGGCTGTTCAGGTGCATTGTGCAGGTGTTCGGCAATGCTCCAGGCAATGGAGATGCCATCATAAGTTGATGTACCCCTCCCAATCTCGTCGAGCAGGATAAGGCAGCGCGGTGAAACATTGTTGATGATGGAAGCTGTCTCATTCATTTCTACCATGAACGTACTTTCACCGGCACTCAGGTTATCCGACGCACCAACCCGGGTGAATATTTTATCCGTAAGCGGAACAGATGCCTCGGTGGCTGGCACAAAAGAACCCATGTGCGCCATCAATGTAATGAGTGCCGTTTGGCGTAACAAGGCCGATTTACCACTCATGTTCGGACCTGTGAGAATAATGATCTGTTGCTCCGATTTATTCAGCACCAGATCATTGCTGATAAAGGGCTCGGCAGGCGGCAGCGACCGCTCTATCACCGGGTGACGACCTTCCTTGATGGAGAGTTCGTCGCTTTCGTGCAGAACCGGCTTTTTATAGTTATACTGGAGAGCATTGTGCGCAAAGGAGCAAAGACAATCCAGCGTAGCGGCAATGTGCGCATTCGCCTGGATTGGTGCAATAAAATCGTGGAGCTCGTTCAGTAAGCCGTCGAATAGTTTTAGCTCTATTGCAAGAATCTTCTCTTCCGCCCCTGTAATTTTTTCTTCGTATTCTTTTAGTTCAGGGGTAATGTAGCGTTCCGCATTGGCGAGGGTTTGTTTGCGCATCCACCCGGCGGGCACTTTTGCCTTGTGCGAATTGGTCACCTCCAGGTAATAACCAAAAACATTATTAAATCCAATTTTCAGGGAAGAGATGCCGGTGGTTTCACTCTCTTTTTGCTGGAGCTGCAACAGGTACTCCTTGCCGTTATGAGCAATCTGCCGCAGGCTGTCCAGTTCCGCGTCCATTCCTCTGCTGATGAAACCGCCTTTCGCTGCCAGTGCCGGCGGATTTTCAACAATGGAGGCAACAATTTTTTCTGTTATATAGTGACAGGGATTCAGTGTTTCGCTCAGTCGCTTTAAATACGTATTCTGGCTTTCCGCACATACCTTTTTGATCACATCGATCTGCTTCAGTGAACGGGCCAGTTGCAGCAGTTCCCGCGGATTGATCTTTTTTAGTGGAATCTTCGATACCAGTCTTTCCAGGTCGCCGCACTGTTTCAGCGCATGCAGAATATGGTTGCGTAAATCGGTCTGCAGGATAAAATGTTCAACAACATTCAGTCTTTCATTGATCTTTTGGATATCCTTTAGCGGAAATACAATCCAGCGCCGCAGCATCCGTGCACCCATTGGCGTAACGGTAGCATCCAGCACATCCAGCAGGGTTTGCGCCCCTTCGCTGCTTTTGTGAATCAGTTCCAGGTTCCGGATGGTAAAGCGGTCCATCCACAAGTGGTCCGCCTGCACCAACTGGTGTATCGATGTTATATGCTGCAGGTTCGGGTGTTCCGTCTCTTTCAGGTAATGCAGGATCGCCCCGGCAGCTACAAGGCCATGATCCGAACTCTCAATACCAAAACCTTTCAAGGAATGCGTATCAAAATGTTTAAGAAGACTTTCTTCGGCGTATTGCCGGCTGAAAATCCATTCATCCAGTGTGTAGGTATAAAACCGCGAGCCGAATTCTTCTTTAAACCGCCGCTGGTGGTGCCGCTGAAAAATCACTTCTGCGGGTTTGAATCCCATAAGCAGCTTGTCGGCATATTCCCGGTCGCCTTCTGCAATAAAAAATTCGCCTGTAGAAATGTCCAGGAACGAAACCCCATATTTATCATGCATGATATGTACGGCGGCCAAAAAGTTATTGCTGTTAAAGTCGAGCAGCTTGTCGTTGGTAGCCGTACCGGGTGTCACCATTTCCGTCACACCGCGTTTAACGATGCCTTTGACGGTTTTGGGGTCTTCCAGCTGATCGCAGATGGCAACACGGTAACCGGCTTTCACCAGTTTGTGCAGATAGGTATCCAGCGCATGGTGCGGAAAACCTGCCAGTTCGCTGTCCGATGCGCCGCCATTATTGCGTTTGGTAAGTGTAATGCCTAAAACCTGTGAAGCAATAATGGCATCGCCGCCAAACGTCTCATAAAAATCTCCTACACGAAACAGCAAAACCGCATCGGGGTATTTAGCCTTAATGGCCCGGTGTTGCTGCATCAGTGGGGTTTCTGCCATCTTCGTTTTACTCATAGCGATTGGGGCAAAAATAGCGGGATAAGCCTGTTTGGTAGAGCCTTATTTATCCACGCATAGCCAGTCCTTACTTTTGCAGCCTAAAATGAGTGAATGCGCAAACTAAGCATGGCAGAATTGGGCCGGAAATCAGTAGAAGAATTTAAGCAATCCGAAAAAATGCCGGTTATTGCGGTGCTGGAAAACATCCGGAGTGCGTATAACGTGGGATCCGTGTTTCGTACGGCCGATGCTTTCTTACTGGAACGTATTTATATCTGCGGGTATACCGCTTACCCGCCACACAAAGAGATCAAAAAAACGGCGCTGGGAGCAGAGGATACCGTTGACTGGAAACATTTTAAAAACATCGGGGAGGCAATTGAAGAGATGCGGTTGCTTGGCTATAAAGTCTATGCCGTGGAGCAGGCGGTAGATAGCTGGAAGCTGGGTGCCTTTGCCGTGGAAGAAGACAAAGTGGCTGTGATCTTTGGTAACGAAGTAACCGGTGTGGAGCAAAGCACCATTGCCCTGTGTGATGGGGTGATCGAGATCCCGCAACTAGGTATGAAACATTCGCTGAATGTGGCCACAGCGGCCGGCGTCGTACTTTGGGAACTGATCAGAACCAGGATCCAATTGGATTAAAATCAGTTCTGCAAAGCGAAATCCATCCTTTTCTTTGTACAGATTTATTATGTCTACTGTAAAAAACTATCTCTCCCTCATTAAGTTTTCGCATACCATTTTTGCGATGCCGTTTGCGCTGATCGGTTTTTTCTTAGCAATCAAAAGTGGATATAACAGCTACTCCATGTTGTCAGAACTCTTTGGTGTTGGACAATGGAATCTAAATAATACCGTTGGATGGACTGCTGAAAACTATTATGTAGTTAATGCTGAGGAAATCTGGCAAAAGTTATTCCTGGTTTTAATCTGCATGATCACAGCACGGAGTGCGGCCATGGCTTTCAACCGCTACCTCGATCGCAAATGGGATGCACTTAATCCCCGCACAGCTATCCGTGAAATTCCCAAAGGCATCATCACACCCAAAAATGCCCTGCTATTTACTATCGCCAGTTGTGTGCTTTTTATAACGGCCACTTTTTTTATCAATCGTATCTGCTTTTACCTCTCACCGGTTGCGTTGGCCGTGGTGTTGGGCTATAGTTACACCAAACGCTTTACGCCGCTTTGTCACCTGGTATTAGGTTTGGGACTATCCCTGGCGCCTATTGGTGCCTATCTTGCTGTAACAGGTGTATTTCACTGGTTGCCCATTCTTTTTTCACTGGTAGTGATCTTTTGGGTGAGTGGTTTTGATATTATTTATGCCCTGCAGGATGAGGAGTTTGACCGTTCCAACCAATTGTATTCTATCCCGGCCTGGCTGGGTAAGGCAAAGGCTTTGCGGGTATCAGAGATTCTCCACCTGTTTAGTGCAGCGGCAGTTGTTGCAGCAGGAAGGCTGGGCGGCTTTGGATGGCTTTATTGGATGGGAGTATTGGTGTTTGGCGGTATGCTCCTGTACCAGCATTCTATTGTTAAACCCAATGACCTGCGTCGGGTAAACCTGGCTTTTATGACGGCCAACGGTATTGCCAGCGTGGTATTTGCTGCCTTTGTCATTGCTGACCTATTTGTTACCTTTTAGGAGCAAAACGCAGATCAGTCGCCATCTTTACAGCTACCAGTTTAGTTTTACTACCTAATTATCAAATGGACATGGGCCGGATTTTAGCCATCGATTACGGGAAAAAAAGAACGGGACTTGCGGTAACCGATCCCCTGAAGATCATTGCCACCGGCCTGACCACGGTGGAAACGCCCAAGCTGCTGGCCTTTTTGAAAGATTATGTTCCAAAAGAAGGCGTGGAAGAAGTGATTATTGGTATGCCTACCAACATGGATGATTCGGATACGCATGCCACGCCACTGGTAAGAAATTTTATTCTGCAATTCAAAAAAGCCTTTCCAGCCATTCCTATCCAAGAAGTAGATGAGCGGTTTACATCCAAAATGGCTACCCGCGCCATGCTGGATATGGGACTCAAAAAAAAGCAGCGGCAGAACAAAGCCCTGGTAGACGAAATTGCCGCCACTATCATGCTGCAGGATTACCTCTCTAAATTTTAGTGGAACGTTTACCAAAACCCATTCCGGTTAAGCTACCTTTGCTGAGCAATAAAATGAATGCTGCTTGCATCGTTTGCATATCAAAAAATAGATTATGATTCTTCCGATTGTAGCATATGGCCATCCTGTTTTGCGTAAAGTGGCTGAAGACATTACTCCCGACTACCCGGGGCTGAACAAGCTGATTGAAGATATGTGGGAAACTATGTACGGCAGCAATGGCGTGGGTTTGGCGGCACCCCAGATAAACCGGCCTATCCGGCTATTTGTGGTGGACAGTGCGCAGATTTTTGCCAACATGGATGAAGAAGAAAAAAAGGAAGAAGCTTATCCTGATGCGCCAGGCATCAAGCAAGTCTTCATCAATGCACACATTGTAGAAGAGGCAGGCGATGACTGGGCTTACAACGAAGGTTGTTTAAGTATTCCCAAGATCCGGGAAGATATTTACAGGGCAGAAGAAGTGACGCTGGAATTTATGGATGAGAACTTTGTAAAACACACAAAAACCTTTGATGGTGTTACCGGAAGAATCATCCTGCATGAATACGATCACATTGATGGGAAATTGTTCATCGACCATATTTCTCCCCTGAAACGAAAGTTATACAAGCGCAAACTAGATGATATTGCCAAGGGTTCGATAAGAGTGGATTATAAAATGTTGTTCCCGAAAAAATAAAAATGGTTGCTGGTACAGAGTTGAACACCAGCAACCATTTTTAGTTCAGTTTTAGTCGAGTGGAATCCGCTGTGCATTTTCCGCCAGCCACTGATCAAACGACTTTAGTTCCGGATTCAATTCTTTTGACCGATTCACATCCCTTACCGTGTTGCAGACTTCTTCAAAATCGCGGTAAAACTGGAACATATTTCCAAGATCGTCGGCGCCGGGAAAGCCGAAGCCCCGAAAGGTTTCAGGAGTAACATTGTTATAGGTAATTTCCTGGCCAATCGCTGTTGACATTTTCTGCGCCATTTCTTCCCCCGTCAGGTGTTCGCCAGCAATGCCAATGGTTTGCCCAATCATTTCATCGCCGCGTTTGAAGATACCATAAGCACATTTGCCAATGTCTTCCGCGGCAATACCGGCCATTTTTTTGTCATCCAGCGGAAAAGTGAGATAGTACCTGCCATCGGGTCCTTTTTTTGGACCACTGCCAAAATGAATAAAATTATCCCAGTAAAAAGATGCCCGTAAAAAAGTAGTGGGCACGCCAAGGTCGGTAAAGTAGTGATCGGATTCGCCCTTGGCATCGAAATGCGGCACCTTGTATTTTCCCTGCAGCGTTGGCATGCGGTCGTCTTCGAGTGGCACCCATTTGCGGGTATCCTCCAGTGTTGACCAGATCACATGTTTGACGCCGGTTTCGTTCGCTGCTTCGGCAAAGCGACGGGCTTCTTCCATTTCTTTTTCAGGAGAAAAATGTGCCCAGAAAAACGTAACACAAAATGCGCCGTAAGCTCCCTGCATGGCATTTACAACGCTTTGTTTATCGTCGATATCGCCGGCCACTACTTCGGCTCCCTGCTGCGCAAGGGCTTTTGCTTTGTCAGAATCAGGATCACGGGTTACCGCACGAACGGCAAAGTCAGCGTTTTGATCCTTCAGGATGGCCTGTACAAGACTACCTCCCTGGGCGCCGGTTGCGCCAAATACGGTAATGATTTTTTTTGTGCTCATGATGAATGGCTTTTAAAGGTTTTTTACAAATAAAATCAGGTGTATTTTCCGGTTAGCAGGAGTGCATCCAAAGGATGGACGATTTCAAAAGGCGGATGGCGGAAATTAATACAGTTTCTGTATTTGCATGCAATCTATTTGTGCACAAGCTACTTTGGCTACATTCTTTGTTTGCTTGCTGCTTCTATGGAAGCAAAGAAATTAAGCAGGATCGTTTGTTTATTCGGTTTTTAAATGCGTGACATATCCGCGCCATTTCTCAATCACCTGTGCTAGATCGTTTGGTAAGTCTGTGTCAAAAAAGACTTGCTCACCGGTGGAGGGGTGCGTAAAACCGAGGGTTTTGGCGTGCAGCGCCTGCCGCGGACAAATGGCAAAACAGTTGTCAACAAACTGTTTGTACTTGCTAAAGATGGTTCCTTTCACAATGCGATCACCTCCGTAAAAATCATCGTTAAACAGTGGATGACCAATGTGTTTCATGTGCACCCGTATCTGGTGGGTGCGGCCGGTTTCCAGCACACATTGCACCAGGGTTACATAATTGAACCGTTCCAGCACTTTATAGTGTGTGATGGCCTCCTTCCCATGGTCGCCTTCGGGATAGGCCTCGAACAGTTTACGAAAACGCAGGTTGCGGCCAACATGTGCAATGATGGTGCCTTCATCCTGCTCCACATTTCCCCAAACCAGCGCTATATACTGGCGGCTTACGGTATGATCATAAAATTGTTTGGCCAGTTGCCGCATGGCTTTGTCGGATTTGGCAAGCACCAACAACCCACTGGTGTTTTTATCAATGCGGTGAACAAGCCCAAACCGGGGCAGCGTCTCTTCGTTTATACCTGGATTCTTTTCTTTCAAATACCAGGCAATACCATTCAGGAGCGTACCGCTGTAATTGCCGCTTCCCGGGTGCACTACCATACCGGCTGGCTTGTTGATAATAATGAGATCATCATCTTCAAAATGAATATTGAGGGGCAGCTTTTCCGGGACAATATCAGTGGATTCGGGAGAAAAGTCAGAATAAACAATGATCTGGTCAAAGGCTTTGATCTTGTAATTCTGTTTTACTTCCTTACCGTTCACCAGCACCAGGCCTGCATTGATGGCTTGCTGCAGTTTGTTGCGGGTAGCACCTTCGATCCGGTTCATTAAGAACTTGTCGATACGGTAAGGTTCCTGGCCTTTGTCAGCATTGAACTGAAACCGCTCGTATAAATCGTCACTGCTTTCCTGTTCGTCTGCATTGGGAATCTGATTTTCGGCCATAGAGTGCAAAAATAAAGGAGCTTACTTTTGCAACACGATGGAAAAGCAAAAAGTCCTCTTCAGGGATTTGGGACATATGGAATACAAAGAGGCATGGGATTACCAGGAAGCGTTGCTAAAAGTAAACCTGGCAGCAAAAGCGGTAGTTGCCAGTGGGCCGTCTGCTGATGGTAATGAGGACGGTGCCGACCACCGATCAACTACCAACTACCTTCTTTTTGTCGAGCATCCTCCTGTGTACACGTTGGGCAAAAGCGGTAAAATGGAAAATGTGCTGATTGGTGAAAAGGAGCGGGAAGAAAAAGGCATTGGTTTTTTCCAAACGAACAGGGGTGGAGATATCACGTTTCACGGGCCGGAACAAATTGTGGGGTACCCAATTCTTGACCTTGAAAAATTCTACACCGACATTGGCCGCTACCTGCGTGAATTGGAAGAAGTGATCATTCTCACCCTGGCTGAATACGGCATTACGGGCGACCGCTCTGCCGGAGAAACCGGCGTTTGGATCGATGCTGCGATCAAAGGAAAGGAGCGAAAGATCTGTGCGATGGGTGTACGTTGCAGCCGCTGGGTAACCATGCATGGATTTGCGCTAAATGTCAACACGGATCTTTCTTATTTTAATCACATAATACCCTGTGGCATTCAGAACAAAAAGGTTACTTCTATGAAAGAAGAGTTGGGACACGCCGTTGACATGGCTGACGTGAAAGAAAAACTCAAGCGGAATTTTGAGAAGGTATTCAAGGTATCACTAAGTGAGGAAGGTTAATGGAGACAAAGCGCAGACTCTTTCCCTCTTTTAAAGCTCTTTGTCTCTTTGCTTAAAAATCCTTATTCAGGTAAAACTTGTGTTTCTCAATGAGTTTATCATCATTGTAAAGCTCAAAATTGAACCAGCCTGCATGATGAAAGTTTGTCTTATCCAACGTGAGTGCAGGCTGCTTGATGTTTTTTACTTCAAACAATAAGCTGTTATCTTCCTCAAAGAATTTAATGTGGTATTGCTGTTTTTCAGCATCCGGAAGATTGATGAAAACATAACCGTCCTTGTTGGTATAAACGTAAAAGGAAGGCGTGAAATCTGGCTTTTTAACGATGGGATTGTCAGGGCTCTTTTTGGCCACCACTGTTTCAATGGGTGTATAGGTTTTTGCTGTATCCAGGAATGGTTTTTTCGCCTGGGTAAAAAAATATTCCCCGTTTCCTTTTACCACAAAAAGCCGGTAGAACATATGATCATTCGGAGCCCGCTTGTCGGCAAAGCCGTTCATTTTTGCATTGGGATCGGTAAGGCTGATAAGGGTCCGGTAGTTCCGGATGCTGTCGTGCGAAGTTTGAATGCTGACCTGTTTCAGGGTCTCAAAAGGGTTTACCCAACTGATTACCACGTTCGGGACACCTTCCCGGTTGTTACCAAGGTTCTTTACGGTAAATTTTGGCAGCGTATCTTGTCCAAAGCCTGCAAATACTGCTAATAAGATGGTGGTAGTTAGGATTAGGCGCTTCATCATTCACGTAACGGATTCTGTGCCCGAGCCATGCAAATATAAAAGCCCGATCCTTTTTTACCCGAAAATTAACGTTCCCTTTGCCAGTGACCGATTGCCCTGCAAGCCACCTGTATGCACCAGCAAAATTTTAGAGCCGGGTGCAAAAAACTGCTGTTGAATCAGATCAATTACGCCAAAAAATGCTTTGCCGGTATATACAAAATCGGTTGGGACCGAGGTCTGTCTGAAAAAATCATTCATAAAATGAATCAGCTCAGCGGTGTATTTTGCGTATCCTCCAAAATGATAATCGTGTAGTATGCGGACGTTTTTTCTCTTACATGTCAGCACTAACTCTTCAACTTCGTTCTGAAGGGAGAAGTTATTTTTCAGAACCGAAATGCCAATCACATGCTGATCATCTCCGGCAGCTCCGGCCAGTCCGGCAAGAGTAGTACCGGTGCCCACAGCCGAAACAATATGCGTATAAGCCGATGTTTGATTCTGTAATAAAATGTCTTTGGCGCCTTCCATTCCAAGCAGGCCATATCCGCCATCCGGGATAATATAGAATTCATTTTGCTGGTTTGCGATTTCATCCGGCAGGGTTTTTTCCTGGTAGGCTTTCCGGCTGATAAAATAAAGTTCCATGCCGAAGGCTTTTGCCTCTGTAAGTGTTTGCGATAGCTCCGGCGCCCTTTCGCCACGAATCACGCCAATGCTTTTGAGACCAGCCATTTTTGCCGCTGCGGCCGTGGCTACGATGTGGTTGGAGTAAGCTCCGCCAAATGTGAGGATGGTTTTTCCGGCAGCAGTTGCTTCGCCCAGGTAATAGTTCAGCTTGAACCATTTGTTACCCGATACAACGGGGTGAACAAGATCGAGGCGCAAAATAGCAACCGAGACGGTAGGGTACAGCACCAGCGGCAAGGGATCAATCCGGCAGGAAAGGTTGAAAAGGGGTGTCATCAAGTCGGGTGAAAAGTAGTTAATTTCGCAGCAATTTTAAAAAAGGACATATGAGACCAACCTTAGTAATTATGGCTGCAGGCATGGCATCACGGTATGGCAGCATGAAGCAAATACAACAATTCGGACCCAGTGGTGAAACCATCATGGATTATTCGATTTATGATGCAATAAAAGCTGGTTTTGGAAAAGTTGTTTTTATTATCCGGAAAGACTTTGCCGAAGACTTCAAAGCCATTTTTGAACCCAAATTAAATGGCAAAATTGAAACCGAATACGTTTACCAGGAGCTGGATGCATTTGTGGGCCAGCATAAAATACCCGAAGACCGTAAAAAACCCTGGGGTACGGCACATGCCATTTTATGTGCTCACGAAGCAGTAACAGGACCATTTGCCGTAATCAATGCAGATGACTTTTACGGAACCGACGCTTTTAGCAAAGCAAATAATTTTTTGGTGTTGGAATGCAAGGAAGATGTGTATGGCATTGTCGCCTACCAACTAAACAAAACCCTGTCAGAGCATGGTTCCGTCAGCCGTGGTGTAATTGATGTAGATGAAAATGAAAGGCTGGTGGCCATCAATGAACGTGTGAAACTGTACCGCGATAACGGGCAGATCGTGTATGAAGAAGGCGATGGTGCCAAATACCCGGTGAAGGAAGAGTCCCTGTCCTCCATGAATTTCTGGTGTTTTCATCCTTCTATTTTCCAGTTCATCCGCGAAGAATTTGCAACCTTCCTGGGAAAAAACCTGAATGAACCCAAAGCGGAGTTCCTGATCCCGTTTGTGGCCGACCAGTTCATAAAGCAAAACAGGGGTGTGATCAAAGTAATCCCAACTACGGCTCCCTGGTTTGGCGTTACCTATAAAGAAGATGCACCCATTGTACAACGAAATTTGAATTCGTTGGTTGAGGCGAACGAATATCCCAACCGCTTGTGGTAAGTTTTGTGGTGGAGCTTCTGCTCAAAAGAGCGATGAACGCTGAAGAGTGCGACGCAACCACAGCCCTATAGCTGTTCAAAAGTTTGTAACAAAAAAAGCGCAATCATTTTCTGATTGCGCTTTTTTATTTCCGGAGCGAAATGCTTAATTCACTTTTACCATGTAAACATAGTCGGTGATCTTTTTCACCTGCTGGGTGCGGTCAACACCTTTCAGGCTCGAAGTTGTTGGCAGTTTGACCTGCTGGTAGCTTGTATCCTTTTTGCGCAGGCTGTTCAACGCTTCATGAATGTATTTCGACTGCACTGCAAATACGGCACCTTCCACAGAGGTCTGGCGGGCACTCAGTACACCAATAATTTCGCCGTTGCGGTTAATGATCGGGCTTCCGCTGTTACCGCGATTGGCATTGATGGAGATCTGCACCGAAAGCGTATCACCGTTGTACCCGGTCTTGGCGGCTAAATAGCCTTCCCCATAAACAATATCGTTGCGGGGATAGCCCAGTGAAAAGATGGGTTCGGCAATGTCAGCAGTTGACTTTTTAATAGCATAAGGAATAGCGGCCGGTGCCTTAAATGCTGTATCAGTGATCTTGAGGATCGCAATATCGCGTAGTGGGTCTGTATACACCACTTTTGCCCGCAGATCTTTACCATTGTGGTTCTGCACAGCAATGTAGCGGGCTTTTTCTACAACATGGTAATTGGTAAAAAGATAGCCCTTAGCATCTACCAGGAAGCCGGTACCCCCACTGGTGTACTCAATGGGTGCTTTGGTATTATCAGGCAGATTGCTGATTTGTTGTTGCAGCGCTGCATTTTCACTTTTAACCTGGTTAACCTTGTTATCGATTACCCGGATCGTTCTGTTCAGGGTTTCCAGGTCTTTGCGGTTAACAGGTTTGGCAGGGGAAACCGACCAGATGAGTGCACTGATGGATAATGCGGTGATGCCAGCAATGGACGCAGCGATGGCAGCAGTGCGTTTATAGCGGTTAAAGAGGTAGATGATCTTGGCCCCGCCTTTCAACTCAGGTGATTTGATAGCGCCTTCTTCAGCCAGGTGAAGATGGGTGTCGTTTAGTTTGTTTTTGAATTTTTTGGTATCCTCAAACCGGTTGAGCTGCTGTAAAAAATAGCTGTGTTCAACCACCAACTGGTCTATTTCAGGATTGCTTTTACGCAAATTCTCGAAATTGGCCTTCTCATCAGGGACCATTTCACCGGCAAGATACCGCTCAACAATTTCAATCATTTTAATGTCATCCATTTGTGGACCCGTTTTTATACTGCGAAAAAAATAGTTTCCGTAACCGCATCAGGCATTTGTATTTCTGGGTTTTGGCATTATCGGCATTGGTATAGCCAAAATTCGCCGCAATCTCCTGCATACCCTTCTTCTCCATATAGAATGCTTCCAATAAACTTTTGCAGGGTTCACCCAAACTACTCATTGCCTTTTCCATCATACTGAACTCGGTGTTCTTCTGTTCGTGATCCTCAACGTCCTCATCCACCAGCACAATGTTTTCGTGGTTTTCATGGAGGGTGTACCGGGATTGATGCACCAATCGTTTCAGCCACAATCGCCTGCTTACTGAATAGACGAAAGTTTTGATCTGACAGTTTAATTCAAAATCTCCGGATTGGACTTTCTGGTATAAAACAATCATGGCTTCCTGAAAAATGTCTTTAGCGTCTTCAGCGCTGCCATTATTGTTCAGGACCAAGGCCTGTATCAGGTTAAAGTTTTCTTTATAGATGGTTTCGATAGCTTTTTTTTCCTGCCGGGCTAAACCTTGTAATAAAGCGATCTGATTGTGCTCTGCTTTCAACTGCAATCCCTTTTTAATACGGTAATCGTGAAAAAGTAACCCAAAGATGCTGGTAAAAAATTTTTTTAAAAAACCGGGTTACCTTTTTTTAATCAGGGTATTAATCCTTTAAAAACCGGCAATCGTGAAGAAAATTCTTTTGTTGGCAACGCTGGTTCTGAGTTTAACCGCTTGTGATAACAGCGGAAAGGTGGAGATAAAAGTGGATAGCCTGGCAAAAGGATTGGATACGACCCTAGAAAAACTGGCAGATTCGGCCAGGCAGAAAGGCGGACGGTTACTGGATACCCTTGAAAAAAAATTTGATAACCTAAGAGATTCGGCTAAAAGAGACAGGTAAACCCTAAAAGCTTAACCAAATAAAAAAAACATGAAAAAAACGTTTTTTGCCTTGTTTGTAGCCGGATTATTTGCCTCCTGTAGTAACAGCGGCAGTGCGGAACAGCGGGTGAAGGATTCACTGGATTCCATCAAAAACCTGAAAGTAGAGTCGGTTCAGGAAGCTGCCAGTGAAGCCATTGATACCATTGAACAGCGCCACGATTCCCTGAATAGAGTAGTGGATTCAGTTGGCAGTGCTGTTAGAGAAGGACAAAACAACTAATTCTAGACAATACTTATTTTTTAAAATCAATCAAAAATCAAACAACACATGAAAAAGTTCCTTGGAATTTTAGCAATTTCTGGCGTATTAGTAGCTTGCGGCAACTCTGGTAGCGAAACAACTGCTACTGATTCTCCTGCTACTACAACAGATACTACAACTGCAGCTCCTTTGACTACTCCTACCGATACAACAACTCTCGGTGGCGATACGTCAACTTTGGCTGGCGACACTACAAGTGCTACTCAACAGTAATTGTAGTCTTTAAGGTATAGCATGCTTGCCGGCTGCCTTGAATGATATCTTTTTTTGGCAAGCAATCATTAGCAAGGGCTGTCCTGGAAACAGGGCAGCTTTGCTTTTATACGAGGATGTGCTTCATTTTACGTGCATTAGCTTGCTTACTTTTTCCTTTCTTTCGCATCTTTTAAACATGTTATTGGTGAAGCTTTTTGGGAAGAATAGAGCCCGGTTTTTGATATAATCCTGCAATTCCTTCTCTAATCCTGCCAAACAGCGGTTACCTTTGCGCAAATTATTCTATGGCATTATTTAGTGAACTGGGGCTGAATGAACAGCTTTTGGCTTCTGTTGAAGAGCTTGGATTTACACAGCCCACTACCATACAGGAAAAAGCAATCCCGGTATTGCTATCCGGAACCAAAGATTTTATTGGCCTTGCCCAGACCGGCACAGGTAAAACCGCAGCATTTGGTTTGCCGTTATTGCAACTCATTGATACTTCCAAAAAGTTCCCGCAGGCATTGGTGATCTGTCCTACCCGGGAGCTCTGTATGCAGATCGTAAACGAGGTCGAAAATTTCAAGAAACATTCGAAAGGAATCCACCTGGTGGCCGTGTACGGTGGAACGTCCATATCGCAGCAGATTCGGGATATTCGTCGTGGTGTGCAGATTGTTGTGGCTACACCTGGCCGTTTGATTGACCTGATCGAACGCAAAGCCATCAACCTGGACGAGATCAGCTACGTAGTGCTGGACGAAGCCGACGAAATGCTGAACATGGGTTTCCAGGAAGACATTGAAACCATTCTGAAAAATACCCCCAAACGGGAAAGCACATGGTTGTTCAGTGCCACCATGCCACCGGAAATCCGGGGTGTTAGCAAGCGGTACATGAATGAGCCCGTAGAGATCACGGTTGGCAAAAAAAATACAGCCAGCAAAAATATCGACCATCAATATGTGGTTACGCAGGCTCAACACCGTTATGAAGTGTTGAAGCGCCTTATAGACTTTAACCCCGGCATGTATGGGATCATCTTTACCCGCACCAAGGCCGATGCGCAGGAGATTACGGAAAAGTTAACCCGGGAGGGATATGATATTGAAGCTTTGCATGGTGACCTGAGCCAGCAGCAACGGAATAAAGTAATGGATGAATTCCGGGAGAAATCCCTGCAATTGCTGATTGCAACCGACGTTGCCGCCCGTGGTATTGATGTTTCCGGAATCACCCACGTCATCAACTTTGAACTACCGGATGATATTGAAGTATACACCCACCGCAGCGGCCGTACCGGACGTGCTGGGAAGACTGGTGTTTGTATCTCGATTGTACATTCCCGTGAAGTGCGTCGCATCCGTGATATTGAACGCATGGTGCAGGTGCAGTTTCATAAACTGGAAATTCCATCGGGAAAGGATGTATGCCGAAAGCAGTTCTTTTATTTTATGGATAAGCTCCTGTCGGCTGATATCAGTCATGGCGATTATGAAACCTATATGCCCATACTGACAGAAAAGTTTGCCGAAGTGAGTAAGGAGGAAGTGCTGAAACGGGTGGCTGCGCTGGAGTTTGACCGCTTCCTGAAATATTACGAAAACGCTGAAGATCTGAATGTGCGTGAACGGGAACAACGCTTTGAAAGAGGCGCTGACCGTGGAGCGGATAGAAGAAAAGATACCCGTGGCCGTGAGTACAGCGGTAACGGTAACATGACAAAGCTGTTTGTGAATTTGGGTACAAAGGATGGATTTTACAAGGCAAGCTTCCTGCAGTTTATCCTTGACATGAGCGATCTGCCGAAGGATGTACTGGGTAGAATTGATATGAAAGAGATGAACAGCTGGGTTGAAGTTGACAAAGGCGTATCCCGTAAAATGATGCAGGCGATCGACGGCAAAAAGTACAAGGGCCGAAGGATACGTATGAACGAAGCAGACTCTGTACGGCGCTAGGAGCGGGTTTCAGCGCAAAATGCGCTGGTTGGCTATCATATAAGATAGTAAAAATTTATTTGGTTCTGACCATTGCATTTTTATATTTGCGTACAGAATGACAAAAGCAACAACATATCGCGGTTTCTATTTTTACTTTTATTTTAGTAAGAGCCGGGATAGCTTTTGTTGAAAGCATTTAAAAAGTTTAATCAACAATAGAAATCCCGGCCAAAAGCCGGGATTTTTTAGTTTACATGGCAAATATTGTTTCAATACAGGGCTTTGAGGGAAGTTTTCATCAGATAGCCGCCCGGCAGTTTTTCGGTAAAGACGTTGGCATTTTGCCCTGCGCCACCTTTCGCGAGGTGGTGGAAACCACCAAAAAAGGTGAAACGGATGCCAGCGTAATGGCCATTGAAAATTCCATCGCCGGCAGTATCCTGGCGAATTATAATCTGTTACACAAATCCAGTCTTTCTATTGTTGGCGAGGTGTACCTGCCCATCAAACAGCACCTGCTGGTAAATCCGGGTGTAAAACTGGAGGACATAAAAGAAGTGCATTCACATCCCATCGCCATTCTGCAGTGTATCGAATTTCTTTCGCAATACAATTGGAAACTCGTGGAAACAGATGATACGGCATTGAGTGCAAAACACATTCATCAGCGCAAAAGCAAGCACATTGCCGGCGTGGCCGGAAAGCTGGCTGCAGAACTTTTCCAACTGGAAATTGCTGCCGAAAATATTCATACAGAAAAAAACAATTATACCCGTTTCCTGATCCTGCAGAAAAAAGCCATAGAGCAACCGGATGCAAATAAAGCTTCGCTTTCGTTTCACACCGACCACTCCAGAGGAAGCCTGGCAAAGGTGTTAACGAAAATTGCTGATGGAGGTGTTAACCTGAGCAAACTGCAAAGTTTTCCCATCCCCAGCAATGCCTGGCGGTACAATTTTCACGCAGATCTAGAATTTGATACCATGGCGCAGTTGCAGGCGGTGTTAAAAGAAATAGAACCGGTAACTGAAACGGTCAAGGTTTACGGAGTATATAAAAATGGAAATGCAAATCCTTCCAAATGAAACTAGAAGTAGCAAACAGATTGAACGGTATTGGCGAATATTACTTCTCGCAAAAACTGCGGGAAATAGAATCCATGAACAAGGAAGGCATTCCAGTCATTAATTTAGGCATTGGTAGTCCTGATATGGCGCCGGATAGCGACGTAATAGATACGCTACAGGCAGAAAGTGCCAGGCCGAATGTGCATGCCTACCAGAGCTACAAAGGCGCCGCATCGTTACGGGAAGCTATGGCTTCCTGGTACCGGAAATGGTATGGCGTTACACTGGATCCAGTTACAGAGATTCTTCCCCTTATCGGTTCGAAAGAAGGCATTATGCACATTTGCATGACCTATCTCAATGCCGGGGATGAAGCTTTGGTTCCTAATCCCGGGTATCCGACCTATTCCAGTGCGGTGAAACTTTCGGGTGGTGTTCCGCGTTACTATCACCTGAAAGAAGAAAATGGATGGGCGCCGGATTTTGATGCTTTGGAAAAAGAAGACCTGGCCAAGGTAAAACTGATGTGGGTGAATTACCCGCATATGCCAACCGGGCAACAGGCATCAAAAGAGTTGTTTGAACACTTGGTGGCATTCGGCGAAAAACACAACATTCTGATTTGTCATGATAACCCATACAGCTTTATCCTGAACGAAAGTCCCATGAGCCTTTTGTCGGTAGATGGAGCCAAAGAGGTTGCGGTTGAATTGAACTCGTTGAGTAAATCACACAACATGGCCGGCTGGCGGGTGGGAATGCTTTGCGGCGCCAAAGAGCGTATTGACGAAGTGCTGCGCTTTAAGAGCAATATGGACAGCGGTATGTTTCTGCCTGTGCAATTGGCTGCCACAAAAGCGCTTTCGCTGAATGGAGAGTGGCACAAAAAGCTGAACGAACAGTATAAAAAGCGCCGGGAAAAGGTATTTGAATTGCTGGACTTACTTCAGTGCCAATACAGCCGCGACCAGGTAGGATTGTTTGTGTGGGCAAGCGTTCCGTATACAGCAAAAGATGGCTACGCCGTGAGCGATGAGGTGTTGTATGGCGCCAGGGTGTTTCTTACACCGGGTGGTATCTTCGGGACAGAAGGGGACAGGTACATCCGTGTTAGCCTGTGCAGCACGGAAGATAATCTGCAGGCAGCCATTGATAGAATTAAACAGCGAGGCATAAATCCTAAGGCATGGTAGTTACAATCGTAGGTGTTGGTTTGATTGGCGGTTCCATGGCAATTGCCCTGAAGGATAAAAGAATCGCAACGAAGATCATTGGTGTTGAAAATAATGCAGCTCACCGGCAGAAGGCTTTGGAACTGGGCCTGGTGGATGAGGTAACGGATTTGGCCGATGCAGTAACTCAATCCGATTTGGTCATTCTTGCAGTCCCGGTAAATGCAATTCAGGAAATTGTGCTTTTTGTTTTGGATATAGTAGACCAGCAGGTAGTGATGGATGCTGGTTCTACAAAAAATGGAATCTTGGATATCATCAAAGATCATCCTAAGAGGGGACGATTTGTGGCCACCCACCCAATGTGGGGAACGGAATACAGCGGCCCGGAAGCAGCGGTAAAAGGCGCTTTCATTTCAAAAGCAACGGTGATATGCAACAAGGAGGAAACAGACGCCGATGCACTGGAGATGGTGGAGAATATTTACAAGGTGCTGGGTATGCACCTGGTTTACATGAACGCGGTGGATCATGATGTTCACGTGGCTTATGTGAGTCATATTTCGCACATCACTTCGTTTGCCCTGGCCAACACGGTACTAGAGAAAGAAAAAGAAGAGGAAGCCATTTTCGAACTGGCGAGTGGTGGTTTTGAAAGCACGGTGCGACTGGCCAAAAGCAACCCGGCCATGTGGGTGCCAATCTTTAAAGAAAACCGTGACAATGTGCTGGATGTTTTAAATGAGCACATCAGCCAGCTCAGAAAGTTTAAAGCCTGTTTGGAAAAAGAAAACTATGAGTACCTGACAGACCTGATTGAGCAGGCGAACAAGATTAAGAGGATTATTAAATAGCTAAGGGACAAAAGAGCCGGAAAAAGAAAAAGAGTAACACATGCATCTCTTTGTCTCCTTTAACCTTATCTCTTAGCAATATAAACAAACAAATAAAAACCATTAATAAAACATCAATCATGCAAAAGATGAAAGACCAAAAATCTGCAGTGCAGGAAATATGGAAAAAACGTCCCCTGATTATTTCCGGTCCTTGTAGCGCCGAAACCGAAGAGCAGGTTCTGGAAACGGCAACCCGGCTGGCTGCAACCGGGAAGGTAAACATGCTGCGTGCCGGCATCTGGAAACCCCGTACTCGTCCCGGTAGTTTTGAAGGCATTGGCACCAAGGGGTTACCCTGGCTGCAGCAGGCAAAAAAGATTACGGGCCTGCCAATTGCTGTAGAAGTGGCAACCGCCAAGCAGGTAGAGGATGCATTGCATTTTGATGTTGATGTGTTGTGGATTGGCGCCCGAACAACTGTAAACCCCTTTAGTGTGCAGGAAGTGGCTGATGCGCTGCGGGGCGTCAATGTTCCGGTGCTGATTAAAAACCCCATCAATCCTGACCTGGAGTTATGGACAGGTGCGGTGGAACGTGTAGCCAAAGCCGGTATTCAGCAAATTGGTCTCATTCATCGTGGTTTTTCATCCTATGGTAATACCGAGTACCGCAATGCGCCGATGTGGCACCTGGCTATTGAAATGAAGCGTCGCAATCCAGAGATGCTGATTGTAAACGATCCTTCGCATATCTGCGGTCGTCGTGATATTTTGCTGGATGTAGCGCAGGAAGCTATTAATCTTGATTTCGACGGACTGATGATCGAAAGCCATATTGACCCGGATAATGCCTGGAGCGATGCCAAGCAGCAGGTTACGCCAGAACGGTTGGCAGAAATGCTGGGAGAGATCGTTTGGTTACGGGAGGATATTGCGTCTGCCGAATTTCACGCCACGCTGGAAAAACTTCGTCAGCAGATCAACCAGTTAGACGATGAACTGATGCTCCTGTTATCGGAGCGCATGAAAGTAGCCGAGAAGATCGGGCAATACAAAAAAGAAAACAACATCACCATTCTGCAAACGCGTCGCTGGAACGAGATTCTTGAGAGAGCCTGTAAAAAAGGTGATAAGATGGGATTGAGCCGTGAGTTTGTAACCAAGTACCTCGATGCTGTGCATATGGAAAGTATCAATCGCCAAAACAAAGTATTCAACGGCTGATGCAGGTAAAGAAAATTCAGTTCAGCAGGGGTGCAACAACCTTTTATTTTGATGCATCGTTTGCGCACCTGAAAAAGATCGTTTCCCAGGAAACAACTGTCCTGATCACCGACAGTCACATTGCGGCAGCCTATCCTAAATTATTGAAGGGCTGGAATACCATCATACTGAATGCCGGTGAAGCGTATAAAGTGCAGGCAACAGTAGATGATGTCATCCGGCAATTGATTGCCATGCATGCCGACCGTACCTGGACACTTGTAGGCATGGGGGGCGGTGTGGTTACGGACATCACTGGTTACGTTGCTTCCATCTATTTGCGTGGGGTTTCTTTTGGATTTGTGCCAACCACATTACTGGCCATGGTAGATGCTGCCATCGGCGGCAAAAACGGGATTGATGTGGGGTTGTATAAAAACATGATTGGCACAATCAATCAGCCGCAGTTTCTTCTGTATGATGTTGCCTTACTGAAATCATTGCCGGTGAACGAGTGGCGCAATGGTTTTGCAGAAATCATCAAACATGCTGCCATCCTGGATGCAGTGATGTACAAGGAACTGGAGAAAAAGAAACTGCTCTTTTATCAAAAGAACAAACCTGCCCTGCAAAAGCTGGTGCAGCGGAATGCCCTGTTAAAGGCAAAAGTGGTAAAGGAAGACGAATTTGAAAAGGACAAGCGCCGGTTACTGAACTTTGGCCATACGTTAGGGCATGCGGTAGAGAAACAGTATGAACTAATGCATGGTGAAGCGGTAGCCATCGGGATGGTGTTTGCTTCTAAACTGTCTGCCGAACTTTTGCAGTTCAAAGGAGCCGATAAACTTATTCAAATCATTGATCAATACGGATTGCCCATTACAGCCGGATACAACAAGCAAAAGGTGTTTGATGTTCTGGTGAGTGATAAAAAGAGGGAAGGGGAACAAATGAATTTCGTTCTTCTTGAAAAGATTGGCAAAGCTACCGTCAAAAAAATTCCATTGCAGGAACTATTCAAACACATGTAATGCAGGTTACCATTTCTCCTTCTAAAGTGAACGGCGTTATTACGGCGCCGGCTTCTAAAAGTGCCATGCAGCGTGCCTGTGCCGCCGCATTACTGCATGGTGGCAAAACGGTTTTACACAATCCTGGCATCTCCAACGACGATAAAGCAGCACTGGATATCATCACACAATTGGGTGCAGTTGTGACAAAGGATGATCATACCATCATCATCGAAAGCAATGGCGTTAACCCGGTAAACGATACCATCAATTGCGGTGAAAGCGGACTGTCGGCCCGGATGTTTACCTCCATAGCGGCACGCAGCCATACCCCCATTCAGGTTACCGGTACCGGAAGTTTGCTAAAGCGCCCATTCTCTTTTTTTACCGAAACTCTACCCCAGCTCGGTGTAGAATGCACGAGTAACAATGGGCTGCTGCCCTTGCACATTAAAGGTCCGCTACAGCCGAAAAATATAGAAGTGGACGGATCGTTGTCTTCACAATTTCTCACAGGACTGTTGTTTGCGTTTGCTGCGGCAAAAGCCAGCGATGTAACAATCACTGTTCGCCAGTTAAACAGCAAACCTTATATCGATCTTACCCTGCAGGTGATGAAAGACTTTGATTTGCCTGTTCCGGTTAACAATAACTACGAATCTTTTTATTTCCCCGAAAAACAAAGTACCCCATCAGCTGACCAACCACTCAACTACGCAGTAGAAGGCGACTGGAGTGGCGGTGCTTTTCTACTTGTGGCAGGTGCGGTTGCCGGCGATCTTGTTGTGAAGGGTTTAAATGTGTTTTCCACGCAGGCAGACAAGGCCATTTTACAGGCGTTGATGCAAAGCGGTGCAAACATCAGTATTGAAGAATCGCAAATCCATGTACGCAAAAGCAGGCTGAAACCATTTCATTTGGATGCAACAGATTGTCCCGACCTTTTTCCGCCGCTTGTAGCCCTGGCAGCTTATTGCGAAGGAACTTCTGTTATTGAAGGTGTGCACCGGTTAACACATAAGGAAAGCAATCGTGCATTGACCTTGCAGGAGGAGTTTGCAAAAATGGGTGTGACCATCACTTTCCAGGACGACCTGATGCTGATAAAGGGCGGAGGTGACGTGATGGGTGCTACCGTTCATTCCCGCCATGATCACCGCATTGCCATGGCTTGTGCTGTGGCTGCATTGGGAGCACAGGGAGAGGTAACGATTGAAGAGGCAGAAGCTGTGAACAAATCTTATACACAATTTTGGGAACACCTGCAGGCGTTTTCGGCAGTTGTATAACTATTGAATTGAATATTTCTATTGATAAACGACAGGCATGAATTCATTTGGACGCATATTCAGGGTCAGCATATTTGGCGAATCGCATGGACCGTCCGTTGGCATCACCATCGATGGATGTCCGGCTGGTTTGCCGCTGGCAGAAGATGATTTTACAGTAGATATTGAACGGCGTAAGGGTGGGATGCAAAAGGGTACGACTCCCCGCAAAGAAGATGATACACCCATCTTTGTTACAGGAGTTTTCAATGGGAAGACGACTGGCGCACCGCTGACGATTTTGTTTGAAAATAAAAATACCCGCTCCGGTGATTATGAAAAGCAACGGGCTTTTCCCCGTCCCGGTCATGCTGATTTTGTAGCACACCAGAAGTTCGCGGGCTTTGAAGATTTCAGGGGTGGCGGTCACTTTAGCGGTCGCCTTACCGTATGCCTTGTAGGTGCCGGTGTGGTGGCGAAAAAAATCCTCGGTACTATTTCGGTGCAGTCCACCATTTTGGAAGTGGGAGGTGAAAAAGATATTGAAGCCGGCCTGCAGAAAGCTATCGATCAAAAAGATTCGGTAGGCGGTATTGTAGAGTGCCGGGTTGCCGGTTTGCCGGTTGGATTGGGAGAGCCGTTTTTTGATTCGGTAGAATCGGTACTGGCACATGCTGTGTTTTCTATACCGGCTGTAAGAGGTATTGAATTCGGAACCGGCTTTGCCGCAGCCAGTATGTTTGGCGTAGAACACAATGATGCTATCGTTGACAGCAGCGGCAAAACCGCAACCAATCATGCCGGCGGCGTGGTGGGGGGTATCACCAATGGTAATGAATTCGTTTTCCGGGTTGCCATCAAACCTACATCGTCTACACCCAAAGAACAGCAGACATTGAACTGGGAAAACGGCGAGGTAGAAAGCTTCTCCGTAAAAGGAAGACACGACCTTTGTATTGCGCTGCGGGTTCCACCGGTGTTAGAAGCGGTAACGGCAATTGGGCTAGCTGACTTTCTCCTATTGGAACAAAAAGTAAAACGAACTTTCTGATGCATACCTACACCATCAATGCGTCCATTCAGCTTCTTCCAATTGTGCAGGATCGACATCCCTATGACTGGGTAGATGAGGCCATTGCAATTATCCGGCAATCCGGCATTCAACATGAAGTAGGACCTTTTGCAACTACACTGGAAGGAACATACGTAGAAGTGATGGATGTTATTCACCAGGTGAATGAACACCTTGCCCGGAAAGGCTGCGCTGAATGGATCACCAGTTTACAAATTCAGATCCGCAGCAATGGCCCAATCACGGGAAGTGAAAAGACCGAAAAGTTTCAATAGTAATTACGGTATATAAAGAATTTAAAAAGCCTCCATAGAGGCTTTTTGTTATTGGAAGCGTGTGCTTGCCACCAATTCTTTGCTGCCTGGGGTGTAGACGTAAAATCCTTCCCCACTTTTTGCACCAAGTTTTTTAGCGGTAACCATATTTACCAACAGGGGACAGGGTGCATATTTAGGATTGCCGAAGCCCTCGTATAATACATTTAAAATGCTCAGGCAAACATCCAGCCCGATGAAGTCTGCTAACTGCAGCGGCCCCATAGGGTGTGCCATACCCAGTTTCATAATGGTATCGATCTCTTCTACACCGGCCACCCCTTCATATAGAGAATAAATAGCTTCGTTGATCATGGGCATGAGTATACGGTTGGCAATAAACCCGGGATAATCGTTGACCATGCAAGGCTCTTTTCCTAGCTGGCGACTCAAATCAACAATCTGCCGGGTAACTTCTGGCGTGGTGTTATATCCGGAGATGATCTCTACCAGTTTCATCACGGGCACAGGATTCATGAAGTGCATGCCAATGACCTTTTCGGGCCGCGCAGTAACAGCAGCTATTTTGGTAATAGAAATAGAAGACGTGTTGGTGGCCAGGATACAATCTTTGGGTGCAAACTGATCCAGTTGCTGAAAAACGGAAAGTTTGAGCTGAACGTTTTCGGTTGCTGCTTCCACCACCAGGTCCGCATCAGAAACGCCGGCTTCCATGGAAGTATGAGACGTAATATTCTTCAGGGCTGATTCTTTTACTTCCGGAGCCAGTGTGCCTTTGGAGATCTGGCGGTCGAAGTTTTTAGCAATTGTGGAAAGTGCTTTGTCGAGCTGCGGTTGCGAAACATCAATCAGCGAAACCTGAAACCCGCTCTGCGCAAACACGTGTGCAATGCCGTTACCCATGGTTCCGGCTCCTATAACAGCAATCTTTTTCATGTGGTTGATTTAGGTGGGCAAAGATAGGAGGAGTTCGGGGTTAGGAGTTTAGGGTTTGGGGTTTGGCGTATGGGGTTTGGGGTTCATGGGAAACTTTTTAAAAGGCAAGGGGTGTTTAGTGAAGAAGAGTAGAAAAATACAAGGGTTGGAGATGTTTTGTGCCTTTAAGTCATAGGGGCGAAACCTGTTCCGTAGAATTACCAGCCGTACAAGGGTGCGACGCAACGGAAGCTTCATAGTAGTGCTGCTGTTTGGTACATAAAAAAAGAAAAACTCCATTTTCATGGAGTTTTCAAATATTGTAGAAAGGATCAAAGCTCCTTTTTCAGTTTATCGGCAAAGACCTTTTGGAATTTTTCCAGCTTGGGACGAATGACAATCGAGCAATACGGATTGGTATTTTTGTTGTTTTGATAGTACTCCTGATGGTAATCCTCCGCTACATAAAATTCGGTAGCGGGAGAAACTTCTGTCACAATCTGCTTGTCGTAGGCACCGCTGGTGTTCAATTCTTTTTTATAATATTCAGCTTTGGATTTTTGTTCCGGTGTATGATAAAAAATCGCACTGCGGTATTGTGTGCCCACGTCGGCTCCCTGGCGGTTCAGGCTTGTAGGATCGTGTACTTGAAAGAAAACTTTCAGCAGTTCATCGTACGAGATTTTAGATGGTTCATAAACGATCTGCACACACTCGGCATGACCTGTTTCGCCGGTGCAAACCTCTTTGTAAGTGGGGTTTTTCACCTGCCCGCCCATATAACCCGATGTAACCTTTACCACACCATTCAGCTGTTCGAAAATAGCCTCTGTACACCAAAAGCAACCAGTGCCAAATGTAGCCGTCTCCACTTCGTCAATCCGATTCATAGCTGTGTTTAAGGACGTACTCATGACCTGATAATTTTTCTCCGAATTACACGCAAATAATGCCGAGAGGCTAAAGACTGATATCAATAGTTTCGTGAACATAGCGTGAGGTTAGATTACAAATTTGGAGCGCAAAAGGTAAAACGAAAAGCCAACATACCCTTTTTAACACACCGTTTTGAAACATTTTCAGACCTTCTGGATACTTGTTTGCGTCTACCTTTGAACAAAATTTACAGCGAGGAAGTTAATGAAAGTTTATCCAGATTCAGCTTTAGTGCAATTGGAATTTGATAAAATCAAAGATCTCTTACTCCAAAAATGCCGCACCGAATATGCCAAAACCAAAGCAGCAGACCTGCGCATCCATACCCGGAAGGATTTTATTGAACGGGAACTGAAACAAACCCACGAATTCAGGCAACTGCAGCAAAATGCCATCTATTTTCCGAATGATTATGTACTCAACCTGGGGAAGGAATTGCAGTTATTGAGCATTGAAGGATCGCTGTTAAGCGGGGAGCAGCTGATCGACATTCGCAAATTGGCCGAAAGCATGGAAAAGATCTTTCGCTGGTTTGACGCCGAAAGAAGAGAAGCTTACAGCGGTTTGGCAGAAGTGATCCAGGGCACCTATTATGAAAAGAAAATAAAAGATCTTATCGACGAGGTGGTGGATGAAAGCGGCAATGTGAAAGACAATGCCTCCGAAGAATTGTTTTCTATCCGAATGGGGCTTTACCGCAAGCGGAATGAATTGCGAAGGTTATTTGACCGGATAGTGTCCAGGCTGAACAAACAAGGCTACCTGGCAGACATTGAAGAAAGCTTTTTAAATGGCAGACGGGTGCTGGCCGTGTATGCAGAACAAAAACGTACCGTGAAAGGCATCTTGCATGGTGAGAGCGACAGTCGCCGAACTTCTTTCATCGAGCCCGAAGAAACCATTGACCTGAACAACGACATCCATGAACTGGAGAATGCTGAACGAAAAGAAGTCTATCGCATTCTGCGTGAGCTGACAAAGCGCCTGCGGCAGCATGCCCCTTTACTGAGTGTTTACCATGCTATCGTGGGAGAATATGATTTCATCCGGGCCAAGGCAGCATTTGCTATCGATATTCACGGGGAATATCCCGTGGTGACGGACAAGGCCCATGTGCACCTGGTGAAAGCTTATCATCCTTTGCTGTACCTGTACAACCAGCGTTCCGGTAAACCAACCATCCCGGTTGACCTCACACTGGACGAAAAAGCAAGGATCCTGGTGATCAGCGGACCCAATGCCGGTGGTAAAACAGTCTCCATGAAAACCGTTGGCCTGCTGCAGATCATGGTGCAAAGTGGATTGTTGGTGCCGGTAAATCCTTCCTCGCAGTTCGGCATTTTCAAGCAACTGATGATCCATATCGGCGATACGCAGAGCCTCGAATTTGAGCTGAGTACATATAGCAGTCACCTGCTCAGCATGAAACATTTCATGGAAACGGCCAGTGGTAAAACGCTGTTCTTCATTGATGAATTGGGAAGCGGGAGTGATCCGAATCTGGGTGGTGCCTTTGCAGAGGTAATTATGGAGGAACTGGCCCGCAAGCATGCTTATGGCATTGTTACCACGCACTACCTGAACCTGAAGGTGATGGCCAACAAAACACCAGGCATCATCAACGGTGCCATGGCTTTCGATGAAAAAAACCTGCTGCCGTTGTATAAACTGACAGTGGGTAAGCCGGGCAGCTCCTATACGTTTGCCATTGCTGAACGGATTGGCCTTGACAAGCGCCTGATTAACAAGGCACGATCACTGGTGGATGAGAACCATTTTACACTGGATAAACTTTTAAACAGGACCGAACAGGATTTGCAAAAAGTACAGGAGAAGGAAAAAGACCTGCACCGGCTGGTAAAGGAAAATGAACGCCTGAAGAAAGAAATGGAACATGTGCTGGATAAGGAACGTCATCGCCAGCAGGTAGAGATCCTGAAACAGCAAAACAGGATCACGGAAGAGCGCATGGCCTACCTCAAAGACATGGAGCGAAAATTACGGACCATGGTGGTGGAGTGGAAAAAATCCGAAGACAAGGATAAAGTGGTGAAAGAAATGGCTGCGCTTTTGTTTGGTAAAAAGAACGATCAGAAAGCGGTCAGTAAAAAGCAAAAGCAGCTTGATACCCGGTACGAAGAAGTTGCCGGTACTATTCAGATCGGTGACAAAGTGAAAATGAAACGTAATCTCCAGGTAGGGGAGGTGCTGGAATTAAGGGGCAAAAAAGCCGTGGTAAAAATTGGCTTACTGCCCATGCAAATCGATCTTGCTGACCTGGTGAAGATTCGTGAAAAGGCAGTGTAATATCATGCGTTGGAATAAAGGTAATCTTTCAGGTTACTGATGGTTTCTTCCTGCGAAAGGATAATCTCTTTTACCACATCGTTGATGGAAATAATACCCGCGATCTTTTCCTGTTCAAACACCGGCAGGTAGCGTATGTGCTTTTCCGAGAGTAGCTGCATGCAATGGTCGATGGTATCATGTGGGTGTACAGCCGGCAGATCGGTGGTCATGATATCTGATACCAGTGTGTCGTTGGAGGATTTTCCCTTCAAAACAACTTTCCGCGAATAATCCCGTTCTGTCATCAGTCCAATGTAATTTTCTCCATCCATAACAAGCACTGAACCGATATTTTTATCGGCCATGAGTTGCAGTGCGTCAATCACAGTTGTTTGCGGTGAAACGGCGAGGATATTACGGCCTTTTCGATTGAGGATATCATTAACCTTTTTCATATGCTTTGGTTTGTAGCAGGAATTTACAAAATTCTCAATGTATTCAGGTTGAATTTTTTACAGAAAGGGTGAATAATTTTTGTTGGTAATTATCCGGCTTCTATATTTGCGCCGGAGAGATGGCAGAGCGGTCGAATGCGGCGGTCTTGAAAACCGTTGACTGTAACAGGTCCGGGGGTTCGAATCCCTCTCTCTCCGCCACCTAAATTTCAAAACGCAAGGCTGTAGCGGCTTTGCGTTTTTTTATGCCTTTGGGGGAGCAAAAAGGGGAGCAATTTTGTAAAATACACGGAAGTTTCGAAACGGCCGGAAAGCATTGGAAACAGCATTGACATCTTGAAACGGTACAAGATCAACGTCACGGCGCGATCCGTCAACCTGCGCAAAGAACTGAACCAATACCGGTGGAAGACAGACAAAAAGACCTCGCAGGCGATGAACGAACCGGTGGATTTTCTGAACCACGCGATCGATGCGGTGCGCTATGTCGCATTGAACCTGTTGTCCAATCCATGCAGGGGTAAGTATGTAGTGCTATAACGTTCAGGGCTTTGTGCAGGTGGGGATTTTTTTGTTCCATCTGCCCGTAACCGCTGCTCAATTTATAGATTAAATTTCATTGTCTATTCTGCCGCTCAATGTTGTTCGTCACGCTGGAACTGCTGCCGATGCTTGCAAATAGCTCATAATTACTTGTCTTGCTCCACTTGCACAAAGCCACCTGTTGTGTGCCGTTTATCTATAGGATGCTTTTGATTGTTTGATTTCAACGTTGCTTATTTCAAGTGTCTCTAAATACACTGAAATGGCTGTTGTTCTAACAAAGTTTTTTGGTCCAATAATCACCTCTTTGATTGGGTTTACTTTGCCTCCATTCGTAAAGTCAATATCTAAATATGCCTTTGGAGCATTTTGTGTCATGATGAATTTGACTTCCTGACCTTTCATTTCTTTTCCAAATGAAGTTCCTCCATTATCAATCAACTTCAATGAACCATTACTTTCTTCGAAGTTCAATAAATGTACAAGCCTCACCTCCATTTCTTCAGAGAAAGCGGGGTTTTTGTAAGATGCCAAGTCAAACGCTATAGTCGAGCAGGCGTTGATAAAATCTTCACCATATTTTTCTGTTTCGTCTTTCTCAATTTCATGTAGAGCCTTAATAATTGCTTTAACTTCTTTTATTTGTTTCTTTTCGTTGTACTCAACTTTTAATGGTCGAATAGGTAGCTTCAATAGCTCCCTTGCACTAAAGCCAATTGCATAGCCATTTCCGTCGTCTGCATAAGCTCGCCACTGGCTCAAAACATCTCCGTCAAGGGAAAAGCAAGAAGCTAACACAAGGCACTTTAATCCCGAGAAATGTATCACTTGGTCAACTGCGTCAAGAAAATCTCTTCCAACTTCTGGAAGTAATTCTGTTGCAGCCTTTTCCCAAATGGAGTATCCCCAGTGCATTTCAAGATAATCATTCATCGAAAAAATGTCACTTAAACGTACCGTCTTGTTTGTGCAAATCGAGTGAAGTGTTGCAGAAGTGCAATAGTGATAAAGTAAATCTGTCCGTTTTGGTTTGTAAATTCTTGAAGGTATCATTCTAAGCTACGGGATTTTCAAATGGCACACAACGGGACGGGTATTTATGCAGTGGTGGCATTTCATGTTCCTTCAGCTTAGCCTTTGTTGTGTAGCAAAATAGTGATTTATTGTTGAACATTTATTCGTCAGCCTGTATTGCAGCAAACCGCTGTTACCTGCCGTTTGCCTTAGGATAGTCGTCCAGCCGTATGTATTTTATAGCAATATATTCCGGTACATCCAGCCTTTTTGATTTCTTTTCTAACTATGTCATGAACGCAAAGGGAAACTCCTAGTTTGGTCGAATTAAATATCAGTCTTTCGCCAATTTTATCAAGGTCGTATCTTCTTTTGATTGGATGGTCAGTGCCCTGTACAAACGTTGAGTTGTTATAGTCTAAAAAGTCCGGCTTATTGAATAAGTAAAGTATGAAGTAGTCAGCAACCTTTCCATCTAAGTCCCTCACTGTAGCAGGGAACCATTTAGGTTTGTCAATCTCGGTAAGGTATTTTTCAAAAATTGCTCTTAATTTCTCGGAAAACAGAAGAAAGCCGCAGCTATTAAACTGATAGTCCCCTGTCGTCCCAGAAAATCTGCCGGGATTAATCCTGAACCTTAATGGCTCTGTTAATGTAAAATCGGCGTCTTTTTTTTCGAAATAGTCCCAGTGAATGTTTTTATCCTCTGGGTCGGCGTTTCCAACTTTTGATTTTTCATCTCCAGTCAGGTAGTAGTATTTCTCAAATGTTCGTTCTATTTTCATCTCAATGGCAGGTAACGTTTAACAGCTTTGTGAAGGCAGGGTATTTAATATTCTGATGCTTCACTTATTTGCTGTAGTTCAATAAAGATAATTTGTCGAAATCATATTCTTCAGCCCTGCTTTTACAAAGCTGCTGTTAGCGGTAGTGGTGTCACACTCCTTGAGATGCAATAATTGTAAAAAACAAAAGTCCGAACATAATAAAGTCTGCAAGTTGTGGCTTCCTGCCTTCAAACAGGTCACTGCTACCACCAATGGAAGGTGTGATGTATTCACGTCCTGTCAATTTGATGAACAGTAATCTGCTTAGCTGAAATGCTACCAAAAAGCCAAATAAAGATTTAAAGCTGTTTAATGCTGTACCTCTTTTCATTTGTAAAACTCCTGCATCTCTAAACTGAAAGTAAAAGAATAGCATTCCAACACTTAACAGAAGCCATAAGAGGTAAATCTTAATTTGTCGCAAATGGACGTACCCCAAGAATAGTAATGATAAGGGTATTAGCAGTCCTACTGAAAGTGCATATGTGTCAACAGCATCTTTTAGTAAGTCAGTTACTCCTGTTAAGTCCAAATACAGCAGTATTATCGCAAGTAAGCTAATAGTAAATAAGGTGAAGTTTAAAGTTCTCACTATCTGATGTCCATTTTGAGGGTGGTCTTTCCATTACCGCTAACGTGCAGAGGCTTTCTGCAGCCGTTTAGCTAAGATATCATTTTACTGTATACAGTGCAGGTTGCAGAAAGCCTATGTAATACGAAGTTGTAGGTCGAACGCTGGCAATCTGTCTATAAAGAACAAATCA